>NZ_BMDS01000001.1 GCF_014635905.1 Limosilactobacillus caviae
CTCATTTGTAACCTTTGGTCCCTCTGGGTAGTTAGGGTTGATTGGTTCACCCGGTGTACCAGGCTTATCTGGCTTGAAGGTAGTTGTACCGTGCTTCAAGACAACCGTGTAAGTTTGCGTAGTATTGTCATCATTGTCAAAGACTGCGCCGGCTGGGAAGCCGTTACTTACAAGAACGTAGCCTTGGTCTTCAAGCTGCTTAATCGTTGCTGCAGTACTGTAGTCGATTAGGCTGCCTGGCTTACCAGTTAAGTTACCAGAAGTTGCGATTTGTGCGTTGTTGTTATCTTGATCAACGTAGTTAACAACAGCGTTTTGGTCGTTAACAACTGGAGTGTAGTGAACCGGTGTATCCTTACCAGGATCAGTAGGAGTTACCGTTGGTACTTCTGGAACGAAGCCTGGAATTGATGGTACTGGTTCATCTGGTGTTACCTTAGCTGGGTTCTCTGGATCAGTTGGGTACTGTGGTGTTGGTACGTTTGGAATTGGCTTGCCCGTTGGGTCAACTGGCACGATCTTACCATTCTTAGCGTACTGAACAGTAACCGTGTAATTATCATTTTCGTGAGTAAGCGTTACGCCCTTAACATTGACGCCATCGCCGTCACGATCAACGTTAACTACGTGGTAGCCTTCGACAACTGGTGTCTTAACGCCAGCAACAGATTGGCTGCCGCTCCAAGTCAATGGAGTTACCCATTGACCAGTTACCTTGTCAAGGACACCTTCAGCAGTGAAGTTAACAGTTTGTTCAACTGGATCACTGATCTTGTTGCCATTTTCATCAACGTATTGAACAGTCCGGGTAACATTCTTTGTTACTTGGTCGGAACCTTGTGGGTACTTAGGACCTTCCGGATCGTTAGGGTTGATTGGTTGACCTGGCTTGCCTGGTTCATTAGGGTTAACTGGTTGTGTACCATGACGGAATGTAACAGTGAAGACTTGATCGTGACCCTTGTCATTATCAAAGGCTGCATCTGCTGGGAAGCCATCATTTACAAGGACGTAACCCTTGTCAGTAAGGCTCTTAATTGTGTCAGCGGTACTGTAGTTAATCTTGTCACCAGGTTGACCACTTAAGTTACCAGAGTTGGCAATTTCTTCATTGTTAGTCAAGTCAATGTAACGAACTTGAGCGTTTTGAGTATTGTCAACTGGTGTGTACTTAACCGGTGTATCCTTAGTTGGTACTTCTGGCGTTACTGTTGGTGTTTCTGGAGTGTAACCAGGAATTGTTGGTACCGGCTCATTTGGCGTTACCTTAGTTGGATCTGTTGGATCGTTAGGGTATTCCGGAGTTGGTACATTTGGAATTGGCTTGCCTGTTGGATCAACAGGGATAATCTTACCAACCTTCTTGTAAACAACTTCTGTTACAACGTTTGGATTATCAGTAGTTGCTGTTAATCCACCAGCAGTCTTAACTGTAGCAACGTAACCTTCAATTACTGGAACGTCGATTACATCAAACTTGTGACTAGTTTCATTCCATGATCCTTCAGTAATTGTCTTACCAGTAAAGGCATCAACAACATCTGGAGTCCGGACAAATTCGCTCGTTTGAACATTGTTTTCACGAAGCGTGTTGCCACTTTCATCAACAAACTTAATTGTTTGTGATGCCGGAATGTTTTGTCCGTGTTCGTTAGTAGTTCCGTTTGGTGCGTAGTTTACGTATACATCGTAACTTGAGTCATTGTGAGTAAGTGATACGCCCTTAACGTTAGTACCATCAGCATCACGAGTTACGTAAGTTACATGCATACCGTTAACAGCAGGTGATTGAACACCCTTCACATCTTGAGCAGAAGTCCAAGTTAATTCACCTGGGCCGGTAATCTTGCCGTCAGTAACTGTTACCAACTTACCAGTAACATTATCAACGGTTCCATTAGCAGTGAAGCTTACTGTTTGGTTAACTGGTTCAGCAACTTGCTTTCCATCTTGGGTGTTCACAAAGTAGATAGTCCGTGTTACATCCTTTTGAAGGTCAGTCTTGTTGTAACCTGCACCTGGATGATCTGGGTTTACTGGACTAGTGCTGTGAGTCAAGTGAACCGTGAAGTTGTGGGTTCCTTCAACAGAGAATGTGTAACCATCTTTAGGGAAGTCATCACTTACTAAGGCGTATCCGTGTGATTCGTAGTTAGCAATCTTACCAGCAGTTGAGTAGTCACTCTTCTTACCATCAAGACCACTTAATGAATCACTGTCAAGAACTGTGTTAGTTACATCATCAATGTAAGTTACCGTTGCTTGAACGTTTTGACGGTATGTTACAGGAGTATCTACAGTTGGTACACCTGGTGTTACTGTTGGTACATCTGGAGTGTAACCAGGTACTGATGGAACTGGTTCATCAGGAGTTACCTTCGTTGGGTTTTGTGGATCATTAGGGTAATCCGGTGTTGGGGCGCCTGGAATTGGCTTACCTGTTGGATCTACCGGAATAATCTTACCAACTTTCTTGTAAACAACCTTGTCAGCAACATCTAGATTATCAATAGTTGCAGTCATTCCACCAGCAACAGTCCGGTCAGTTACGTAACCAGGAATTACTGGAACATTAACTGTCTTGTAAGTATGACTAGTACCAGTTGTCCACGTACCTTCTGTAACGTTACCTTCTGGATCAGTTACATCTGGTGTCCGTACAAAGGTAAAGTCAAGTGTTGATGGAACATGAAGAACATTACCAGCTTCATCTACAAATGTAACGGTTTGTGTTGATGGAAGGTTCTTGGCACCGTCTTGGTGAGTACCGTTTGATGCATAGTAAACATTTACAATGATGTTACCACTTTGCGCATTAACAGTTGTCTTTGCAACGTTGTTACCATCACGTTGATCAGCAGGAGTTACATTAGTTACATGCATACCCTTAACTGCTGGTGATTCAACAGCATCAAAGTCATGGTTAGCAGCGTTCCAAGTTAATTCACCAGCACCAGTAATCTTACCATCTACAACAGTAACTAGCTTATGAGTTACGTTATCAACAGTACCATTAGCGATAAAGTCAAATGATTGAGCAACTTGTTGAGCAACAACATTACCTTGACCATCTAAGTAGTTGATTGTTCGGGTAACAGTCTTCTTCAAGTCAGTTGCACTGTAACCTGCACCTGGGTGGTCTGGGGTTACTGGTGATGTTGTGTGTGTCAAGTAAACATTAAAGGTATGTTCACCACCAACTTCAAAGATATAACCATCCTTAGGGAAGCCATCTTTTACTAACTTGTAACCTTGAGCTTCATATCCGTCAATTGAACTCTTCGTTGAGTAATCACTCTTAACACCTTCAAGACCGCTTAATGAATCTGTCTTAAGTGTTTTACCAGTTACATTATCAATGTAATTTACTGTTGCGTTAACAGTTTGACTGTACTTAACTGGTGTATTCTTACCAGGATCAGTTGGCGTAACAGTTGGTACTTCTGGAGTTAATCCAGGAATTGAAGGTACTGGTTCATTAGGTGTTACCTTTGATGGATCTGTTGGATCGGTTGGGTATTGTGGTGTTGGTACGTTTGGAATTGGCTTGCCAGTTGGGTCAACTGGAATGATCTTACCATTCTTAGCGTACTTAACCGTTACCGTGTAGCTGTCATTTTCATGAGTAAGAGTTACACCCTTAACGTTATTACCTTCACCATCGCGGTCAACACTTACTAAGTGGTAACCTTCAACAACTGGTGACTTAACACCGTTAACAGTTTGGGAACCGCTCCAAGTTAATGGTGTTACCCATTGACCAGTTACCTTATCAAGAACCCCTTCAGCAGTGAAGTTGACTGGTTGTTCAACTGAATCACTAACCTTATTACCATTTTCGTCCACGTATTGGATTGTCCGCGTAACGTTCTTCGTTACTTGATCAGAGCCTTGTGGGTACTTAGGACCTTCTGGATCGTTAGGGTTGATTGGTTGACCTGGCTTACCTGGTTCATTAGGGTTAACTGGTTGGTGACCGTGCTTCATCGTAATGGTGAAGTGCTGGTCAGTAGCACCGTCGCCATCGAACTTAGTACCACTAGTAAAGTCAGAATCAACATATACATAGCCCATGTTTTCAAGGGCCTTAACAGCAGCTTCATTACCAGTAAAGGTAATTGCTTCACCGTTAATACCATCAGCAGCAAACTTAGTAGTTACTCCTGAAGCAACAATTTGCTTGTTGCCGTTATCCTGATCAACAATCGTCAAGTCAGCCTTTTGGATTTGGTTGTAGACAACTGGAGTATCCTTAGTTGGAACTTCTGGTGTTACAGTAGGAACTTCTGGACGATAGCCAGGAATGTTCGGTACCGGTTCTTTTGGATTTACATCCGTTGGGTTCGTTGGATCATTAGTGTACGGCTTGTTTGGTACATTTTCACCCGGCTTGTCTGGATTAGGAACCGGAGTACCATCTGGTAATTGCGGAACAATGTTACCAACCTTTTGGTAAACAACGGTTGCAACTACATTTGGATCATCAAGTGTAGCAGTTAACCCACCTGCAACAAATTTACCGTTTTGGTTAGTGTAACCAGATACCGCAACGTAACCATCAATTACCGGAACATCTTGAGTACCAAATATATGACTTGTACTATCCCAACTACCAGTCTTAGTAATCTGACCAGTTACTTCATCACGAGTGTCTCCACTGTAGACAAAGTCAGCACCAGTTGTAGTAATTGCTTTTGCAAGTTCATTACCTTCACCATCAACGAACTTAACAGTTTGGGTAGGTGTTACCTTCTTACCATTAATTACAGTTGTACCGTTCTTAGCGTAAGTTACAGTAACATCAATGTTGCCAGAATCCTTAGTAAGACCAGTAATTGCTGCAACGTTGTCGCCGTCTTTATGGCTTGAAACGTTAGATACATGGTAATTTTCTTCAGCTGGTGAAGTTACTCCTTCAAATGAAGTCTTGTCGCTAGTCCAAGTAATTTCTGGAGTTGCAGTGTCATCAGTATTAATTACCCACTTGCCATCTTCTTGCTTAGCATTTACAAGCTTACCAGTAATCTTGTCAACATAAGCAGTACCAGTAAATGTAGCAGTTTGCTTAGCGTTAGCTGGAACTTTACCAGTGAAGGCAGTGCCATCAGCGTTGACATAGTTAACAGTTAAGTTAACCTTCTTTGTCAATTGATCTGGTTGGGCTTCCTTTGGTGTGTTCTTTGGTACATCAGTTGGTGGCATAGTTGGTGTTACTGGTTGTACACCGTGCTTCATGTGAACAGTAACTGTAATGTTCTTATTTGCTTCAACCTTATCAGGAAGAGTACCTTCAGTACGTACATATACGTAACCTTGTTTTTCAAGATCAGAAATGCTCTTTTCAGGGTTGTAAGTTACAGGAGTATCAGCTGCTGCATCACCAGAGTTGAAACCAACGTTTGGAATGGTGCTGTCGGTAGTGTCATCGTGGAAGATCACTGAAACAGTACCTTGGTCCTTAACGTAAGGAACCTTCACATCTTCACCTGGGTTACCTGGGTTTGGAGTTACTTTGTCTCCTGGCTTACCAGATTCTGGGTGGTAACCTGGAACAGTTGGTTTTTCACCAGGGTTACCCTTAGTTGGATCGTTTGGATCGTTAGGGAACTGTGGTTGTGGTGCGTTTGGAATTGGGTCATCAGTAGTTGGATCAACTGGAATAATGTGACCAAGCGGTTTGTAGGTTACAGTCTTTTCAATGTCATCTTGAGTTACTTTAGTTGCAGGAACATTTGCTTGATCTGCGTAGTAACCCTTAATAACTGGAGAATCCACTTGCTTGTATTCAGTTGGTTGACCAGGTTCAATTGACCAATCCTTATCATATTCACCGTTAGGAACAATTTTGCCAGTTACATTATCCAAAGTAAGAGTTCTACTCCACTTAGAAGTTTGGATATTGTCATCTGCAGCCTTGCTACCATCACTGTACTTATAGTGGACAGTTTCGTTAACGGTCTTTTCGTATTGATCTGGGTTTACACCTTCATGTGGGTTATTCGGATTTACTGGAGCATAGGTGTGTACCAAATGAACAGTGAAGCTTTGGTCACTATTAGGATCAGTATCGTAGTTACCAAAGTTAGCTGCATCATAATTAGTAGTTGACAAGATATTGCCATTAGCATCACTTACAACGCTAACGAACTTGTAGCCTTTGTTAAGGTAATCTTGAACAGTTGATGCACCATTTTCAAAACTAATAGCAGTGTTTTCATCACCAGTAGCATTAAGTATGTTTAAAGTCTTGCCATTTTCAGTATCATCAACGATCTTTAAGCTGGCATTTTCTTTAACTGCCTTCTTCAAAACAACATTAAATACAGGGCCTTCGTTAGTAATAGTTGCTACAGTGTTTAGCCCAGCATTTTCAGCTGCTTTTTGAATAGCTTCTTTAGTTAAACCAGAAACATTGTATTTATTAGTCCCATCTTTAACAGCTTGAGCCCATTCATCGTCATTTGCGCTATATTTGTAGCCAGATGCATTCTCTTCAGCATTATTAAGATCAGACTCATAGTTAGTGTAATCAATGGTGTTAGCAGTTGCATTGCCAGCCGCATCAAATTTAACATTGCCTTGAGCATCAGTTTGCACCGGTTTACCAGTTACAGTACCACCAATTGCCTTTCCATTTTCATCGGTAATTGGTGTGGCTGTACTATTACCAGTTTGCTTAAGGTAGTTAATAGTAGCAGTTTGCTTACCAATGTGAATAATCTCGTCTTGCTTTTGATTAAGAACGGTTGTTGTAGTACTTACACCGTTAATACCCTTAGAAGTATCAAGAGTCTTCTCACCTGTCGAAGGATCAACATTGTAATAAGTAGTGGTTGTTGTACGTTTTAACCCGTTAACACCCTTTTGAACAAGTTGAACTTGGCCTGGCTTAAGATTTTCATCGTAAACAATCTTAACATCATAATTATCAACTTCTTGACTAGTCTTATCCTCTTGAGTTGGGATAATTGAGGCAACTAAAACAAGACGTTGAGAGTTCAACGGATCAAAACCAGTAGTATGAGCGTCATCTCCGTCTCCAGTATTGTAGTTACCAATTGGAGTACCTGTCTTTTTATCTACTGGATTATAGCCTGAACCAGCAGTAATATCATTCCCACTAACTACGTGTCCTGGCCATTCAGCAGTATTCCCAGATTTACTGTACTTAGTTGCTAAGTGTTCAATATCAGTCCAGTACTTATCAGAACTATTCTTAAAGTTTGCGATTGATTGTGCAATGCTCTCAGAACTTGAATCATCAAAAGTATAGTTATTGTCATTTAAGTTCTTATTATTCCACTTGAAGACATAGTACTTTTGACCAGTTGCATCAATTAAACCAGCGTCCATTGAGTAGAATAAGTTACCTGCACCATTATGACGAATAACCTGAGAATTCTTTTCCCAGTTAACGTACTTAGCACCGTCAATTTGGAAAACAGTGGAAGTATTAGCACCAGAAGTCAATGAGAACGCAAAAATTTCACCATAGTAATCATCGTAATCACTTTGTCCATCGAATGTTGCATTATTACCAACATAAACTTCTGGATGAGTGTTAGATGCTTGAGAAATAATGTTAAAGTTATCAGCGTATGGACGTTTCTCATTGTTCATTGAGTTGGTGAGCCTATAGCGGAATACCGCATCGTGCTCAACACGGAACTTAGCATCTTGTCCCATTCCAATATAGTTACCACCATCGTAGGAACCAGAAGCGTTCTTACCATTAGAAGTCATTAATAATTGAGAATGAGGTGAGACAATAACTTTACTGTTAGCATCAAGAAGAAGTCCTTCACCATTACCTTGGTTATCGATATGGATAATACTGTGATCACCAGTTACAAAGGTTGCAGTGTAACCTAAAACAATACCACCACGACCAGTAATGTTCATTGTAGTACTATCACCAAGAATCATAGTATTACGGTGCTTAGCAGCTTCAGTAGAACGGTCTCCTGTACGACCATTTTCCCATTCTCCAAGAATAGTATTACTAGCAACCGCACCGGTTCCACCAAATGGTTCATTAATTACAACAGCACGACCATGTCCAGCGTGAATATTAATTTTTGCACTATCGCCAGAAGTAAATGTACCATTATCAAGAATCCGCACACCTGCGCTCGCATTATCTAAACTTGAGCTTTGTTCATTGGCACGAGAGGCTGTTTGTGCGTCCTTTAAATTGACATTCAAACTAGCATTAATATCAACATTAATCTTTCCGCCGTCAGGTTCCGCAATACCGTCACCAGTAATTGAACGGTTGATATTTAATGTAGCACCTTGTTCAATATTAACATTGGAAGCTGCAATGTTTGCTGCCTTCCAGTTATTAACGCTGGCACCAGATAAAGTACTACCAATTTGTTGCTTTAATTCGTTAACACTACCAAACGTGACTGAATTAAAGTCATTAACATTAGAATTAACAGTGCCCTTAATATTAACAGTACCGTTACCAGTAACAGAACCATTAACGGTTACATCAACAAGGGTTAACTGACCGTTGTTAACAATTTTGTTTTGACTAAGGTTCAATACGGCGCCGTCAACACCATGGATAGTGAAAGCACGGTTAATGTTTAAATCACCAAATGGGTTAATGTTACCCTTAACGTTAACACCGCTAATACGGTAGTCACTAATAGCATTTTGAAGTTCATAAGCATTAGTAACTGTCTTGTAGTTGCTGTATTCACTATCAGCAGCGTTAGTATCAGCTTGTGCAGCAGCATTGTCATTATTTGATTGTTGCATTGCAGCTAAACTTGCAAATACACTTGCATAGTTGAAGTTATTTACAGCTGCTGATCTTACAGAAAATGCTTGTGTAGCTGTTGACTTAACAGCACTTGCTTGAGCGCTTGAATCAGCGGCTGATGAGCTTTGTACTGATGAAGCACTGCTGTTTTGAACAGCGTCACTAGCTACATCACTAGAAGCATTAGCAACAGCAGCGCTAACGGCAGCTTCGTAATCGTTGGCTGCTTGTGCCTTAACATCACCTGCTGGATTTTGGACAGCAGCTGAAGCACTGTTGCTTTGGCTAGCAGCTGTAGCAGACTTCAAAGTAGAAGTGCTAGTTGAGTTTAATGTTAAATTATGATCAGTTTGTTCTGCTGAGTCGCTTCCAGAAGCAGAATCAGCATTTGCTGTGGTGCTATCTGCTGAGGCAGTTCCTGCAGCAAATGTCACACCAAGCAAAACAGACGCTACACCAACAGATAATTTCTTGATGGTGAAACGTTGCTTTTTGGGTTCATATTTCTTTATTTGTTCTTCCCAGTTATTATGCGATAACATAAATTTACGTCCCCCTTGTTAGGCTTTATTGACGAATAAATAATACAAATTAACAGTGCACATAACTTGTTTACAATTACTAATATATAGTTTCTAAGGAAAAAGGCAACCCTATTTATCAAGTTATTTTCGTAAGCGTTTTACCAAAATTTGGTTAATCATTGATAAATGCTTGCCACATCAGCGTTTAGCGTTTTTGAAAAATAATACTTTTTTTAGAAGATTTTTTGAACACATGAAAAGTTTTTCATTCAACTTCTACGTAGATTTTACTAACTTTGCTTATCAAGCATTAACTTCCTGTATACGTTATTCATCAACACCTATCGTTATTTTAGGGAGATTTATTCCTCTTAATTCAATCGCATTTTTCGTGCATCCCCCTATCTACATTTAAGCAATTTTATTGATTTATAGCCAGATAAAAAGAGCGTGAATACTCATCATTTTAACGAGTATTCACGCTCTTTAATTTCGGTATCGTACTTAAGCTAGACTCTGAGAGGGGGAATCAGTTAGTTTAATTACTTATCAGCCTTACGTTTCTTATCACGACCCGCAAAGCTAAAGATACCTGCAAGAGAAGCAAGGCTCAAGCCGGCTAACGCACTAAGCTTGGATGAATCATTACCAGTCTGCGGTAACTTCTTCATGGCTTGCTGACTGCCGTTGTTATTCGTAGCGGCAGTATTGTCGGCACTGAGTTGACTGTTATTTGCATTTGCAGCACTGGCGTTCAGAGTGGTGTTTCCATCATTAGTGCCATTTTCATTATTCACATTGTTGTTTGTTCCAGCATTATTAGCACCAGTGTTCATCTCACCGTTCTCATTGCTATTACTGCTTGAGTTTGTGCCTGCAAGAACATGAACTTGAACAGTAACATCATATGTTGCACCATCAGGGAAGGTGACTTTAACGACCCCGGCATGGTTACCGAGCGTATTTACATCTGGTGCTTGCTTCCAAACATACTTGGTTCCTGCTGGCATTTGATCCTTATTCTTAATTGCATCTGCTGGATTTGGCAACTGACCTTGATTAGTTGAAATATCCTGTCCTTGCGGTGTAACGACCTTAACAGTTACCGTCACGACATCCTTTGAACCATCTGGATAAGTTACTACAGTCTTTTCAGAATGCGTACCATCGTTTTTGACGTCCTGAGTAACCTTGTTTGGATCAGCCCAGTCAACTTTGGTACCGCTTGGTAAGTTATCAAGGTTCTTAATCGTAGTATTAGCACCAGGAACTTGACCATTCGGCGTTACAACCGGCTGCGTTTCTGGAGTGTACTTATCAGCATCAGTTGGTTGGACATGGATCGTAACAGGCACTTCAGTCTTAGTTCCATCAGGGGTAGTGACTACAACTGTCGTAGATTTATCACCAGCAGTATTTACATCTGGCGTATCTTTCCATTCGTACTTAGTGCCATCTGGCAAGTCATTCTTATTCTTAATTCCAGCACTTGGATCTGGTAATTGACCCTTGTTAGTGGTGATTTCTTGACCAACTGGCTGGTTAGCCTGGTAGCTAATCTCAACCGTCATATCAGTGCTATCACCATTAACAGTCACTTCACCAGCATCCCCATTAACCTTGGCAGTGTAACCCTTGATTTGATTAATCGTTACCGCTGAAAGGGTTTGTGATGCCGGTTGCCATGCGTTGTAGTGAGCCACACCGTTAATCTCAACCCCGTCACGAGTAAACTTGGCGGTTTGGGTTGACGTGGTCTTTGTCCCATCAGGATTAAGTACTATAATCGTCCGGGTAACCGCGCTGTTCATGGCTGCATTATTCTTATTACATGGCAATGGTTTAATATCATTCG
Organism: Limosilactobacillus caviae; assembly: GCF_014635905.1. Lineage (GTDB taxonomy): Bacteria > Bacillota > Bacilli > Lactobacillales > Lactobacillaceae > Limosilactobacillus > Limosilactobacillus caviae. Next base: position 11,153 of record NZ_BMDS01000001.1, read on the forward strand.
TAACCTTAACAGTGACATTGACCGTGTCCTTTGAACCATCAGGGTAGGTGACAATAACCTGCTCATCGTGATCGCCAGTCGTATTAACATCTTGGGCAACCTTATCGGGATCAGTCCAGTTAACTGTTGTCCCCGCTGGCAAATCTTTAAGGTTCTTAATACCGTCAGCTGGGTTTGGTACCCGCCCCTTTACCGTATTGATTGGCTGGGTAACTGGCGTATTTTCATCAGCATCTGTCGGTTTCGTTACATGAACCACAGTTGGCACTTCATCTTTTGAACCATCAGGATAGGTAACGACAACAATGGCTGGCTTGTTGCCTGGGGTGGTCGTATCGACTGGTGTCTTCCAGCTATACTTGGTGTCTTGTGGAAGGTCGCCCTTATTCTTGATACCATCAGCCGGATTTGGCATTTCGCCTGATTTAACCGTAACCACAGCCGGTTCTGGCGTGTACTTGTCGGCATCACTTGTAACGTTGACATAAACTGGAACAACATCTTTTGAACCATCATCGTAAGTTACCGTGACCGATTGCATTGTTAATCCAGCAGTCATGGTTGATGGCGTACCATTAGTCCAAGTGTAGCTCTTGACGTTCGTGAGTTCGTTCTTATTGACAATTCCTTCACTCGCCTTATTAGCCAAATTTTCACCAAGCGTTGCATCAATCGTACCGCCACGTGGATCATTCTTGTCGGCATCAGTCTTTTCTGGTGTTGGCGTTGCTGGGTTCTTAACCGTAATAACTACCGGCACAGTGTCCTTTGAGCCATCAGGGTAAGTGACAACAACGACCGCTGGCTGTTTACCAACCTTATTTGTGTCAGGAGTAGTTTCCCAAGTATAAGTCGTATTCTTCGGCAAATCAGATCCATTAGTGATGGCAGTTGAAGCAGCTGGTACCTTGGCGCCCTTATTAACCGCGATATTTTGACCTTTAGGAGTGTACTTATCGGCATCTGTTGGGTTGACATGAACGGTTGTCGGCACTTCATCAACAGAACCATCGGGATAGGTAACAGTGATGACGGCTGGCTTATCGCCTGATGTAGTCGTGTCAACCGGGGTCTTCCAGCTATACTTGGTGCCTTGTGGAAGGTCGCCCTTATTTGTAATTCCTTCACTAGCAGCGGGAAGCTTTTCACCCTTATTGACTGTAACTACTTGTCCTTCTGGATCATACTTGTCCGCGTCAGTTTTATTTGGTGTTGGGGTCGTTGGTTCAGTAACAATTACCGTTGTTGGGACCTGATCTCGTGAGCCGTCTGGGTAGGTAACATTAATGACGACTGGTTGTTTCCCTACCTTAGATGGATCTGGCGCAACATTCCAGGTGTACTTAGTGCCGGTTGGCAAATCAGTCCTATTCTTGATACCATCTGCTGGATCAGGAACTGGGTCGCCCTGCTTAATCGTAATTTGTTGTCCTTCTGGCGTGTACTTATCGGCATCGTCAGTGATATGAACCATTACAGGCACATCATCAACGGACCCATCAGGATAAGTTACGGAAACAATTCCGTTTCGTTCCCCAACCACATTAGTATCAGGGGCATCTTTCCAAGTGTACTTAGTGCCGGATGGTAAGTTGGTCTTATTAACGATTGCATCGGCAGCATCTCCATCAGTCAACTTGTGACCCTTGTTGACCGTAATATTGCCACCTTCTGCCGTGTACTTAATAGCGTCGGTTGGGTTGTAATTGATTGTAACAGTTGTGTCCTTTGTTTCAGCCGTGACAGTTACTGCTGGAACATCCGCTGTTTCTGGAACGTAACCAGTAAACTCAGGAGCAGTGAAGTTTTCCCATACATCGCTTGTGCCCGGTTTAATAGTCCAGTCACCATAGCTAAGAGTGTTGCCAGTAACCGCGTCAACTGTCTTAGAACGCTGGAATTGAACGTTCTGGGTGGTTACATTTGCTTTGCCAGTGTAAGGGTTATTAACGATAATCTTCCGAGTAGTCGTCTTAAACATATTGTCTGTGGTACCTTCATCCCCAGGGTTAATAACTTTAGTACCATCAGTAACATTAACCGTAATTGTCGGGTGGTCAACCGAACCATCATTATAGGTTACGGTAACGGGGATTGTGTAATCGCCGCTCTTGGTTGGCTTAATCGTTACTTTCCCAGTCGTTGGATCAATCGTTGCCCCAGCGGCAGGATCAACTGAGCCAAGGCTGAACTTCTTGACTGGAACGTTTGATACAGGAACAGTCTGACCATTCTTAGTAAAGCTTGGGGTGGTGGTAACCGGGTTATTAACGGTTGTTGAAACAGGTGAATAGCTTGGTTCGTAGGTATCGCTATCCTTAACTGTTGGCTCTTTAACTGTCAAATCAACCTTAACCGTGTCTTGGGAGCCATCGGGATAGGTAACCGTAATCCCAACACCCTTATAAGTACCTGGTGTTTGAACATCAGTCTTAACTTGGTCAGGGTCAGTCCAAGCAACACTAGGCGCTGGGGTCCCAAGGTCATTGAGGTTGGCAATCCCATTCTTAGCAGCGGGAACAGTCCCCTCGTCAGTTGTTACCGGTTGACCTTGTGGAGCATACTTGTCGGCATCTGTTTGGGGATTAGTGACATGGATTGTTATCGGTACTTCATCTTTTGAACCGTCTGGGTACGTTACGACAACTACTGCTGGCTTATCGCCTGGGGTGGTTGTGTCAGGAGTATTCTTCCAAGTGTACTTTGTGCCATCTGGTAAGTCACCCTTGTTCTTGATGCCAGTTGTCGGATCTGGAGTCTCACCCTTCTTAACAGTGATATCTTGACCTTGCGGAGTGTACTTCTCGGCATCAGTCCGATTGTCAATGACCGTCAATTTAATTGCAACAGTATCTTTGGAGCCATCAGTATACGTGACAGTAATATCCTCATTGTATGTTCCCGCGGTCTTAACATCGTTTGCCACCTGAGCTTCATCACTCCAGGCAATCTTTTGAACATTAGTTAATAGGTCGGCGTTCTCAATTCCCTTTTCTGCTGCTGGAACTTGATTCAAGTCAGTCGTAATGTTCTGGCCTACTGGATCATTCTTTTCGGCATCTGTCTTATCCGCAATGACAGTAAGTCCGTCTTGAATTGGGGATAAATCAAGATAAGTATTATTTCCACTGGCATCCTTATCATTAAAGATAATCCGAATGGCAAGATCTTGTTTACCGACTGTATTCGTGTCTGTTCCCGGTACCAATTCATAATTGATTGCCTTGATTGAACTAGGCAGTGTATCAAGCACACTATTATTAACTAATGATTTAAGCTGCGTTGAATCTGGAGTATTGCCCTTGCTTATCGTCAGGTTTGCATTTTCTTTAAGAACTGCACCAGCCAATGTAGTAGAAACATTAGTATTTACCTTATAGTTTGCCGTAAAGATCCCCAGCTTAACCGGCAATGTGTCTTCGGAAAATGTAATTGTGATGTTACCGGTCTTTGAAGCAGATAAGGTTGCTGGTGAAGTTACCGTTGAAAATTCACCATTCCAGTTCACTAGGTCTGTTCCGCCTAAGTTGTTAACACCATCGATAAATTGCCCATCGTTATAGGCAAATTTTTCAGGAGTTGTATTAAGAACTGTTGGATCAGTCGAATCAGAGGTGTAAACATCAAACTCTTTAACCGCTTGATTTGCGTCAACATTCATAGATTGGGCCGTTGTTTGGTGAAGCAACAATGGATTTGTTACAACCGCAACGGCACCGTTATTGCCAAACACAATTGTGTGCGTTGCGTCCCCAACATAAATTGGTGCCACAACATTGTCAATCGTCCCGTCCGAATACGTAACCTTAACCGGAATATTGTATAAGCCAACATTAGTTTGAGTTGTTGGAGCAACTGTAATCGCACCGTTACTTGCAATGCTCTTTACCCAATCTGGGGTATTAGCACCCAACGAAAACTCTACCCCGTTAGGAGCACTAACTTCTTTATTATCAGCGTCCTTAAACAATGGCGCCTTGGTTTCAGCTTGTTGGCCCTGCTTTACTTGGGTTCCTTCATAAGTCGGCTGATATTCATTCTTTTGTTGAAGGTCGCTACCAAACGTTACGCCAGCGCCGTTCCACCAGCTAAAGTGATTGATGAAATTATTCAGGGCTTGAGAAGCTTTTGATTGCCCCTCTGCCAAAGATACTTTATTTCCATCATTATCAAGGTAGTTTCCACCGCTAAAACTGGTGTACCCGGTATCAGTTGGCATAGCAGCCAAAATCACTTCATTATTACCACGAGCAGGAACATTTTCCGCGTGATTCATATATTCTGAACCATAGAAATAATAATCCGTATTATTATTAGTAAGCTTTTGGAAACTGTAAGCCCAATCGCCACCTTGACTTGCATTACTCAAATACTTAATGTTCCACGTTGTCGGTTCAGTTGATCCGACAGTCCGCATCGTGATTGGCGTTACATATTCTGTGTCTGCTGAATTTATTTGCAGTGAGCTCTTCCGGGGACCAGCGCTATCCAAGTGGATTAGGTAACTGCCACGAGTTGTTGTATTTGTACGTACAATGTTTACTAACTTTGGATTTGTAAATTGAATCTGGTCAGTACTACTCGTCCCCCACATTGTAATGATGCCAGGCCAGCCTTCCTGATAGTTATTGCTTGCTGCTGTCGTCGGCCACAAATCAGAGTTAGCCGAATCTTGTAAATCAAGGCTACCGCCATTAACTAGTAAATGGTAGTTATTCCCCAAGCCAACATTAGGACCCATGGATAATAACGGCGAATCAGAGTGGGCAACTCCCGTCCGAATAATCGCTAACTTAGCATCCTTACCAATTTGAACAGTACTATCAGCTGCATCACCCTTAGAATCAAGTTCAATTGGGGCATATGCACGGGAACCAGTGGTATTCATCTTAGTATTAACACTTAGTTGCGACCCATTTTGTAAATCAATATCACTAGCATTCATTACCGCCATCGACTTACCGGCACTTAAATTCATTACTGCCTGTGCATTCGGCATTAGGCGCAAAACACCCGTTGTTGCATTATCAATAGTTTGGTTGCCCGCACCCGTGGTAAATGTAATTCCGGCAATATTATCAGCGGTACTTACAATATTTAATTTAGCATTAGAATCAATAATCGCATTTCCGGCCACATTAAAGCTCGTTGCACCAGTTGCATTATTAGCAGTTGGCGTTACGGTCGTCGTCCCATCTTTAATTTCTAGATTATTAGTTTGTACTAAAGCATTATTGCCGCTAAGTTCTCCTTTAAGGACGTTATTTCCAGAAAACGTGACATTTACAGCACCGTTGCCATAACCGGCATTAAGCGTTGTCGCGTCTACATTAACATTCTTAAAATTAATTGAATCTTTCGATGGATCATTTGTCTGGATACATAATAATCCATATTGTATATTTTGCGCCTGAATATTACTTAATCCGGCAAAAGTAATATTCCAATGGTTATTATTAGTTTCTGTATTGTTAGTAAAGTAAATATACCGCGCACCCATCTTCAAGCTGTACTGGCCTTGACCATTGATGGTAACAGTGTGCGCTACCCCTTGGTTAGTAATTTGATCGTAATCCGCTAAAGAATTTTGCGAATTAGGAAGCTGACTACTCCCATCAATATTGCCAGTCAAAGTAATGGTATTGACGTCTTTATTACCTAATGCAGTCAAAAATTCAGAATAATTGCCTACTTTAACAGTGTCATTGACCTGCGATTTATTTTCAGTAGCCGCATTTATTACCGCATTTTTATTTATGATATTGCCATTATTCGTAGCGGGTGCTGGTGTGGTTGCTTTTTGCTCTTTAGCTTGGCCTTCATCAGCTGGAGCAGCACCTTTAGTGGTTTCAGCATCGTTTATAGCATTATTTGCATTCGTTTCACTTGCTTTTGCCGATGAAGTCTGCTGATTGCCGCTAGAAGCAGCATTAGCATCATTATCTATCCGCATAACGGCAGGTGTTTGTACCCCGCCATTAGTCTCAGGGGTTACGTCATCAGCCGCATAGGCACTAAGACCCATAAAAGTAAATCCAATCAAAACAGAAGCAACCCCGATAGTTAGCTTTTTTATTGCAAAACGCTGCTTTTTAGGCTCTTGCTTATAAAATTGTTCTTTCCGATTATTTTTTGATAACATTTTATTTCCCCCTCAAAAAATAAAAAAATTAATAATCATATTTCAATGCTAATCATAGTCCCCGTATCAACCTTTTTAAATCAATTAATTAATGAATAAATCACAAACTTATTACGAGAGTAACGTTTACAAATTCTCAAACCTTTAAACATATGATTGATTGATCATTTATAACCACAAACGCAAAAAAGAGCATGGATACTCTTTTCCACGAGTATTCACGCTCTTTTTGCAATTAAGATTCTTCTTTGATTTAGGGGGACAAGAATATCTTAATCATTCTTTTCGTGCTTGCGCTTCTTACGTGCAGCCATTCCAAGCGTACCAGCAAGAGAAGCAAGTCCTAGTCCGGCTAAGGCACTGCCTTTCTCTGCGTCATTACCGGTTTGTGGTAATTTCTTCGCATTTTGAGCAGCTTCATTACCCTTCTTTGTCGTTGTTTCCTTATTGCCAGCAAGCTGTTGGTCATTAGCTGTAGTTGCAGCTGAGTTTTCATTCGTTGCCGTTGCTGAATCTGCTGTCGTCTTGACAACTTCGCCAGCATTCGTCTTCGTATCATTGCTCTTAACGGTCGTCTCACCATTAGCATCAACATGGACGTTAACGGTTACGTCATAAGTTGAACCATCAGGGAATGTAACTGTTACAACACCGGTATGGTCGCCAACCGTTGAAACATCAGGTTGCTGCTGCCAAGTGTAGGTAGTACCATCTGGTAATTGACCCTTATTAGCAATCGCGTCACCAGGATTTGGCAGTACGCCTTGTGGAGTATGAATATTCTGACCTTGTGGCGTAATTGCGGTTACTGTAACCGTGACCTTGTCTTGTGAGCCATCTGGGTAAGTTACCGTTACTGTTTCGGTATGACTACCATTTCGCTTAACATCTTGGGCAACCTTATCTGGGTTCGTCCAAGTGTACTTAGTGCCATCTGGCAAGTCGGCTTTATTCTTAATTCCTTCCGCTGGATCTGGCACTACCCCTGTTGGAACAGTGATCGGCTGTGTTTGCGGTTCATACTTATCAGCATCGGATACAACGTTAATCGTAATAGTGGCACTGGTCTTTGTCCCGTCTGGATAAGTTACGACAACTGTTGCCTGTTGCTTACCCGTCTTATTAGTATCAGGAACATTCTTCCAGTCATACTGGGTTCCATCTGGCATTTCACCCTTGTTGGCAATTGCCGTTGAAGGATCTGGTACTGCGGCTCCCTTATTAATCGTAATGTTCTGACCAATTGGGGCAGTCTTGGTACCCTCTGGCTTTACAGGCGTCGTAACCGTAACAGTCACAGTTAGCGTATCCTTCGAGCCATCTGGGTAGGTAACAGTAATTCCTTCATTGTAGGTTCCCGGTGTCTTAACGTCTTTGCTAATTTGATCCGGTGTTGACCAGTCAACCGTCGTTCCTTGTGGTAAATCACCAAGGTTAGCAATTCCCTTATTAGCATTTGGAACCGTGCCTGCAATCGTCTTCACTGGCTGACCCTCTGGTGTGTATTTATCAGCATCAGTCGGGTTGCCATAGTTAACAGTTGTTGGTACGTTAACTGGTTCATGTACTGGAACAGTTACCGTGACGCTAGTCGGTTGGTCACCCTTCTTAGTTGGATCTGGCTGTTCGCCCGGTGTCCACTCTACCGTTGTTCCAGTTGGTAAGTTTTCTGGATCCTTAATCGTGTCTTTAGGACTAGTTGGACTATCAACGTGATCCTTCGTAGCAACAACCACCACTGTAGCTGTTGTTTCGTCGCTTGAGCCATCCTCATAAGTTACCGTTACCGGAATATTAACAACCTGCGTACCCGCATCAGTTGGCACAGTCGTCGTAATCGTTCCTGTTGTCGGGTCAACATTTACCCAATCTGGAACCGTGGCACCCTTAGTAATCTGATACGTCACACCACCAGTCGGCTTATTACCATCATAAGTAACATCAGTCGTTGTGGTCTTACCTGGTGTTGTAACAACATCTGGATAAGATGGGGTGTACTTATCAGCATCAGTTGTCGTTGGTGTTGGCGTAGTTTCAGTTACCACCACTTGAACTGGTACCTCTGTCTTTGTTCCATCTGGATAAGTTACTACAATCGTTGCGTCCGTCGTTCCAGGCTTAGTTACATCTGGGGTAGTCTTCCAAGTGTATGTTGTATCGGTTGGTAAATCAGGAACATTCTTAATACCATCCTTTGCTGGCGGAACAGTTCCCTGTGGCGTTTCAATATCCTTACCCACTGGCTTATTAGCGGTGTAAGTAATATTAACCGTCATGTCTTGACTATCAGGCGTAACAGTTACCGCACCAGTATTACCATCAACATTAGCGGTGTAGCCTTGGAGCTGTTCAACATTAACTGCTGATAATCCTTGTTCTGCTGGCGTCCATGGATTCATCGTGGTCTTTCCAGTTACCGGATCAGTATAACCAGCATTGCCACTAGCATCTTCACGAGTAAACTTAGCAGTCTGAACGCTGGTTGTCGTCTCACAGGTTACTGGGTCAGTAACATTGATTGTCCGGGTTACTTCCCGATACATATCTTGGTTAGTCGGATCAAATGGTACCGGTACATTGCCGTCCTTTGCATAGTTAACGGTTACCGTGTAGCTATCAACTGGTGTACCGTTCTTTAATGCTGATTGAACAGGAACATATTCTTGACCGTTGATGGCTTGGAGACTTGCTCCCGTAGCGCTGGCCGTGTAACCCTTAATTGTTGGAATTGATACCGCGGTAAAGGCCGTTGCACCATTGTCCATATTCGAGGTCCAAGCAGTGTAACTAACATTCTTCGTAACTTCATCGACACTCTTAATCCGGTAGAAGGCAAGAGTTTCAGAACTAGTCTGTTCCTTTTGACCTGGAACGTTAACAACAATTGTTCGGGTTACTGTCCGGTATACATCCGTATTGGTCTTATCATTCCGGCCATCAGTCTTATCAATCTTATGTTCAACATAAACTGTAGTATCACTTACTGGTGTTGAACCAAAGGCAATTGATGATGGAACATTTTGACCGTTAACTACTTGCCAGCCCGCTGGTACATCAAGGGTTACCTTAACATTTTCACCAGTCTTGCCATTAACCGTTTGCGTTCCAACAATTTGATTATGGTTATTGTTGTCAACAAAATTAATCTTGGCACTTTGCTCGTTGGCAGTGTAAGTAACGGTTACCGTCTGGCTCTCTGATTCCGGTGTAAAGGTTGCGGCTGGTACTTCACCATTTGCTAATGTCTTGCCATTTACCTGGGCGGTGTAACCTGCCTTAGCAACACTAACTGCTGGAACCGTCTGACTTTCAACATTCCACTTACCATAAGTGACATTACCCGTTACCAAGTCTTCGGTAGCAGTCCGATCAAAGGTTACGGTCGCTGTTGCAGCGGTTGTTTGAGTACCGTTGAAGTCTTCAACAACCTTGTAATCAATGACTTTATGCGTATTATTCTTTTGACTTGGATCGTTAGTAACATCTTTTGTCTTATGTTCAACATAGACTGTCTTATCGCTAATTGGGGTTGTCCCAAATGTGATTGATTGTGGCACTTGTTGTCCGCTAACGATTTGCCAGTTTGCTGGTACATCAAGGGTAACTGGTACTTGTTCACCGGCCTTACCATTGATTGTCTGGGTACCGACAACTGTCTTGTGGTCACTATTATCAACATAATTGATCGTAACAGTTTGTTCATTAGCAGTGTAATTAATCGTAATCGTGTAGCTTGGTACTGGTACTCCGTTAAACAATGCGGATTGTGCTGGAACAACAACATTACCGTTCTCATGCTCTAACGTTACACCGGTTGCACTAATTGTGTATTCACCAAGAGTTGGCACGGTCACTTGTTGGAACGATGTCTCACCATTTGTCATGTTAGATGTCCATGGCGAGTAAGTTGTCTTCTTCGTTACCTCGTTGTAGCTCTTAATCCGATAGAAATCAAGGCTCTCTGGATATGACTGTGCTGGCTGACCTGGAATGTTAACAATGATTGTCCGGGTTACGACCCGATAAAGATCGGTATTGGTCTTATCGTCACGACCATCAGTCTTATCAACCTTTTGTTCAACGTAAACCGTCGTTGGTGTTACTGGCGTAGAACCAAAGGCGATTGATGATGGTACTGTTTGTCCGCCAACAATTTGCCAGCCAGTTGGAACATCAAGGGTTACCTTAACGTTTTCACCAGTCTTACCATTGACCGTTTGCGTTGCGACAACATCATTGTGGTCTGCGTTGTTAACAAAATTAATTTGAGCGCTTTGCTCGTTAGCAACATAGGTAACCGTGATTACTTGGTTTGGCGTCGTTGGTGTAATCGCAGTTTCAGGAACAACATTGTTAACAAGGTCTTTGCCATTAAGCTGAGCAGTGTAGCCTGGTTGAGCAACACTAACTTCTGGAGCTACTTGGTCAGGACCCCAATTACCATATGTGATTTCACCAGTTACTAAGTCTTCAATAGCTGGCCGCTCAAAGGTAAATTGAGCATTCTTTACCACCGTCTTCGTACCATTAAAGTCTTCAACAACTTGGTAGCTAACCGTCTTTTGGGTCTCATCATTCTTAATTTCTTTAGTCTGGTGTTCGATGTAAACGGTAATAGCCTTAGTTGGGATTGAGCCAAAGGTAATTGATGATGGAACCTTTTGTCCGCCAACTACTTGCCAGTTAGCCGGAACTTTAAGGTCTACCTTAACATTCTCACCAGTCTTACCACTAACTGTTTGGGTAGCTACAACATCATTATGGTTTGCATTGTTAACATAATTGATTTGTGTCTGTTGTTCTTGAGCAGTGTAGTTAACTTCAACAGTATAGCTATCTACTGGCGTACCATTGTTCAAGCCAGACTGAGCCGGAACATATTCTTGTCCGTTCTCATTTTCAAGTGTTGCGTTGGTAGCACTAATTGAATAGCCACCAATCGTTGGTACTTCAACCTTTTGGAAGGATGTTGCGCCATCATTCATGTTTGAAGTCCAAGCAGTGTATGTTGTCTGCTTAGTTACTTCGTCGTAGCTCTTGATCCGGTAAAAGGCAAGGGTTTCAGTTGCTGACTGTGGAGCTTGATCTGGGAAGTTAACTGTGATTGTCCGCGTTACGACACGGTAAACATCCTTATTATTCTGATCATTGCGTCCATCAGTTGTGTCAATCTTATGTTCAACATAGACAGTATGCGTTGGCGCACCATCTGAGCCAAAGGTGATTGATGATGGGACGGTTTGTCCACTAACAGCCTGCCAGCCTGCTGGGATATCAAGAGTTACTTTCACTTCTTCACCAGTCTTACCAGTAACGGTTTGCGTACCGACAATGTCATTATGATCTGCATTATTAACGTAATTAATCTTCGTACTCTGCTCGTTAGCAAGGTAAGTAACCGTGATTACCTGGTCGGCTGAATCCGGTGTAATAACAGTTGCTGGGACTTCATTATTAACAAGACTCTTTCCGTTTACTTGAGCAGTATAGCCTGGTTGGGCAACATTAATAGCTGAAATATCCCGACTTGCAGGCGTCCAGCTACCATAAGTTACCGCACCTGTTACCAAGTCTTCGGTAGCGGTCCGTGCAAAGGAAACTGGTTGGGTAAAGACTGGCGTTTGGCTGCCGTTAAAGTCTTCAACAACCTTATATTCAACTGTCCGGTGAGTTTGCTTTTCTTGACTCGGATCATTTGTTACATCCTTTGTCCCATGTTCAACGACTACCTTAATTGGTGATGCTGGTGTTGAACCAAAGGTAATCGTAGCAGGAATGGTTTCTCCTGGAACAAGTTGCCAGTTAGCTGGAACATTCTTTTCAACATTAGTATCAACAGTTTCACCAGTCTTACCAGTTACCTCATAATGGCTGCCGGCTACTGGTTGACCATCTGGCATCGTGATTTCCTGACCGTTTTGATCAACGTAAGTTACACTAACGCTTTGTTCATTAGCAACATAGGTAACTGTAACGGTCTTGTTCCCAAAGTCAGGTGTAAGCGTTACGGCTGGCACTTCGTTATTTGCTAAGTTTTGACCATCTACCTGTGCAGTGTAACCTGGTTGAGCAACACTAATGGCATCAATATTAACGTTACTATTTGTCTTCCATTCACCATATGTGACATCGCCCGTTACTAGATCCTTGGTTGCTGTCCGGGTAAAGGTAACATTGTCATTCATAACCGTCTTCTGCGTGCCATTAAAGTCTTCAACAACCTTATAGCTAACCGTCCGTTGCGTATCAGCATTTACATTTTCAGTCTTATGCTTAATGTAAACAGTTTGGGTAGGTCCACCATCTGGACCAAATGTAATCTTAGACGGTACATCTTGGCCACCTACAATTTCCCAATTTGCTGGAACATTAAGGGTGACCTTGACAGTTTCACCAGTCTGACCATCAATAGTTTGAGTGCTGATTGTCTTGTTGTTAGTTTGGTCAACAAAGTTAATCTGAGCGCTTTGTGCATTAGCCGTGTAATTAATCGTCGCAGTTGTTGACGAAGTTTCTGGTGTTACGTCTGTTGCAGCAACCTTTGCTGGATCTGCAGTATAACCCTTTACGGTTGGTGAAGTAAATTCAGACCATGTACCAGTTGTGGCATCACTACCAACGAGGTGCCATGCATTCATCTCGGTCTTTCCATTGACGATATATCCAGCATTACCCTTTGCATCTTCACGAGTGAAGTGGACTACTTGTGGTGCTGGTTGGTCGCCCGTAACGCCTGCTGGGTAGTTAACCGTGATTGTCCGGGTAACGTCCTTGGTCATATCATTCTTCGTTGCATCCCACTTAATTGGGGTTGTCGTTTCAGCATAATCAACCGTGACCGTAGCATCCTTAGTATTTTCCGTAACGGTTTCAGCTGGTACTTCTGTCACCGTCTTACCAGCAATTTGTGGAGTGTAGACTGCGCCAGTTGCGGCATCAGTGATAGTATTCACTGGATAAGCAGCCCAGGTTCCAGTTGTTGCATCGCTATCTTGGACATGCCATGCATTCCACTTTGGCTCACCAGTTACCGCATCGGTATAACCAGCATTACCCTTTGCGTCCTCACGGGTAAAGACAACAGTTTGTGGTGTCGGTTGTTGGCCTTCCTGACCTGCTGGGTAGTTAATTGTGATTGTCCGGGTAACATCATGGGTATCACGGCTGGCATCAAATGGAATTGGGGTATCTTCATTACGGTTGTAGTTAATTGTGACATTATTATCGACCGTGGTTGGCGTTACTGTTACTTGTTCAACACTAGCGGGGTTAGCAGTGTAGCCCTTTTCTGTTGGAGCAGTGTATGCAGTCCATGTACCAGTTGCGGCATCACTACCAACAAGGTGCCATGCATTCATCTCGGTCTTGCCGTTAACGATATATCCAGCATTACCCTTTGCATCTTCACGAGTGAAGTGAACTACTTGTGGTGCTGGCTGGTCACCCGTAACGCCTGCTGGGTAGTTAACCGTGATTGTCCGGGTAACGTCCTTAGTCATATTATCCTTCGTCGCATCCCACTTAATTGGGGTTGTCGTTTCGGCATAATCGACCGTGACCGTAGCATCCTTAGTATTTTCCGTAACGGTTTCAGCTGGTACTTCTGTTACCGTCTTGCCTGCAATTTGCGGAGTGTAGACTGCGCCGGTTGCCTCGTCATTAATCGTTGCTACTGGTTGAGCAGCCCATTCTGTTGTTTGACCATCAGCAAGCTGCCATGCATTCCACGTAATTGCACTAGTATCTTCACCTTGGGCATTAACGTTATGGTAACCGTCACGAACATAGTGAACAGTTTGCGTAATTGGCGCAATTGCCTTTTGTCCAGCTGGAACATTAAATTCAATTGTCCGCGTTACGTAGAGGTTAGTGTCATCATTAACCTTACTGTCAGATGTCGGAACATATGAACCGGTCTTGAAGCTTACTGGAACATCAAGCTTAGTTCCGTTATCAAACGTAAATTCAATCGTCCCATTCATATTTGTGGCATTAAATTTGCCATTAGCTCCCGGCATCGAAGCCCACTTAATTCCAGTTACATTACCATTAGTAAAGGTCTGACCAGAAATACCGTTGCTTGCAAGGTAGTCTTCCAAAGCAGCTGAATCAGTTGGTACTTCGCTATCATAGTTTACCGGAACATCAGTCTTACCAGTTGCACCATAGAAGTTGTAGTAAACATTAGCCCAACTATGGTAACCCTTCATGCTCAAACCAAGCTTATTCAAAACAGCCCGATCGCTGATACTAATGTTGTACCGGTACTTTGAATTACCGCCCAATGGTTGTCCTGCCGGTGTCTGTTCCGCAGGGTTAACTTCACCGTTAGCAAGCTTATAAAGCGTATCAGCAGCACCGTTAGCAAAACTCGTTGTATTAGTGTTTGGTGCAAAGCCGTTTTGCCATGCATAGTTAACAACATTAGCATCAAAACTGTCACTAGCGTCATTAGCGTTGACATACTTAGTCCCATCGGCATTTAGCTTGTAAACTACCTTGGTCTTGTAATCGGAAACTTTATTACCATCCTTATCCCAATCAGTATAGAACGTAATTGTTTCAAATTGACTTGCAGCTGCGGCCGGTGTGCTGTCGCCAGTTGTCTTGTGAACGTTAGTCAGGTTATCAGAGAAGACTGTCATTGTTTGATTACCATAGTAAACAACGTCTCCCGGATTAACCTTACTACCAGTGATACTTACCGGTACATTGACCGTTGCTGTTGTGCCATCACGATAAGTAACTTCAACCGGTACTTCAATTGAACCTAAATCAGCATCTTGGTTAACAGTTGCCGTGACCTTTCCAGTTACCGGATCAACAGTGACACTTACGCCAGTTGGGGCAGTAAACGTCCTTTCTTGGTAACCAGTAATTGCGCCCGTTGGCATATCCTTCGCCGTCGTCGGATCAATGCTGCTGGTAGCACTTTGAGCAGTTGTTGGCCGTTCGACATTTAGATTGCCATAGTTGACTGGATATTGATTTGCATAATCAGTTACCGTGACCTTAACTGTAACATCCTTAGTCGTCCCGTCTGGGTAGGTAACCGTGACTTCACCAGTCGTTGTTCCTACTTTAGAAGTATCAGGAGCAGTCTTCCACGTTGCACTTGTTGGATAGCCCGGTACATTATTGCGGAGGTTAGCAATCGTATCTGTAGCTACCGGTGTGCTGCCGACCTTGGTTGAAATTTCCTTGACTTGTGGTGCTTCATCAACTGTGACATTAACCGTAACATCCTTAGTCGTCCCGTCTGGGTAAGTAACCGTAACTACCCCGGTCTTATCACCAGGTGTCTTAGTATCTGGTGCCGTCTTCCACGTTGCACTCGTTGGGTAGCCTGGTACATTGTTGCGAAGGTTGGTAATTGTTTCAGTAGCATCAGGTTCATCGCCGACACCTGTTGAAATCGACTGTGTCTGTGGTGCCTGGTTAACTGTCACATCAGTCGTTACCGTGTCTTTAGTTCCATCTGGGTAAGTGACCGTAATCGATTCTGTATGAGTACCAGGAGTTTTGACATCATCAGTTACCTGATCTGGGTTTGTCCACGTAATTACAGTTCCCTGTGGCAAGTCATCCTTATTTGTAATTGCTGTTGGCGCTTCGGGAACCACGCCTTCGTCAGTTGAAATATTCTTTGATTGCGGATCAGCCTTATCAGCATCATTATTTACAACGTTGAACGAAACAGGAACACTCAACGATGAGCCGTCTGTAAAGCTGATCGTAACACTAGTATCAACCGTGCCTAATTTGTCAACTGATGGTATACCATCACCCCAGCTAACATTCTTAACAGCAGAATTGTTAGCTTCTGTCAAATCACTAACGTTAACTAATGATGACGGCTGTGGCAAAGTATTTTCAAGACCATGAGTAGCGGTGACACCTTCAATCGCAGTTGCCCCATTCAAGGTAACAGTTGTTGGTGCTTCAATTGTACTTGTGATCTTCGCTGCATCACTACCATTAGCAAAGCTTACTGTGACGTTTTCTGCTTGGTCCTTAACAGTTGCCGTTGAACCATTCTTGCCGATAGCAGTTGTAAAGTCCTTATTGGTCCATGCCGCGGTATTTGTAGTTGAGGCGTCAGTATTTTGAACTAGCTTGCCATCATTATCATAGGTATAAACCGCAATATTCTTAACCGCTTGTTGAGCATCAGCCTCATTAGCAGTATTCGTCTTGTGCGTTTCGACAGGGTTAGTCGTTACAATTACCGCACCCTTCTCATTAGCAACAACATTCTGGTTTGCGGGGTTAATAACGATCACTGGAATCGTCACTTGAACCGAATTGCCAGTCTTATAGCTGACTGTAGCGGTTGGGTTGTATACGCCAGGGGTAGTTGTGTCAGGTGTTTGATTCCAGATAACGCTTGTTGGGTAACCGTCACCCTGATTGAGATTAGTAATACCCTTGGCTGGGTCAGGTGTGCCGTTTAAGTCAACAGTGATCGGCTGAACGGCCGGTGCTGCATTAACGGTTACAGTAGTCGTTACTGTGTCCTTGGTTCCATCAGGATAAGTTACCGTAATCGTCTCATCATGGGTACCAGGAACTTCAACATCTTTCTTTACCTGGTCGGGGTTGGTCCATGTAATTTGGGTCCCTTCAGGAAGTTTTGTCTGTCCAGCTGGAACATTATCGGTATTCTTATTTGTAATTGCCGTTGGGGCTTCAGGAACAGTTCCTTCTGGCGTTGTAATCGGCTGAGTTGTTGGCTCATAATTATCGTTATCACCAATTACGTTTAAGTTCTTTGCTGGGATTGTAACGTTCAAATACGTCGGTTGACCGTTTGCATCGTCATCAGTAAAGGTAATCTTAATCATTGCATCTTGACCCTTTACTGGTTTGGTTTCCCAAGCAGTCGAAGCAATGCTCTTTGAAGGAATGTTACTATCAACTAATTGACTAAATTGTTCACCAGTTAAATCAGTTCCCAGTTGAACATTAACCGGCGTCTTAACATCTTTAGCACCGGCACCCTTTGCGTCAATGGTGAACTTGCTAGAGGTTACAGAAGTTTTATCGCCAAGAATATCCTTAACCGTATCGTTATTAGCGAAGTTGATCTTTACAGAGTTATCTTCAATTTGCTTACCTGCAACTGTGGCATTGTCAACATTCGTACTTGGTACAGTTGTCCAGCTAACATCCGCTGGGACAACAGTGATATTAGTTGGGGTTGTTGAAAGCTGGCCATTATTTAGCTTGTAGCCCTGAACAGAACTAACTGCATCTGGGGCAAGTAAGACTTGAGAATTAGCAGTTGTTTCGTGCGCTGCAATATCGGGATTAACCGTTACTACAACGGCGCCGTTTTGTCCCCAGGTTACATTCTGATCGGCATTAGTAACAACAACTGGAACATTAACAGTTTGTGAAGTCGTGTCAGAATAGGTTACCTTAACGGGAAGGTTGTAAGCCCCAATCTTAACATCAGTTCCTGGCTTTAAGGTAACTTCTCCAGTGGTTGGGTTAACCGTTGCCCATGTTGGCATGTTGTCACCAGCAGTGAATTGTGTACCAGTTGGCATCGTAGCATTTTTACCATTTTTATCGGTAAATGATGGCGTAACTGTTACAGTTTGTCCTTGTTGAACATCGACATGCGAGTATGAGGCATTGTATTGGTTCTCTAATTGCAAGTCTGAACCAAACTTCACGCCTGATCCATTCCACCAACTAAAGTGATTGATAAAGTTGTTTAGTGACTGTGAAGCTTCTCCGCCAATTACCTGACCATTATTAAATGAAACTGAACCCTTTTCATTTGGGTTGGCAGCAAGGATTACTTCATTGTTCCCACGGTCAGGATTACTTTGTGAGCTAGTCATATATTCTGAACCATAGAAATAATAGTCCTTATTATTGTTAGTGAGTTTTTGGAAACTATATGCCCAGTCTCCACCTTGACTGGCAGTGCTGAGATACTTAATGTTCCAGGTAGTAGGCGTCTTTGAGCCAGCAGTAATCATTGTTAATGGAGTAACATATTTAGAGTCTGCCGAATTAATTTGAAGGTTACTCTCTCGTGAACCGGCACTATCCATATGAATTAGGTAACTACCACGCTCTGTTGCGTTCGTCCGCTCAATATTAACTAATTTAGCATTATTAAACCGAATACTATCATAGCTACTTGTTCCCCACATGGTCAGAATACCAGGCCAGCCAATTTTATAATTAGTTCCTGTTGCAGTACTTGGCCAACGATCAGAATTAGCTGAGTCTTGCAAGTTAACACTACCACCGTTAACTTCAAACAAGTAACTTTGACCGTTTCCATCATTTGGTCCCATTGAAACTAGTGGTGAATCAGAATTAGCTACTCCTTCACGAACAACCGAAAGTGTAGCATTCTCGCCAATCTGGAAAGTACTGTTAGCGACAGCACCGTTTGAATCCAACTCAATCGGTGCCAATGCCCGGAAACCAGTCGTATCCATCTTAGTGTTAACCATCAGCTTTGAACTTGACTGCAGGTTAATATCACTAGCATTCATTACTGCCATCGACTTACCGGCACCTAAATTCATTGAAACAGTAGCAGTCGGTTGTAAATCTAATACACCCGCACTGGCATTATCAATGGTTTGATTACCTGCACTACCCGTAAAGGTAATTCCCGCAACATTTGATGCCGTACTATTAACATTTAATGTTGCACCAGAATTAACAACTGCATTACCAGCAACACTAAAACTAGTGGCTTGAGTGGCATTATTAGCGGTTGGCGTTACAGTAGTTGTCCCATCGGCAACCACTAAATTGTCAGCTGCAACCAAAGCATTGGAACCAGTCAAAGTACCGTTAATTGTGTTGTTTCCAGAGAAAGTAACATTCGTAGCGCCATAGCTGCCATTTGTTCCAGTAAGAGCAGTAGTGTCAGCATCAACGTTAACATTATGGAAGTTAATGGAACTCTTACTAGGGTCATTTGTATATACACAGAGCAACCCATAGTTATTATTTTGCGCTTGAATATGGGTTAAGTTAGCAAAAGTAATATTCCAAGGTGTCGATGTATTCTTTTCCGTATTAGTGGTTAGGTAAATATACCGTCCACCGAGTTTAAAGCCGTACTTACCCTGACCATCAATTGTTACAGACCGCGCAGTACCTTCTGTATTAATCGTATCGTAATTGCCTGAAGCAGTACTGCCATCGATATCACCAGTCAAAGTGATTGTGCTAACAGAATGGTCACCCAAAGCATTTAAGAAGTCTGAATAATTAGCAACGCTTTCTGTCTGTCCCGTGACTTGTGTTGTTGCTGGCGTTTGTGCAAAGCTTGCGCCATATAATTGAGCCGCTTGTAACGCAGCACTAGACTGGCTAACGTTAGCAGGCGAATTTTGAGAAACAGCCTTAGCAGCATTGGCAGCAACAATCTTTTCATAGGCATCAGCAACAGGTGTTTGTGGCCCAGCTTGACTAGCAGAAGAGGCACTCGCACTGGCTGGAGCAGCACTTGCAGCAGTAGATAAAACCGCACTGCCAGAATTAATTGCAGTAGCCGATTGCGGGGTTTCTGAAGTTGTTCCGTCACCCGCGCCTGAATCGGGATTTACCTGATCCGCATTAGCTGAATTACTAATTCCCATAAAAGTAAAGCCAATCAAAACAGACGCAACGCCGACAGTCAGTTTTTTAATCGCAAACCGCTGTTTTTTCGGCTCTTGCTTATAGAATTGTTCTTTTTGGTTATTCTTTGATAACATTCTAGTTCATCCCCCTAGATCACAGAAACAATGAGTCATTTCAGTTACAATTCCAGAATACGCCCATCCGTTTTAAAAATAAAATTCGTTAATAATGTTATAAATTTATAGCCGTTGATATAATAGCATTCTTACTATATTATTTTTTATATAAATATGATATTCTCATCATATTTGATATATCTGATAACCATCAATTGCTTATACATCAGTATTTTCAACTACTAAACAAGCAATTCGATATTCATCAGTTATTAGTATACCGTTTTACATAAAGATCGATAAATAAAAAGGGAGTGTAAATACTTGTCATTTTGACATACATCTACACTCTCTTTATTTAATTCTAGTTTTGTTTCTTATTCCGTCTTAACAATCCTAAAAGCCCTGTAATTGTAGCAAGACTTAGACCAGCTAATGCACTTAGCTTATCATTAGAATTACCAGTTTGCGGTAGCTTCTTTGATGATTGACCGTTATTACTGATTGGCTTTTGACCCTTAACACTAGTTTTCGTTACCGTTACTAAGTGCTGAGTAAGTTGATGATGGCCCTTATTGGCCTCAATAACAATATTGTTACTGTTATTAATTAGCTTTTCAGGTGCCTCATCACGATCAACATTCTGAGTAGCTGCAGCATTATTATGAACCGTAATTAGAACGTCGACATTACTAATTGAACCATCTGGATACTTAATCGTTATTGTTTCAGTATAAGTACCCGCCACAGAAAAGTCGGTATTAACTTTATTTCTGTTAGCCCAAGTAATCATCGTCCCTGCCGGTAAGTCTTGCGCATTGCTAATCAATTCTGCTGGATCAATGGTTTGCCCCATTTGAACAGTCGCATTTGCTAATCGTTGCGGTACAAATTTATCAGCATCAGTCTGTTTTGCAACGGTAGGAGATGTTTCAAGAATTACTTCAACCTGATCAGAAGTGCCATCTGGGTAAGTAACGGTAATTTGTCCACTTGTCTTTGCACCAGCTTTTTCAGAAATAGTCGGTACACTGGTCCACGTAACTTTAGATAGCTCACCATTTGGTCCAGTTGGAAGCTGATCAATATTTGTAATAACTTCACTAGCCTGTGGAAGGTGATTAATCGTTACTATCAACGGTGTTTTAACCATTGGCTGATAATTTTCTGCATCACTTCCGCCATTGCGAGTAGTAGTAATAACTACTTGTTTAATGATCTGACTACTATCTGGATAAGTAATTACAAGTTTGCCGATAATACTCTTTCCTGTTGTTTCAGGAATTGACGGTTCGTTTAACCATGCAACCTTCGTACCGGCTGGCAATGTTTCCTGATTTTTAACCGCTGTTGATGGGGATGGTACCTGACCCGCTTTGGTATCAACCGGAACAATTACCGGCTTATACTTATCAGCGTCTTGTTGCTGTGGCTTATCTACAGTCAACGGTACTGTTATTGTCAACGATGAGCCATCCGGATAAGTAACCTTTATTTCGCCACTCGTCTTTCCTGCCTTAGTTGTATCAGGCTTTTTAACCCAATCGACAGTCGTGCCTTGTGGTAATTCACCTGCAATCATTGTCGATGGTTCTGGCGTCTTATCAACGACAGTATGAGCATCTAACTTTGGCGCAGCAGGATATGTTTGGGCATCTGTTTGTGGCGTATTTCCAGGTTGGGCGGTGGTACCAGAACCTGGGGTTGATGTGCTACTGCTACCTGGTTCTGCACTTGAACCTGAAGTTGCGGTGCTACTGCTACCCGGTTCTGCACTTGAACTTGAAGTTGCAGTGCTACTGCTACCTGGTTCTGCACTCGAACTTGGCGTTGATGTTCCAGTAACGTTAATTGAAACATCTTTAGTTATCTTATAACCATCTGGGTAAGCAATCGTAATCCTACCTGTTGCTACTCCAGGCTTTGATAGGTCTGGTTCTTTATCCCAAGTTATACTGCTTGGGTAACCGTCAACCGGTTTATCCATTCCATTGTTTAGGTTCTTCACAACCCGCTTAGCATTTTCTGGCTTAGTCAAATCTGGCACAATACCAGACTTAGTTGAAACCGTGCCAATCACTGGAGCAGCTTCAATTGTTACATGACCCTTAACATGATCAACCGTACCATCTGGATACTTGATATCAACGTCAGCCGGTTGAGTGCCAGGCTTAGTTAGATCTGGTTTTACAGTCGAATCAGTCCAAGTAATTGTTGGCTTGTCTTTTGGATTGGTCGGCAAGGTCTTGGGATCAATAACTGAGCTTGGGGCGATGTCGTTGCTGTTTTGCGGAACGGGAACCGGCTTAGCAGTTGGTTGCGGACTGTAAGTTTCACTATCGCCTTTGATAACTGTCAAAGGAAGTTGAACCTTAATCTGATTTCCATTGCCGTATTCTACAATTGCTGTTGCTTCCGTTGAACCAAGCTTAGAAACGTCAGGAACGGTCTTCCAAGTTACACTAGTTGGATAGCCTTTACCCTTATTTAAGTTAGCAATACCCTTTGCAGCTTCAGGGACTATATTCCTTGGCGTAGTAATTGCAATTATTTGAGGCGTGTAAACACTGCTAATAGTTGTTGGAATCTCTTTCTGCGTTCCATCTGGATACTTAACAACTACTACTGGATTTGCAGGAGTCTCACCTGGTTTGGGAACAGCCGGCGTATCTTTCCATTCATACTTCGTTCCCGTTGGAGCAGCTGGGTCGTCTACACCAGTCTTTGGGTCTGGCAAAGCAGGCTTTTGACCTGGCTTAACCGAAATTACAACTGGCTTAGACTTGATCGCTGCATCGCTACCAGCATCATCAGTAATTGCTACTGGGATTTGAACTGTAGCCTTAGTACCATCTTCAAAGCTTACAACAGCTTCAAAGTTTTGAACATCGTGAACTTTATCCGTTGAAGGATCCGTAGTAAATACCGCACTGGTGACATGGTATTTATCCTTCACATCACTATTGATTGCATCGATAGCTTCATTTGCTTGGTGACTGGTATTTTTACCCCAAACTAATTGATGAACGAAGATGTTCTTTTCCCCGTTATCTTTTGTGAATTTATCTGCATCAGTACCAGCAGTTGCATCGGTAACGTTAATCGAAATGTCCTTAGTTATCTTATAACCGTCTGGATAAGTAATCGTGATCCGACCTGTTGCTAATCCAGCCTTTGATACATCTGGGGTAATTGTCCAAGCAACACTACTTGGATAACCGTCAACTGGTTTATCCGTACAGTTATTTAGGTTCTTTACAACTTGCTTAGCATTTTCTGGCTTAGTCAAATCTGGAACGACACCTTGATCAGTTAAAATTGAACCGATTTCTGGAGCAGCTTCAATTGTTACATGACCCTCAACATGATCAACCGTACCATCTGGATATTTAACATCAACATCAGCTGGTTGAGTACCAGGTGTTGTTAGGTCCGGCTTCTTAGTTGGATCGGTCCAAGTAATTGTTGGTTTATCATCTGGACCAGTTGGCAAAGTCTCGGGATCGACAACTGCACTTGGTTTGACGTCTTTATTATCTTGCGGCACTGGGACTGGTTTAATAGTTGGTTTTGGATCGTAACTTTCACTATCATTTTTTGCCACACTAATTGGGATTTCAACATCAACTGTATAGCCATTGTCATAACTTACAGTTGCAACGCCCTTTGTTGAACCAGTCTTGGTTACATCAGGAGTTGTTTTCCAGGTTACGCTAGTTGGGTAGCCTTTACCCTTATTTAAGTTAGCAATACCTTTTACAACATCAGGAGCAACATCTTTAGGCGTCGTAATAGCTGCAACTACTGGCTTGTAATCACTAGTAAGAGTAGTCGGAATCTCTTTCTGCGTCCCATCTGGATACGTAACCACAATTGTAGCTGACGTTGCCTTTTCACCCGGCTCTGGAACGGCTGGCGTATCTTTCCATTCATACTTTGTTCCTGTTGGGGCAGCTGGATCATCTACACCAGTCTTCGGATCTGGCAAACTAGGCTTTTGTCCTGCATCGACTGGAATAAAGACCGGCTTACTTGTGATTGTTGTATCATCACCAGCATTATCAGTGATTACGACAGGAATTTGAACGGTTGCAGCTGAACCATCGTCAAAGGTGATAGTAACTTCAACGTTTTTAGCGCCATGAACTTCATCAGTCGAAGGAACAGTATTAAACGTAGCACCCTTTACGTGATAGTCAGTTTGATCCTGCTTAGTAATTACACCATCAATAGCCTCAGAAGCATCATGTTTAGTCCCTTTACCCCAGCTAAGTTGCTTAATTAAAGCATTATCTTTATTAGCTTTCTTAAACTCACCTGATTCCTGCATCGTGTAAGTCAAATTGATTGTTTGATCAGTAGTCTTAGCCTTACCGTCATTACCTGGTTCAAGGCTTTGACCAGCAATCTTACCGTTCGTAATAGCAACATTATGTCCTGCATCATCTTGAGCTAAAACTGCATAGTCCGCAAACGTAGGAACATCATATTCATCCCATGCAGTCTTACTGCTATCTACTGGAGTCCAGTTGCCGTAAATCACATCAGAAGAATCGGCATCGTTAACAGTCTTGGTGCGTTGGAACTTAACAGCTTGTTTGTCAGAATGCTTTTCTGAAGTAGTTGGGTCAGTATAGTTAATTGTCCGCGTGATCGTTTCAAACATATCAGCATTCTTAGGATCTGTTTGATCAACTTTACTTGGATCAAGTGCTGTTAAGTGGTCCAGTTTAACAGTAATAGTTTGATCTTTAGCTGCCGTGAACTTATAACTTTCTGGTAAGCCAAAATTCTTATCAAGCTTGTAGCCAGTTGGAATAGTAATGTCTTTTGCAGAAATTGCTACAGTGCTATCAGTCTTACCTGGTAAGGTCTTAGGCTTATCAACCGAAATAGTAGAACCATCTTTTGCATTGATAAACTTAACAGTTACAGTTTGATCATTGGCCGTGTTAGTTACGGTAATCTTGATGTCTGAACTATCAGCAGTAACTTTTTGACTGGCAATTGTACCCTTGTCAGTCAAAGTTACAGGCTTATTGTTATTATCAACAGCAGCTGGAGTGTAACCATCTTTAGTTACTTTACCAGTTTCAGCAAATGTATCTTTATTATCTTTTGCAACCCACTCAGAGTAAGTTGGTTTAGCTGTAGCATCAGTTGAATCAGTGTACTTATCACGCGTGAAGACTACTTTTTGAACTATTGGAGTTTGATCATCAACAGTGATTGTCCGCGTAATTTCACGGTAAATATCGTGAGTAGCATCGCTTGGCGTGGTTATGTCACTGCCCTTAGTTGTCTTTAAAACATTGACTGGAACAGTAATATCCTTAGTGTAACCGTCATTATAAGTTACTGCTACTGTAGCAGTTGTCTTGCCTGCATTAGCAACTGCTGGAGTGGTCTTCCAAGCTACGCTCTTTGGCATTCCGTCAACACCATCTGGATCTAAGTTAGTAATTGCTGATGTAGCATCTTCAGCAGTTGGAGTTACACCTTGATGCAAAGTAACTGTACCAACTTCTGGAGTTGCTTCGATAGTTACCTTACTATCTATTGAACTTGTCGTGCCATCTGGATAGGTTATCTTTACAGTTATGTCCTGCGTACCTACTTTAGAAGTATCAGGTGTCTTGTCGCCCCAATTATACGTAGTTCCTTCAGGAATATTATTATTTGGAGTAATTACATCGCTAGCATTAACTTTTCCACCTTTGTCTACTTGATAAGTCTTAGCTGAAATATTGCTTTGATTATCAGTAGCCTCATCAGTGATTACAACTGGAATCTTAACACCAAGCTTAGTACCATCTTCGAAGTAAATCGTTGCGTCATATGATGTTGCAGGTGACTTCTTAGAAGTATCAATCTTAGTTACATCATTGAATCTTGGAGCCTTTAAGTTGTCCTTATCAGTCCAAACAACGTGATAAGTATTATTAGGATCTTCCTTAATGCCTTGACTAGCATCAGTATCCTTAAATACATAGCCCTTACCTTTAGAAATAGTCTGAACTAGGGCATTATCCTTGTTAGCACTAGCAAACTTATTAGCTTGTGATTCAGCAACCGTAATCGTAACTGGAATAGTTAATTTAGTACCATCTGTAAAGTTAATATCAGCGTTGACAGTAATCTGCCCTGCCTTAGATAAGTCAGGCTTTGTGTTCCAAGTAATATCCTCAACTTCTACATTATGAGCAGGGGTCAAATCAGTTGTATCAACATAATTTTCTGGATCAGCTAATGTACCATTTTGAACTGCTGTTAAATTATTATTGGCAGCGCTAGCTTTAGCAGCACTTGCACCATAGAAGTTGGCATATACATTAGCCCAGCCAGCATCAGAATCTGGCAAGTCCATTGCCTGTGCAGCATCACCAGTAGCAGTGATGTGAACACAATACTTAGAATTCTTATTGGCATCCCATTCATCGCTAGTCTGGCTATCCTTAGTTGGAGCCAAAGTAGTCTTAGTACCATCTGTATTAAAGTTAGAACTATTAGTATTTACATTATATCTGTCAACCCAAGAAGTCTTAATTTCACTAGCATTAAAGCTATGACCATTCCCGTCACTATAAGTTTTACCATCACTAGATAAGGTATACGTAATAGTGCCTTTATCAGTCTTGATATCAATGCTCTTAACTACTGGTGCATCAGGAGTATTATCGTCACTGGTCTTGTGATAATTTGGTGTATCAAAGTTAATTGTTGTAACAGCATCTTGACCGTAGACTACTGTCTTATTGTTCGGATCAAGCGCTAAACTGCTTGTAACTGTTACTGGAACTTTAACTGGATCTTGACCAGGAATAGTGACGATTGCATTAATCTTTTCTGAAGCAGTATGAGGATCAGGTTTCTTATCCCAAGTAACTTTTGTACCAACTGGTAACTTCTCAAAATGACTAATTCCTTCTTTGGCAGAAAGCGGATCAGTTACTGTTCCCGTGCTCTTAACTTCGTAGACTTTTGCAATTACATTATCTTTCGTACCATCATGGTAAGTTACAATGACTGGAATTTCATAACTAGCGGTATCTGCCATGGCTTGGTGGTCGACAGTAATACTTCCACTATTTGGATCAACATGTATATATTGCTTCATAGCAGCGGGCAAGTTAGATTCACTCGTTTGGTCAATTGCATAAGTTACGCCATCAGTTGGCTTATCACCAGTAAAGCTTGGAGTAAGCGTGACTGCTTGTTGCTTAGTATCAGTTACCGAAGAATACGATGGGTTATATTCAGCCATTTCACCCGTGGTTACTTGAACGCCCTTAGGAATAGTAACGTCTAAGTATGAATTAGTTCCAGCATGGCCATCGTTGAAAGTAATACGAATAGTGAAATCTCGGGCATCTCCGGCTTTATTAGTATCAAACTTTGCAGGATCAATTGAATAGCTCTTTACTGCCATATTGTCAGCAAGTTTGTCTAAATCAGAGTGATCCACCATTGCCTTCAAATTATCTGAAGTAAAGTAGCCCTCTGGATCTTTCGTCATATCATAGCCAACTGGGATGGAAATTGTCTTAACTGGCGTAATAGGACTAGCACCTACTAAGGTTACAGATTGATTGAAACTAGTTTTTGCACCGTTATCGACAATATTGTCCGTTGCTGGAACAGAACCATTATTGAAAGTTACATTAACTGGTAAAGTAGCAGAATCTCCCTGACTAGTGTTCAGGTTATGTGCTGAATCATCGTAACTTACAGAAATGCTGCCAATTGAATTGCCACCAGCATCTTTGAAGTCGCCTTTTTGATAACGATATGCAGTATTCACTAGTTTAGTAGCATCATTTTTATCAGTAGTATAAACATCAATTTCACTAATAGCACTCTTAGCATCTAGATTGTCTACAGTAGTTGATACTGAATCCACATCAGTCTTGTGCAAAATAAGTGGATTACTCTTAACAACAACCGCACCATTAACTGTGCCGTCTGGATTCTTCTTGCCCCAGATAATGCTGGAGTTACCATCAGTTACATTAACTAAAGCATTAACTGTAGATGTTGATTTATCGGCATAAGTGACAGTTACAGGGATATTATAAATACCAGTAGCAGTACCAGCAGTAGGTTTAAGAGAAATTGAGCCATCGCTATTTACTGTAGCAAATCCTGGAATATCTGATCCTGCTGCATAGGTTACACCAGTTGGCGCTGTAATATCGGTGTAAGTTACCGTGCCGTCAGCCGTAATTTGCTTTTGTTCAAATTTAGGTGCAGCAACTGTGGCAGTTTGCCCTTGCTTAATCTCAGTTGGAGCATAATTTGGAAGATAATCATCTTTTTGTAATCTCTTAGCCACTTCAATTGGAACAGCAATCGTATCCGCAGTGCCGTCTTGGTAAACCACAGTGGCGGTTACACTATGATTGCCTGCAGCTAACGGCTTATCAAAGGCAGCTTTATCATAAGTTGTTCTAGTTTGACCATCAGGATAATAAATGTTCTTCAAAAATTGTTGGTAAGCCTTATATTCTGTCTGGTCATTAAAAATTTGCTCATTTGTTTTACCATCATTATTGTTTAAGGCCGCTACTTTATCTGCATCAGGAAGCCCATCTTTCAAAATATTCTTGAATTGAGTCTTAGTCCAATCAACTCCCCAGAATTGGTCCTTAATAATACTGTCTAGACCTGTTGAAATAACATTGTATTGCGGATCGGTTAGGCTAGATACAACTTGATGGTTATCAAAGGCAGAATTAGTTAAAATATCGCCCTCTGTCTTCTTAAGCGTATTTACAACGGGTTCATATTTATCAGCATCGTTTAATTTAATAAGACTATCATTGTTATACAAAGCAGTCCCGAGAGCAATTCGACGAGACTTCCACCAGTTAAAGTTAGCTAAGAAGTCATTCAAATCGTCAGTGTAAGGACCAGTAATTTGACCATTATTATAAATTGAAAGGTCGTTTGTCTTGTAATTAGGGATTTGAACTAAACCACTCGAGTTACCAAAGCTCAAGCCCAAAATCGCACCGTTTTTAACGAAACCATCAGCAGTAACACCTTCCGCATTTATTGGAACATAGTTACTTGCAGTATCTCCACCCCCGTTTTGACTTTCAATCTGGGCTGTTACCCATACATGCGAAGGTTCATTGCCAATGTTGGCATCATTCCATTGTGCAACAGGTGCTGTACCCAAAACTCTCGTTAAGTTCTGAATATTAGCACTAGTTAATAAGCCGCCTGGTTGTGCTTTACCTTCAAGCTTAATTAAGTTACCACGTTGCCGACCTGTACGTTGCAAATTAATATACTTGGCTGCACTCATGGTGTTATCTTCATTTACACTACCAAACGTAATCTTATCCGTTGAACTTGCTCCAAACATGGTGATCATCCCTGGAACAAAGATTTTGTCAACAGGACCTAAATTATCGGTTTCACCCCATTCATAGCCCTGAATACCTTTACTGTTTTCACCATCTTGTAAATCAAGACTACCACCAGCATCAACAGTTAAAGTATAGTTACGGCTACCCAAGAAGAAGAAATCACCACCACTTGTCGCATTACCAAAAGCAATCATTGGCACCATACCACTACACTTGCCACGAACCATCTTTAAACTGGCATCTTTAGCAATGTGCAAAGTACCTTCAGAATAATAGGCTAAAGTAATTGGTGCATAGTGATCATAATCAGGATAAGTAGTTGTTGCATTTTGGATAGCAGACCATTTATAACGTAGCTCGTTATTGTTATCTTGCATTGTTGAAATATCAACTTTGGCACCGTCTTTAATGTCAAGATTGCTTGCCATCATTGCTTGTGAGTGACCAGAGCCCATCTTCATATTAACCTTGGCGTTTTCACCAATATTAATATAGGACTTACCATGATAATCACTGTAAAAGCCACGGACATCTTTAGTATTAGCATCTTCTGGCGGCTGTGCATCCCCAGTATTTACATTTACTGTTGAGCCTTGACCAATATTAACGCTATTAACAAAAGTTACTGCGTTATTACCTGTATTACCCATAGCAGTATTAGTTTCATTAAGTAAGTTTAAGGTTGAACCTTTACCTGTGACTAAGGTACTGGTATTAATATCATTACCAAGCGCATTAATATTAGTCGTTGAATTATCGCCTAATTGAACAAAGCCTTTAGTTTTAACACCAACAACCGTTCCAATAACGTTTAGCTTTGCTTGATTGCCTGTAGTCACACTAGCAGTAGTGATTCCGCTATCTTTAGCGCGAATAGTTAAACTTGCACCGTCAGCTAATTTAACATTACCAGTATCTTGGCTGGTAGTAATACCTGCAGATGGATAAATCTTAGTATTAGAAAGTTCGCTACCATCGCCGCCTTGAATATTCAAACTAGCATTTTGACTAACAGTTACGCTTCCTACAGTATCAATGGCTGTTTGAGCACTATTAGCATTAATAGATGTAATTCCATTAGCCACATTAATGCTTTTCGCAGTTACAGCTTTATCAACATTAGTGGTATTGATTCTGTTTTTACCAGAAAAAGTTGTCTTAACATTACTTGCGCCAAGACTAGTACCATCAAAAACAGCGGTGACGTTATCAAAGTTCAAACTAGAACGATTCAAATCGTCATCGGAAATAACTTTTCTTTGGATACCACTAGTCATTCCTGTTAGTGGCTTCATAAAGTAAATTGGACCATATGATTGATTTTGAGCCTGACTTTTAAGGATCATGTCCTTAAAAGTAATATTCCAGGCATGATCGGCATCATAGTTTTGGTTAACCAAAGTAATAGTCCATTTATTCATATCAAGAGTGTGATTATTACCTTGAATTGTTACATCATGCGCAATCCCTACATATGGCGATGGTGAAATTAAGGGAACATCTACCTTATCTGGAGTTAATTCATATGGACTAAGCATGTTAGCGCCGACTAGTCCAGTACCACCCGATACCAATGCACTTTGATCATCAGAAGCAGTGATATCAGCAGTCATGTTAATAGTTTTAACATTTTTATCACACAATGCCTTAGTAAAGTCGGCGAAAGTTGCAACATCAGCCACACCATCTTTGACTGAATAAAGTTGTTGGTTAAGAGTGTTAACCGGTGTTGCCTGTTGATTTGCGGCTGTTTTTGATTGATTAGCTGCTAAATCGAATGTTTGTGTTGCCGCTCCCTTATCTTCATTCTTATCTTGTGATTGATCATTATTCAAATTAACTGCATTAGTCTGTTCTACAGGCTTCTGAGTATCTGTAGTATTAGATTGCAACACCACCTGCTTAGCTGTTTTTTGGTCATTATTAGTACTGTTATTTTCCGTTGATGTAGTTTCTGAAGTCGGCGTTGTTGTCGACATACTATCCGCAGATGCACTAACCCCCATAAATGTAAAACCAATCAAAACTGAAGCAACCCCTACTGTTAGCTTCTTGATTGCAAAGCGCTGTTTCCTAGGCGCCTGTTTACGCAACTGTTCTTGCCAGTTATTCTGCGATAACATATTTAATTCCCCCTGTAATAGTTATTAATCAATAAAAGTTAAAAAATCCCCTAATCTTAATTAACAATTTTAGTAATATCATCTATTACGATTTTTTCAAGTGATAAGTAGTAAGTAGCTATTATAAACAACGTTATAATAAGCTAAATACATCGTTTATTTTAAATCCACATATGATCAACTCTTCATATTTCAACACACCTTAATTTAAAACAATAGAGACCCAAAACTTGATTCTCTCAAGCTTTGAGTCTCATTTGCGTGTATTATTCACTTCTCCAATACACGTTTGAAATAGTAGCATTTACTAAAACGAATTTTCTGCTAAGTTAATTAACAGCTAAGGGGGAATAAGGCGCTAATTACTTACCAGTATTCCGTCTTCGTAAAGTACCACTAAATCCAAACATGCTTGCGATCGAAGCTAAGCCTAGTCCAACTAGGGAAGCGGTCTTATTAGTATCATTACCAGTTTGTGGCAATGCTTTCTTAGTAGTTTGCTCATTAGTGTTGGCTGCTACATTTTGCAAATTACTATTTACATTTTCGGTTGCTGAAACGTTATTACTAATTGTAGTGTTAGTCTTGCTTCCAGCATTAGTAATCTGTTTACCAGTTCCGGTGTTCGTGTTTCCGCCATTATTAGTTTTACTATTATCAGGGGTTGTGGCATTAACATGAACAGTAACCGTTATTTCATAGCTCGTTCCATCTGGGAAGTGAACCGCAACAACACCAGTATGATCACCCGGTGTTGAAACATCTGGCTTTTGTTGCCAAGTGTAGGTAGTACCGTCTGGCATTTGGTCCTTGTTCTTAATTGCATCGGCAGGGTTAGGGAGTTTACCTTGGTCAGTCGTAATTTCTTGACCTTCTGGAGCTGGAACATGGACGGCAACCGTAACGGTATCTTTCGAGCCGTCTGGATAATTAATTGTAATTGTCTCATCATGCGTACCAGGTGTCTTTACGTCTTGGGCGACCTTATCAGGATCATTCCAGGTGTACTTGGTACCATCCGGCAAGTCACTCTTGTTCTTGATACCTTCTGCAGCATCCGGAACCTTACCTTCTGGAGTTGTTATTGGTTGAGCTTCCGGCGTGTATTTATCGGCATCAGTAGTTGGTTCTGTAACCGTAACAGTAGTTGTTACCTTATCTTGTGAACCATCTGGGTAGTTAACGTTGACTACAACTGTCTGCGTACCAACCTTCTCTGGATCTGGCGTTACGTCCCAGGTGTACTTGGTGCCATCTGGCAAGTCACCCTTGTTCTTAATACCATCAGCTGGATCTGGAACCTTATCACCCTTTGTAATCGTAATTGGGTTACCTTCTGGAGTGTACTTATCGGCATCAGTAGGGTTGTTATAGTCGACAGAAGTTGGGATCTTGATTGGCTCATGTCCCGGCACTGTAATAGTTACACTGGTTGGTTGGTCACCCTTCTTGTTTGGATCTGGTTGATCACCTGGAGTCCAAACAACCTTGGTACCACTTGGTAACTTCTCTGGATCCTTGATTGTATCTGTTGGACCAGTTGGGTTAGTAACATGATCCTTAGTTGCTACCACAACGATTGTGGCAGTTATAGCATCACTAGAACCATCAGTGTATGTTACCGTTACTGGAACAGTTACCACTTGGGTAGTAGCATCACTTGGTACTTTTGCAGTAATTGTCCCAGTTGCTGGATCAACAGTTACCCAATCAGGAACATTAGAACCTGGAACAATCTTGTAGGTAACATCCCCAGCGGCAGGCTTGTCACCATTGTAAGTTACATCAGTCTTTGTCGTCTGACCTGGTGTTGTAACAACTTCGGGGTAAGATGGCGTATACTTGTCGGCATCTGTTGGCATTGTCGGGTTAGTTACGTGAATTGTAACAGGTACTTTATCCTTTGAACCATCTGGATAAGTTACGACAATAACTGCTGGCTTATCACCTGGTATTGTTGTATCTGGAGTATCCTTCCAAGTGTATTTAGTACCATCTGGTAGGTCTCCTTTATTCTTAATACCATCTGATGGATCTGGAGTTTCACCCTGCTTTACAGTAATATCTTGACCTTTCGGCATGTATTTATCTGCATCTGTTGGTGTAGTTGCAGAAGGAGTGTAGTTGATATCAACAGTAATATCCTTTGTATCTGGAGTTACTGTAGCTTGAGCAACGCTTACTGGATCAGCAGTGTAACCCTTAACTTCTGGAGCATTGTATTCTGCCCAAGTTCCTGTTGTATTAGTACCGTCAACTACATGCCAAGCATTCCAAGTAATCTTATTGGTTGCGGGATCTTTGTAGCCTGCATTACCTTCCTTATCCTTACGCGTAAACTTCACGGTTTGGATTTGGGTTTGTGGGTCCGCATTCGGAATGTGACTAATGATTGTCCGCGTTACTTCACGATACATGTCGTCATTTGTACCATTCCACTTAATTGGCTCATCAGAATCCTTGTGGTAACTGATAGTTACCGTTTGGTTTGGCGTGTTAGCATTTACAGTTTCAGCAGCAATACTTGCCGGGGTGGCAACATAGCCCTTAACAGCTTTTGGCGTAAAGGCATTCCAAGTTCCTGTTGATGCATTCAAATCACCAGCAACATGCCATACGGTGTTGTAAATAACCTTGCCAGTTGCGACATCTTTGTAACCACTGTTACCGTCTTTATCTTCATTTGTGAAGTGAACAGTTTGGTTAGTAGTTGTCTTCGTGCCATCCAGGTTGTCAACAATGATTGTCCGTGTCACATACCGGTTCATCTCATCGTTAACACCATCTTTGCCCGGATTATATGGTACTGGTGTTTGATTGTCAGTAACGATAACATTAACCGGAACCTCATCAGTTGAGTGATCAGGGTACGTTACAATAACCGTTCCAGTAACTGTCCCCGACTTGCTTACGTCTGGTGTTGTCTTCCAAGTATAAGTTGTTCCTTCTGGCAAGTCACCAGTATTACTAATACCTTCCTTAGCAGCTGGAACTTTACCAACAATCGTATGAACATCTTGACCTTCTGGCGTGTACTTATCAGCATCAGTTTCAGCTGGCGTATTCTTTGTGTAATTAATTGTTACTGTTTGATT
Source organism: Limosilactobacillus caviae (assembly GCF_014635905.1). Classification (GTDB taxonomy): domain Bacteria; phylum Bacillota; class Bacilli; order Lactobacillales; family Lactobacillaceae; genus Limosilactobacillus; species Limosilactobacillus caviae. Next base: position 45,608 of record NZ_BMDS01000001.1, read on the forward strand.
TTGGGTTTCTGCGTTTACAGTCTTTTCTGCAACACTTGCCGGATTAGCAACATAGCCCTTAATAACTTCTGGAGTATAGGCATCCCATGTTCCTGTTGACGCATTTAAATCACCAGCAACATGCCATGCTGCGTTATAAGTAATCTCACCAGTTACGGGGTCTTGATACCCACTGTTACCGTCTTTATCTTTATTTGTGAAGTGAACGGTTTGGTTCTTGGTTACCTTAGTACCGTCTGGGTTATTAACAACAATTGTCCGTGTTACATAACGGTTCATGTCGTCGTTAACTCCCTCTTTACCTGGGTTGTATGGTACTGGCGTTGAGCCTTCTTTTACATAAGTAATGGTATCAGTAATATTAGCAGAGTCTGCATTTACAGCTGTACTTGCTATTTCAGTTGACTTGCTACCATTTACGTAACTGTCATAACCCTTAGCCTGAGCAACAGTGTAAGCTGGAATTTCGTAAGTAGATACACCGTTTACTAACTTAGAATCTTTTGGACCTTGCCATGCATTCCAAGTAATGTCACCAGTTACTAAGTCTTTAATTCCTGTGCGTTGGAATGGAACAGTAATCGTTCTTACAACTGTCTTATCAGCTTCAGTCTTACCAGCTGGAACTTCGTAAATTGTTTGAGTTACTTCACGGTAAGTATCTGAATTAGTCTTATCAACAGGGACATTTTCAGTATTGTGTTCAACCTTGTAAGTTACAGGCGCTGGGTCATCTGAACCAAATGTGTATGAACTTATAACACGCTGGTTTGGCACTAATTTCCAATTAGTTGGAACATTACCAGCAACATCAACAGATACTTCCTGACCAGTTTTACCAGATACATTGTAATGTGAACCAACTTGCTTACCAGTTTGAGAATCAACGTAAGTAATCACTAAAGTATGTTCATTAGCAGTGTAAGTTACATTAACAGTCTCATTTTGTGAATCTGGAGTAATAGTTGCGGAAGCTGGAACGTATTGCTTGCCATTAATATTTTCAATCGTTGCCCCAGTTGCAGTAGCAGTGTAGCCAGGTTTAGTCACTTCAAATTGTGGGAAGCTTGTTACTTCTTGACCCTCATTGTTTTTGCCAGCTACCCAAGCAGTATAAGTTACTTGTTGTCCTTCTGGCTTAGCCAAATTAGTAATCTTAGCACGACTATAAATTACATGTTGAACAACTGGTGCGTCTTGTCCTTCAACAGTAATAGTACGCGTGATATCACGGTAAATATCATGATTATCCTTGTTATCTACACCTTGATCAACCTTAATTACATTTACAGCAACTGGAACATCAAGATAGCTGCCATCAGTAAAGTTAATTCTAACTGTTGCTGGAGCTTGTGCGTTTGCTTTTTCAAGGCTTGGTAATGTTTGCCAATCAATTGAAGAAATTTCTGAGTTATGTGCTTGAGTTAAATCACTAGTATTTACAAGTTTGCCAGCATCCCCTAAAGCAGCCTTTAAATCATTAACATCTGAGTTAACGCTTGGAATAGTACCGTTAGCTTCAGCACCATAAATGTAAACAAATGGGAATGGGTGTTGAGCTTTAGGACCCTTACCAAAAATTGGCCAGTTTACTTTAGAAGTATCTACTGTTGCAGAATACATTGGGTAAACGTACGGACTACCTTGGGTGTTATCTTGACCAGTGTAGGTAATAGTCTTAGTACCATTGTTCTTGTCTGATACTAAACTGGATGGTTGACCCTGACCAGTAACACCAGGAATACCAAATTCAGCGCCCATTGGAGTCCAAATTGAAGAAATTTCGCTTACTGGAACACTTTGCGGTGCATTTACAGTAACACCAACTGGATTATCACCTGTCTGGGTAAGTTCATAAGCAGTACCATCGGAGTTTAAGGTATAGATATATGGCTTGCTGTAATTTTGTCCGCCTTCGTAGTAACTAAGCTTAAAGTTTTCAATTACAGGAGCACCAATAATGTTCTTATCTGAAGTCTTGTGCGTAATTACATTTTTAGCATGTAAGCTGTAACTGTGTCCCTTGTCGTCAATAATCGTTACATCTTGATTATCACTTACGGCAACTGGGATAGTAACAGTTTCTGTGGTGCCATCTGGATAAGTTACTTTAGCTGTACCAGTGGTTGTTCCTGGCTTAGAAGTGTCTGGAGCAGTTATCCAATTTGCTCCTGATGGATAACCTTCAACTGGAGTAGAACCGTCATTGTTAAGGTTAGCAATACCTTGAGTAGCTTCTGGAACTTGACCAACAGTGGTGCTAATTGGTTTAATCTCTGGGTTAGCATTAACAACAACATTTGTTGGAACATTGTCTTGGGATCCATCTGGATAAGTTACAACAACTACAGCTGGCTTTTCACCTGGCGTGGTAGTATCTGGAGTCGTCTGCCAAGTGTACTGAGTTCCATCTGGTAAAGTATTCTTATTACTAATGCCTTGTGAAGCATCTGGCGTTTCCCCTACTTTAGTAGAAACTTGCTGACCTTCAGGGGTGTATTGATCAGCATTAGTTGTAATATCAACTGAACTTGATGGAATAGTAATATTCAAGTATGTTGGTTGACCATTAGCAGCATCGTCTTTAAACGCAATCTTAACTACTCCGCCGTTGCCATTTTCATCAGGCTTTGTTGCCCAAGTAGTAGTAGCAATTTCATTAGCTGGAATATTGTTGTCTACTAATTGATCAAATTGTTCACTGGTTAAATCAGAGCCTAAAGCAATTTTCACTGGAGTTGATACGGTCTTAGCACCAGCACCCTTAGCATCAATAGTGAATGAGTTAGTAGTTACAGTACCATTCTTTGAGCCTAAGATATTCTTTGCCACATCATTATTAGTGAAATCAATATTAACACTGGTAGAAATTTGCTTACCAGCAACAGTTGCCGTTTCTACAGTAGTATCAGGGGTAGTAGTCCAGCTTACCGTTGAAGGATCAATAGTGATTGGCATAGCAGTAGTTGAAAGCTTACCGTCAGTTAATTTATATCCTTGAGCAGTCACAACATTAGCTGGAGCGAGGACTTGTGAATTCTCACTAGTCTCATGAGCATTAAGGCTAGAAGCGTCAACTGTAGTTACAACTGCACCATTTTCGCCCCAAATAACTGTTTGACCCGCCTTAGTTACAATAACCGGAACTGTTGTCTCATCAGTGCTCTTATCTGGGTAAGTTACAGTTACAGGAACATTGTATGCGCCAGGGGTTACGTCAATGCTTGGGTTCACTGTAACAACACCAGTTGATGGATCGACATTTGCCCAACTTGGTGTATTCGTACCAGTTGTAAAAGTGGATCCAGCAGGCATGGTTGTTTCCTTACCATCTTGTCCTACAAAGTTAGGGTCAGCAGTCGCACTTTGTCCTTGTTCTACAGTTACTGAATTATAAGATGGAGTGTAAGTATCTGCCATTGGTACGGTAATATTCAATGGAATATTAGCAAAATCGATCGATCCATCTGTATAAGTAACCTTAGCCCAAGCTGACTTATCGCTAGTCTTCAAATTGCCAGTTGGGTTAGTTGGAGCAGCTTGACCATTCATCAAGTTATTCCATTCAGTTGCATCAGTAGCTGCATCATACCAAGTTACAGACTTAATAGCAGAAAGATCTGGTGTTATGGTTCCACCGCTAGTACGTAAACCAGAAATACCGTCCTTGGCAGTTAAGTCATTTAAGGTTTGTCTAGTATTACCATCAATAGTCTTGACTACTGGTTGATATTGATCAGAATCAGTTGGCTTAGCTACTTCTTCTAAAGAACTACCCATTGCAACTCTTTGTGGAGTCCACCAGTTGAAGTTATTCAAGAGCCGGTTTAAGTATGGAGTTTCATATTTTACACCGTCAGCTGGTTGTCCTTGAGTAACCGTTCCATCAATAAATTGATAACTATTAAGTCCAGCTTGGTTTTGAGCAAGATTTACTTGACCGTTTGAGTGTAAAAACTTAATCTCACCATTCTTATTTTGTCCTCGAGCGTTCCCAGCTTGAGTAAAGCCAGAAATAGCGTTATCACCCCAGTTGTTCTGAGTTTGAATATTTTTGAGATACCAGTAATCAGATGCACCTGTTCCTTTATTTCCTTCGTCCCATTGAGCAAATGGCAATTTACCACCCGCACTAGAAACAGTTACATTATTATTTTGATTTTCAAGACGAAGTAAAGTACCTGTTTGGTTTCCTGTACGTTGGAAGTTTACATACTTAGGATTGGTAATAGTAACATGGTTATAACTATTATTTGTACCAGTTCCACCGCCCCACATAGTTACCAATCCATATTTAGGGGTATTAGTGAAGAACCCTTTCGTAGCCGATTGAGATTGTTGAGCACTATCTTGTAAGTCAAGCGTAGCACCTTCATGAACATTCAAATCCCACTTAGCACCTAAACCACTACCTGAACCAAATGAGATTAATGGTGTAGTAGATTGATTATTATCACCAGTACGAACAATTGTTAACTTACCTTGATTATCTAAAACATTGGAATCAGCATTAGTAATATTAGCAGCAAAACCAACACCTAATGAAATAGGAGCAAAGTGATAACCATCATAATTAGTTACACCATTGGCACCACTACCATCATTACTTTGTTTAGTATTAATATTAACAACGCCAGTTTTACCAATGTTTAAGTTACCAGCCCAAATAGCCATTGAGTGACCATCAGCCATGTTAGCAATTAAGTTACCATCTACTTGAACAGTACCAGTAATAGCGCTGTTGACAAGCATCCCTTTAACATCTTTAGATTGACCATTTAAGGTTACGGTTGCACCTTGTTGAATATCAATTGCTGGAGCAGTATCATTTGTTTCATCTTCAACTTTGGCCCGCAAAATGTTGCCACCAGCGTTTTGATCGTTGTTGGTTTTCGCACTGCTTACGTTAAAGACGGTATTAGTACCTTGGGCAAAAATAATGTGTGATGCTGATACAGCACTTGAATAGTTATAAAGCTGATTTCCCTTAACGTTTACGGCCTCACAAGTAATGTTGTTATTACCCTTAAAGGTTACCGTAGTGTATGGGTTATCAGTGGTTTGTTGCGCCATTGTAGTGTTGTAGAAGGCACCATTTTTAACATCGGCAGTTACGTTTTCAAATGTAACTTTGTTGTTAGTTAAAAGATCAGTCCTTATGTCGTCTCCACCCATATAAATTGGGCTAAACGCACCACCAAGAGTAGACCATGAATTATCATAGCCATCAGCATTAATAGTTAAATTCTTGAAAGCAATATCCCACGGATTACTATCTTTTTGGTTGTTAGTAGTAAAACTAAGGTAATTAGCACCAAAATTAATAGCGTGACCTTGACCATCAATATCTAATCCTCCAGAAATATTAGAACCAGTTAAGTTCATCTTTCCAGAGTTAACTAGTGGTTGTGGACGATTAATGCCGTTAACATTTGTACCCTTATTAGCGACAGTAATATCACTAGTTAATTTAATTGTACCGATATTAGAGTCGTTTAAAGCATTAACTAATCCTTGCCAGTCCGCTACTTCTTGTTGTTGAGTACCACGTAAAGTTTTTTGTTGATCCTCTAAAGTAGTAGTAGCATTAGTTGAAGCAGCCGATGGCATAGTAAACAAAGCTTGATTTAATCCATCTTTTACTGCCTGTTCATATTTATCTGCCATGGGACTTGCGATAGTAGTCTCTGTTGGCTTTACTGTATCTTCCTTTTGAGCAGGAGTAGCAGCTTGACTCTGTTCATTTTGAGTATCAGTATTCACTACCGTACGGTTCGATGCAGGTACTGTACTCAAATCCTGTGTTACAGTAACAGGCGTCTTTATTGGAACCACACTCGAATTAGAATCAGTATCACCATTTGTTGATGATTCACTAGCTGGTTGTGTATTGTTTGCTGATGTAGTATCGGTATCAGCAGACGCATTCATCCCCATAAATGTAAATCCAATTAAGACAGAAGCAACACCAACCGTAAGTTTCTTAATCGCAAACCGTTGCTTTTTCGGTTCTTGCTTACGGAATTGTTCCTGTCGATTATTTTTCGATAACATCTAATTACCCCTCTCAATAATAGGATATAAATAAAGTTATTTAATTAACGGCATAAATTATACCGTTTTTTTTTTTTTTAAATCGGCAAGCCTCGCAGAAAGTTATAGAATGATTGCGAGAGTAAGAGATAGAAAGATATAAATTTTTTCTACGCATGAAATATTTATCATATATAAAGTGAAATCTTCAATTGCAAGTAAATCAATTAGTTATATTTTGGCTTATTAAATTAAAAAATGACCGTTAGCATTTTAAAAATACTAACAGCCATTGTTAATTATAAAGTTATTAAAAACCAACATTCATCATTGATTCATCATTATGAATAAAGATAGCGCCGCGGTTGCCGGGACGTGACTCCCAGCCTTCAATTGGTTCACCATTGAAAAATAGGCGTTTCGCTTCAATTTCACCCATTACCGATTGATCAGTAAAAACTGTCACACTACTTAGGTCTGTTTCAAGGGGGTATCCTGTTCGCGGATCAAGCAAATGGTGATAACGGTGACCGTTTTTAATTAAAAAGCGCTCATAAATGCCTGATGTCACTGCTGAACATGCTGGCTCACGAACTGTTGCTAGGTTTTCACCCCGATGCAGCTGCGGGTCTTGGACGCCGATAATCCACTGTCCATCATCACGACGCGGCGAATTACCAACGAAAAGCAGATTTCCACCAAGATCAATAATCCCTGCAGGCACCCCTGCTTCTTGCCAAAAGTCACGAATCCGATCGGCAATGTAACCCTTCGCAATTCCGCCAAGGTCAAGTTCCATCCCCGGTTCTTCTAATAAAACAGTCCGTGTATCACGATTTAATAATACCTTATAAGGATCAATTAACTTCAGTCGTTCCTTAATCTCCGCATCACTTGGGACCCGTGCACCTTCAAAGCCAATCTTCCATAGTTTAACTAATGGTCCGATTAAAGCGTTAAAGCCAAAATTTTCTCGACTATATTTTACGGCTAATTCAATCAGGTCAAAGGTCGTTTGTGATACCATTTTAGGCATTTTGCCCGCACCATGATTCACTGACATTACCTCTGACTGATCACGGTTAACCGTCAGCTGGTCTTCATAATGGTCGATTAAGTCCATTGATTTTTTTAATAACGAAAAATACTCGTTACCAAAAATCGTCAAATTTATCCGTGTTCCTAAGGCATGATGAGTCATTACATGTCGCTGCGCCATCAATTCATTATTCATAATTAGTTTTCGGATGCACCTGTTGTGGCATCTGCCTCTTCATCATTAGCGTCTACGCTACCTGCGTCGGATGCGCCTGTTGTAGCGTCTGATCCATCAGCTTCCTCAACTGGGGTGGCAGTAACTGCACTAGTGTTATCAGTGCTATCGTTACTGTCATCGCTTGATTCAGAAGCGCCTGTCGATGCGTCTACGCTATCTTCTGCGTTTTCATCATTACCAGCATCTTCATGTTTAGAAGCCCCAGTGTTCCCATCAGTACTCCATGCACCATTTTCAAAGAGGTTAAGAATGTACTCAACACTGCCTGTAAATTCGATTGTACCGAGGTAATGACCATTGATGTCACGAAGAGCATAATATTGAATCAATGAACGGTGACCATTCATCCATAATGGACGGGTAACAACATCCTTTTCACCATTTCGGAAGCTGTTAATAATCTTCATTACCGTAGGAACAGCCATTGGCGGATGGCATTCTTGAACAGTTTCGCCAAGAGAAGCTACGTTACGAACGTGTTCCCGGTTTGGCTTGTCAGAATACCATGCAAAGTGGTCAGTGCTATCAATCAGGTCGATCTCAAATGGAATCGTGCTAAAGATTTGTTGAACTTCCTTTAACGTTAACCGACCTGTTGGGAAGTTAATATATGCTTCACTAATCGTTGGTTGTTTAACGGACATCTCCAGTCCCTCCTCATTTACTTTTTCAAAAATTTGAATATATTCCACAAAATGGGTAAAGCTTTCTTCAAGACTGTCCCGCATTTCAGGATTAATCAAACGGCCATCCTTAGAGAATGAATGACTAGCATTACCAATCAATACTTCATTCCCTGGTAATAAGTTAGTATCACAATCTGGGGAAATCAAAATTTGACGCATTTGTACTTGTGACCTAGCAGAAGCTTGCCGACCATACGATACCCCAACAACCATTGCCGGTTTATGGGATAAAACATTCGTCTTGTAAGAAAGCCACTCAACCGCGCTCTTTAATGCTGCCGGAATTCCGTGGTCATATTCAGGAGTGGAGAAGATAATTCCGTCTGCTGTTTTGATCTTTTGCTTTAACTTCCAGACCTCTGTTTGTTCTGAAAGCGGCGTATCAACACTAAAAGGCGGCAATTGGTTGATCTCGTAAATCTCAATATCAGCCATTTGGCGGAAATGTTTCTTCATATACTTAAGTAAAATTCGGTTATATGAGAACTTCGCATTTGTTCCAACTAGTGCAAGAATTTTCATTACTTATCCGCCTCCTTCTTTTCAGCAATCATGCGGTTAATCGCCTTAGCATAGTGCTTAAACTCACGCATACATTTTTCTAAGAAATGGATCGTCATTTCATTAGTAATATTACCATCTTCATCAATGATATTTGCGGCATCACTCATAAAGAATTCTTCATTTTGGAAAATATAAGCATTTACCCCTGGTGAGATTAAAATATCCCGTAATTGAACTTGTGAACGAGATGAACCCTGCTCATGGGTAGATGCACCAATAATCATCACAGGCTTGTCCTGCAATGGGTGAACTTCATATGAAAGCCATTCAACTAGACTCTTAAGCGCAGACGTAATTGAGTGGTTGTATTCGGGACTAGCAATAATAACAGCATCGGCACTTGCAACACGACGATCAATATCGGCAACAACCTCAGGGATCTTACCCTTGTAATCTTCATTAAACATTGGTACTTGACGAATATCAATCACATCAATATCATCATCACTAAAATGACGGGCCATAAATTCTAGCAACATCCGGTTATAAGAATGGTTGGCATTGGACCCGGCAATTGCAGCAATTTTCAAAAGTGTCACTTCCTTTAAGTTATTTATGCAACATTTCACATTGTTATTCTACTATATTTTACTCGATCAAAAAACATATTATTAGTAATATGCATACTTAATTGACTATTTTCGTAATAATTGATTATAAACTAACCTAAATTTTAAAAAGGAAAAGCGGTTATTTAGTTTTTCTACCCGTTATATCTGCATATTTATCCGGTAGTATTTGGAGATGTGCTAAAATATTAACCACATTGATTTAAAAGAACGGAGAAATAACATGACACAAACAAAACAACATGAACAGGATGTTGAAGTATGGGTTGGGAAACGTTTCCCGCTCACGATTCGTCGCCTTGGCGTTAATGGTCACGGAATCGGCTACTATAAGCACAAGGTCTGTTTTGTTCCCGGTGCCTTGCCAGATGAAGTTGTCGTCGCCGAGGTTACCCGTGTTTTACCACGATATCTTGAGGCCAAGATTCACCGGATTCGCAAAAAGAGCCGGTATCGGGTAACGCCACGAGACGCCTATGCTGATATTGCTGGTGGTTTTGAGCTTGAAAATCTCGCTTACCAACAACAATTAAAGTTCAAACGGCAAGTCGTCTTAGATAGTCTCGAAAAGTTTCAACCATATGGCTACCGTAATTATGATGTCCGGCCAACAATCGCTGCTCCGGAACAATACGGTTACCGTAACAAGGCCCAATTTCAAGTCCGAATGGTCAATGGTAAAGTAGCTGCCGGTCTCTATCAGCCAAACAGCCATACCCTTGTCGATATGGAAACCTGCGCTGTTCAAATGCCCCGAACTATGGAAACGGTCCGGGCGGTCGTCAAGATGATTGAAGACTTGCAGATCCCCGTCTATGATGAAAAACATAATAGCGGGATTATCAAAACCCTTGCTGTCCGTGAATCATGTTCAACTGGTGAAGTCCAGTTAACTTTCATTACCAATTCAGCCAAGCTTCCCCATAAGCACACCTTGCTCGAACGCATCGAAAAAGAGCTGCCAGCGGTTGTGTCAGTAATGCAAAATGTTAATCCAGGCGACACGCCATTAGTTTGGGGCGAGAAGATGATCCACCTTGCAGGAAAAGATTCAATCCTTGAAAGTCTGATGGGTCTTGATTTTAAATTGTCAGCCCGTTCATTCCTGCAATTAAATCCTGAACAAACAGAAGTGCTCTATGAGGAAGCTTCTAAAGCACTAGAATTAGATAAGGACGACACATTAATCGATGCCTATGCCGGAATCGGAACAATCGGGCTTTCCCTCGCCTCACGCGTAAAAGCTGTTCGCGGAATGGAAATTATTCCCGAAGCGGTCGCTGATGCAAATGAAAACGCCAAGCTAAACAACATCACAAATGCTAAGTATGAAGTTGGCAAGGCAGAAGAAGTCCTTCCACGGTGGCAAAAAGAAGGTCTTAACTTTGATGCTCTTGTTGTTGACCCACCACGGACAGGGTTAGACGACCAGTTAATTAAGCAGATCTTAAAAGTTAAGCCACGCAAATTTGCCTATGTTTCATGCGGAATGGCTTCACTTGCTCGTAACTTGCGCCGGCTTACCAGTGTATATCATGTTGACTATATCCAGCCAATTGATATGATGCCACAAACAGCCCGTTGCGAAGCCGTTGTGAAGTTATCATTACGAAAATAGAATAATCCTTTTATAATGAGCGGGAAAAATTATCTCTCCACTGAGGTAGACTTTTCCCGCTCATTTTTATTTCTTAAGGTATTCATTAATATTGTGCGCAGCGTTTCGTCCAGAATAAAATGCATAACCAACACAGGTTCCTGGCATATTAGGACCATATGTATCACCAACTAAACCTGATGCATCATTACCAGCCGCATAAAGCCCTTTAATCGGCAAATAGTTATTATCTAGAACTTCATTAGCTGGGCTTACTTTCAAGCCACCCATCGTACAAAAAGCACCAACATTTAGCTTAAATCCGTAGAATGGACCAGTTGTTACTTTCTGTAGATATTGCGGATCTTTGCCAAAGTCATCATCTGTTCCTTTGTCAGCAAAATCATTATAACGAGTAATTGTTGCTTGTAATTTATCTTCAGGCACACCCATCTGTCTTGCTAAATCAGAAATTGTGTCCGCCTTAAAAATAAATGACTTTTTAGCTGCAATTGCCTGATCTAATTCTTCTTGGAGTTTATCCATCTTTTGACCGCGACGAACATAAATTCCTAGGCCCATAAAGTTTCCCTTGTTGATCATTCGGTCAATTACTGCTTGGTCTAGAATACTAAACACATTGGATTGTGTGTACAATGCGTTACCCGCCAGTGAGAAATTATAGACAACTTCTTCATTAACAAAACGTTCACCATTTTCATTTACCCACAATAAGGGCTGTTGTCCAGCTACTGTATTCATTTGTGATGGCATCATTTTGTATGAAGGCTCGTCTTCATCTTTTAAATAACCGCCAAATAGCATTGCCATCCCGAGGCCATTTTTCTGTGCGCCAATATGCCAGGCCATCTCTAAGCCGTCTCCAGTTCCTTTTCCTGAACTTACTGGTACACATCGTAACTGGTTTCCTCTTTAATCAAGCGCGGATTATTCAAGTAGCCACCAGTTGCTAATACCACAGCCCGTGTTTCTACTTTATAACGTTCTTTAGTCTTGTTGTCTTTAATTGTTACTTCAAATGTACCATCGCTCTTCTTTACCAAATTAACAGCACGAGCAAGTGTTAATACTTCACCACCATTTTGCTTAAATTTCGGTTGGAGGGCATCATGAATTACCCCAAATCCCATTCCTTTGTAAATATGCCAAGTTGCCTCTCCAGCGCCCATTGCTTGAACGCCTTCATATTCAACACCCTGGTCATGCAGCCACTGGACATTCTCTGCACTACTATTGATATAGTTGCGCCAAATACGGGAGTCTGCTTTATATTTTGAATAATTCACTTCTTCACTAAGTACATCCGTTGCTTTAATTTCAATCCCCTTTTCCTTCTGTAAATAGGAATTAATTGCAAACAGCCCTTCTGTGTAGTTCGTACTTCCGCCGGTTGTTCTCCCTTTCTCTAATAAAAGAACCGAATGTCCGTCCTGAACCGCGGTTAATCCAGCAGCCATCCCTGCAGCTCCAGAACCAACGACAATAACATCATAGTATCTATGCTTATTTCTCATTATTTTCACCCTTTGTATTTTTCTATATTTTTATTATAAAATCTTTGTGAAAATGTTAATATGAGCAATATAGTTGATAGCCGCAATAATTTTTCGGGTAGGAGGATCCAATAGTGGAAATTGAACAACTTGAAAATTTCTTAGCTGTTTCTCAATTAGGCAGTTTTCAAAAAGTAGCAGAGCAGAAATTTATCTCACAGCGAACTGTTTCAAAACAAATGACAAATCTTGAAAATGAACTTGGTGTCAAACTTTTCTTTCGTGGCAGTAATAAGATTTTACTAACACAAGCCGGTACCTATTTCGCTCAACGGGCTAATGAACTTATTAACCAATTAAATGATAGTATTGGTAAGCTACACGACATTACAAATAGTAACTTACAGCACCTCCGCCTTGGCTATTTTTCACCATTTGAAGGGCGTCTGCTTGTAACCCACCTAAAAAAATATCAAACGTTAGCAAAACATAAGCCCATTAATTTTCAGGTGACTGAGGGTAGTGTGGAACATTTATTCGCAGATGTTACATTAGGAAACCTTGATTGTGCCTACATTCTTGATTACGGAACTCATGATCATCTTCTCAACTCTGAGCTAAATAACACTATCCTTACAGAAGGCGAAATGGTTCTTGGAATTAGTAAGGACCATCCATTGGCTGCCAAAAAAGAATTATCTGCCGCAGATCTTACAGGTCAAACTATTCTCTACTATAGCAACGAAAGTTCAACTTATCTTCAATCAGCCTTCTTAGCTACCCTTCCGCAAAATCATCATTACAACGTTCAGCGGGTTGGCACAATCGAACAAATGCAAACACTAGTCGCTTTAGGGCAAGCCATTGCTTTTTATCCTCAAAGCCTCCCAGTCTTTCCAAATGAATGGATTGTTTTTCGCCACCTTCACTCCACAGCCAGCGGTGTCTCCCAAAAATACTCAATCCGCCTAATTTATCGACCAGATAATAATATTAACGGCCTCAAATACTTTCGCCAATTTTTGAATAATACTATAAATCATCGCTAAACCATTATTGAAAACGTTTACATTTGATAGCGAATTCTCTATAATAGACTTAATAATATAAGTAAAAGGGGCCCGCCTATGAAGCCAACAATTAAAGACATTGCTCAACGGGCCAACGTTTCAACGGCCACCGTTTCCCGTGTTTTAGCAAAAAAGGAAAAATCTTACCGGCCTGAAACCGCGGCTAAAATTGAAGCAATTGCGAAAGAATTAGGATATAAGAAAAATATTGCCGCTGCCGAATTGGCTGCTCATAGCAGTAAGCTGATTGCGGTTATCTTAAACAATACGCAAACAAATTTCTCAAACGATATTATTGCGGCTATCCAGGCTGAAACAGATAAAGCCGGCTATCAAATGTTCATTCTTTATGCTGGCAACCATGACTCACGGCTTCTCAATCAAGCGATTAGTGTTGCCCTCGAACGTCACGTTGCCGGAATCTTGCTAGTTGCAACCTCGCTTGATGAACAGGCTGCAATGACTTTGCGGGAAACCAGCACTCCTTGTAGACTAGTTTCTGTTTACGATGAAAGCGACCCTAAATACACCGGTTTTAAGTTTATTAGTTCAGACAATGAAAAAATTGGCTACCTCGCCACTAATTATCTAATCGATCACGGTCACCAACGGATCGGTCTTGCGGGAATTGACCGTTCTTCAACTGGGGAACAGCGTCTGCGCGGTTACCAGCAAGCCATGTGTGAACACGGTCTAGTGCCGCACCGTGATTGGGTGGTATACGGTGATTATAGTTTTGGTCCGCAGCAAAATATCCTAAAGGGTTTAGCAAGCAAAAACCTAGATGCAATCATCACCGCCAGTGACATGGTCGCGGTTGGTTTAATCAAAGAAGCCCGCTTGCTTAATATCAGGATTCCGGAAGACTTGTCGCTCGTCAGTATTGACGGAACATTCTTGTGTGACATTACCATCCCTACTATTACCAGTGTTACTCAGGACTTTTATCAGATGGGAGTACTGGCAGTTAGAAGTTTGTTGAAGAATCAAAGTTCGCAGTTCGTACCTGTCCATATTACAGCCCGCAACAGCGTAAGGCTTCTGGCTGAAAAGCCTTCGCTACAAAATTAATTTTAATCTGCTTCCTTCGTTAGTTTGAACGATTGGAAGTTTTTTATTTATCTTTTGCAAACGGTTGCACAAAAATAAATTGTCTGCTATATTATTCGTGTAAGAGCTTACATAAGCTCCCATTGCAATTATTTTATATTTTTTCGTTAGGAGTTGTTTGTTATGAGTCAGGATGGGTCTACTGTACTTAACCAAGACCAAAAAGCTTCGACGAGTGGATTACCAATTTTACCAAAGAGTACCATTTGGATGATTAACTTTGGTTTCCTTGGTGTTCAAATCGCCTTTACGTTGCAAGGTTCGCAAATGAGCCGTATCTTCCAAACGATTGGTGCTAATCCAAACAATTTGGGGTGGTTCTTCTTACTACCACCGCTTGCAGGATTAATTGTTCAGCCAATTATCGGTTATTACTCTGATCGAACATGGGCACCAAAGCTCGGTGGCCGTCGTCTCCCTTACTTGTTAATCGGGATGATCATTGCCGTGATTGTAATGATTTTGCTTCCTAATTCAGGAAGTTTTGGCTTCGGTTACGGTTCGTTAGCTGCCCTTTGGTTTGGTGCGATTACTGTCGCCTTCCTTGATCTTTCATCGAATATGGCAATGCAGCCATTTAAGATGATGGTTGGTGATATGGTTAACGATGACCAAAAGAGTTACGCATACGGGATTCAAAGTTTAATCTGTAATACCGGTGCGGTTCTTGCAGCTATCTTCCCATTCCTGCTTACATGGTGGGGTGTTTCAAACACTGCTAAAAAGGGTGTTGTTCCGCAATCAGTTATTGTTTCATTCTATGTCGGTGCAGTTATCCTTGTAATCACCTGTTTGTTTACAATTTTCAAGGTTCATGAATATGATCCTGCTACTTACGCCAAATATCATGGTATTTCAGAAGAAGATAATAAGACCGGTGGAAATTGGTTTACCCTTCTTAAGCATGCACCACGAGTATTCTGGAACGTTGCATTAGTTCAATTCTTCTGCTGGTTCTCATTCCAGTACCTTTCTACTTATGCCGTGGGAGCAATTGCTAAGAACGTTTGGATGACTACCGATGCATCGTCTGCTGCTTACCAAGCTGCCGGTAACTGGTATGGTGTTATGACTGCTGTTCAATCAGTGGCTGCTGTTGTTTGGTCATACGTTTTAGCTAAGGTTCCTAACAACCACCATAAAGCAGGATACTCCATCAGTTTGTTGCTCGGTGCAATTGGATACACGTCAATCTTCTTTATTCATTCACAAAATGCCCTTATCCTCTCATTCATTCTAATCGGAATCGCATGGGCATCAATGAATACCTACCCATTAACTATGGTCACAAATGCCTTATCTGGTAAGCATATGGGTACCTACCTCGGACTATTCAACGGTTCGATCTGTGTACCACAAATGGTTGCTTCACTTCTTAGTTTTGGTCTCTTCCCACTACTAGGCAGTTCACAAGTTAACATGATGCTTATCACAGGTATTTCTGCCCTGTTGGGTGCAATCGCAGTTCTCTTTATTAAAGAAACTTATGCTGAATAATTTAATGTCAAAAGGCTGGAAAAAATTTGTTTTTTCCGGCCTTTTATCTGCTATAATGTTAACAAGCATTTATGCATATAAAATGTTTAAATATTTGATTTTTTGAATAAACATACAGTATATGCTTGACAAAAGAATAATTTTACAGTAACTTAGTATCAATCATTATCCTTTAATTTGGTCCCGTGAGACTAACAAGGTCAGCGTTGAATTACTAACATTGAAATATACATAATATATTCAATTTTTTGTATACGCTTAGCCTATTTTTCAAATGGATTAAGCGTTTTTTTATTAAACTTTTTTCAACGTGGCTAGTTTTTGTGATCAGTGGAAGGGTTTTTCAGGAAAGGATGAAACTCATGAAACGATATTTAATTCTAGAAGATGGTACTGTTTATACTGGTGAAGCCTTTGGTAGCACCACGTTTTCCCCTGGTGAAGTTGTCTTTACTACCGGAATGGTCGGCTACCAAGAGGCGATTACTGACCAGTCATTTGCTAATCAAATCTTAGTCTTTACTAATCCGCTCATTGGTAATTACGGCATTAATAATGAAGATAACGAAACCCTGCACCCCCAGATCAAAGGTGTTATTTGTCACCAAATTGCCCGTGTGCCAAGCAATTGGAAGATGACTGAATCATTACCAGCCTTCCTTGAAAAAAACAACATTCCCGGCTTATCCGGAATCGATACTCGTGAACTAGTCCGTAAACTGCGTCAGTATGGAACCCTGCGTGGAATAATGACTGACACCTTAGCCAACACTGAAAAAACAGTCGCTCTTCTCCAAAATTCAACACCAACCAAGGGCATCATTAGCAAGGTATCAACTAAAGAAGCCTACGCTAACCCTGGCCTTAAACGTAATATCATCGTTATTGACTTTGGAATGAAGAATAGTATCCTTCGTGAGCTGAACAAGCGCAACTGCAACGTCACCGTTCTCCCATACAATGCCACTGCTAGCGAAGTAATGGAACTCAATCCTGATGGTGTTTTACTTTCAAATGGTCCCGGCGACCCAACTGAAATGGAATCTGCGGCCGAAATGGTTGCTGAAATTGAACAGCATATCCCTATTTTTGGTATTTGCATGGGCCACCAAATTTTTGCACTCGCTAATGGTGCGCAAACATACAAAATGAAATTTGGTCACCGTGGTTTCAACCACCCTGTTCGCGACCTCCACACCGGCAAGATTGCTTTTACCTCGCAAAACCACGGTTATGCAGTCGATCCAGCGTCAATTGCTAATACAGACCTTAAGATAACCCACACTGAAATCAACGATGGAACGGTTGAAGGGCTTGAACATATTAAATATCCCGCATTTTCAGTTCAGTTCCACCCTGATGCGGCACCGGGACCGCATGACGCTGACGCTTTATTCGATAAATTCATGAAATTAATTGACAGCCACAAGGAGGTTCCTGCATATGCCTAAACGTACCGACATTCATAAGATTCTTGTCATTGGTTCTGGTCCCATTATCATCGGTCAAGCAGCCGAATTTGACTACTCAGGCACTCAGGCTTGTCTTGCATTACGTGAAGAAGGCTATGAGACGATCCTTGTAAACTCTAATCCTGCTACCATTATGACCGATACTGAAATTGCTGATCACGTTTATATTGAACCATTAACTGTTGACTCAGTATCCCGAATTATTCGCCAAGAATACCCTGATGCTATTTTACCGACGCTCGGTGGTCAGATTGGCTTAAACCTTGCCGTTGCTCTTTCAAAAACAGGCATTCTTGATGAACTAGGGATCGAATTGCTTGGAACGAAGCTTGAATCGATTGACGAAGCAGAAGATCGTGAAAAGTTCAAGGAATTGATGGAAGACCTTGGGGAACCGGTTCCAGCTTCCCAAACGGTCAATTCAATTGATGAAGCACTTACCTTTGCCCACCAGATTGGTTATCCGGTGATTGTACGACCCGCCTTTACCATGGGCGGAACTGGCGGCGGTATTTGTCACGACGATACTGAAATGAAGTCTATCGCTAAAAACGGTCTCGAGCTATCGCCAACTACCCAGTGTTTAATTGAAAAATCGATTGCTGGTTATAAGGAAATCGAATTTGAAGTTATGCGGGATGCTGCCGATAACGTAATGGTGGTTTGTTGTATGGAAAACTTTGACCCTGTCGGCATTCATACTGGTGACTCAATTGTTTTTGCTCCGAACCAAACCTTGACCGACCGTGAATATCAGATGTTGCGGGATTGCGCATTAAAGCTTATTCGCGCGCTTAAAATCGAAGGAGGCTGTAATGTTCAGCTGGCTCTGGACCCTCATAGCTATCATTATGATGTCATTGAAGTGAACCCCCGGGTATCTCGCTCTTCGGCCCTTGCTTCAAAAGCTACCGGTTATCCGATTGCCAAGATGGCCGCAAAAATCGCGGTAGGGTTAACGCTTGATGAAATTAAGAACCCCGTTACTAAAACAACCTATGCTGAATTTGAGCCAGCCCTCGATTACGTCGTCTGCAAGATCCCCCGTTGGCCCTTTGACAAATTCACTCAGGCAGATCGGCACCTCGGTAGTCAAATGAAGGCCACTGGTGAAGTGATGGCAATTGGGCGAACCGCTGAAGAAGCCCTGCATAAGGCTATCCGTTCTCTTGAAATCGACGAAAAGGATTTATTCTCACCCCTTGCTCACGGGGCAACTGCTGCTGAACTAAAGGATAAACTTATCCACCCTCAAGACGACCGCCTTTTCTACCTTGCCGAAGCTTTTCGTCGCGGCTACTCCCTTTCTCAGGTTCATGACCTTACTAAAATTTCCGTTTACTTTCTTGATATCGTCAAGCATCTCGTTGAATTAGAGGGGGAACTCAGCGACAATCCTTTTGATCCCGAGACATTGACAACTGCTAAAAAGTACGGTTTTAGTGACCAGACCATTGCCAACTTATGGAAAACTACTCCCGCAAAAATTCGGGCTTTCCGTAAGCAAAACGAAATCATCCCTGTTTATAAAATGATTGACACTTGTGCCGCCGAGTTTGCATCTTCAACCCCTTACTTTTATAGTTCATATGACCACGAAAGCGAAAGCCAACAAACCAAACAGCCATCTATTCTTGTACTGGGGTCCGGTCCCATCCGGATTGGTCAAGGGGTGGAGTTTGATTACGCTACCGTCCATTGTGTTAAAGCAATTCAACGTGCCGGCTATAAGGCAATCGTTATTAACTCCAACCCCGAAACAGTCTCAACTGATTTTTCAATCTCTGACAAGCTGTATTTTGAACCATTAACCCTTGAAGATGTCCTCAATGTAATCGACTTAGAGCATCCTAAGGGCGTAATCGTTCAGTTTGGCGGGCAGACTGCCATTAATTTAGCCGCTGATTTGGCTGCTAACGGGGTTAAAATCTTGGGGACAACAGTCAAGGACCTTGATGCTGCAGAAGATCGAGAAGTATTTGATAAAGTTATCAATGACCTCAAATTAAAACAACCAGTCGGCTTAACGGCTACTAACCATGCGGATGTGATCAAGGCAGCAACAAAAATCGGCTATCCGGTGCTTGTCCGTCCTAGCTATGTCCTTGGCGGTAAAGCAATGGAAATTGTTTACAACCAAGATGAATTGCAGCAGTACCTCCAACAAAATGCAACAGTCACCGCCGACCACCCAATCCTAATTGATACCTACCTTGAAGGACGTGAGTGTGAAGTTGATGCAATCTGTGATGGTAAAAACGTTCTCCTTCCCGGCATTATGGAACATATTGAGCACGCCGGAGTCCACTCTGGTGATTCAATGGCTGTTTACCCTCCGCAGCATTTTGACAACGATATTAAGCAGCAGATCGTCAATGCAACTAAAAAATTAGCGGTCGCCCTCAAATGCGTGGGAATCATGAACATTCAATTCATTGTTCATAATCATGAAGTTTATATCCTAGAAGTGAACCCCCGGGCAAGTCGGACAGTCCCATTCCTCAGCAAGATCACGGGAATTGAGATGGCCCAGGTAGCAACAAAGGTTATTCTCGGACAATCACTTGCAGATCAAGGATTTGATGATGGCCTTTATCCCGAACCACAGACTATTCATGTCAAAGCACCAGTCTTTAGTTTTAACAAGCTTGCCGGTGTTGACTCTTTCCTTGGCCCAGAAATGAAGTCAACCGGAGAAGTCATGGGTAGCGATCATACTTTTGCGAAAGCATTACGCAAGGCATTTGTTGGCACTCATGTACAATTACCAAATTACGGTAAAGTATTACTGACAATCGAACACGGTAACGAGGACAAAATTTTACCGATTGCAAACCGGCTTAGAAAAATCGGCTGGCAGATTATTACAACTGGCGAAACCGATGATTTTCTGGAAAATAACAACGTTCATATTATGAAGGTGGTCCAAGGAACAAACGAAATTAAGCAGCTGCTTAAGAACGGTCAAATCGACCTTGTTATCAACACAATGCAGCATGATTACGAACAAAATTCAGTTGGCTTTAAAATTCGCCAAGATGCTATCGCACAAAACGTACCATTAATGACCTCGCTTGATACTGTTCGCGCCTTACTCAGCATGAAAGAAAGTCAAGCACTTGAAACGATAACAATTGAATAGGCTGATAGCAAAGGTATAACCATTCTGCATAGCTAACCTCTGATAATAGGCATTTAACATTTCGCCTTCTCACTACTAAAATCTAATTATGATATTGTTTTAGGAGGCTTATTAACTTGAATCGTCAAAATCAGTTGGGCCACATTAGGCATACTCTTCAATCCCGCCACCTTTCCATGATTGCCCTCGGCGGAACCATTGGAACCGGCTTATTCATTGCTAGTGGTTCAGCAATCACAACTGCTGGTCCTGGTGGTAGCTTAGTCGCATACTTCATCATGGGGTTGATGGTTTTCTTCCTAATGACGAGTCTCGCGGAAATGGCTACTTATAATCCGCGCAGTGGCTCTTTTGCGGAATACGCAACCCATTATGTTGATCCCGCACTCGGCTTTGCGATGGGTTGGAATTACTGGTTCGGGGGCGCAATTACGATTGCCGTTGAGTTATCAACCGTTGGGATCGTCATGAATTTTTGGTTTCCCCACATTGCAGCGTGGATCTTTAGCCTACTCGCCTTTGTTATTATTTTTACCATTAACTACTTTTCCGTCCGAGCATATGGTGAAGCGGAATTTTGGCTCTCCTTATTAAAAGTGGCCGCTGTAATTATTTTTCTTATCGTCGGAATTGGCATAATTCTTGGACTAGTCGGCAATCATCCGGCCATTGGTTTTAAGAATTTCACCTATAAACAAGCCCCTTTCGTTAACGGTATTCCAGGAATCATTAGTGCTTTTGTTGTTTCTGGTTTTTCGTTTCAGGGGACCGAAATGGTCGGAATTGCTGCTGGTGAATCGGCTGACCCAAAGCACAGCATCCCAAAGGCAATTCATGCGACATTCTGGCGAATCCTATTATTTTATATTTTGACAATCTCAGTCATTGCCTGCATTCTTCCATACACCGATAAACGGCTACTTAGCTCCAACGTCCAAGATATCATTACCAGTCCATTTACCCTTATTTTTCAATATGCTGGCCTGCGTTATGCCGCTGGAATCATGAACTTTGTAATCTTAATTGCAGTGGTTTCATCAGCCAACTCTTGGCTATATGCTATTTCACGCATCCTCTTCTCACAATCAATGGAGGGGTTCTTATGGAAAGGATTCAAGGACGTTAACCGGCGCGGAGTTCCAATCATCAGTTTTCTTGCCATGTCCGTCCTGAGTTTAGCTCTTTGGGGACTGCAATTCATCGGCCCAAACGTTTATAACTACTTAATTAGTGCCACTAGTTTAGCTGGCTTTATGGAGTGGTTAGGAATTGCAATCGCTCATTATCGTTTTCGACGCGGTTTTCTTAAACAGGGTCACCGCCTCAATGAACTCACTTACCATGCCGCTCTTTTCCCGTTTGGTCCAATCTTTGCTTTCGTCTTATGCATCATTGTCATTGCTGGTCAAAATATTAATGCCTTCATCAAACTCGACTGGTCAAACATCCTTATTACTTACATGAGCGTGCCTCTCTTTATTGGCTTTTATCTCTATTATAAAATTCGTCACCATACCCACCTTATCCCTCTCGACAAAATCAAATTAAAGTAAAAGACAGTAGCTGGATTTTCCAGTCACTGCCTTTTTTACAGATATTTATGTTTTATAAAGGAGAAATTCATCTTAGTATCCTATGCTTCTTTAACCGTAACCCCTTCATGGATCGTTTGGACAGCTAATGCCCCGATAAGAAGGGAGATCCCGCCAAGCAAAAGCATCATTGGTTGATTGTGACCAACAAGTGGGAAGAGGAAGAAACTGCATAGCGATGCAATAATTTGTGGCACACAGA
The DNA here is from genome assembly GCF_014635905.1 of Limosilactobacillus caviae. GTDB lineage: Bacteria > Bacillota > Bacilli > Lactobacillales > Lactobacillaceae > Limosilactobacillus > Limosilactobacillus caviae. The sequence continues at coordinate 67,932 of NZ_BMDS01000001.1, forward strand.
TTCCGACATTAAAGAGTCCCAGGTATGCCCCTTCGTTTTTACCATTGAGAGAGGAAGTAAGAAGAGTAAACGGAATGGTATTAATACTAAAGTTACCAATTCCAAACATAATCATCGCAATAATTGAAGTCGTCTTAGTTGTTACAAAAGTCATCCAGATTAAGCCCAAGCCACCAACAATCATTCCAAATGTGTACCATTTCTTCCGTGAACCAGCCTTAGCATGGGCGTAAATTAAGCCCCATACAATACCGGCAATACTATAAACAGCCGTTAAGATCCCGTACCAGTTACCAGCGGCTTGATAGCCGGCAGAAGTTACATCAGAAGTGTGCCAAATATTACGAGCACAGGTTCCGGTAGTATATGTCCAAACATACATGATTGCAAACCAGCTAAATAGCTGAACAAGGTTAATTTCCCAGAAAGCCCGTGGTGCGGTTTTGACTAACTTCCAAAGACTAACTGATTTGTTTTGCTCAGCCGGATCAATGTGGTGGTACTTAGCATATGTTTCTGGATCATATTCCTTAACGTTAAAGACGGTCCACAAACCGGTAATAAGCAAAACAGCCGCTGCACAAAGGTATGACCAGATAACGGTATTAGGAACAACACCCTTTTTAGCAGTATTTGACATCCCAAACATCGTAAAGATAAATGGCAAGATCGTGGCTAAGATTCCTCCACCGTTAGAAAAGACTTGCTGCCAGGACCAGGCAAAGTTTTTTTGCTTATTATTAACCATGTCACCAACAATCATCCGTGATGGCTGCATACAAATATTACTAAATAAGTCCATCAAACATACCGCCGTAGCAGCATAAATCATCGCAGCCATTGAACCATATCCAAAGCCAAGAGAGCCGGAGAATGGCAACATAATTAAAACTAATGCCGCAATTGGCGTCCCAAATAAAAGGTATGGCAACCGCCGACCAAACCGATTCCATGTTCGATCTGACATCTTCCCCATAATCGGTTGAACAATCATTCCCATTAATGGCGGAAAAATGAAGAAGAAACCAAGATTATTAGGGTTAGCTCCAATTGTCTGACAAATACGACTCATTTGTGAGCTTTGCAGTGAGAACGCCATGTTAATTCCAAGAAAGGCAAACGTAATTGCAAACAATTCTTTCTTGGGTAAATCAGGCATTCCCGTATCAAGATCAATCTGTTTCGTTTCCACTTTTTGTTTCGAATTTGAAAGTGACTTATCCATAATCGTTCATCCCCACTCTAATATTGATAAACCTTAGCTTCATATGGACGGATGGTGTCATTTTGGTCATCCTCATAATTACTAATTAGCAATTTCGCATCAGCTGGTACATCATAATGGCGATTTACAGTCTCATCAGTATAATTCAAGATTACTAATAAAGTCGTATCATCGTCTTGCCGTGTATATGCAAAGATTTGTTCATCATCGTCATTGCCAGGAACCAATGCATATTTTCCATTAGTGATTACCGGCATTGTGTGGCGCAGCTCAATCAGCTTTTGGTAGTAATAGAAGATTGAGTTTTTATCTGCCAAAGCATTCTTGACGTTAATCTGCTTATAGTTAGGGTTAACCTTCTCCCATGGCGTATGATCGGAAAATCCGGCATACTTGCTATCATCCCATTGCATTGGCGTCCGGGCATTATCACGTGAATGAATAGCAATATATTTCATCATCGTCTTACCATCAAGCAAATGCTGGTCATCAACCAGTTGGTGATAAGCATTGATTGATTCAAGGTCAACATAATCTTCAAGCTTTGGGAAGTAGGCATTAGTCATTCCAATTTCTTCCCCTTCATAAATGTACGGTGTTCCTTGCATCATATGGGTCATTGTAGCTAACATCTTGGCTGATTTGACACGGTAATCTTCTGTTTGATCATTACCAAAACGTGATACAACCCGTGGCTGATCATGATTATTCCAATAAAGCGAGTTCCAAGCCTTACCATAAAGTTTTTCTTGCCACTTCGTTAAGTTTGCCCGCAAATCCTTAAGACTGGTTTTACGGTCATCCCACTTGCCAAGAGCTGGATTAGGATTACTGTCAAGGCCCATGTGTTCAAACTGGAAAATCATGTTTAACTCTTTATTATCAAGGCTGGCATATTTTTCAGCATCTTTTGGCGTAGCTCCCGGTGTTTCACCAACCGTTACCATCTTGTGTTTACTCATGACATTCTTATTCATTTCTTGCAAGAATTCATGAATCCGATGACCGTTTGATACGAGCGGTTCAACATTGGCGTATTTCTCATCGCCGCTCTTCTTAGCATCTGGCAGTCCATCTGGTTTTGAAATCAGGTTAATAACATCCATGCGGAAACCATCAACCCCTTTGGCAGCCCACCAATTCATCATGTCATAGACAGAGTGGCGAACTTGTGGATTTTCCCAGTTAAGGTCTGGTTGTTCAGGGGCAAAAAGGTGGAGATAATATTGACCAGATTCATCATCATATTTCCAAGCAGCACCCGAGAAGTATGATCCCCAATTATTTGGCTCTTTACCATCCTTACCATCACGCCAGATATAATAATCACGATATGGATTATCTTTCCCTTTTCGCGACTCTTTAAACCAATTATGTTGATCAGAAGTATGGTTAACAACTAAATCCATGACCAGTTTCATTCCCCGTTCATGAATCCCATCAATCAGTTCTTGAAAATCATCCATGTTACCAAGTGTCGGATTGATTGCCTCATAGTTACTAATGTCATAACCATTATCAACTTGTGGCGACTCATAAATCGGATTTAACCAAATAACATCGGCACCAAGTTTCTTAATATAGTCAAGACGGTCAATAATTCCGCGAAGGTCACCGACACCATCATGATTAGTATCTTGGAAACTCTTGGGGTAAATTTGATAAACAACTGATTTATTCCACCAATGATTATTTTCCATAAAATAAAACCTCTCTCCATAAAATTACGCGATTTTTGCTTTTAACCATTAATGTAAACGTTTACTTAAGCTCAATTAAATATTAACACCTATATTTTTAATTGCAAGAGTTTTATGTAAACGATTACATTTTTAGTAAAATAAAAAAGGCTGAAAAGCGTATTTTCAACCTTTTACTTAAGAATTTAAAATCTTCGTAAATGACGTAGCGAGTGATTTAAACGACCATTATTCTGGAACCGGCCATGCCGACGTGGCGGTCGTCGCCCAGGCATCGGTAGCGGAGCAGTTGAAGTTTCCTCTTGCGTTTCTTCAACTTGCTGTTCTGCAGTAACAATTTCTTCTGACACTGGTTCAGTCGATTGTGCCGCAGTAGGCTGTTCACCAGTTCTTGCTGTTAGCGAATCAGACTCAGCTGGAGCAGTCGAAGCAGCCTCACTAGATACGGTTTCTTGTGCAGGAACACTCAATGCGATTGATACTTCATCGCCTCCTACAGCACCTTGCATAACTGCCGGCTGCGCACTTTCGCTATCTTCCGTTGAATCTTCAATTTCTTTATCAGGACTCGTTGCTGAATCAGCAAAAGAGACAATGTAAGCAGATGAATCCGCGGTAGTTTCTTCTTGCTCACTCATTGCCATTGATTCAGCGACTTCACTTTCCACTGGCAGATCGTCCGTAGTCATCTCATCTTCAACATCGCGATCCTGCACTTCACTGTCTGTTGGTATTTCCTCACTTGCCATATCACTAACAGTGTCATCTAAGTCCTGCGCAATCGCTGCGTCGTGATTTTCTGTCGTTTCAATTTCTGATGATTCCTCTACGTCATCTTCTTCTACAGATGGTTCGTCCATTGCCGGTTCTGCGTTAGCATCTGTTTCACCTAAATCAACCGGAATATCGATATTCTGTTCTTCCATCGCAACAACTTCTGGTGATTCACGTGGAACATTTGTTGCGAGCTCATCCATTTCTGCATTTGCTGACGTATCATCGGCAACTGGATCGGCAGTTTCAACACCTGCTTTAGGAACCGCATGACCAGTTGCTTGCATTGGTATTCCATCAGCCATTGCCGCCGTTGAATTACTCATGTAAACATTTTGCTGGTCAACGCCAAATAAGCGCGCACGTAGCCGGACTGCGCCATTAAGCTCATCATTATACTGGCCAATTACCTTGATAATGTAGGAATCATTAGTATTGTCAGCCGCAAAGTTCAAGCGCATCTTATTGTCGGCAAATGACATCGTAAGTGGCGTTTCAACAAGGTGGTCGCCTTCAACAATAGGAAAACGGTTTGTAATTTCTCGTAGCCGTTGAAGGTTTACCCCATAAGATTGCGGCAGCTTCAGGTCACGAGAATTGCGGTAAATTTCAATCCGCATTATCGATGGTTTAACAATGGCATTTGATAAATCTTCAACAAGGTCGCTGGTATTAAAAATAATATAAGCATGGTTAAGGTCTTTTTGAGCAGGATTAACATAAATTAAGTCGGTAAAAAGATGCTGATCCTGATCAAAGTGCATCATCCGACTAGAAATCCCCAAGAACATATCATCATCAAGGTCGGGATAATCAACATCAATCGTAAAGTCTTTACGGTAATCATCTATGCTAATAAAACAACCTAAGCCGAACTTATTTTCAGGCGTTGTTAACGGATCAACTGCCAATTCTCCCGTTAACTCACCAATTATTTGCCGGTGTTCCGTTACGTAATTAGTAAACGTATATACTAGCTGATGTTTTTCAGGATAATATTCCCCCATCGCAATAGCCACACCATTTTGATCGGTGAAATCTGGAATTGGCTTTTGGGGATGACCATTGGGAGCGATAATCAAGTTCGGTGATAACTGAACAACAAACTGGTCAGCCGGACGGACATCCTTAGCAACCGTAAAACTCGTATGCCACTTGACTGTATCTTCACGAGTCGGGTCAAGGAAAAAGTCCGCTTGCGTATCAGTTTTCACATTATGCAAAATATGCCCGTCTTCATAAAATGACCCGAATTCAAACTGATCAGGAGTCACTTGATTCTTTTGTTGTGATTCTTCTTCCGTCGGCTGGTATGCCGTTTCTGGCTGTTGATTCTCATCTGGCACGCTTTGCGCAACAAGCATCAACACTTCGCACAAGTTAGCCCTAAAAAAACCAGCCCGTAGATTTAGAAGTCCATAATAAAAATTCATTGCTTGATAATTATCCATTTTCACGCCCTCATTCTCCGTCTTTAGTTTATCGATAGATAACAGTTAAAGGCTTCAAAAACACTACTATTATTTTTTCGCTCTTATCTTTCTATTCTATTATACTCAATTTTTAGTTATATAGATGATAACTGTTGCCATTGCTGCCAAGTTTTTTCCTCAGCTAACCCGGCAAGGTTATTATAAGCACCATTACTCAACTGCTGAAGCTCATTTTGATCTTGTAATAATTTAACAACCGTCTGAATAAAGCGTGCTTGGTTGTTTAATGGAATGATTTCGCCATTTTGTCCTGAGATTACCATTTCAGCAGGGCCATAAAGATAATCATATGAAACAACCGGCACTCCATGATTTAGCGCCTCACCCATCGCAAGCGGCTGTGCATCAATCCTGCTTGCATCAACAAACAATTGCGCTTGATCATATGCTTCATCCAGCTGTACTTGATACCCGGCAAATTCAACAGCATCACCCACACCAATATTTTGAGCCTGTTTCTTATAATTATCAACATCTCCAACAGTCCCATAGCCGTAAAGGGTTAATTTACTTGCTGGTACTTGTTGGTGAATCTGTGCAAACATACTAATTAGTTGGCTAGTCTGCTTATCTTCCGCCAACCGCCCAACATAAATTAATTGCCCTTGCTTCCGATCTGCTTCATCGATTCGCTGGTACTCCTGTAATACCGGTACACCGTTAATTACCAATACCGGAATGACATCATGAATTTGACGACGTAATACCTTTGCTTGGTTTTCCGTCATGACAATAATACCGTCCCACTTCTTTGCCGCCGTTGTCATTGGCTCAACAAGCATTGAGTTCAGCGGTCCGTTTATCAAATCCTGCCCGTCGTTTACTTGATTCATTGGCAGCCACAAGAACCGCTTTGCTTTGCTGGTCATCTTTTGAACCGGCTTAATTGCTACTGCTGGGCGATCAGCAATGAAGATATTATTTTCGCCATTTTCTTTGTTTAACTCATCAAGGAAAAAGGTAAATAAGTCTTCGAGGGTATCAAAGTAATAGTCCTTACCTTGGTAATTTCGTAATACATTCAAGGAGTTAATCGGTGTATTTTCAACCGACTTAACAAAGTAGCGTTCAAGGTAAACCTGCCCGGTTGGACGGTAATAACGGCTATAATACATCTGCCCGTCCTCACCAAAGAATTCATCCACGGCCTTAAAGCCTCGAATATCGTAACGCTGGCGAAGCGTCATGTTTCCAGCAATGTCAAAGTAGTCGACATGGTTTACCTGACCAACTGTCCCGGCCGCAAAGTGAACTTCACAAACAAGCCGGTTACCATCTTTAACTTCACGATAGTTATTTCCGGTCCCAACCTGATAATCAATTGGCAGGGGCAGGTCTTCTGTGTGGAGTTTTTGTCCTTGATAATCCGTTGTTCCAGCAAAGAAATCATACATATTCACGAGCTGGTCATCAGTTAAAGCAAATTTTTTTATTGTTTCATGGAGTACAGGGTCAAAGTCACGTGTTACCAATTTTGCAGGGGCGCCATGCTTTTTGAATAAGGCTAGCCGTTTTATTTCCGCATGTTCAACACTAGAGTTACTACTTAATAAATACTGATTTACAAAAAAGCACACTTTACTCTTCCCCCTTTGCTTGCATATCAGCTACCAGTTCATTCCACAATTTCATCACATTCGGTTCCGAATAACGTTTACTATCTTCGTATGCACTCGCACTCATTTTCGCTAATCGTTCCTGGTCTGTTAATAAGCTAATAATTGCTTGGGCTAAGCCATCAATGTCGCCATTCTTAGTTAGCAAACCATCTTGCTGGTCAATAATTACGTCTGACGGACCATACTTGATATCATTAGCAACAATCGGCAATCCATGGGACTGGGCTTCCACCAGTGATAGAGGCAATCCTTCAGCACGGCTCGGTAAAATAAGCAGCTGGGCGTCTTCATATACTGAATTGACATCATCTGTATAGCCGTGGAATGTTACCGAACTGCTGATTTGCTCCTCAGTAACAATTTTATTAAGGGTCTTATCGAAGTTATCATTAGCATATCCCCAAAAATCCAGCTTAGCATTGTGAACTGCTTTTAAGACTTGCGGCCATGCCTTTAATAAGTGGTCTTGCTGTTTTTCTGGAGATAGACGGGCCACCATTACCACTTGGTTTTTAGACCGCTTTTTAAATGGAACATGCCGTTTGTCAATAACGGACGCTGGGACAATCGGGCCAGGAATCCGATATATTTTCACACCTAATTTACCGAACCGGTCGTAAACATCTTTTTGCTGCTGCGGGGTTAATGTAATAATTCCATCCCAATCCTGAAGATGCTTCAATCCCCAATCGTAGTTATAATTAAGCGGTGAATGCAGCATGTCAGCCGGATTATTAACATGATCATTATGTAGCTGTAGTACTCGAAAAACACGGTGCTTCATATTTAAAACTGCCCAGCCTAATTCGTAAACCCGGTCAACTACAAAGCCAACCGGTCCCTGACCACAAATTTCTTTATTCGTAACCAGTTCATCAAGGAAGAACCGCGTCAATTGTTCGAAATCACTAAAATGATAATCATGTCCGTGATAGTTAAAGAGGTGGTACGTTTTGATCTCCTTATCCCGCTTATCTTTTTGGTGAGTGAGTTGAATAGCAAGAGAACCATCAGGACGGTAGTAGTTTTCTGTAGCCATTTTCCCTTCCCAGTCATAAAGCTGCTCTACCGAAATGAACCCCCGACTATCAAACCAGCTGACTTTTAGCAACTTCCCAAAATGATCAAAGTATTGTAAGTTAATCACCCGGCGGTCAGTATCGCTTCGACGGCGGATATAGAGAATTCGTTTACCATTTTGATAATAATTATAATTAATTCCATCAGCTTTTCGTTCCCAGCGCGGGTTAACCGGAATATCCTTAATGCGAATATTCTTTTGCGGAACATCACAAGCTTCTTGGAAATAATCAAATAAATTCACAAAATCATGGTCATTAATTCCTGCTTCGTTCGTAACCAAATGAAGTTCATTTGAATATTGACGTGTAACGATTTTAGCAGGCTGGTGGTACTTTTCAAATAAGTGCAAGCGTTTAATCTGCGCGTGCTCGATCCCAGATTTATTTCTTTGAATATTATCGTTTAGGAAAAAAAGCATTCTCTATTTCCCCTTTCATGGTTATCACTTTGAGTTTACCATATAATTGTTAATATTCCTTGAAAGCTTGCTAGACGTTTCCTATCAACCGTGCAATGTGTTAATATTAGTATTTATAGAAAGAAGTGGACGAGATATGCAAAACCCATTTGGTAATAACAATAATAATGATAACCAAAATCCGTTTAACTTAAACAATCTCCCCCTACCACCGAATTACGCTAAAATCGTTAATGACCAGGGGGATATCCGAATTGCCAAAGTCGGCTTTTCATGGACAACTCTTTGGTTTGGCCCACTGCCAGCTCTTTTCCGTGCTGACTATTACAATTTTATTTTAATGATTGTGCTAACCCTTGACTATGGACTAGTTGCCCTCTTCTTTGGGCTTAATAGCCTGGTACAGTTCCCATGGCCATCTGTTTTCTTTGGCTTTTTCTATAACATGATGTACTTCCGACACTTATTTAATAAAGGCTATCGTCCCGCTGACCAACGCTCACGAGAATTGCTGACACGGTCACGATATTGGAAAGATAAGTAATATAAATACTAATGAACCCCTAGTATACTGACGCTTATGTCAGCTACTAGGGGTTCAATTTTCTATATTAATCAATCTAAATTCTCGCCATTTGTCGCGATTACTTTTTTATACCAATAAAATGAATCTTTGGGCATTCTCTCCAACGTTCCATTTCCATCATCATCAAGATCCACATATACAAAGCCATAGCGTTTACTCATTTGTGAAGTTGAAAATGAAACAAGGTCAATTGGTGCCCACGTGAGATATCCCATTAGTTGAACCCCATCTTTAACAGCTTCTTTCATCTGCTCAATATGTGCCCGCAAATAACTTATTCGATAATCATCATGAACTTTACCATCTTCACTAATTTTGTCATAACTACCCATTCCATTTTCCACGACAAATAATGGTGTGCGGTAACGATCCCATAGAGTATTTAATGCAATTCGTAATCCCTGCGGATCAATTTGCCATCCCCACGGTGTTGTCTTCAAGTATTTATTACGAACCGCATGCTGATTTCCAGTGGCCTCAGCAGTTAAATCATTAACCTCTTTGGCCGTTGTTGCACTAGACATATAGTAGCTAAGGCTTAGGTAATCAACCGGATATTTCTTCAAAATTTGTTGGTCATTCGCTAACATTTTAATTGTAATATTATGTTCTGCAAAGTATCGGTTCATATATTCAGGATATTCACCGCATACTTGAACGTCAGTAAAAAATAAATTTAACCGGTCTACTTTTTGTGCCATCACCACATCAGCCGGATTGCATGTAGCCGGATACGTCTGCATTCGTGCCAGCATACAACCCATTTTCGCTCCTGGAATAATTTCATGAAGCTGTTTTGTTGCCAACGAACTCGCTACAAACTGATAGTGAAGCGCTTGATAGCGCAACTGTAATTTTTCATTTTCTGTCTTCAATCCATCTTCTAGTGCTCCAGTCGCATGAAAGCCTGTTGTTCCGGTATTTATTTCATTAAATGTCATCCAATACTTAACTTTGTCCTTATATCTTCTAAATACTGTTTCCGTATATCGAGTAAAGTCACTAATTGCTTGGCGACTAGCCCACCCGTTATATTTGAGGGTTAATCCAATCGGCATTTCATAGTGTGATAGTGTAACTACTGGTTCAATATTATATTTACGCATTTCGTCAAAAACACGGTCATAAAACTCCAAGCCCTTTTCATTTGGCGTTAATTCATCACCATTAGGGAAAATTCTTGACCATGCAATTGAAATCCGAAATGCCTTAAATCCCATATCTGCTAACAAGCGAATATCTTCTTTATAGTGGTGATAAAAATCATTCCCATGACGTTTGGGATACTCTTTTTCTGAATCGCTATTAACAGCTTCGGTAATACTCCTTAACGTTGCATCATCTAATGTTGAGTTAATGTTTCCTTTCTTAGCTCCTTTAATACATTCAGCTCCAGAAAGTTTTTTTCCATCAATATTCCAAGCTCCTTCAATTTGACTAGCAGCCGTTGCACCGCCCCAAAGAAAATTTTCCGGAAAAGTTTTTGGATAGTCTGTTGCATACATTTTTCTCACTCCTACAATTTAAGTCCATTTGTTTTAATTACCTGTCGATACCAATAGAACGAGTCTTTAGGAATACGGTTAAGTGATCCGTTCCCGTCATTATCAAGATCAACATATACCAAGCCATATCTTTTTTTCATTTCTGAAGTAGAGAACGATACTAAGTCAATTGGTGACCACATCAAATAGCCAATTAAATTCACACCATCTTTGATTGCTTCTTTTACCTGTTCCAAGTGACTTTGTAAGTAATTAATCCGGTAATCATCATGAATCTTTCGGTCATTAGTTAATTGATCTACTGCTCCTAGCCCATTTTCAACAATGAATAGTGGAACATGATACCTATCCCAAAACTCATTGAGTGTTACTCTCAACCCTACAGGATCTATTAGCCATCCCCACGGTGTTCCCTCAAGATAAGGATTATTAAACCCATTCGCCATATTAACTGTTATTTTCTTATCACTACTGGTTGGACGACTATTAGATACTCTTGACGTATAATAGCTAAAACTTAAATAATCAACCGTATTTTTCTTTAATAATTGTTGATCGTCTGGTTTCATTTTAATTTTTATACCATGATCCTTAAAATATCGGTTCATATACTCAGGATATTCGCCGCGGATTTGCACATCAGGGTAAAACAAATTTAGACGGTCTTCTTGCTGAGCTAGGATACTATCACTAGGATTAGCCGTTGCAGGATAGGTTTGGTCACGGCCAATCATACACCCCATCTTAGCCTGCGGATTTATTTGGTGTAATTGCTTTGTTGCAATAGCACTCGCAATAAATTGATGGTGAAGTGCTTGATAACGTAACTGCAATTGTTCATGTTTTGAAAGATCACTATCAACTGCACCCGTCGCGTGAAAGCCTGTTGTTCCGGTATTTATTTCATTAAAAGTCATCCAATAACGAACTTTATCACTGTAACGTTTTAATACTAATTGAGTATATCTGGTCGCCGCTGAGATGATTTTTCGATCTGCCCAGCCGTTATACTTAAAGGTCAACGCAACCGGGGTATCATAATGAAAAAGCGTGACTACCGGTTCAATATTATACCGATGTAATTCATCAAAAATCCGATCGTAAAACTCCAAGCCTTTTTCGTTCGGCTTTTCATCATCTCCATGAGGGAAAATACGTGACCAAGAGATTGACAATCGATATGCTTGAAACCCCATTTTAGCCATCAATTGGATATCTTCTTTGTAGCGATGATAAAAATCATTTCCATGTCGCTTCGGATATTTCATTTCTGATTGACTTTTCACTGCTAGTAAAAGATCTTTTTTTGTTACATTGTCTTGTGTAGAATTTTTTTGTCCACCGGCAATGATGCATTCTGCGCCGGATAAACCTTTGCCATCAACATTCCATCCACCTTCAATTTGGGTAGCTGCACTTGCGCCACCCCATAAAAATCCGGCAGGAAATGATTGGGGATAATCTGTACTGTACATTTAGTTTTCCTCCAACTCTCCGTTAACTTGAAGCAAAAGGTTATAAACGCCACCGTACAAGTTAGCATTATTTTCAAAATAAGCTTTCATAATCGCTGGTCGTGGAATGTTAGTTAAATCCAACTTTACTAATAGTTTTTGATATTCTGCTGCAATTGTGTCGGCAACAATCGGTTGAGCACTGATTCCACCACCAATAACATAGCGCTCCAAGTCAAGAACAGCTTGAATATTAAGAATTAGGTTAGCTATTTTCCAACAATATTTCTTAAATATTTTGTAAGCATATTTGTCACGATGATTTATTAAATCAAATACTGCAAGGCCATCATTAATATCTGGCAAATGATAATACTTAGCTATTTGATTAATCATCAAGACCGCTGACCCGACGTTCCCATATTTATCTTTACCATTTTTAAATGCAACAAAACTTAACTCGCCAGCTTGATAATGCGAACCACGATAAAGGTGCCCATCAAGAATTATCCCGCCTCCAACACCAGTTCCAAGAACGATTGCCGCACAATTTTTTTCATTGCGCAAATTGCCTAACCATAATTCTGCCAACGCGGCTGCTTTCCCATCATTCTCCACACTAACGATCAATCCTTTACCAAATTTATTGTGTAAATGATCAACCAAGTTAACGCCATCAAGATATGGAAGGGCACCACCGAGACCAATTTCACCAGTAATAGGGTTAACCCGTCCAGGGACGCTAAAGGCTACTCCACGAATTTGGTCATAATATTTTTGAACTAAATTATCAATTATCACCAAAAATGATGAAAGTTCTTCCTTAGGTGTAGAAACTTTGGAATGGTATATTATGTTTCCTGATCGATCTAAAATTCCGTATTTTGTTTCAGTGCCACCTACATCAATGCTTAGATAATCTTTTTTCACGTATCTCATCCCCTCACACAATAAGTAAATAGGAGGACTAACTCGGCCCTCCCAAATCACTGTTTACTTTTCTTGTTGGCGTTCACGTTCATGTTTTGCACGCAAATCAGATTGCATCTTACCTTCAAACGAATCAACTTTGTAGAAAAGAAGGGCAACAGCTGAAAGAGCAAAACCAATCATCGGAACCCAAACATAGTTAGTAGTAATGGCATTGAGAGATGATGTTGTCTGAGCGTGGTTAGCAACATAACCACCCATACTTAAAATCCAACCAGTAACGGCACCACCAATACCCATACCAAATTTGGCACTAAAGCTTGAGAATGAAGTAACAATTCCTTCTGCACGAACACCATTCTTCCATTCACCATAATCAACGGCATCAGCAAGCATAACGGCAATTAATCCAGATACAAGTCCCGTACCCAAGTTAACAATAATATTTGCAGCAATGATTGTACCAACACTTAACGTTTTAGCACCAAGATACATTACAAACTGACCAGCAATAGCGATAAGCATTCCGGCTAACATTGTATTCCGCTTTCCAAATCTCTTTGAGCACCATGGCGTGATTGCAACAGTAATTAATGCTGCCAATTGAAGTCCAAGCATAATCGAAGTTAGCCAGGCTGCATTCATATTGTACTTAAAGAAATATACCGTGACTTGATTACGAGTTTGCATTCCCATCCAGTAAATAAAGTTGATGAAAATAATAACTGCCCATGGCCAGTTATGCTTCAACGCTTTGAGAGATGTTTTTATCGGTAAAGCCTGTTTTGATTCCTTAGTTTGAATTCGCTCACGAGTATTGGCAAACGTATTCAGCAATAATACGCAACCAACGATAGAAAGGATAATACTAGAGATAAAGAACCCTTTTTGTTCATTACCATGACCGAAAGCATTAACCATTGGTAAAGCTAGAACAGAAACTAATGTTCCGCCAGCTGTACCAAAGAACTGCCGAATTGTACTTAAAGTAACCCGTTCATTAGGATTATTAGTTAAATTTGGCAAAATTGATGTAATTGGGATATTAACCGCTGAGTATAAAACATCAACACCAATATAGGTAATATAAGCCCAAATAATTTTACCTTCCAAACTCATATTTGGTGTTGTAAAAACTAAAACACAAAAGATTGAATATGGGATTGTAAACCATAACCAATACGGTCGGGATTTTCCCCACCGCGTATGGGTATGGTCGATACAAATTCCCCAGAATGGACCATCAACTGCATCAACTAATCGTGCAACTAAGAATAGTGTTCCAACGGTTGCCGCAGTAATCCCAAATGCATCCGTATAAAAGAACATCAAGAAATTTGAAATTAAACCAAAAGAAATGTTACATGCAAAATCACTAGCCGCATAACTAATTCGTTCAGGCCAATGAACAAGATTAGGCATATGCACTTCTTTGTTTGTTCCTGAAGATTTATCCATAATAAGCACCTCTTAAAATAATTGCATAAGTCCAACTGTTTGTTGTTTGTTTAGACAAACACATACTAGCATTTTCGTTTTATTTTTGCAAGCGCTTTCTTGGGTGGAGAATAAAAATAATAACAATTCCGCTTTTATCTACATTAAAGGCATATGTTGTAAATTTAATTCTATATTTTTTCACTTGACAGCGTTTACATTAAATTTTACAATCTAGTTGTATTCAGTTAGTTTTTATCGTAGACAAACTAATCAAGGAGGATACTTATGAAATTTACAAATGGTTTATGGCTAATAAAAGATAATTTTGATATTAATTCACCAGCACAGGTCTATGATTATCGTATTAGTGATGATAATAAAAAAGCTACTATTTTTGTACCTTACAAAGCTGTTAACAACCGTGATCAAACTACCGATGTCGGGGCAACAACAATTGATGTTACGTCACCATTAAAAAACGTCCTTGGTATTAAATTGACTCATTTCGATCAATTTCCAAAACAGCCTAGTTTCCACATTAACGACCAGCACGTTCCAATGGATGCCGATATTAAAGAAAATGACCACTTCACTGTAAAATCCGGTGATCTTGCGGTAACTATTCCACTAGGCAAGCAACCCTTTAAGATGCAGTTCAGGGGCAATGGTAAATTATTAACTTCTTCTGAACCTGGTATGCAAGGAGAAATTACCGACAGAAAATCGGGCAAACATTATATGCGTGAAGCACTCGATCTTGATGTTAGTGAATATGTTTACGGTTTAGGCGAAAGATTTACTCACTTTGTTAAGAACGGGCAGACCGTTGATACAGTTAATAAGGACGGTGGAACTGGAAGCGAGCAAACATATAAGAACATTCCATTCTACCTTACTAACCGTGGATACGGAGTCTTTGTCGACCAACCTGAAACAGTATCATTTGAAGTAGCATCTGAATACAACGATAAAGTTCAATTCAGTGTGGAAGGGCAAAGTATCCAATACTATGTTATTTATGGTCCTACTCCTAAAGACATCCTTGTTAATTACACTTCCCTAACCGGAAAACCCGCTCTTCCACCAGCTTGGTCATTCGGACTTTGGCTCACTACTTCCTTTACTACAGACTACAGTGAAGAAACAGTCCTTAATATTATTGATAAAATGAAAGAAAATAATATTCCATTAGATGTCTTTCATTTTGATTGTTTCTGGATGAAAGGTTTCGAATGGACAAGTTTTGAATGGGACAAAGATATGTTCCCAGATCCTGCTGGCCTAATTAAAAAAATTCATGACCGCGGCATTAAAGTCTGCGTTTGGCTAAACCCATATATTAGCCAAAAGTCACGATTATTTAAAGAAGCTCGCGATCAAGGCTATCTAATTAAGCGTCCAGACGGGAATCCATGGCAATGGGACCGATGGCAAGCTGGAAACGCATTTGTCGACTTTACAAATCCTAATGCAGTTAAATGGTATCAAAGTTATCTTAAAGACCTATTGAATATGGGCGTCGATGCCTTTAAGACTGACTTTGGAGAGCGAATTCCTGTTAAAGATGCAGTTTACTTTGACGGCTCTGATCCTAAGAGAATGCACAACTACTATACATTCCTCTATAATCAAACTGTCTTTAATGCCATTAAAGAAGTTAAAGGTGAAAAAGAAGCAGTTGTCTTTGCGCGTTCAGCTACGGTTGGCACTCAGCAGTTCCCTGTTAACTGGGGTGGTGATAGTGATTCTCGTTACACCTCAATGGCTGCTTCTCTTCGTGGAGGCCTTTCCTTTATGAGTTCTGGGTTTGGTTTCTGGAGCCATGACATCGGTGGTTTTAATGACCACTGTCCTAGCGATCTTTATAAACGGTGGACCCAATTCGGCCTTCTTTCTACTCACAGCCGTTATCATGGTAGTTCTGAATACCGTGTTCCTTGGCATTACGACAAAGAAGCCGTCAACGTTTCTCGTAAATTCGTTAAAAATAAGCTTTCACTAATGCCATATCTGTTTGAGCAAGCAGTTGAAACGCACGAACATGGGTACCCAATGATGCGGCCAATGTTTATGGAATTCCCAGCAGATCAAGGCGCTGAAACAATTAGTACGCAGTATATGCTTGGCTCACAATTATTAGTTGCACCAATCTTTAATGACCGTAGTGAAGCTAAGTATTACCTACCAACTGGTAAGTGGACAAATATCTTAACAAATAAGTCCTACAATATTTCAACTGGTCAATGGATTAACGAAAAATTTGATTACATGACTTTGCCTCTCCTTGCTCGACAAAATGCCATTCTTCTTACTAATCCTAACGCAGAGCACGCTAAATATGATTACTTAACTGCCCCAGAGCTTCATGTTTATCAGCCAACAGAAGGTACTCACACCCAAGACATTGTCGATGAAGAAGGAAATCATCACGGTCAAGTTTCTGTTTCGCGTAATGGCGATAAAATAACTGTTGATACTTCTGCAATGAACCAATTGCCAAAATTATTTGTCCATCTTGATGATCAGGTTAAGACCTTCGACTTGACGGATAAGATTCAATCAGTACAATTATAGTGTTTCAACTTATTCTCTTACTCAAAATACAACAATCGAATCTTACAAATTCTAGTGGGAATAGAGTTATTTTTCTACTCCCGCTTTTTTATTTACGGAGGCCAGTCATGGACAAAAATAATAATCATGATTTAACGCGAACTATTAATTTAAAGGCAGTTACAAAAGAACTATTTAATCACTCTGCCATTTCACGCGCTGATATTGCTCGTAATACTGGTCTCCATAAATCAACAATCTCATCACTGTTTAAGGAACTTGATGACCGTAATTACATCAAACGCATTGGCCGCGGCTCATCAACAGAAAGCGGCGGACGCAAACCAGAGATTTATCGTTTCAACGAAAATTATGGTTACGTTGCTTGTTTTAATATTACCTATGCACATCTTCATATTATGTTCCTTAACATGGCAGGACATGAGCTTAGTTATCACCGCATTGATTTAGCAAATCATGAAATCTTAACTGTAATGAACTTAATTAATCAGGCACTTGAAAAAGCAAAGGATAAATATGCAACTGAACGAGGCTTATTAGGAATTAGTTTTTCAATTCATGCCGTAGTAGATCACAATAAGGTAATCCATTCTCCCTATTTTCCACTAAATGGTATTGATTTACGAGAATATTATGAAAAACATTACGGTGTACCTGTCTTAATCGAAAACGAAGCTAATCTGGCTGCTATTTTTGAGCGGGACTATGCAAATCAATCAACACCCAAAAATTTCATTGTCCTTAGCGTTCATCGCGGCCCTGGAATCGGTATTATTGCAAATCATCAATTATTCAGCGGCTTTCGTGGAATGGTTGGTGAATTAGGAAGTGTAAAAGTCCCCAATCAACAAGGAAAACTGCAAGAAGTCGGTGATTATTGCTCAGTTGATTTTATCCAGCAGCAGTTAGAAAAGGCAACCGGACATAGTAATCTTTCTTATCGCGAAATTCACCAATTAACTCGGCATCCCAATGCAAAAGTTGAGAAAGTGCTTAATAATACTGTAGAAATATTCAGTCAGCTCATTATTAACTTAACTTATCTTTACGGTCCCGAAAGAATCTACATCAATTCGCCATTGCTAGAAGTTATGCCTGCATTTACTCTTAAACTTAACAAAAAACTCCAAGAGTATGAGTATCAGGTGCCCTTAAAGATTATTAACGGGTCACAATACGTCTCATTACTTGGAGCTGGTGCCTTAATTATTCGCCATGTTCTTGGATTGGAAAACGTTGCTCTTAAATTTCAGTGGTCGCGAAAAATCGATTAACTGCTTTTTTAATAAAAAATATAATCCGTTCAATAAGGCTAAATTACCTATTTGAACGGATTTTTTTACTCTGAATATGACTTATAAATTTCAATCAATTCTACCGGAGACTTAGTTTGAACTAAACCAGCAATCGATTTAATTTCATTAATGCTTAAGGAATCAGGCGCCGCACCCCATAACATCAATAAATTGACAATAGTATTGATGTAGAGCGTCTTAATAAACGCAAATGGTAACGGTGACTTGACATCAGCCTTGCTTATATCAATATCACCAAATAAATATGGGACACGAGCATCAAATTCGTCGTTTGCTAACTCGACAATCATTTGATAAAGCTGCATGTCACCATTTGAAGAAAGCAAGTTTACCAAGAAATGCTTGTTCTCATTGCAAAATGATAAAGTCTGGTTAAAAGCAACACCAGCTAAATTCTTGATCTCATCAGCATCCGGAAGATGATTGTCATTCTTTAAAGTCTCTCGATCAGTTATCAACGCTTGTCGTAACTTATTTAATAATTCATCTTCTATATCATGAAGAAGTTCATGTTTATTTTGATAGTAATTGTAGAAGGTTTTCTTACTGATCTCCGCACTATTTACAATATCATTTGTAGTAACTTCAGACAGTTTTTTAGAATCTAGAACGGCAATGAATCCTTCTTTTATTCGATTTAACGTATTAATCTTGCGAATATCCATCTTTTACCTCCTAGTACTTTAGCATAATACTATTTCAAGTTAAAAAATAGTAAAAATTGATCCTCAGCTAAAGAAAATATATTTTTAGTGGAACTTTTACACTATTGGTGCATAATCTCTCAATACTGTTAACAAGTGATAAATAAGGTGTTAAGATACACCTGAATTGAAATTCTAACGATAAAGACAACTTTGAAGAAAAGAATCTATTTTTATATCCTTATCTTTTTTCTCATTTTAATAAGGATAATTTCAAATAAACTCCCAAAACTTAACAGTTCTTTCTTCTAGGGTGGTGCCAATGGTTGCTTTTTTCATTAGGCTCTTCAATCGGACAAAACGTCCATTTAATTAGTAGCCGATAATGTGCGATATCCGCTACTGTTATTATCTAAAAAATAAGTGTTCAACGATTGTGCAGTCGTTGAACACTTTTTAATTCTGTAGAGTCTTTGTTTTATTTATTTTTCGTTTTCCGCCCGTTCACGTCTCGTTAGCCAGAATAAGATTAACGGTAAAATTATAAAGCCAAAAAGCATTCCAAAAATCGCAAACCAATTTGGCACCAATTGTCCGTTATGCCTAATACTAAATTCACTTACCCAATCATAACGAAGCAGTAAGAAGACAGTAATAACGACGGAAAGAATTGGTAAAATCACATCAGTAAAGAAATGTTTGTTAGCTGGTAGGATTTCTTCACGATTTGTTCCCCGATAGAAGCGAATAACTCCTAGCGGGATAACAATAAACTCAAAGAACCGCACCGTTGCGCTAATAACGATAATCGTTGGCAAATTATATTGGAACGCCATCGGAATCCCCATTGCCAACACTAATGTAATTACAAATGAAACTAATGGGAAATTTCGCTTCGTTCGCCGAGCAATAAATTGCGGCACCTGGTTTTCATTAGCCATTGCTTCTAATACTCGCGGTGTATGGAAAGAAGAAGCGACATTAATCCCAAACATCGAAATAATAGCACCTACAAGAATCACATCTTGTAATACTTTATTATGAAAGATTGCGACCAATGCAACAACCTGTTTTGTTGTAACCATCGCAGCAGGATTTACCATCATCGCTACTGCAATTGTACAAATATAAACAAGTGCAATCACGAGGATCGCCAGTGGAATTGCACGGGGTAAATTTTTCTCTGGTTCTTTCATATCTTCCGAACCAGTAGCAACTGCTTCAAATCCGGTAAAGGCATAGAATGCAGAAATCACTGCCATTACGAATCCAGACGTTGTGAATGCTGGGATTAATGGTTTGCCGGTGCTAGTTGTCATATCGTTAAGCTCATTAAAATGGTTAGCTCCGGTTTTAAGTAAAACAACTATCCCCGCTACAATAATTAGGGCAAGCGCACCTAACTTACCAATCGTTGATAAGTCATTAATAACCGTAAATACCCGTCTTCCCATCATATTAATTATCATAATAATCAACATTAGGACAATAAAGCCAAGGGTGATATTCCAAAATGACTGGTTCCAGCCAAAAATAGAAAAAGTCGTCCGAATAACACCGACCGCCATTACACCCCAAGCAACTGAGGCTGAAAAGAACCGAACAACCCCCATGTAAAAGCCCATGTTCTCCCCATATGCCGCTTTGGCATACGAGTAAGCTGCCCCGCTTTTGTTGACATATTTAGCAGCGGCAGCAAATGTAATTGCAAGAATTGATGCGAAAATTGCCGCAAAGAAATAGGCTAAAGGTGCCTTAGTTCCGACCATTGAAACAACCGATCCCGGGGTTAAGAAAATCCCCGACCCAATGATTGAATTAATCGCTAACAATACGATAGACCAAAAGCCTAGTTTTGTCTTTGTCATCCCTTTTATCCTTCTTTCGCTGACTTCTTAATTAAATCAATAAATAGTTTGTTCATTTCTGGATCGCTACGATGAAGCATTTCTGGATGCCATTGGACGCCGATCAATGAACCATCATTATTTTCAACGGCTTCAATAACCCCATCTTTCGCGTGCGCAACAGGGTTAAGGCCCTTTCCTACCTCTTTGATTAATTGGTGGTGAAAAGTGTTTACACTCAGTTCCTTTTTACCAAATAACTTTGCAAGATAGCTTTTCGGTTCTAGAACTACTGATTGTGTTTCAAGATCAGGAGTGTGACCCTGGCTATGTTTTAATGTCAATTGTTCACGATAACTAAAATCTTGGTAGAGTGAACCGCCATGGGCAACATTAATTAATTGTGCGCCACGACAAATTCCCAATACCGGTTTTTGCTGTTTCTCTGCTTCTCGTAGTAATAACATGTCGAAACTATCACGAGCAGGCCAGATCTCGTCAATTTTAGGCAAGGATTCTTCGCCGTAAAGACGCGGATCAATATCATGACCGCCTGACAAAATCAGCCCATCAACGTTTTTAACCTGCATAACTGTTACTTCCGGGTCTTCATTAAATGGAATAATATAAGGAACCCCGTTATTTTGAATTACTGAATCAACATAATCTTCATTAACATAACTACGGTAATATCCCGGCCATGGACCTTGTTGCTTAATAATCCGTGAGCCTGATATTCCAATAATCGGCTTTTTCATCGTTTTCTCCTCTCTCAATTTATGCATAAGTTTTATAATAACTATTTATTAAAAATAAGTAAATAAAAAGTAAGCATTTATCGATAAGTTTTCTTATGATATACTATTTCAAAACAGATGTTCGATTAGAGGCATTCGTATGAGAAATATCATTTTAAATCCAACAAAACGCCGAGTACAAAAAATTAACCGGCGCATTGAAGAGATTTATCGTCCACGACAAAAGCAGGCACTGATGGTTTTTACTACTAATATTGGCGATCATCCAATGTATAAAATCAGCCTCGATACATTTCCCGCACTCGGTACCGGAATATCTACCACCATGGTCAGTGAAATTGCGCCCCAAGACATTACAAAAGAGCAGTATATTCTCTTGCTTTACGAGCTTTACCGCCATTGGGAAAAGCTGCCTTTTGTCTGTCGCGGCTTTACGCCTCAGCAGGTTCGCTGGTTCCGCAAAAAATTTGGGACGCGTGTATTTAGCGAATACGCTACTGTTGACTGGTGGAGAAATATTAGATAAAAAAAGTCAGGTCAATACAGTCACTAAATGCTGATATGACTTGACTTTAAGTAGAAAAAAGAGGCTATTCCTAAGCCCCTAGTTGTTAATTATGTTCAATTGTGACGTCTTCATGACCATCGTATTCTTCAACCGCAACATGGACAGTCTCGTTCATCGCTGTTGGAATGTTCTTCCCGACAAAATCAGGACGAATAGGCAATTCACGGTGTCCCCGATCGACAAGGACTGCAAGTGAAATTCGATTTGGCCGCCCCATATCCATTAAAGCATCCAATGCTGCTCGGACTGTCCGCCCAGTAAATAGTACATCGTCTACCAAAATGACATGTTTATCTGTAATATCAATATCTAATTGGTCAGTTTTTACTGTCGGTTCTTGATGTGGATCTGGTACATGACGGTCATCACGATAAAGAGAAACATCAAGCGCTGCCACCGGAATTTCAACATTTTCTAATTGGTTAAGTCGCTTTGCCAAGCGCTTCGCTAAGTACACTCCCCGCGTCTTAATTCCAACAAATACCAAGTTATCGACACCTTTATTTTGTTCGATAATCTCATAAGTAATCCGGGTCAATGCACGTTGCATACTTGAGCCGTCTACAATCTCATGAGCCATCATGTCACTTCCTTAATTTAAAATCTTCTAAAATAATAAGACCCTCCGCTATTGCAGGAAGGATCCAGAAATTCACCTGAGTCTTCCCATATACCTAAGAAGCTAACGGGAACCACCATTTAAGTATTATTATTATTCTAAGGGTCAATCGCGTTGCTGTCAATCTTCCTAGTTATTGAACTCATCATTTAGATAAAAAGCTTCTAACGCTCAAAAATGTAAACGTTAGAAGCTCTTTTTTTACTTATGTGCTAACTCCCATGGATCCTTAACAATAATTGTTTGAATCCGGTCAGCACCAACAGAAACAGTCGCAAGTGGTGATTCTGATAATTCACTTACCCGCTTCAAGTAGTTTTGCGCATTGATAGGCAAATCTTCAAATTGCTTAGCACCAGTGATATCTTCATCCCAACCTGGAAGTTCTTCGTAAACTGGTTCGCAACGTTCCAGTTCCTTCAAGCTAGCTGGGTAGTAATCAATTTGTTTGCCATCAAGCTTATATGAAGTACAGATCTTAACAGTCTTTAAACCAGTCAAAACATCAAGCAAGTTAAGACTAAGGCAACTAATTCCTGAAACACGGCGGGCATGACGCATTGCTACGCTATCAAACCAACCAACACGACGCGGACGGCCAGTTACAGTTCCATATTCATGACCGGTTTCACGAATTTGATCACCAATTTCATCTGTTAATTCAGTTGGGAATGGACCGGCACCAACACGAGTAGAATATGCCTTACAAATTCCAACAACCGTTTCAATCTTATTAGGGCCTACGCCAACACCAGTACATACCCCACCAGCGATTGGGTTTGAAGCTGTTACGTATGGGTATGTTCCTTGGTCAACGTCAAGCATAACCCCTTGCGCACCTTCAAACAGAACTTTCTTATCTTGGTCAAGGGCATCGTTAACAATTTGTGCTGTATCAGTAACATATTGTTTCAATTCTTGGCCGTATTCGTAATAGCTTTCAAAGATATCATCAAAATTAATTGGGTCAACATGGTAAAGCTTAGTGAAAAGTTCATTCTTTTCAGCTAAATTACGTTCAAGTTTTTCTTTGAATGTATCCTTTTCAAGTAAGTCACACATCCGAATACCAACTCGTGATACCTTATCCATGTAAGTGGGGCCAATACCATTCTTCGTTGTTCCAACCTTGTGATCACCCTTTGCTTCTTCTTGGCATTTATCAAGGAGAATGTGGTATGGGAATGTAATATGGGAACGACTGGAAATACGTAAGCCTGAAATATCGATCCCGTTGTCTTGAAGATAATGCAATTCTTTTAGCAATGCAGGCGGGTTAATAACTACCCCGTTTCCAATTACTGCTAATTTATCCTTAGCAAAAATACCAGATGGAACAAGGCGTAACGCGAACTTCTTACCATCAAAGGCAATTGTATGACCGGCATTATTACCACCTTGTGAACGGACTACGACGTCTGCCTCTTGGCTCAGGTAATCGGTCATCTTACCTTTTCCTTCATCGCCCCATTGACTACCAACAATAACAACTGATGACATTTAATTTCACCTCATGGTTTAGTTTTCTAAAATTAACGTTTTTACTTCGCTATTCTACCGAATTAATTTCCTATCGTCAACCGTTTTATCGAACTATTTTTTATTAGCATTAACTAAATGTACGCTCTTTTGTTGACGCACATCATATTTTAATGCATAATGATTACGGTAATTTTTGAAAAGGAGCTGCTGCCCTAATGAGAACATTTGATTATGATGATATTCAATTGGTGCCTAATAAATGTGTAATTAAGAGTCGTAAAGAGGCTGATACAAGTGTGAAGTTCGGTCCGCGCACATTCAAAATCCCTGTTGTTCCTGCTAATATGGAGAGTGTTATTGACGAGGATCTAGCTATTTGGCTTGCCCAAAATGGTTATTATTATGTCATGCATCGTTTTGAACCGGATAAACGGGCAGCATTCATTAAGGCAATGCATGATAGAGGCTTGTATGCTTCGATTTCTGTTGGAATAAAAGATAATGAATACAAATTTATTGATCAGCTAAAATCCGAACAATTAATTCCAGAATATATCACAATTGATGTTGCCCATGGTCATTCTGATTTTGTAATTAAAATGATTAAATACATTAAAGAACAGCTTCCTGATACTTTCGTCACTGCAGGTAACGTTGCAACTCCTGAAGCTGTCCGTGATCTCGAGAATGCCGGTGCAGATGCAACTAAGGTCGGAGTCGGTCCTGGTAAGGCATGTATTACCAAGTTAAAGACTGGTTTTGGTACTGGAGGCTGGCAATTATCTGCAATTCGCTGGTGTGCAAAGGCTGCTCGTAAACCAATCATTGCAGATGGCGGAATTAGACATAATGGCGACATCGCTAAATCCGTTCGTTTCGGGGCTTCAATGGTCATGATCGGCTCATTGCTCGCTGGTCACTTGGAATCTCCTGGTCATGTTATTAATATCGATGGGAAAAAGTATAAACAATACTGGGGCTCTGCATCTGAAGTTCAAAAGGGCGCATACCGTAACGTCGAAGGAAAACAAATGCTCGTCCCATATCGCGGTTCAATTAAAGATACTTTAACCGAAATGCAAGAAGATCTACAGTCCTCTATTTCATACTCTGGCGGTCGTGATCTCGAAGCTATTCGTAAAGTAGATTATATGATTGTGAAAGATTCAATTATGAATGGTGACTTCTAACAAATAACGACTTATATTTGCATTAATTGAGTAAATATAAGTCGTTTTTTAATATCTTATCTAACTAAAAACAAAGTCATTGCAGCGAGCCTGCTCACCCTAGTTAATCAAAATATTTTGCTAATTCCTCATCGCTTAGGTCATAGCTATCCTTGACTCGTTGTTTTATCATGCTTTGGTTAACATTTAATTCTTGCAGGTTTTTAATGAGAGTGTTGATTCCTTTATCACGTACTCTAGCCTCCCCAATCTTTATGCCCTCTGCACGTCCTTTTTCATGACCTTTTTTAAGTCCTTCTGCTCGTCCCTCTTCAAGTCCTTCACGTCTAGCATCCATCATTAACATCTCGTACTTCATAAAGCCCTGTCTCCTTTCCGGATCTTGTTTGACCTTATCAACTTCTCTTTGAATCTGCGCTATAAACCTATCTTTATTGTCACCTTGATCACGCATTAAGGCAAGAAAATCTTTGATTGGTTTTTCATCATTTTTAAACTCTTTTGCCAAAGCGTTAAATACCACTATTGTTCGATTATCGCTAAACTTTAACTTATGATCACGAGTGCAACTCATCTTAAATTCATACCGTGCCCATCCGCGACCAAAATAGTCAAAATCACAAAACATAATCACGTAGGTCGGATATTTATCCAGTAATCGATAATCTGCTCCCGCACGTAACAAACTATGGTCAACTTGTTCCTGATAATAACGCAAGCGGGCAGGAAGGTTTTTCCTGTTATTGACCTGCATCTCAATTACCACCGTATTATTCTGGTCATCTTGAACAAATACGTCAAATCGTACCCGATGCGCTGCCACTACATTAACATCTTTCTGCGTTACTAAATGCATAATCTTTCTTGCTTTTAGTTTCGGCAATGCACGGTTAATTAGTCCTAGACAAATCTCCTTATTCTCCATCACCATCCCAAACATCGGGTCACTAGTAATCGTCATTTCCTGCCACTTTTTCCGCGCATAAGAAATTAATCTTTGTCTATCCATATTATAAGTTCCTTCAAGTTCTATTTTGCGAGGCCTCTATAATATATATACGTAAAAAATTTGTTTTTTCACTTTTAATAAAAAAAGAACTAAGAGCAGTTACCCTTAACGGTAATCTCTTAGTTCCACGAAGGTAATTATTTACTTAGTTCAGCTTGTTTCTTAACCGCTGCCTGACCAAGAATATTTACATAGTTAAATGGCCGGTCAAAGTGTGGTTGGAAAAGCATATCGACAAATGCTAAATAATCAATTGTGTGCTTATCTTGAACACATAACGAGATAATATTGGCAGATTGAGATACATCATGCTTACTCATAAATTGTCCGCCAAGAATTTGACGGGTCTTCTTATCCCAAACTAATGTCATTAACACAGGCGTCGTTGTTGGCATAAATTCTGGCCGGTAGTTATCTTCAATTGTAACGGCGGCAGCATCAAATCCTGCTTCTTTAGCATTTTCTAAAGTTAAACCAGACGAAACCATTGTCGTACCATATAGGTTTAATCCAGAGCTAGATTGAGTTCCCATATCGCGCATGGTATTGCCAAATAAGTTCGTTCCAACAATCGTTCCTTGCCGAATTGCATTAGTGGCCAATGGGATATAAGCATCTTTACCAGTTGGATTATAATGAACGGATGTTGAATCCCCAGCAGCATAAATATCTGGATCTGATGATTGCATGTATTCGTTAGTAACGATTGCTCCGTTTTCATGCATCTCAACTTTGCCTTTTAGCAAGTCAGTATTTGGACGGAACCCAACACATAGGACAGCGATATCAGCATCGTAACTTCCCTTATCGGTTTTTACAGTAACCCCGTCTTCATGATTTTCAAAACCGGTTACTCGTTGACCAAACGCAAAGTGCGCTCCATGATCAGTAAATTCTTTTTGGATCCGATCAGTATACTCATGATCAAAGTACTTATGGAGCATCCGTGGCGAGCCATCGATTAATGTGACATCCTTATTTTGGCGTGTGTAGGCTTCTACTAATTCAACACCAATATATCCTCCACCAATGACAACGATCCGTTGAGCATCTTTAGCTACATTGAAGAGTTCCTTTGCGTGATGGTAGTTCTTGCAGAGATAAACGTGCGGACCATCAACACCTTCAATTGGTGGAATTACTGGCCAGGAACCAGTTGTATCAACTAATTTATCATAGTGGTCGGTCTTTGTCTCAACTGTCACAAGGTCCGTCACTGTTACCGTTTTTGTCTTGGGATCAATATCAGTAACATTATGCTGCATGTTAACTGTTGCTCCCATCTCGGCAAGTTGTGCAGGACTAGAATAGAACATTGCATCTGGGTCACCTACATCACCGCTCAAGTATACGGCAATCCCGCATGAAAGGAATGAAACATTATCATTACGCTCATAAATTGTTACTTCAGTTTCTGGATGATTTTGTAAAATCTGTGTTGCGGTGATTGTTCCCGCGTGTGTACAACCAACAATAATAACCTTCATAAAGTACACCTCATATCATGTTCTAATTTTCACAATTAATTATACATGGAATATTATTTTTATCAATATATAAAATAGGAATATTGTTTATCGGAAGAAAATCAATTATCGCCTTTATTACAATGTTTAAATATTAAATTATATTAACGTCAAGTTTTAAATAAATAATTTAGAAGATCAACAGATAAATAAGCAGCCAAAATTTTATCTGAAAAATTTTATTAATTACTGTAAAATTACTCATAACTCATAAAAAGGAGTCTTAATATGGAATCAACTTTTCGATTGCGGCGATCGATCATTGGCGCAATGCTTCTTGCACTTACAATTGTCCTAGGGCGGTTCTTTCTTTTTCCGATCCCTTGGACTCATGGTAACGTTAATTTATGCGATGCGGGAGTATTTATTGCTGCAATGCTTCTTGGTCCGGGAGCAGGAACCATTGTTGGCGGATTCGGCGGGATGTTTCTCGATCTTATTTCAGGATTCCCGCAAGATGCTTTATTTTCTTTTGCAGCCCATGGTTTAGAAGGATTTATTAGCGGTTGGATATATAAGAAATACGGTAATACTGTTTGGGGTAAATGGGTAGCGATTTTAGCCGGAACAATTATTATGATTGCCATTTACTTCATCTGCAACACTGTCATGTATCATGTAATTACTGGTTTCTTGAGTTTAGGTTCAAACTTTATCCAAGGAATGATTGGCGGCCTCGTTGCCCTAGTGGTTATGAGACAACTCAAAAAACATAATTTAGGATAAACAAAAAGCTTCCACCATTGACTTAAAGTCAACGGCGGAAGTTTTTTTACGGCTCAATCCCACTAGTTGTCGGAAGGATAATAATATAATTTAAGATTCTATTAGCATAACTCTGCTTTTTCGTAAATTCCTTAATTGTTGCGTTTAATTCGCCAAGATTATCCGTAATAATACCATCAACGTGATTATACATAACCTGCTTCATAATTCCCGATTCATTAACTGTCCACGCATATACTGGCTGTCGCTGCCAATGCGCTTGGGTAATAAAGTCCTGGTTCAGCGTTGAATATTCCATTGAATACCCATCGGCAGCTCCCTGCGGACTTCCAAAATTATAAGGTTGAATATACAAAACAGTTAACCGCGGATTTATTTTCTTCAGTCCTGTTACCACGCTATAATCAAGCGAATGAACTTGGTCATGGTCTCGTAAAATCCGTTTACCATAACGCGCGTTAAAGTTTTGAAGCATTTGTTTTGAATCATGAGGAGTAGTTTTTATTTCGATTAGTAATTTTTGGTGATGTTTTTCCGCCACCGCTAAATACTGATCAAAGCTTGCAATTTTAGCATAATGACCGTTTTCGCGAACCGTTAAATTAGTTAATTGTTTTAACGTTAGCTCATGCGGAGTTTTATTTACACCAGCAAGTTCCTTGAGATTTTCATCATGCATTACTACAAATTGATGGTCCTTCGTTTCGTGTAGGTCCATTTCGATGTAATCCGGTTTTAATTTTATCGTTTTTTCCATTGCCGGAATTGTATTTTGAACGCCATTTTCTTCGGCAACGCCCCGGTGTGAGATCGTAATCGGCCTTTTTACCCCATGACCTAGCAAGTAAAAAGTATTATTAGCAACAGTTGCCAAGCCAATCACGAGGAGCATCAAGGTAAATATTTCCAGTAAACCCCGTGATGGGTGTTCAGAAGCAGTTGCAAGTTCACTTATTCTCGTTAACGGATTAACAACTACCAGTAGAACCACTGTTCCAGCCCACACTGCGAGCAATTCGCCCCCTAACTGCAATATCGATAAATTAAAGATCGCAGTAAAGAGGGGAAATTTCCCGGGTAATAAATCTAATCCTACTTGAAGCAGATAAATTAATATATAGAAACACATCGTAAAAGCACTGGTAATAATCGTTACAAAGACAATTTTACCAAGAAGCGCCGCCCATCGTAAATTACTCGTCATTTGCCAGCTACGATGAATCGCTACTCTTAAGCGAAGGTGCTGGTAAGCCATTAACGGCATCGTTAAAATCAAGCGAATCCCTAGCGTGAACATTGCTATATAGAACAATAACAAGCCGCTAATTAACCATCCATTCCGCATCAAATAATCAATAATAAACCGGGGGATCTGGATCTTTGCCAATAACGGCGTGCGAAAAATAATATCCGCAAACGGAATTACTAATAGGAAATATCCCAACAATAAAATTAATGAGCCTAGGTTCAGCAAGGACATCGTTTTACGCGTCTCCTTAAATATCTGGCGCCATCGAAAATCAGGCAACCCAATTTCACGAAAACCAGTAAGAAGGAGCATAAATTCACCATAAACAATAATCAGCAGGCACGCCAACTCAACGACTAGGCTAATAACAACTAATGGATGCTTCGTTAAAATAATAATAATGTTCTGATATGAAACAAAAGGGATCTCCCCTGCTTGCAATACAAAAGTCGTTATCCACCGAAAAAATGGAATCACCGCAAACTGATTAACTAAATCAAGACCACCAAATAACATCAGGTATTCAAGCCAGTTATTTCTAAACTGACGGGAATACTGTTTAAACGCACGATAGGCATTCTTCATTACTCTACTCCCTTAAAAATAGTCAAGAAAATTATACCTTAAAAAGCCAATCAAAAAAGCCTTTCCCGTTAGAAAACACGGAATCGGCTTGTTTTTATGCTAGTTTAGATTTAATTACGATCACTTCAGCATCTTCAACTGCTTTTAAATAATGATGTTCATTAGGTTTCATTTTTACAAGATCGCCAGGAACAAGCTTTTCTTCGCGATTACCAGCAACATCGCCAAAAATAACTGCTCCCTTTATCGGCACAACAATTACATCGTACGGGGCATGATGTTCTGCTATCTCTTTACCACGTGGAATCACGAGATGAGTAACTACTTGGCTCGTAGTCTCAACTACATTTTCATATAAGTCAATATTTGGGTTAGTCTTGATGAACTCCATTATAGTATTTCCCCTTAAAAGTCGACATCATCGGGATCAGCGCACTGACCACCAAGGTTTGGCAATAGACTAATCTTCCGCATTTCTTCATCGGTTAGTTCAAAGTCAAAAATCTGCTGGTTACTTACCATTCGTTCCTTATGAACGGATTTTGGCAATGGTAATACACCTTGCTGTAAAATCCAACGCAAGCAAATTTGAGCCGCGGTCTTTTGATATTTATCAGCAATTTGCAAAAGTGTCGGGTTGCTCATCACTTCTGCTCCCTGACCGCCAAGTGGTGCCCAAGCTTCAACGAGGATATTATGCGCTTGTAAGTATTTAATCTCCTCAGTATGGGGCCAGCCTGGGTGAACTTCAATCTGGTCAACCGCCGGAGCAACTTTAGCCGTCTTCATTAATTCAACAATGTGGTGCGGCATAAAATTACTCAAGCCAATTGCCCGAATCTTACCTTCATTATAAAGGTCTTCCATTGCTCGCCAGGTTTCTGCATTAATTTTCGCAGCTTCATCACCAAATTGCTTTTGATTAGCAGGCCAGTGAATCAAATAAAGGTCAAGGTAATTCATCTGGAGACGGTCCAGCGTTTCTTGAAAGGCCTTCTTAGTCTCTTCATAGCCTCGATTAGTGTTCCATAGCTTACTTGTAACAAACAGGTCCTGGCGGTTGATTCCTGAGTCTTTTATTCCCTTTCCAACCGCTTCTTCGTTACCATATACAGCAGCGGTATCAATATGACGATACCCGGTTGCAATCGCTTCTTTAACTGCTTTTTCAGCAACATCTGCGGGAGTTCGGAAGGTCCCATAGCCAACACATGGAATCTTTACGCCATTATTTAGATTAAAGGTTGAGTTAATATTAGTTAATTCAAGCATTGTATCCCTTCTTTCATCTTCTATTATATCTTTTTTAGCTTTAAAATTCAGTTTGCTATTTTCGTCAAATTATGATTTGATTATAATATTATTAAAATTAACTAAGGAGGAGAATTATGCGACCACGAATTGCTATTCCTGCAGACACATTAACCGAGGCAACTAATATCATTAACGAACGGAATGCAGCATTTGCACCCCGTCCTTTAATCGAAGCGATAATTAAGTCGGGAGGGCTACCAGTAATTTTACCAAGTGTTGACTCCGAGTTGGCATCAAGTTACCTCAACCTTTTTGACGGCATTATTTTTGCCGGGGGTAGCGATGTTGATCCAACCTTTTTTGATGAAGAGCCTCATCAAAAGCTCGGACCAACTTATCTGAAGCGTGATCAATTTGAGGTCAGTCTTGCCAAAGCATCATTTGAAGCGGGAAAACCAATAATGGGAATCTGCCGTGGTATGCAGGTACTTAATGTGGCTCTGGGGGGAACCCTTTATCAGGATCTCTCAGAAGAGCCGCACCCGACACTTAAGCATTC
This sequence comes from Limosilactobacillus caviae, assembly GCF_014635905.1. GTDB lineage: Bacteria > Bacillota > Bacilli > Lactobacillales > Lactobacillaceae > Limosilactobacillus > Limosilactobacillus caviae. The sequence goes on from NZ_BMDS01000001.1 coordinate 100,065, forward strand.
ACAAGACGCTCCTGGAAACTTTCCATCACACCACGTTAATACAGATAAGACAAGCCGATTATTTAAGCTTGTCGGTGCCCGTCCGTACGTAAATTCACGCCACCACCAAGCACTCAATCAAATTGCGTCTCCCCTCCATGTAACTGCGTGGGCTGATGACCAAATTCCTGAAGCTGTTGAAACTACTGGTTCAGATCAGATTCTAGCAGTTCAATGGCATCCAGAAAATATGTTTAAGCATTACGACTATTCACGCGCTATTTTCGCTGACCTAATTACGCGATCTTCTAAATAGGTTAAAGAAGAACGCAATCAGCCATTAAAAATGCATAAAAAAGAACCCCAGCGTTCGGTTTTGCCCGAGCACTGGGGTTCTTCTATGCAATAATATTGTCATTACCGGGTTAATTCTTGCCGAAGCTCATCAGCAGTATAAATGTGTCCATCTTCAAAGCCCTTAAATGGATGAATTGTTTCTTGGGCTGCACGTTGATACCGTTTTGCCCGTCGCAATGCATACTCAGTTAACGAACCATCTTTAACATAATTGAGCAGCTTTGCACTAGGAGTCGTATATGGGTTCTCAACACGGTCTTCTAAGTCTTCAAGAATTTCAGAGTATTCTGGACCAAGTTGGATTTGGTTTGCGTACCGTTCAAGACTCTTCAAGATTGCCCGCGCCTTTGCTTGATATTGACATACCTCTTGCGGATTTTCTTCAGCAACCGTTTCATTCATCTTATCAGCATTTAATAAGATATCTTCAACTTCATTTTCCTTCAACGGCGGATGCATAATAAAGTAACTTGCTAACAACCTAATAAAGCGCAGGGTACCTGTTCGCACCCCAACTGAACTACTAGGGTCAAGATCCAGCATCCGCAGTTCTAAGTATTCAATTCCCTGTTCTGGGAGCTTTTTCAAATCTGCATTGCCTTTAAACCGTACAGGACCATGAAATTCATAATCAGATGTTAGAATTCCCGCTTTTACCCCTTCTTCAATACGGGCAATGTATCGATCAAGATTAGTAAAATCACCAGTAAATTTAGTTCCAAAGCCATATTTACTTTGCCGCACACTCCGAATAGGATGAGGCAACCCTTTACCTGGCTCAAAGTAATTTTCTTCAACTAGCGGGCTTGCCCCATAAAGGTATGTGAGCAGCCAGCGATAGCGAACAAATCCTTGTGCTAAAACAGTATAAAGATAGTTACGGACTTCCCGCTCATTTTTAAATCGTTCTGGGAATGCCTCTAACACCATCTCAACCACGTGAGTATCGATACTAAGATTAATATGCGCTCCACAGGGTGTTCCCTGAGAGTAGCCATGTCGTTTAGCCCATTCTTTCAAATAAGCTTCTTTTTTAGGTCCCATCTTCGCCAACCGTAATTTTGTCTTATCTTTTGGCAATCGTGGCGGCATCGACATCGGCCACAATAACTCACCAGGTGCTAATGCGGATCGCAAGGTATTATTGATCACATATAAGTAGTGCATCGCATCAAGCGCATGTTGAGCAGACGGGGTTACCATCTCCGCCATTGTTTCAAGGAAGTCATTAGTAATCCACGGATTAGTCTTCTCATCCCCAATAGCAGAAGGATACGGCTCTTGGCTCAAATTGCCATCCTCATCAACCCGTTGCATTTCAATTTCCAATCCCATTGTAAAATCAGACGTCTTAGCGACTGCCTCGTTATCAAAGATTAATTGCCCAATTCGGCTAAACATCTTATTCGCCTCCTATTTAAATTCTCATCTCTCTAATTATTTTCTAATAAATATACAGTGATTTTCTCATATAAACAACTAGATATTAAAAAGACGAAATTTAAATAACTTTAATGGCAACATCTCACTACTAGGCAGCTATAATACTAAAAATTATTAATATAACTCACCTAATTGGGGGGATTTTCTTAATTAAAAAGCCAGTCAAAAAGCAGACAACAACCACTACTGGAGCAAGTTCAATCGCGATTAATAAAACTAAAACAATAATTGTTAATATTGGCTTTTCTAAAATGACAGTTAAACTAGCTGCTAAAACAACAACCGCGTTTATATGCATATCGCCTGGCAGGGCCATCGCACAAGCAACGCCGACTGCCACACTAGCGAAAATGGCAGGAAAAATTGTTCCGCCTCGCCACCCCATAGCAAAGCCAAGATTTGTCATAATAGCCTTAACCAAAGCAATTATTAACAAGAACGAAATCGAAAGTCCAAATGCTTCGTGAGTAAAAGGAACAATCCGAAATTCTCCAGAAAATAAAATGTCACCTGTGAGCAATGAACTAAGAGCTAACACCAAACCAAAGATTCCGCCTTGCCAAACCTTTCCAAGCTTAGTATCAACAATTAAGGCCGACCAATTTTCACAACGAACAAATAGCCTGCCAAAAGCACAACCGACGAGAAAAGCTGGAACTGCCGTTAATACGTTAATCCATTGCCAATTAATTTGGCGGTGGTGAATGCCAAAGACGCCTTCTTCAGGAAACATTTTAAAGATAATTGCTGCTCCCACTATTCCAATAATAACGAGCAAGGACACGGACAATATCCGTTCTCGTCTACTATGAAATAATTCATTAAACCGTGGAGCAGATGCTAATTGTTGTGCGGTCATTTTATCTCGCCAAACATTAACAGCCGATTGTTGAGACATAAATTTTGACCATCGCAAACGATCGCCAAGCCAATTTATCATACCGCTAGTTAAGACCGTTGTGGAAGCCTCTGGACCGACACTACCACCCGCACCAAGAACTAGTAACCCTAATAGGAAAGATTTCCACCATTTATGATAGTCGACATTTCCCTTAAGGCGGACACTAGTAAGAACTTCTTCAATCGTTAATGGATAGTTGCCCCATTTCTTATTTAAATAGCCAATTAAGAAACCTAGCGGGACGCAAACTACAAATGGGTACCAAATTTTTATATTGCCCATATGTTGCAGGTAATCTGCCCAGATAAAATCAATTACCCAGTTCACTAAGTTTAAGTAGCCTGCTGTCACCATTCCGATTATCAGACTCCAAAGAATTGCATATATTCCTAATTGAGCGCGCCAATGCTTCATCTTACTTTCCTGCCTCTTTAAGTGTTACGTTAAACGCTAATTTCCCATCAGCATATTTAGCCGTGATTTTTCCTTTAAACATCTTCACAATATACTCTGCCATCGATAAGCCAATTCCAAAACCGGATTTCTTACCCTGAGTATGGGATTCATCAACCCGATAAAATCGATTGAATAATTTTTTCACGTCAATCTTTTGCCCGTCTTGATAGCTATTGGCGACCCTAAGCACGATATTCCGACCATAATTTGCCTGCGCAACTGTCAAATCTACCTCTCCATTAGGATCACAATACTTATTCGCATTATCCAATAGAATATTAATCAGTTCCCGTAAATAATTTTCATCCGCATTAACAATCAGATCATCCTTTATTTTAACCTTAAATTGTTTTTGACCAGCCGATATCACACTCTTAAAGCTTCCAGCAGCTTCCCGTGCAACTTTACTAACGTTAACCGGTACCATTGTGGTTGTCGGCTGTTCCTGCATTCGAGCAAGTGATACAAGATTATTAATCAGTTTCGTCAAACGCTCAACCTGCTGCCGCGTACTGGTAGTCCATTCATTTTCACCACCAATAATCTCTTGCATTTCATTATTGGCTGAGATTACCGTTAACGGGGTTTTTAACTCGTGGCTTGCGTTAGTAATGAATTCTTTTTGTCGCTGTTCCGCCTGGATAATTGGCTGAATTGCCCGTTTAGAATAGAGGGTTAGGACGATTGTATAGAGAATAAGAACTACCAGCCCCAAAATTAACCCTGTATGCATCAACGATCTCGTTCGTGCCATTAACAAGGTCTCATCAAGGAAGACAATAACCTGCTGCCCACGCGTTTGGCGGGTCTTATACGCATAGGTTACCCCATGATAGTAGATTTGGCCTGTTTTAATCTTCTTTTTTACGACTCGGTTAGTCATAATTCGCGCATCGCGAGGACTAATCGTTGCGATTTGATCATCTTGAATTTCACTAATTTTATTATCTTGACCAGTGATAACCGTAAAGTAACGATATTGGTGCAGCCCCTCTCGCGAAAACTGTGGTTGGTTGTAAGAATCCACCTGAACGCCTTTTCGTGGAATCTGTCCATCATTATTAACCAGAATCGTTAAAACACTTTGAACTTCCTTATGTGCCCGATAATAAGTGAAAGCACACAGGCTGCCGACGATAGTTAGAATCACAAAGACTAACGCCGAAGTTGAAAGGGCAATAAATTTATAACGAAAACGTTGAATCATTGTGTGTTCCTCCTAACGAGCAATCATAAATGGTCCTTCTTTTTTTCCTGTAATTGTGACTTTTGATTGGATTGCCTGCAACTTCTGCCGTAAGTAACAAACATTAATCCATAAATCCTCTTGGTCCGCCTGTTCTTCTTCGTCCCATCCATGGCTTAGCAGTTCATTGACGGAAAGTTCCTTACCCGCGTTTAAAATAAAGTATTGTAATAGCCTGTTTTCTTTATTCGTGAGACTAATTGAATTATGGCTCTGCAATGACTGATCGTTACCATCAAGAGTTAGGTCACCAAATTCAAGAATACCATTCTCATAATCGTCATCGCGGCGTTGTCGTGACCTTAAACGGGCTAATAATTCCTTTAGGGAGAACGGCTTTGTTAAATAATCATCGGCCCCGGCATCCAGCCCATTAACACGGTCATCTTCTTCACCCATCGCCGTCAGCATCATTACATAGGTTCGGTTTCCCGCGGCCCTAATCTCCGCCAATGCTTCTAGCCCTGTCTTCACCGGCATCATAATATCTAAAATAATCACATCATAGGCATTTTGCTTTGCACTATCAACTGCTGCTTGACCGTTATTGACAACATCAACTTGGTAACCACTCGCAGTCATTGCAGTTTTTAAGACTTTTGCTAACTGCTGTTCATCTTCTGCCACTAATATTCGCATTTTAATCGTCCTCTCCCGCACTTGAATTAATCAATTGACGAATCGTTTGCATCTGAACATCACAAGAGGCTAACTGGTCAGCGCATCGCTTTAATTCACGTCCAATTCGCTCTGGATTAGCAATGTTGTGCTTATATTTCATTTCATGTTCAAGACTTGCCCATGAATCCATCGCAATGGTTCGCAATTGAATCTCAACATAAAAATGTCCGGGCTGATTCCCGTCAATATCGCGATATGGTGCAGTTTCATCAATAATTACATGATAGCTGCGGTAACCATTGGGCTTTGCATTTGTTATATAATCTTTTTCTTTAATGATTTGACACCAATCAGCTTGCCGTAATTGTTCAAGGCACCGGTCAATGTCACTAATAAAATTACACACAATCCGTACACCAACTGCATCTCGACACTTGCGCAAGGCTGATTCTGTACTGACTGGATAGCCCTTGCGTTCGCACTTTTCTGTCATACTTTCAGGTGTCTTTACCCGCGCAATTAAATGCTCATAAAGTTTAGGCTGTTTATTATAAACTGCCTGTTGATTTAGTTGCTTAATACGTTCAGTTGTCAGCGACAAAATTTCGGGCAAAATCTCATCATATGGACCGTAGATTGTCATCGCAGTTTCCTCCTTTAATTTGAATATTATAACAGGCGATAGTTTTTTATAAAATGCAACTTTATCCTTTCTTAATTTTCCTTACTCCGTTCGTAATAAGCTAACATCATTATTAACCTGTTTCTTTTGCTCCCTCGTACGATAAAATTTTTGGACAAGGTCTTTTTCAGTCACTTCTTTAACATGGAGCTGGTTGCCGTCATGGTCAGCATATTTAATCGTAACCGACTGATTATCATGCGCGTTGAAAAAGATAATTGGCGATGCTGTTTTATCCGACGCAACTAAATAACTATAATCTTTAACTCCAGTCGGAACAGTATCTCCTGGTTTAACTACACCATAAATTAGATTACTATTACGCAGTTGTTCCTTCACCCAATCCGGATAAATTTCAAGCCCCACTAATATGCCTATCTGCTGGTCTGTAAGCTCTATAGTTAAGCCTTTGTCAACTTGGCTACTGCTATTATTCGGTGCATTATGATTACTTTCTTGCCTATTTCGGATAAAAGTCCCGATTCCAATACAAATAATTAAGGTAAATATAATAATTAAAATTCGTTTTTTCATCATCTCATACCAAAAAAGCCCGCCTAGATATTTCTAAGCGAACTTTTTATAAATTATTAGGAAAGCTAGATTTTACTAGTCCATTTGAGCCTTAACTGCAGCTAATGATACATCACCAGTCTTAGCGAACTTAACATCAGCATCCTTAAGGTCAGCCCCAAAGCCGATTGATAATTCGCCAGCACGGTTAATTGATTCAACACCAGCTTGGGCATCTTCTAAACCAGCTACTTGGTCAGCAGGAAGGTCCATCAACTTAGCAGCTTCTAAGTAAATTTCTGGATCTGGCTTACCATGGCTCAAGTTTGCTGGATTAACGATTCCTTCAAAGTAATCAGTTAATTGCAAGTACTTGAGAACCTTAGGAGCATTCTTAGAAGCAGAAGCCAATACAATATGGTAGCCATTAGCCTTTAATTCGTCTAAGAAATCTTTCATTCCTGGCAAAATATCAGCAGGCGTTAAAGTTTCAACTAACTTGATATAGTTATCATTCTTTTCGGTTGCCAAAGCTTCTTTTTCTTCTTGAGTGTAGTCATTTTCATGACCGCCAGCCTTTAAGATTAACTCTAATGAATCCATTCGGCTAACACCCTTTAATGCATCAGCTAATTCGGGAGTCCATTCAGTTCCCACCTTATCAGCTAGTTGGTGCCATGCTTGACCGTGAAAACGGGCAGTATCAGCAATAACACCATCAAGGTCAAATGCAAAACCCTTCAAATCTTCAAACTTCATCTCAAATGCCTCCAACAATTACTTTAATTCAAGCTTCTTGCCGTCAAGATCAATTGTGATTGGGTCACCTGATACTAAGTCAATCTTAGTACCGTGCTTATCAACCTTAACCTTCAAGATCCGACCACGGAACATTTGACGGAATTGGTATGAATCCCACTTCTTAGGAAGGAATGGTGCATAGTGTAATTCATCACCACGAACCCGCATACCAGCAAATCCTTGAACAATATCAAGCCAACTACCAGTCATTGAAGTGATGTGCAAACCATCAGAAGTATCATTGTTGTAGTTATCAAGGTCAAGACGTGCTGAACGTTCATATAATTCAACGGCTTTGTCTTCGTAACCAATATCAGCAGCAATGATTGAGTAAACTGAAGCTGAAAGACTTGATTCGTGAACAGTAAATTGTTCATAGAAGTCGAAGTTGTTCTTCTTTTGTTCCTTTGTAAAGTCATCAATGAAGTCCCAGAGACCTTGGATAACGTCACCTTGCTTTACGTATGGTGAACGTAAAATCCGATCCCATGACCAGTGTTGGTTAATTGGTAATTGGTCACTTGGAATATCAGCAACTGGCTTAAGATCTTTGTCCATGAAGCCATCGTTTTCTGGGAAGATATCACGTTCCTTATCGTATGGAAGGTACATGTTATCAACAATTGACTTCCATTGACGCTTTTCATCTTCAGAAACATTGAGCTTCTTAGCAACATCGCTGTCTACTTCATCCAAGATTTCTAGGGTGTACTTAAGAGTCCAGCGACAAAGCAAGTTAGTGTACCAGTCGTTGTTTACGTTGTTATCGTATTCATCAGGACCAGTTACCGCGTGAAGCATGTACTTGTTCTTACGTTGTGAGTAGTGTACCCGGTCAGCCCAGAAACGAGAAATTTCAGTAAGAACTTCTGCACCTTCATTAAGAACGTATGACTTGTCGCCAGTGTACTTAGTGTAAAGGTAGATGGCAAAAGCAATGTCCCCGTTACGGTGAATTTCTTCAAAAGTGATTTCCCATTCGTTGTGACATTCAATACCATTGAAAGTAACCATTGGGAATAATGCACCCTTCAAGTGTTGTTCCTTAGCGTTAACAAAAGCTCCGTCCAATTGCTTGTAACGGTACATTAATAAGTTACGTGCAATTTCTGGATTGGCAACACCAAGGTAAACAGGAATACAGTAAGCTTCAGTATCCCAGTAAGTAGCACCACCGTACTTTTCACCAGTGAACCCTTTAGGACTGATGTTAAGACGGTCATCGTTACCGTAGTAAGTTGAGAATAATTCAAAGAGGTTAAAGCGGATACCCTGTTGAGCACCTTCGTCCCCTTCAATTTCAACATCAGACTTAACCCAACGGTCTGCCCATTCGTTAATGTGTGGGGCAAGTAAGTCATCAAAGCTTTGCGTATCAAGTTTTGCGCTTAATTCGTCAAGGTTCTTTTCAATTTCTTCTTGAGTATCGTAGTCACGAGAAGTCATTACAATACTCCGCTTTTCAAAGTTAACTTCCTTACCAGCAGCTACAGTACCTTCAAAGGTGTTGTATGCGTGCTTTTCATCAGTACCATCACCAGCATGGTCAAGGTTTGTCTTTGAAGTAGTCTTCATTCCAACGATGAATTGTGGAGTACCGAAGTCGTTTTCCTTAGTCATGGAAGTCAATTCAGCATGTTCACCATTAGCGGACTTGCCTAAAACATTCCAGAATTGTTCATCGTAGTTAGCATCTTCATTGTATACGTCAGCATCAATCATGCTTGTGATTTCAACTTTAGCATCGCTGTTGCCGCGATTCTTAATGTGAAGACGTTGACCAACTAATTCTTTTTGAGTAGCACTAACGAAACGTTCGAAGTTGAAGTACATTTCAGTACCGCCAATTTCAACAGTAAATTCACGTTCTAAGACACCGCGCTTCATGTCAAGATCAAGCTTGAAGTCTTTTGGTGTTTGCTTAGCTAAATCTAGTTGTTCACCATTAACCTTAATGATTAATTTCATGAAGTTAACAGCATTGATCATCTTACCAAAGTACTTAGGATAACCAATCTTCCACCAACCAACACGAGTCTTGTCAGGGAACCAAACACCACCAAGGTAAACACCTTCCATGTGGTCACCGCTGTAACCTTCTTCAAAGAAGCCACGCATACCAAGGTTTTCATTGGCTAAACTAGTCATTGATTCTTGCAAACGCTTGTCTTGTGGATCCCACTTGTGAGTAGCTACATGCCAAGGGGCAATATCAAATGTACGTTTCATTAAAATCTCAATTCCTTTCGTCTGAAATAAAGGTAGTTTTCAACCCGCCTTTATTATAACTTAATTAATTTATTTATTTTATTAATAACTCTCTATTCAGCATAAGTTTCCTTGATTGTGGCAACGGAAATAGCACCGAGGGCCATAACGATACCAGCAAGGATAAACATGTGAACTTGTGAGTGACCAAATAATGGGAATAAAGCAAAACTCAATAATGAAGCAACAATCTGTGGTAAACAAATTGAACCGTTAAATAGTCCAAGATAAGTACCCATGTGCTTACCAGTCAACGCATTAGTAACAATGGTTAATGGGTAAGTGTTCATAGCAGCCCATGCAATACCTACAAGGGTGTATGAAACAATCAGTGTCCATTGGTCGTGAACAAAGAATACTGAAATAAATCCAAGAGCACCGAGAAGTAAACTACCACCATAACCAAGCTTGTGGTACTTGTTAGGCACCTTAGCTAAAACATATGACCAGATAACAGCCGCGATTGATTGAACAGCTGCAAGCACACCGTACCAGTTACCAGCAGCTTGGTAACCAGCAGATGTAGCATCAACAGTATTCCAAACGTTCTTTGCGATTGCCCCAGCTGAGTATGTCCAGAGGTATTGGAATGCAAACCAGCAGAAGAATTGAACAAGAGTAACCGTCCAGAATGCCTTTGGTGCATGTTTTAAGAGTGTGAACCAGTTTCCACCCTCTTTGTTATCATCTTCAGAAATACCATGGTACTTAGCATATGTTGCCGGATCATATTCGTGAACCCGGAAAACAGTAAATAAACTAGTAACAACTAACAATGCTGCTCCAACGTAGAAGGCAATGATAACTGAATCAGGAACAACACCCCGTTTAGCAGTGTTACGAACCCCGAACCATGCAGTTAAGATGAATGGGAAAACGGCAGCCAAAACGGCACCAGTGTTTGATAAGAAACTTTGAATCCCATATGCATAACTCTTTTGGTCATCATTAACCATATCACCAACCATCATCTTGAATGGCTGCATAGCCACGTTTGATGAAAGGTCAAGTAAAGCAACAGTAATTGCACCGAACCAAAGGGCAGCCAGTGAACCATACCCGAAACCGAAACTTCCTGAATTAGGAAGCAAAATCATAACAATAACAGCAACGATCATTCCCAATAGTAAGTATGGTAACCGCCGACCACCTAATTTAGGTGCCCATGTACGGTCTGAATAATAACCAATGATTGGTTGAACAATCAAACCAGCTAATGGTGGTAAGATGAAGAACCAGCCAAGGTTGTTAGGGTCGGCCCCAATAGTTTGGAAGATCCGACTCATTTGAGAACTCTGCAAAGTAAATGCTGTCTGAACACCAAGGAATCCAAAGTTGATCATCCAGATAGTACTCTTTGAGAGAGTTGGTAATCCAGCCCCAGCGGACTTTTCTTGACTCATTGCTAACAACTCCTTAACTTATAAAATAGTTCCAAAAGACACTTATTATTGTAAGCGCTTCATGTATTTTTGCAATATTAATGATATCAAATTTAAAATATTTGTGCAACCGATTGCACAACTTTTTTTAGAAAGAGTTATATTTTTTGCAATTTAAAGTTATTGCCATGAATAGGTCCAATCTTAAGCTTATATTAATTAATTATTTAAAATATATTCACTTAAATTAATAAAGAAGGTTAGTGATTGAAGCTTTCCTAATCACTAACCTTCTTAACTATTAATAATATTCATTATCACATTTTCTTAAGCAAAACGGCTTCACCCATTCCGCCGCCTACACAAAGAGAAGCGATTCCCAGCTCATGATTATCTTTGTGCATTTCGTTAATCATCGTAACGATTATTCGTGCGCCAGAGCAGCCAACGGGATGACCTAGAGCAAGCGCGCCACCCCAAGGATTTACAGCTGCTGGATCCAAGTGCAGCAAATCTTGACATGCAATCGCCTGCGTTGCAAATGCTTCATTAATTTCATAAGTTTCAACTTCATCTGCCGAAAGCTGCTGGTTTGCTAATAGTTTATTGATTGCATAATACGGACCTAGTCCCATTAGCGCTGGATCAAGTCCGACAATCGCCGATCCCTGCCATTCAGCAAGGGGCGTTAATCCAAGTCGTTCAATAGCTGTCGCAGATGCAAGAACTAGGGCTGCCCCACCGTCATTTATCCCTGATGCATTGCCTGCAGTAACACTTCCATCAGCCTTAAATACCGGTTTTAATTTACCAAGAGCTTCCACTGAAGTATCGGGACGGGGAGCCTCATCAGTTGTAACAGTGATTGTCGTTCGTTTTTGCTTAACTTCAACGGGAACAATTTCAGAATCAAAATACCCTGCTTTTTGTGCTTTGACAGCCCGCTGGTGACTTGTAAATGCAAATTCGTCCTGTTGTTGACGAGTAATTTGATATTTATCATTAATATTTTCAGCTGTAATCCCCATCGGATACCCGCCATAGACATCATTTAACGCATCACTTTGCATTGCATCAAGTAAGGTCCCGTTTCCGAACCGGTAGCCATTTCGAGCACGCGGAAGTACATATGGCGCTTGCGACATACTTTCCATCCCACCGGCAATTATTACCTGTGCTTGCCCAGCGCGAATTAAACTCGCTGCTAAGTCAACACTCGACATTCCTGATGCACAAACGTCATTGATCGTAATAGCCGGAACCTGCTCCCCTAAACCAGCTTTCATTGCGGCCTGCCGTGCTGGATTTTGTCCTGTACCGGCTTGAATAACATTCCCCATCAATACTTGATCAACGTCAGCTCCCGTAAGACCAGCCTTCTTAAGAGCGGCTTTAATTGAAATTGCCCCTAATTCAACTGCCGTTTTTGATGCTAACTGACCATTAAACTTACCGATTGGTGTCCGTTGAGCAGCAACAATGTAAACCTTCTCCATTAATGATTCCCTCCATTGCAAAAATAAGAGAGGACCCTGGCAATAAAATCCGTGGTCCTTTCTTAATTAATCATTTATTTTAAAATCAACAATTCGGCATTGTTCTCCAGGCTCGAAAAGTAATTCAACTGCCTGTTGACCTAATTTTCGCGGCTGTAAGTCAACCTTATCTTCCTGGTTCATTAACATCCCCATAAGCCGACTATTGTTAAAACAAATTGTTGGTAAGTTAAATTCTTGTAATTGCCTTACTAATCGTACCAGCAACAGGTCATCAGCACAAACGATTGAATCAATTTGCGGGTGTTGTTTAATAAAATCTTTAATAGCTGGTCCATCTTCTGTATAACGCCAACTAATTGCAGGCAGCTGATGATTCCGCATACTTTGCTGGTACCCATGATTACGGTCCTGTTCATACACCCAATCACTGGCGGACTGGAGAAATGCTGGACATTTAACCTGTTGATGATCCATTAAGTAATCAGTGGCTACTCTACCGGCGGCAATATTATCATTATCGACATACCGGTCCTCGCGATGATTGGGATGACCAATTACGACAAAATTAAGCTTTTTTTGTCGCAGGTACTCAGTAATCGGGTCATTTTTGGTAGTATAAAAGACCAGAAAATTGTGTACCTTTGATTGCTCAACCATTGATTTAACACTCTGCAAGAGGTCATCAGCTGTTGGCGCTATTGCTACAACCATTTCATAATGAATCGGCTTTAACGCCATGCTAATTCCCCGCATTAAATCAATATGGAATGGGTTGGCCGGAGCAGTATCACTAGTTACCGGGAATATAATACCAACCATATTAGACTCGCCCCTTGTTAGGTTTTGTGCATTGTAATTTGGTTGATAGCCTAACCTTTTTGCGATTTCTTCTATTCGTTGGCGAGTTTTTTCGCTAATTCGCGGATTATGGTTTAATGCCCGAGACGCAGTTGATACCGAAACACCAGCTTTTTGTGCAATATCCTTTATGGTAGCCAACTAATCACCTTCTTTTGTAAATAAAACGAATTCACTTAATTCTAACAGGTAGAGACCCATTTGGACAACTGGAATCCCTTCCATTAGGTTCAGGGCTTCTTTATAAAGCTCTAGCTGGCCGCGATACCGATCCTTAATTCGCGCTAAATCAAAGTCTCGATAATCCGAGTTAATATGATCTGTCTTGTAGTCAACAAGAATTATTCCTTCATTTGTTTTTAGGTACCCATCAATTATTCCGTGAATTAGAATTCGTTCGTCATCACTGGCATTCACTCCCTGAAACAGCTCGTGTCCATTCATAATCATTGAAAACGGAACTTCACGGTGGTAATCCATTGGGTGTTTCATGATTTGCCGGCCAACTATTGTTTGATAGAAAGATGCTATTCCTTCACGATTAATACGCGCGGCAACTAGCGGACTAATTAATTTTTCGGCAACTAATTGCTGAATTTCACGGTCAACAGCTTCCACATCGATTACTCCCTGATCAAGAGAAAGTTTTTGGAAAACAAGGTGGGTAGCTGTCCCGATTTCTGTTGCAGCCGGTGTTTGGTCATTTTGGCGAATAAAGGCAGGAACATCAAAATTATTATTTAGGTATATTCCCTGCGTTTTAACCTTTTGCTGTTGATCATAGTCCCAGCGAGCCATATCACGTGTGTCAGGATCTTCAAAAACCCGTTTAACATCCGTTACAGACTGATAAGCGGTTGTTTTTGTAGCAACACTATATGGATAACGGTAGCGCAAAATCTTTTCAATTTTTTGACTCGGAACTTCATTATCAGCTGTACCATTATTTGCGGTTACGATACTACTTGCATTTTCGCCGATTTTAGCTAATTCATCTGTAACATCGACAGCTGTATATGTCTTAGCAATAAAGTTAGGATCAGGCGCAAGACCCGCTATTTTGGTATCGGATAGTGAACTTTCTTCTAGAATTACATTACCACGACTTAAGCGTTGAGCATTAAACTCCGGATAACGAGCTAGGGCTAACCCAATCCAGTCCATAAATGAATTTGCATTTATCCGTGGCTGCGATCCAATGAGCAAATTCTTACTTTGGTAGGCTTTTTGCCATCGTTCCCATGATCCGGTCAGGCTTTGAGTACGCATCTCTTCGTTAAACGATCCGGTAATGATTAGGCGCTGCTCTGCCCGTGTTAATGCTACATAAAGAACTCGTAAATCTTCTGCACGTTCTCCACGCCGGACTTCTTCAATCACTGCTTGGCGCTGCGGGGTATCATAAACCACTCGCTGATCGTCCATGTAACGAATCCCAACCCCTGCTACGGCATCAACCACGGCATTTTCACGAGCCGCTCCCTTATTGAAACCATGAGTCGCATCGATTAAGAAGACAACCGGAAACTGAAGTCCTTTACTCCCATGAATAGTCATGACGTTGACAGTATTAGCAGTTAATTGTGTCGGCGCTACTCCTAGATCCTTATCATGTTCCTGCATCTTTTCAATAAAGCGGATAAATTGATAAAGACCCTTAAAACTGCTTTGCTCGTAAGAATGGGCTCGTTGATAAAGCGCGTGAAGATTTACCTGCCGTTGGTGACCGCCCGGCATTGCTCCCACATAATCAAGGTACCCTGTTTGGTCGTATATCTGCCAAATCAATTCAACAAGGGTTTGCTGTTGCGCCGTCTGACGGAAAGTCCGTAATAAATCCAGAAAATGATCTAGCTTTTCATACAGCTGGGTCGTTTGCTCCATTGTAAAAACGGACTGGTGGCGAAGAGCTTTACGCTGATAATTGCTCATAAATGATTTAAGAGCGGTGTAGTAATCAGCGGACCGATTTTGTAATCGAATAAAGGCAAGTTCTTGATTATTCAAACCAACAATTGGCGACCGCAAAACGGCGGCTAATGGAATATCCTGCTGTGGGTTATCAATCAATTTAAGGAGAGCCATCATTACTCGTACTTCAGTGGCCTGAAAGTAACTTTCAACATCATGAACCGTCAGCGGAATGTTAAGTTTATTAAATTCTTCCATTAATGCATTGTTAATTGATTTTGTCCGTTCCAATAACACTATGTCGCCATAATTAATCGGATGCATTTGCCCATCGTCTGGATGAAAAATCAATTCCTGGTTTTCCACCATTTGCTTAATCCGCAATCCAATCATGCGGAACTCACCCGCTAATTTATCATCTTCGTGGTCAAGACCATCTTTTTCCGAATCAGCCGCGTTTGCATCATATAGTAATACTTCAGTTGGTTGAACCGTGTTCTTATCGTTTTCTTCATAGTAAGTTGCGGCATATTTTAAATGCGCATCTTCATCATAGTCGATTTCGCCAACCTCTTTATCCATTAACTGTTCAAAGAGGATATTAGTAAAACTAGTTACATTAGTCATCGAACGGAAATTTTCGCCTAATACTATTGCTTCCCCATTTCCGCCATCACGATAATTCTGATATTTCCCGAGAAATAATGTTGGGTCTGCTTCCCGGAATCGGTAAATCGACTGCTTAACGTCCCCTACCATAAATAAATTCTTCCGATCAGCAGACGTTAGCTTCATCAGGATACTTTCCTGTAATCGGTTAGTATCCTGATATTCATCAATCATTATTTCCTGATAATGCTTTCGTAAGTCGTGCACCAACGCTTGCCAATTAGGCTGATCGTCTGGTGGAGTTAAAATGTCATATGCATAGTGTTCTAAATCACTAAATTCTAAGACATGGCGATTCAGCTTGGTTTGTTGATAACGTTGCCGAAATTCTATCGTAACGACGCTTAACTCGCGTAATAACGCTTGTGCCTGTTGCGAAAGCTGTCTGAATTGTTCTTCATCATAGGCAAAGAAGCGACTTGTTAACTGGTCAAACTGCTTTTTGATACCTGTTCGTGCATTTCCTAATGACTTGTACACTTCTTCAGCTACCTCATCATCCTTAGGTTTGCCGCCCATTCGCGCAAATTTAGCATTTACAAACAAGTCACGAATACTATTCCATGTTGGTGGTTCAAATAAGGCTAAAATCTCTTGGATCATTTGTTGATCTTTTTGTAATGAATCAACGGTCTTATCATCAAGCTGCGAGTCTGTTGCCCTTACTACCAGTTCAGCAAATGCATCCCGAAAAGCCGTTAAGTCAGCAACAATTTCTGCTTTTAGGCTAGATTTATCGTCCTTTCCCAAATATCCGCTAATAGTTTGCTCCCACTGACTTTTTAGCTGATTTCGTTGTTTTTGGATATTTTTAAATATATCTAAACGTGGATCATCCTTAGCGGGGCGTCCACGAAAACTACCAAATTTTTGTTGCGCCATTATCTGACAAATCTCACTAACATCGATGCCACTTAAAGCTGATAAGAGCTGGTTTATCAAGCCCCCATCACTTTTAAGGATTTCTTCCGCCTTAATAAGTTCATTATCAGCCGCCCGCGTCGCTAGTTCACGATAGTCTTGGATAAACTGTCTAAGCTTCTCCGTAACAAGCGGCTTTAACTGCTTCTGATAAAACGCAGATTGAAGGAGCGGTCCCTCACCCAAATCATAATTATCGGGTAATTTCCGCAGCCAGTTTTCAGGATCCGGCTGCGCATTTGCAATCTCATACAATCGTAAAACAAGATCATCTAATCCCTGATCATCACGATCACTGGAAAAATTAAGCACTAACTCGCTAAATGATGCCCGGTCGGCAGTCCTATCCTCAGCACTTTTATACAAGCCTTCACTGACTTCATGCCATACGTCTTCTTGAAGTAAAAGCCGTTCCGTATCATCGGTTAAAAGCCGAAATTGCGGGTCAAGATCAATTAAATAGTAATAGCGCTTTATTAGCTTTAGACAGAATGCATGAATTGTACTGATATCAGCAGCCGCAAGCCGGTTAATCTGACTACTCATCCGATCTCTTAAATCTTTTGAGTTAGATGGATCTTGAACAATTTTTTGTAAGGCTGCCCTGATCTTATCGCGCATATTTTTTGCTGCAGCATCTGTAAAGGTTACTAAAAGCATCCGATCAATACTTTGCCCCTCTTTAATCAATTCAATTGTCCGATTTACTAATACTGCCGTTTTCCCTGATCCCGCTGAAGCAGATACAAGAATATTTTCGCCTCGATCATTAATTGCTTTAGCTTGCGCAGGCGTTGGTTTAAATCCAGCCATTAATCCTTATCCTCCTCATCTTCTTGCATTATGTTATCAAACGCTTCTTTTGCTAAATTAGGGTTTAAGTCCCGATAATTTTGTTGGTCCAGCATATTATCAAATTGAAATACATCTAAGTAATCACTAAAGTCTAAGCCTGTTCGCCGACTACTCCCGGTCAACAATCGATATGGATTCAACCTTAACTCGCCGCTTAAGATCTGGTTTCCGGCATTAATCACCAGGTTCTTATTCATTTCTTGTAACCAGTCTAATTGTTGAGGCGTAACAAGTAATGCCTCTTTGTTAGCCTTGATTTTGCCATTTTTATACTCTTTCAGCGGATAGAGAAATGCTTGTTTATCTAGGCTCTTGTCCAGTTCACGCAACAATTGCGGATCATTTAATAGGATTCCTTTATATTGGTGTTCTTTTAATTTCAAATCCTCA
Source organism: Limosilactobacillus caviae (assembly GCF_014635905.1). Lineage (GTDB taxonomy): Bacteria > Bacillota > Bacilli > Lactobacillales > Lactobacillaceae > Limosilactobacillus > Limosilactobacillus caviae. Next base: position 117,817 of record NZ_BMDS01000001.1, read on the forward strand.
AGTGAATTCTTCTTTAATTCTGCCGCCTTAATTGTTGGATTATTCAAGCGTAGATATAGCGCACCAGCAAGCCGTGGATTAACAGTTCCTAACTCACTTAAATTAGCTTGTAATCCATTGAGATACGTTAACAACTGAAGGGAAATTCCATAATAAGCAGATGTAAGGTCAAAAAGATGATTACTTGATTTGTAATCAACAACAGTTAGAAAATCACGATCCCCTTGCTTAAGGTTATCTATTCGGTCAATCCGGCCCCGCAGATAAATCTGATAGTTATCCTTCAATGGATAGTTGAGCGATCCAAGATTAGCCGGTTGATGATTGCCGATTCGACCAAATTGAACCTCAGTCTTATACGGCTGTGACCCTGTATATTCAGCTTGTCGACAAAGAGTAATTAACATTGTCTTAACAATTGACGTTAACTGTTGGTACTGAAACTGTGCTTGGGCTGAAGAAGTTATTAACCGTAGTAATGTCGGTTGGTTTTCCTGAGCTGCAACTAGCGCATGGTCAATTAGCTGATCGCGTTGATTTTGATTAGTTTTTTTTGCCAATTCTGCAAACGACAATCCGTGTTCTCGAATTGTTGTTACAAAACTCTCCATTGCTTTGTGGAAAAATGTACCTATTCGGTCAGTCGATAATGTTAGTTCATCTCGTTTTTGAAGTCGTAAACCATATTTAAGGAAGTATTCATATTGATTGATGTAAAAATCTTGTAATTGTGAAATCGAAGCATATAATACTTGCCCTTCCTTACTTTCGGGAGAAGTTCGTAAATAAAGCGCCTGAGCCAATTTATTTCCCAGGGAATCAACCTTATTTTGATAATGAAAACCTGCAGCTACTAGCGCTAGTCGGCGTCCTAAAGCAATCCCTTCAGCTTGAATCCGCGCATCCAAATTTGCCTGCCATTCTTTAGCTAACCCAACTAATGTTTCTGCAACTTTCTGCCATCCTGCTGGCATAACCGGCTGATGATCAACTCCGACGCCTTGTTCGTCACGAACTTGGCGGCTAACTTCAACCAAACGATTAATCGTCGCTAATGGAGCACTAACAAAGGCAGGAGCGTTTTCTTGACCTTCCTTACTGATAACAAGCGGATATTCATGACACGGCTGACCAAAGTAACGTGCCATATCACGCATATACGGAGATACCCCTAACTCTTTATCATCGCTGTCCGTATGCGGTGCTGAAAAGATTAGCCGTTCCTTTGCGTTCATAAAACCAGTATAGTGCACAAATGGTTCATCAATTAATTGGTCAATTGCAGTCCCCGGCAAATATTGAAAATCTTCATCTAAGTAAGCACTCAAAATATCTTTATCTTGATCTGTTAGTAAACTGTCACTTTCTTGCATCTCGGGCATAACATCATCTGTTGACCCGATCATAAACACTACTTTTCGATTTTGGCTCTGCACAATTCCAGTTTCGGAAATTACCACTTGGTCAAGAGTCGCTGGAATTTGTGAGTACTGGGCGGCTGCAAATCCAGACTGTAACAATTCACTAAAGTTAGCTAATATTTCATTGTTATTATCACGGATTTCCCGCTTTCCCAGAATCTCAACGTACTCCTGCAAAATTTGACAAAAGGTTTCCCAGACCTGTTGTGGTTGGCGCGCAAGATTTAAATCTCGATTACTTTGGTACTTTTGCCAAGCATATAAGCGTTCAGTAACGCCCATCTCACTCAAAAATTGGTATAAGATTGTCGCAACATCTTGTCCTGTTTGGGCTTGCTTAAAGCGATTAAATAGCGGAATAATTTGCTGAGAAACAAAATCTTTTACTAACGATAACTGATCATTTAGCCGTTTTAACCGCGATTGAGCATACTTGGGGTCATCAGGGTTAGTTCCCGGTGCCTGCCATAATTGTTTGATCTTTTCCGGATCATTAGTTGTCCATGCGCTTTTTCCTTCAATAGCCTGCTTTAGGCACCAATTTTCAGTCGCAAAAACAGCAGCTTGAAACTCACTGACACTCATTAGGTCACCAGTACTAGCCCGTGGAACTAATAACCATGTTTTTAATAGTTGGATAATATCTGCTGTTCGATAACCCCGTTGTGGAAGTTCAAGCAACGTTGTCAACACCGTTACGAGCGGATGATTATCCATTAATCGTTCATGATCATTGAATATTGGGATTTTATGGGCAGCAAAAACCGGTTCAATCATTGTTTGGTACCCAGCAAGATGGCGACTAAGAATTAGGAAATCACGGTAACGATATTTTCCACTAGTCACTAATTGATGGATTTGAGTCGCAACATTATTTAATTCGGTCATCCGATTAGTCGTTAACATAAATTGAACATTTTGCCCATGAACAAGCTGTTGTCTTTCATCAGGACTAATGGGTTCATTTGCATACCGCCTAAAGTAAGTATCAACATTTTGTAAATCGGCATTTACACGAGGCGTGGTTGCAAAAGCTACATTTTGAAGTACCTTTACTTCTTTAGCGTGGGCTTGGGCAAATTTCCAAAGGCGGTGAAATTGCATAGCTGATGTGTAAAAAAGGTTATTTTTTGCCGGCAGTTCACTTGAATTAGGATGATTTTGGTCTGGATAACCACGATCAAGCGTTAAGGAAATTGTTGTTGATGCCGCATTCGTGATTAATGCTTCCACTACTTGTTGTTCATTCGCGGTAAATTGAGCAAATCGATCAATAAAAAAGTGCATTTTTGCGGTGTTGGGTGATTTTTGTAAATAAGCGACTAATTGCCGATATAGTTCACTATTACCGATAAAACGATCCCGCAACTGCTCTTCATACGCATGGTAAATGATCTCCACATCATGCATTTTAGCAAGCCAGGCCTGATTTGCCGCTGGGTCGTTTGCTAACTTCACCCGGGAAATAATATCGCTTAGATCATCAGCGGTAATATTGGCATTTTTTAACTCTTCAAGCTGTGCTGTCATCTTTTGAATAAAACCCGGCTGCTTGACTTCACTTGCATATAAGTGCAAATCATTCGCGCGTTCTTGGACAACTTGCGAAGTCAGCATTGCCATTCCAATCTTCGAGAGCCGTTGTTTTTGAAACGCAGGTGTATCTCGTAATAAATACCAAGCCAATCGACTAAATGAAAGAACTTGAACTCGTGAAGAAGCAAAACGGTCACTACCTGTTAGGCCTTGCCGATTTCGTAGACCAGCTAAAACATTAATTTCCGTTTCAAACTTAATATGATTCGGTACTAAATAATAAAAGGTATCTTCCGCCGGTGCAGTCTTTATCTGATCAACTAATTGGTCAATCAGCACTTGTTGATGGTCCATCGCTGCCGTTCCTAAAACAAATCCCAGTGTTCCCATAATCCTAGTCCTTTCTATCGCTTAAATTGCTTCTATTATTTTATCATAAAAGCGAACGTATATTCTCTATATTAAAAAAAAGAGTAGTAAGGATTTTCCTTCTACTCCCCTTTATAAAATTGGCGAAAGCAACCTTGAAATAGTTTGTTTAATCCTTAACCAGCGCGGTTGATTAGCAAACATTTCAGGTGTAATTACGCGACTATTTCGAATGTCATTAACAAATATCATTTCTAACTCATCAACAGTATCCTGACTGTAGATAAAGGCGTTAACTTCAAAGTTTAATTTAAAACTACGAAAATCAAGGTTTGCTGAGCCAACTGAGGCCATTCGACCATCAATCATCATTGTCTTAGCATGTAAGAACCCCTGCTGATAGTAATAGATAGTAACACCATGGTTAGCAAGGTCACGAGCATAATACTGGGTTGCCCGATAAACAAAAGCATGGTCAGGCATTGACGGAATCATTATCCGTACATCGATTCCAGAATGAGCTGCCACCCGCAATGCATCAAGAATACTATCGTCAGGAATGAGGTAAGGTGTTTGAATCCAAATGTGATCCTGGGCCGCGTTAATCAGTCGCAAATACCCCATTTTAATTTTTTCTAACGGCGCTTCAGGACCACTAGCAACTGTTTGCAACGCAACATTTCCGTGAACCTTAATTGGCCGAAAGTAAGGATGGTAGTGAAAGATCTTGTCTTCATCCTTTTTCATTGAGGCGTTCCAATCACCAATAAACCGTCGCTGGAGGCCATATACCCCGCCACCAATAATCCGTAAATGAGTATCACGCCACGGGCCAAATTTAGGAACCCGTCCTAGATACTGGTCACCAATGTTAAAACCGCCAATATAGCCAATTTCTCCATCGATAACAACAATTTTACGGTGGTCACGATAGTTTATCCGAAAATCAAAAAAGTTACTGCGAGACATCAAAAATGGTGCCGCATAACCGCCCACTTCACGAAGATGATCATAAAAGCTAGGCCAAACGCCCATTGACCCCCACGAATCATAAAGGACCCGCACTTCAACGCCTTCAGCTGCTTTCTGTTCTAACAATGTCCGTAGCTCGTTACCAATCTCATCATTGTATATTGTATAGAATTCAACATGAATGCTCTTTTTCGCAGCTGCAATATCATCAAACAATTTCTTAAACAAAGCATTCCCTTCAGTAAAAATGCTGACGTTATTATGGCGAGTCAAAAATGAAGCATCGATACTTTGAAAAAGCATAATTGTTCGCCGATAGATTTGAACGGTTTGATCTTTGGGTTTCGGCATATTGATAAATTGCTGTTTTTGTTCTTCCAAAGCCTGTCGTAGTTTCAATTGCGTTTGTGATTTAATTCGCTCCAATTGTTTATGAGGTAGTTTACGTCCAAAAAACGCATATAAAATAAAACCAAAGCCGGGTATCAGCGTTAGCACTAATAACCACGCCCACGTCGCCGCAATATCACGCTTTTCACGAAAGACGGTATATATTGCAGCAATTTCATTTACGAGAATAACCAGTAGCAAACTCCACATAATAATTGTCCATGTTATTGCCATTGCTTATCCCCCATTCATATCATTGCTTTTCATTCTAACGCAAACTCTTATTTTCTGAAATATAATCTTAATTAATTTTCTAACCTGATCACTAATTGCTGTACAATAGAAACATTATTTAAGCAGAGGAGGTCACTAAATTGGCAGAATTATATTTACGACGTACACAAGTTCAAGACTTAGATGCAGTCATGCAAATAATTGATAGCGCAAAAGCATTTTTAAAGCAAAATAACAGTCCTCAGTGGCAAGACGGATACCCAAATCGCGAAGTTTTTGCTAAAGATGTTGCAATGCAAACTAACTGGGTCTTAGTTAACGGAGATAATATTACCGCAACAGCCACCTTACAACTAACACCTGAGCCAACCTATCAAGTAATTACCCATGGTCAGTGGAGTCAGCCTAACGAACCTTATGCCACAATTCATCGTGTTGCTATAAGTGATGCATACCGTGGACAGGGTTTGAGCAGGCTCCTCTTTTCAAATCTTCTTACAGTTGGTCTAATGCAAGGAATTAAAAACTTTCGGATTGATACTCATAAAAGCAATAAAGCAATGCAGCACATCATTAAAAGTTTTAATTTCCAAAAGCGAGGAATTATTATGGTTAATGAGAAAAATGATCCAGAACGATTAGCCTATGAATTAAATATTGGATCTCACCATAAGTTCACGCGAATCAATAACAACTTTATGCAACCACTTATTGATAACCTTTAAACTCAAAAAAGAGATTGGTGAAAGTTCCAATCTCTTTTTTATTTATTTTACCGTTTTGGATTAGTTGTGGCGCTTCTTTGAGCTGTAAGTGATACCAAGGGTACCGAGTAATGCAGTGGCGGCTAAAGCAACAATTGACATAGAAGATTGATTTACTTTTTGTGATGATTCACTCTTCTTAGCAACAGTTACATCAGCCTTTGTAGCTGACTTCTTACTGTTATCCGTCTTAGTGGCTTTATTAGCGGTAACAGCAACTGGCATTTGAGCACCATTATTTGTTGCAAAAGTTCCATTATTAGTAGTTGCAGTAACTGCAGCTGTTTGTGATACAACTGGTGCTTGAACTGCATTACCATTAACAGCGTTTCCAGTAACTGTTGCAACAACCGGAGCAGGAGCTACTGGTGTTTGAGTAGCTGTCCGTACAATTGATGGAGCTGAAACAGTTTGAACACGACCAGCGTTTTGTGCTTGAGTACGGTTAGTGGCTGCTGGGAATGCAACAGTAGCAACCTTACTGTTATTAGCTACTGGTGTTGAAGGAAGAATAACTTTATTATCGCCTAAACGAACTTCACTAGCCTTCTTAGCTGCTTCATTTTGTTGAATTGTAGCTAATCGAACATTAAATTCTTCTTCAAGCTTATCGTAAGCAGCCTTGTTTTCAGCTTTCAATGCATTAAGTACTTCATTACCATGAGCAACAACTGCTTGGTGTTGTGCTTGTAATTGTTGAATTTGTGGTTCGATACTTGGTACTAATTCTGCAACCTTGGCAGCAAGTTTTTCATTTTCAGTTGTCTTTGCATTAGCAATCTTAGCATCGCGATCAGCAGCAAACTTTTGAGCAGCTACTTGATCAGCCTTTACTAAGCTTTGGTAAGCATTATCTAATTGAGCCTTGTAAGCTTGAAGATCAACAGCGCCATTAGCCTTAAGAGCATCATCACGAACGCTAGCAGCCTTAGCAACAGCAGCATCGTAATTAGCCTTTACTTGTGCCTTAGCACCATTGTATTGTTGTTCAAGCTTAGCTAAGTTAGCTTGGTGTGTACCAGCTAAACCATCCAGAGCCTTTTGTGCTTGAGCCTTAACATTAGCTAAGTTCTGTTGTTCATTAGCAGTAGCTTTTTGAATATCTTCAGCACTTGGTGTAACTGTCTTTGTACCTGCTACTTTGTCAACGTGGTGTTGAGCTGACTTGATAGCATTCAATTGTGCGTCAACAGTTGAAGTACCCCAAATATTGCGGTTCAGAACTTCCTTAGTGGCGTTAACCTCATGATTAATGTTAAATCCAGTGTGATCAAACGTTACAGCATATGAAGGATTACTACGATCAGAAACCCCTGAACCATCCTTGATGGCCATTTCGTCAGTTAGCTTTTGGAAGCCAATTCCAACGGCACGAACACCAGCACGAAGAAGGTTGTTTGCGTGTCCACCAATATGGGTTGGATTTACTAATTCACCATAGTACATACCTTGCATTGAATTGAAGAGATTAATAGCATAATTAAGAAGTGTAGGTGTACCAGCTTGCATAGTAGTTAAGTTTTCATTAGTGTCACTGTAAACTATCTTGCCACTAAATTCGCTTGCTAAACTATTGTATAAGTTGCCAGTTACGTTATTGATAATACTGCTATATGTAGCATCTTTAGGCATACCGCTTTGTTGAATAGTATGACTGTTATTATCAACATTGTACTTTGCCCGGTTAGCAGCTACTTGATCAGCAATCTTGTCAGTAAGATCAGTACTTACTAAGTCAAGTGGAGCAACATTTGCAAAGCCATTATTCTTGTTTACTGCGTTATAAAATTCACGATAGTTTTGGAAAACATTGTTACGGAAACCATTTTCCCATGAAAGAGCTAATGCCCGTAATACTTGAATTTGGTTAGCTGTTAATCCATTTGCAGAAACTTTTTCAGAGTGATCATTATTAGCATCATAGCTTAATAGACCTGGTTGGAAGTCTAATGGCATTTCTGAAATATCATGTGGAGTTGATTCGGCAGCCTGATTTGTAATAATTGAACTATCTGGGTATTCGCCATAATAAGTGTTAGCAAATTCAGGATGAGTATAGGCAGATACAGGAATACCATCATTATATCCACGAACTTCTAGGTGAATTCCATAGTTCTTTACGTAATCAGGTACTTCAACATTGAGTTGTGGCTTAGTAACACGACCATTAACAACTACATTATTAGTTGTTGCTACATCATAAGACTTGCTAGCATTAGCAGTTGCGGTAGCAAGAGAAGCTTCCGCATTCTTGATGTTTTCTGCGTTGGTAGCTTGTTGAGCGGAAACCTTACCTTGGTAAGCATTGTTTTCCTTAGCAACAGCTGTGTTGTAATCATCTGTAGCAGCTTGGTTTTGGCTTGTTTGAGCGCTGGCTGCTTCATTTACTGATTTCTGGTATTGTGCTTCAATATCAGAAACAACTTGTTGATTTGCAGCAGCTTGACTAACAGCTTGTGCGTACCGTTGGTCATTTGCTGCACGTTGAGTGGCTTCGTTTTGTTGTTGTGCGCTGATTTGTTGTTGATATTCAGCATTAGCAGCTGAAGTTTGTGCTTCAATGGAAGCGGCAGTTGAAGCTTGTGCCTGTGCAATAGCACCAGCTTGTTGTTGTTCTAAGGCAGCATGACTAGCTTTTAATTGATCAATTTGTGCATTGGTCTGTGCGAGATCCGCAGCATTTGATTGCTCGTTAGCCGTGGCTTGTTGAGCTTCTTTACTATCATTAGCTGATTGCAATTGTGCGAGTTGCTGTTCAGCTGTTGCCTTAACTTGATCGTAAGTAACTTGGTTAGTACTTACTTGTGCATTATTTTGACTATCATCGGCGTGTGCATTCGTCGTTGTAGTGGTGGTAACGACACCTGCAGTTAAGATTGCCCCCGCAACCAAAGCTGTTGAACGCCAATTATTTGTATTCGAATTTCTCATTTTAATAAACCCCCGTTTATGAAAAAATATTCAAAAGAAAATAAATTATTCATGCAAGGTTTATTGCTTAACGACTTAACAGTTCCTACTATATCAAGGTTTTCAGGGATTACAAGCGCTCGAATTTTTCAAACGATCGTTTTTGCATTTTGACTATTCACCTGTTAAGTATCCATACTTATAAGCTAAATTGCTGTTCATTAATCGCATGAACAAATTTTTGTTTATAGCAAAAATCCCGTCATTTCAATGTTTGTAAACTAATTACACGATTAGTGAAATAAAGTTATTGGAAAACCAAATTCTTGTTTCCTAAATAACATTTAGAATCAAAAAAAAGTTTAAAAACTTTAAAACCGTTCCAGTGATAATTATAGGTTACTAAATCACCTTTTATTTACTGCTAAAAGTACCTAAAAATCACCAAATTTTGATTTTACACTTCTTTGTTTTTGTCTTATATAAAGACATTTGACGGTTAAAGCAACAGTTATTCCTACTGAACTTTTTATAATTTTAGCTCATTATTTAACAAGTGGTAACCTCACAAAGTCTTGATATATCGGCATTTACCCAACTTACAATTCATAAGAACCTATCAATTGAATTGTCTTCCACCAAATGAATAAATGTGCTGATAAGTCAACGCTAGATTTAAGCTGATTTTTGCTTCATTTTCGCCTATTTTTGATGATTTTTGAGCATTTTACGGTTAAAAATCAGCGCTTATTTTCGTTCGTTTTATGCATATTATCATTTACAATTCTGCCTATTTACCCCAAACTAAAAGCAAAAGACTATATTAAGGAGTTGACTTTAAATGAGAGTCACGTCTGCAAGTCTCTATAAGATTAATTTACCCCTCCAATCAATTTTTAGGACCAGTTTTGGTCAAATAAAAACAAAGGACTTCATCCTGGTTGCTCTTCAAGACGAGGACGGTTTCACTGGTTACGGCGAATGTTCCGCATTTAGTGTCCCTTTTTATACTGAGGAATTCAGGGATAGTGCCTACCTCTTGCTAAAAGATGTTCTTATTCCGACATTACTCAATCAAGAAATCACTACACCTGTACAATTAACCAAGGCCTTCCGTACAATTAAAAGAAATAATATGGCTAAAGCTGCTATTGATACTGCAATGTGGGACCTGTATGCCAAAAGAAAACACCAATCACTCGCAAAAGTAATCGGTGGCAATAAAAAAGAAGTATTAGCAGGCATTAGTATCGGAATCCAACCCTCACCTGCAATATTAGTGCAAAAGGTTCAGCAAGCAGTTAAAGCCGGTTACCAGCGAGTCAAGGTTAAAATCAAGCCAGAAGCCGACTATCAATATCTCAAAGCAGTCCGAAATGCATTTCCACAGCTCATGTTAATGGCCGATGCTAATTCTGCCTATCAATTAAAGGACGCTGACCGCCTAAAACAACTTGATGAACTAGGGTTACTAATGATCGAGCAACCATTAGAAAGCGATGACCTGCTCCATCACGCACGCTTACAACAACAGCTAACTACCCCTATTTGCTTAGATGAAAGTATTAATAGTCTCGCTGATGCGCAAGCAATGTACCAACTCGGCAGTGGACAAATAATTAACATTAAAGTTAGTAAGGTTGGCGGCTTGACCAATGCAAAAGAGATTCAGGCATTTGCGCAAAACTATCATATAGATTGTTGGTGCGGGGGAATGCTCGGCTCTGGAGTTGCTCGAGCTGCTGATATTGCTGCCGCCTCACTCCCCGGCTATACCCTTCCAAATGATATTTCCGCCTCCCAGCGTTACTTTGCTCATGATATTATCAACCCCCTAATTAGCTTAAACAATGGGAGATTAAAAGTCCCCGTTTCTCCCGGTCTTGGGTTCAATTTAGATTGGAATACCATTCATCGCTATACTATAGAAGAAAACAAACTTTAAACGACAAAAAAGCACAAACTAACCCCTTTGAGTTAATTTGTGCTTTTCTAGTTACTATTAAGAAGGAAAATTACTTTTCATCTTTCTTATCTTCGTCAGACTTCTTGTCTTCTTCCTTCTTTTCATCTTTTTCTTCAGATGGAGAAGTGTATTCTTTACTATCGTCTTTTTCTGCATCCTTAGCATCAACGATAACTAACTTGCCATCCTTCATTTCGGCTACCAGGTGCTTTACGTCAAGGTGATCAAGGTAGTAGTCAGTTACCTTATCACGAATTTCACGTTCAATAACCCGACGAAGCGGACGAGCACCCATAGCTTCATCGTAACCTTCATCAATAAGGTATTGCTTTGCAGCGTCAGTTACCTTAACATCCATGCCCTTCTTAGCCAATGTCCGGTTAACTTCTGCAAGCATCAAGTCAACAATCTTCTTCAAGTCTTCCTTAGTTAAGCTGTGAAATTCAACAATTGCGTTGAACCGGTTCAAGAATTCTGGACGGAAGTAATTAGTCAATTTCTTGATTAAGTCTTCTTCATCCTCATTATTCCCCATCTTAACTGGAGCATCGTTAGAGTATCCAGCGTTTGATGTTGCAATGATAACAGTGTTCTTGAAATCAATTGTGTTACCTTGGCCATCAGTTAAGCGACCATCATCAAGAACTTGAAGCAAGAGCGTAATAACTTGTGGGTTTGCCTTTTCAATTTCATCTAAGAGGATGATTGAGTAAGGGTGACGACGAACTTTTTCAGTTAAGGTATTACCATTGTCTTCATAACCAACGTACCCGGCAGTAGCACCAATCATCTTAGATACGGCTGTCCGGTCAGAGTATTCGGACATATCCAACCGAATAATGTCGTCCTTGCTACCAAACATATCAAGTGCTAATTGTTTAGCAAGTTCGGTCTTACCAACACCAGTAGGTCCAACAAAGAGGAAGCTGCCAATTGGTGAGTCGCCTTCGTCAAATCCAGCACGATTACGGCGAATGGCACGAGCAACTGCTTCCACGGCTTTATCTTGACCGATAACTTTGCCTTCAAGCCGCTTGTCCATGTCCTTCAAACGTTCAACGTCACTAGCACCAATCTTAGAAACTGGAATACCAGTCATTTGTTCAACTGCCTTAGCAACGTCTTCTGGAGTAGCAGTAACCTTGTCAGATTCAGAGTTTTCACTCAATTGCTTCTTCAAATCAGCAATCTTTTCCTTGGCTTCTTGAGCTGTCTTGTAGTCTTCTTTCTTAGCAGCAGCCTTTTGCTTCTTTTCTTCTGCTTCGATGTCCTTTTCAATTGCCTTAGCGTCCCGTGCAGGGTGCTTTGCTGCAAGGTGAGCAGCAGTCATATCAATTAAATCAATTGCCTTGTCAGGTAATGCGCGTTGTGGCATGTATTGAACAGAGTAATCAACAGCTGCTTGAAGAACGTCATCTGGTAATTTTACATTGTGGTGACGTTCGTATAAGTCACGAATGCCTTTAAGGATAGCAACCGTATCAGCCTTGCTTGGAGCATTAACAGTAACAGAATTGAACCGCCGTGCCAATGCTGCATCCTTCATAATTGTATTACGGTATTCGTCTTGTGTAGTAGCACCGATAACTGTTAGTTCACCACGAGATAATGCTGGCTTAATAATGTCAGACATACCCTTAGAACCGCTAGCGTCACCAGTTGAACCAGCACCAATAATTTGGTGAATTTCATCGAAGAAGAGGATAATGTTCCCTGCCTTCTTGACTTCATCAACTAATTTTTGCATGTTTTCTTCAAAACTACCACGATATTGAGTACCTGCTTCAAGGCCAGAAATATCAATACTAATAATTTCCTTATCCTTAATAGCAGCTGGTACATCGCCAGAAACAATTGCTTGTGCTAGTCCTTCAACAACAGCTGTCTTACCAACACCAGCATCCCCGACTAATACAGGGTTGTTCTTAGTACGACGGCTTAAAATTTCAGCAGTTTCTTGAATTTCTTTGTTCCGCCCGATAACTGGATCAAGTTCATGTTGCCGAGCTTCTTCTGTTAAATTACGGCCTAATTTGTGTAAGATACTGTCCTTACCTTCATTAGGTTGAGGGCCTGGTTGACCTTGTTGAGGATTTGCACCGCCAGGCAATTGACCAGTTCTACGATATTCAGCAAATTCTTCTGGTGTTACTTCACGACCATTAATTAGGTAACGCCGATTATCAGAATTGAAACCATTCATGCCACCCATTAATTGGTTGAAGATGTCATTCATGTCGTTGTCAAATGGATTCATTGGGTTTTGAGCCATATGCAATCCCTCCTCAATTAAATATAATTATTTTATTTTCTAAGTTTCGTAGTCTAAATATTCCGAGAGTCAGAAGTTAACGCATCTGATCTCCTGTGGCTACAGCAACGCCACAATCTTATTCGAGATAATGCTCTTCTAGTTCTTTAAGGACCTCCCACATACTCTTATCCTGAGCTTGCGCCAAGGCATCGAGATCACGTAGGTTTAGCGAGGTCGAACTAGACTGTGGTTTGTTAAACGATTTGTGTAAAGTCGTGTATCCGTAACCGGAACGTTTGGAAACTTGATAAATCGTCAAGTGGTTAACTTCCAAATAATGTTTGATGTCGATCCGCATTGCTACCCACTTCCTTTACGATTAATATTATATCACATTTGTGGAGTAAAACAATAAAAATAACCGAAAAATAATAAAAAAATTTGTATAATATAAATATAACGATTGATTAAGATTGAATTAATAACTATTAATTTTTAGTATCCTTATTATATTTACATTTGTAGTCAATGGACGCTTTTATATTAATAAAATTTCTCAATTTATCATTGACAAATATTAAAAAACGATTAGAATTATTAGTAATCAGTTAATCAAAGGAGGACATAATGATGATCACTGCGACACTTCACTTACATCAAGCGTATGCCTTCTGGTTTAGCGAAATTACCATCCGCTAACCAGCAGTGATTTTATCATTGTGGCGTTCTCGGATGAGCCCCAAACATCTGAGAGCCCCTTTTATACTCATTCCAATCTGATCAAGGAGCCTTGGATGTTATATTCTATAGCATTCAAGGCTCCTTTATTTTGTAAACTTACATATTATATAGGAGGAATTGGCAATGCCAGCTACTAAAAAAGGAATTCTTAATCGTCTTAACAATAATTTTGCTAAACTTACTCCCGGCGGAATTCGTGAATTTGACTATCAAGCCAGTTCAATTCCCGGAATCATTAAATTAACCCTTGGCGAACCCGACTTTAATGTTCCAGACGCAATGAAGCAAGCCGCCATTAATAGTATTAATGACAACGATTCGCATTACGCTCCTGGCAATGGGACTTTAGATCTTCGGCAAGCGATTGCTTATTTCATGCAGGATCGTTATCAGCTTAATTATGATCCTGAAAATGAAATTGCTGTGACTGTTGGTGCAACGGAAGGTATCTACGCTTCTCTTTCTGCAATCATTAATCCAGGAGATGACATTCTGGTCGCAACACCAACATTTCCGCTCTACATGGTAGTTACTAAGATTTTAGGCGGGACCCCTGTCGAAATTGATACTAGTGCTGATAACTTTATTCTTACACCTGCTAAGCTCCAAAATGTTCTTGATAAACATCCAAATGCTAAGGGGCTGATCCTAAACTACCCTTCAAACCCAACTGGTGTAACTTATACCAAGGCGCAAGTACAGGCTCTGGCAGAAGCAATTAAAGCAACTAATTTAGTGGTTATTGCTGATGAAATTTACTCTGAACTGGTATACGACGGTCCTCACACTTCAATCGCCAGCTTTATTCCCGGTCAAACTCTTATCTTAAATGGCGCTTCAAAGTCACACGCCATGACAGGCTACCGAATCGGCTTCATCGCGGGGCCAAAAGAATTAATGAAGCCAGTTAGTGCAATCCACGCTATGATGGTTACAGCCGCATCTGATCCTGCCATGGCCGCCGCTGTTGCCGCTTTTGGTACTGATGCAGGGAAAGAGGCCACTCTTAAAATGAAAGAAGCATACAAGCAGCGCCGAGATTTTGTCGTTGATGCGTTAAAGCAACTTGGTTTTGATATTACTACGCCAAATGGAGCCTTTTACATTTTCGCTAAGATTCCCGCTCAATTTGGCAATAATGATCTAAAATTTGCTACCGACCTCGCCAATCAGGGAAAAGTTGCTGTAATTCCCGGTTCTTTCTTTGGTGCTGGCGGGCAAGGTTATGTTCGTATTAGTTACGCTACTAGCATGGACACATTAAAGCAGGCAATGACTAATATCGCTGAGTTCATTAATAAGGAGGACTAAAATGACTAAAATTTTAATGACAAGTGTGCGGGATGATGAGCAAGCTGCCATTAAGGATTACGCACAGAAAAATAATATTGAAATCATTACAACACCGAAATTGATCGATGAGGCTGTTGACCTCACTACCGATGTCGATGGATTAGTAATCCAACAACGTAGCAGACTCCCCGAAGATATCTACGCTAAACTCCGTGCAAATGGTCTCAAACAAATCGCCACACGGACTGCCGGTTTTGACATGATCAATATCAAGAAAGCCAATGCCAATGGTTTAACAGTGACTAATGTTCCAGCCTACTCACCGCGGAGTGTCGCTGAATTTGCGTTGATGCAGATTTTTCGGTTACTACGGAAATCTTACCGGTTCGACCATCAAGTCGCACAGAATGATTATCGTTGGTTTAGCGACGAACAATCAGTTGAAATTCATACCGCTACAATTGGCATTATTGGTGTCGGACGAATCGGTGGAACCCTTGCAAAATTATTAAAAGCACTCGGCGCAACCGTACTTGGGTATGACACAAACCCACGAACTGATTTAGATGGGATTGTACAATTCGTTTCTAAAGATGAACTGCTAAAACGTGCAGATGTCGTAAGTCTGCATGTTGACTTAAACCCGACCTCAAAAGGACTACTTACTACTAAAGATTTTGCCCTAATGAAACCAACCGCTGGACTAGTGAATGCTAGTCGTGGCCCGGTTGTTAATACCGCAGACCTCGTTGATGCATTAAAGAACGGAACGATTGCCGCTGCTGCCCTTGATACTTTTGAAGGCGAGGAAACTGTTGCTGCTGCTGACCGCCGTGAAAAAGGACTTGATGATCAGCCACTCGTTAAAGAATTACATGCCATGAACAATGTAATCCTTACTCCTCATATCGCCTTCTTTACTAACCTCGCTGTACAAAACATGGTTGACTTTTCACTTGACGATACTCTTGCTATTCTCAACGGAAAACAGTCCTCACACGAAATCAAATTATAAAAAATAACACCCGTCATCTCTGAAATATCATGCAATCATTGCGCCATTTCAGTGTATTTGGCGGGTGTTCGTACTAAGCAATTAATTTGAACTATAATAGGTGAAAAAGTAAACTATGAGTAACAACATGAGGAGGGCCTATCGATGACAAAGTATAAAGTAACTGCTACTAAAACGACAACGGGGATGCAGGTATCAGCTGGTACACGCGGTTTTGAGATTACTTTTGATGAACCGGGAAGCACTAATACAGGGATGAATCCAGTAGAAATTCTCTTAACTTCATTTGGGGCCTGCCAAGCAATTACCGCCCACGCACTAGCCAATAAACGCAACTTTGACTTACAAGCCTTTTGGGTAACAATTGAAGGTAACCTTGATCGTGAAGATGTTACTGACGGCAAGAATGTCCGCAAGTTTACTGAAATTCACTACCAACCGCACCTAAGAAGCAGTGAATCCGATGAAGACATCAAGAAATTTCTTGCTGATGTTGCTGCTAAGTGTCCTGTTGAGAATACTTTAATTTATGGTACAAAAATTATTCAAGACGGTTTTGTAAAAGTTGATTAATAAAAGCTCCGCACCACTTTGGTGGTCAACGGAGCTTTTATGCATTCCATAAGTCATAATAATCTTGGTGCTTTCTCAATAGTTCTTGATGACTGCCTTCTTCAAATGCTATTTATTTTTTGAACAGAATTCGTAAAGCGGCGAAAATCCCGATTGCAGTACATAAAATACAAATAATCTCTTCGTAAATGTTGCTTGCTTTAGGAATCGCAATAATCCAAAAGAAAGTGACAATTATATAAATGTAGAAGTCAATATTTTTGTAGAATACTCGATTAAGCTCTAACTCTTTTCCTGGTCGCTTAAACACAGTCCATAAAACAGCAATAATCGACCCAATAAGAAATACCGAGCAAACGGTTAATTCAAAAAGATTTTCTGCTTCTAATACTGGTTTAAACCACAATATAATAAAAAGTGAGTAAAAGTAGAAGTTAAAGCTCTTGTAAAACTGTTTATTGACTTTCATTTTAATTGCCTCCCACGGTAATTATCTCCATAATAATATTATAACTATAAAATTTAATTTTGATTCATTTTGCATTATTCGTATACTTTTCTGCATAATTCGTAATCGCTATCAATAAATTCTATAAAACATAAATAAAGGTCCAAGTTTCGGTTTTACCGATCCTTAGACCTCTATTATTTACGCGTTTTCAAGAAAATCACTTAGCATTTTTACTTTACGGTAACTCACTGTAACTGTTAATTCCCGATCGCTACCAAAATAAACAAGCCGTTCTTTCTTACTAAATTCCTGAACTGCTAAGGGATTTATTAACGTACTTTGATTTACCCTTAATAAACGATCGTCAGTTATTTTTCTTAATTCACCATGATATTCGATACGAATATTTTTACCCACAATTCGTAAACGACGGTTTTCATTTTTGACTGATTCAATATAGTATAGATCGTCAAAATTAACCTGCCTTTTTACACCACGCATCGGTTCATAAGTAAATTTATCTTGCTTTTTTTGACCACCATTTATATAGCTCTGGTATCGCAAATATGCTTCATCGATATCTTCCCGTAAACGGTCAGTAATCGAGGTAATATCCTTTCCCTTTGAAATATAATCAAGTGGTTCAATTCGTCTTGAAACAGTGTGCAGTAAATATTTTTTATAAGCCGTTACAAAAACTATTTCAGCAAATGCTGCCTTTTTACGGATGTGTTCCGCAACATCTATACCACTAATATCATCATCTAATTCAACATCCAAGATTGCAAGATAATCTTCATTATCTACTTTTCTAATTACTTCTTGCGGATCAGCAGTTTGTAACCACACTTTCATATCATAGCTATGTGGTGTTTCATTAATCATTCGTCGCTGGGTTACCAACTTCTCAACATAATCAGATTGATAATCATTATTCTCTAAAATAATTACTTTTAACATTTTATTCTCACTTTCCTTGAATAAAACAAGTCATAATAATTACCTTCTCTTTAACTTCTGCAGAAAATGAATAACGATCATCATTATCCACAAGTTGCGTAATATTTGATAAACCGATTCCTTGATGGTTCTCCTTTTCTGAATGTTCAAATTTCATAGCCTTATTAAGGTCAAGTGTCTTTTCTAAAGAATTAGCAACCACTAATTCATAATTTTCTTCATCATGTCTTAGCAAAGCAATTTGAATATATGGTCTCTTTTGGTTAGAAGTAGCCTCAATCGCATTATCTAACAAAATACCAATAATCCGTGCCGTCTTTACTTCAGAACCAGGTAAACTGTCTATTTTCGCATTAACTTCAATTGCAAGCGGAATTTCTTGTTCAACTATTCTATAGGCTTTTTCTTTAATCAGATTGCGCAATCCTGAAATATTTAACCTACTCAATGATTTGTCAATTCCCTCATAATTCTTACCATCAATATTAGTTTGTAAGAATGCCGATAACAACTGATTTGCTTTTTCATCATTGTGGTCACGAATATAACCTTGAACACTAAGAAGCATATTCTTCATATCATGCCGTTCGCGACGAAAATCTTCGTATTGAGCGTTAACTTTTTGGGCAGTCTCTATCTGGTTTCGATAGCTGTTTATTAATTGCTGTTGTCGTTGGGCTTTCGCATTACTACGAATAAAACTAACAAACCCTATTCCACCAACAAAAATGATTATGAGGTACATTATTAGCATCAATGGAGCATATTCATTAGCTATCCCATCTTTCTCAGCAACCACAGTTAACCAAATATATAGGAGAAAATAGATAGATGTTATCTTCCATAAGCGAACTGGACGCGGGAAGTTAACTATAAACCATGTTAATCTTGGCCTAATTAATTTTATAACAATTATTCCAAATATAATTGTAACTAGCAAATCATTAAATGGAATTAACCATCCTAAAATAAATATATTTGACTTTCCTTGCAAAAATAAAGCATAAGTATAATGATCTACCAAGTCAAATAGTGATGACATTATAACTCCAACAAACATAGCAAATATATTATTCAAAACTATGTAAGTATGTGCCCCTATTCTATCAAATAGCCATAAATATATAACTACGAATAGAATATATAATGACGCAATTAGTGTCGGAATAGATGTAATAAATAAACTAACTAAAAAGTCAACTACCATAATCTTAATAGTAAAACTGTTAGTTAAGAATCTATATATAATAATTATCTCAGCAATATTTAAGAAGTCAGCTATAACTGATTGAAAAAAAGTTAAATGTATCATTTACCGTTTTCTACCAGATCTTGTTAGGAACCATCCCCATCCACTTCTAACCCTACGGCTACTCTTTCCACCCATAATTTTAATTAATTCTGAATTCGATAAAACTTTATATGATTTTTTAAACATAATTCTCCTCCAAATAAATAACAATTACCTATTTAATTAGGATTTCAGCAATATTAGCCAAAATCAACATGACAATAAACACTAATAAATTCAACGGTCCAGCGTGCAAAATACAATACAGTAAAACTAATCCAATATAAAACAGATTAATAATTATTAGATTTTTCTTCGTTTCTAAGTTCATTAAAATACCCCTATTTTACAAACCCCTGAGATAAAGCAAAAGAAATAATAATTGTTATTACAAAACAAATTACCGCAATCATTATTGCGCGTTCAGCACTTGGACGCATGAATAAATTCTCCTTTAGTAGATAATTACAGGTTCGTTTTTCTGTAAATCATGGAATGCTTCTCCAGCAACATCTGGATGCATGTTGATGCATCCATGTGATCCACCACCTTTAGCCATATATGCATGTTTCGACCAGTCATGTCGCCAGCTTGCATCGTGGAAACCACACCCACTATCGGTAAACGGTGACCAGTACTGTACCTTGCTGGCATATTTTGAGCCATCATCATTTAACCCTCGGAGAACAGACGGTGTCTGTTGATACATGATATACCAAACACCCTTAGGCGTTTCATTATCCTTATTATTTGTCCCACTAACAATGTCAGTACTAAGAACACATTTACCATCTTTATAAAACCATGCATGTTGATCAGCTATCGAAACTTCAGCATAGGTATCACCAATCCCGTTATTAGACGTGGTATTATATCCTGTTCCATGCTGGTTATAGCCTTTACCGTATATGTCACTCTTTGCATTTACCGTCTGTTTATTGTCAACCAGTGCATTAGCAAGAGTTTCACCAGCTTGCTTTTTACTAATCTTCCATCCATATGAGCCTGCATCTGTTGTCTTAATTACCGACCCATCATGAGTTTTAAACTCAAAGGATTTACCAAGGGTTGACTGCTTATTATTGATTTCATCAACTTTAGAATTAGCTGCAGCTGTATCAAAATGATATTTGCCATTTTGATATGTTGCTCTAGTAACTATGTCAGTACAATTTAGTCGATATTTTTTATCTTGCACTTGATATGTCACAGTTCGTTTTGATAACTGTTCAAGTTTGACTTTCTCATTTTGAACAGTTTTACTATTTGCCGAAAGCGGAGCTTTATAAATTGGTTTTAATCTAACTGTCCCACTAACAATTTCTTTTTCAAGCTTCTCATGCAATCCATCTACACTATACTGGGTTCCACCGACTGCTGGTCTGACCTGTACACTGCCATTCTCATACACTGCATAAGCATCGATTGGAGCTTTTCGACCATTATTTAGTTCATTCACCCTTCGACTAACTGCCTGATCAATCTGTGGAATCACATTTTGATTAAAGTCTTGAGGCTTCACTAAAATATTCTTTGATTTAGCCGATGGAAAAAATGTATATTGACTGCGTAATGCATTTTTTACTTTTTGTTCATCAGCTTTACTAAATTTCGCAACTGGTTGCTTTTCTGCATATACTAAATCACTATTTACATATATTTTTGGTGATCGTGGATTATTTTGTAATTTTTTCAAGGCTTGCTCAGCAGTTAAACCGCCAACCGCCACATTATCGATACTAACATTTTTATTAAAGTGACGATGCTGATGGATTGTCATGCAACCTACTACCAGCACTAACAAGCATAGTATGATTATTATTAGCCGTTTAATAGATAAATTACGCATAAAAGTACTCCAACTTAATAATTTAAACATAGAAATGCCCTACACACTAACAAAAATAGTCGTAGGGATTTTGGGGAAATTAAAACACAATTTTCTTCATCTTTATTTTACATTCGTAACCTGATACTGTCCATTACCATTTGCTTTGTAATAAACGGTTTTGCCATTATATGTTACATAGTTATTGCCTTCCTTGGCATTCTTATAGAACTCTTCTGCAGATGTATTGCTGTCAACTACTCCCGCTTTTTGGGCGGCGCGGTAGCTAAAGTTCATCCCATCTTGAACCATCACAGGTTGTTGTGGCCGTACTGAATGAGTACTCCTTTGTGATGCTGCTTGACGGTGAATTTGCTTTACCGTTGTTGCACCATTACTTTTACGGTAAGTTGAAACAGTGTTTTGACTTTGGTTACTATTAGCAGCCACTGATTGAGTAGTACCTGCATTATTATTGTTATTTTGTGCCGACTGGGTAGTGTCTGCGTTGTTTACTGGTGCTGATGAATTAGCGGATTCTCCATTATCATCCCCAGCAGTCGCACTATTACTATCTGCCTCATCAGTTGAACTGTCTTTCTTTGCTTCCTTATGATGTTTCTTAGAGCTGCTTGTACTTAGCGTCTCAGTTTTTGTTGGTTTATCTGCTACTACATCCTTAGATGACGATGGGCGTAATAGCATGTAGCCTCCGCATACTACGATAATTACAACCAATAATGAAACGATGATTAATTTACCCCTGTTTTTCATAGCTCAAATGCTCCTCAATAATTACTTTTATCCCTGTAGTATACCTAAATATTTGCTTTTATAGGTCAATTTGCAATATTCGTAGCGTTTTTTGCAGAATTCGTCGTATTTCGCTGAATATTTTACTAAAAAGTAAAGAAATAGTAAAGAAGCGTTTTCATCATAAAAAATGAGCGTATAATGACGATGATTAAATTTTTGGAGGGGTTTAACATGAAAAGGGTTAAACTATTTAGCGCTGCATTAGCCGTAGTTACCGGATTATCATTTGCCGAAGCTAATGCCAATGCCGCTCAACGTAGTAACAATAATACAAACGACGTTAATGAAATTGGTTCACTTATTTATTCCAACGCATACGGACAAAATTATGTTAATGATGCTCATAGTATTAGCGTCTTCAAAGATAGTAATGGACGTTATGGAATTGGCCAAGGAACCGCTGATAGTACTGCTTTCTTCAAAATTAACAATGATGGTACAGTTACAATATGGCAGATAAAGGGCGATCCTAATACGCCAACTTATAAGCAAGGCTATACTAAGAAGACCGTGCCAATTTCTAGTCTCCAAAAGTCCGAAAATCAGACTTCGACACAAAAAGCCACGATTAACCATGCAATCTCATCGATCAAAAATAACCCATCAGCAACACCAACGCAAAATAGTCAATCAAGCAACGCTAACTCTAATGCTCACCAATTACTTCAAGATGGACAAGTAGTCGATGACTTAGGATTACAACTTTACAACCGTTACTATGGTACTGCTTATCAGAGTCCAAGCTTGAACGTTTTCAAAGACAGTAACGGACGAATGGGAATTGGTCGTGGAAGTTATAACAATACCATTTACTACAAAATCAATAGTGATGGTAAAACAATGACCGTTTGGCGACCAGTTTCTGGTGCTAATACTTCGGCTGCTAAACAACAATACACAACTTCTACTGTCTCTCTGAGCTCACTCGGCTTTAACCCAGATGGTCAGCCTAGTTCACAGGCAAGTTCAAATAGTAGCAGTACAGCAAACCAAGCTAATGCTAATTCTGCTTCCACAAATAGCCAATCAACGCAATCTAGCTCTGCCACTAAGACAAAGACAGCTGATCCTGCAATCACTAGTGCCCGTCCAACCGCTAAGGAAAATCAACAAGTCGCCAAAAATGCTAACAAGAAAATCACTGTTCCTTCTTCCCAAGGCAAGGAAACTCTCTCTTACTACAAGATTGCTGCACTAGTTTATGCAAAAGTATATGGCGCTGACCGGCTTGGTAGTAACCAGGGATTGCAATTAACCATGAACAAAAATCATTCTCGTTTTATCCTTGGTGAAGGAACTGCTGATAGCACCCTTCTTTTCCGTGTAAATCAAGGAAAGAAAACCGTAACAGTATGGACGCTCAATGATAGTGATCGAACAACGAATAAAAACACATACGAAATCAGCTCACTAATCAACGAATTCTATGCTACTAACGACCAACAGACCCTTGTTAACGAGACTGCTCAATCATTGAAGAAATAAGGATTGTAACATAAATCCTATTATTGATATAAAACGCAAATGGCCTCTAAAGCTCGGTAAAGCCGAACTCTAGAGGCCTATTTTTGCTCACGGGGCGTGGCGCTTCTGTCATGTTCCCTTATTTTAGGATATCAATTAAGTTCTTATTAGCTGCTTGCCGCGCTGGTAAAATTCCGAAAATTAAACCGACAGCAGCCGATGTTCCAAATGCCAATAAGAAAGCGTTAAGTGAGACGTGGGCATGGATATGAATACCACCGCCACCTATCGCGTTTGATAATAGCGGTGCTAGTAGGTGAGCTAATCCGGCCCCGCAGAGGAACCCTAGCAATCCACCAGTTAACGTTAGAATTACGGCCTCGACTAGGAACTGCATCATAATATTAAATGGCGTTGCTCCCACCGCCAGTCGGATTCCGATTTCCTGTGTCCGTTCCGAAACTGAGATGTACATCATATTCATAACACCGATGCCGGCAATAAATAGTGAAATTGCCGCAATAAAGCTAATGAATGTTGTGATAATGCTCATTTGCGATGAGAATTGTTTCAACGCTTTTTCCATATCTAAGTATTGATAACTTCCTTGAGGCGCAGCTGGACTATTATTCTTTAAGTATTTAGCTACTTTTCGTGAAATTGCACTTGCATTAGCTCCTTGACTAAATGTCAGCTTAAGTGTATTCCCCTCTTTTGCACTATCGCTTTGATAATATAGCTTTTTTGGTAGTAACAGGTCAACGCCATAGGAATTTTGATTTCCATCATCTGTAAATTGTTCCTGCGTTTTATATACTCCCGTGACCGTGTAAGTTACATTGTTCGCTGTTACCGTTGTTCCAATAGCATTTTGCGCTGATCCGTATTGCCGTTTAGCAACCTTTTCACTCATTAACGCATTGGCTTCACCGAGTTCAAGCTCATTTTTAGTAAAATTCTTTCCCGCAATTAAGCTTACACTATGCGTTGGCTTTTTCAGCAAACTCAACGTTACAGTTTTAGTCGTATCACCAATATCCGCACGAGTTGAAATATTATCAGACTCTTGTTCTATTTCGGCTTTCTTAATCTCGCCACCGAATTGGGTATTAATATCCGTCAGTTGCTCTTGTGTGAAACCATTAATCGTCGAATTAACATTGTCCGGATTGTAGGCAATTTCAGTCGTTTGCTGACCTTGCTTAGCATTGTTGCCAAACTTATCATACATTGTTTTAGTAATTCCATCCCCGATTCCAAGAATAGCAATTACCGCCGCAATTCCGATCATAATTCCAATAATCGTGAGAAAACTCCGCTTTTTATTTGCCTTTAAGGATTGGATAGCAGACTTAAATAGCTCAATCATTTGCATTTCGTTCACCATCCTTACTATCGCTAACAACACGGCCATCAATAATTTTAATTACTCGGTCACACTGTTCTGCTACATGCGGATCATGAGTCACCATAATAATCGTAGTTCCTTCTTCACGATTAAGACGCTTAAAAAGATTCATGATTTCTTGACTTGTTTCTGTATCCAAAGCTCCCGTTGGTTCATCCGCAATCAAAAATTTAGGATGTGTTGATATTGCCCGGGCAATAGATACTCGTTGTTGCTGTCCACCAGACATATTTTTAGGAAGTTGGTTCTCATAGCCTGCTAAACCAACTTGTTTAAGAACTTCAGATACCCGTGAGCCAATCTCTTTTCGGCGCTTACCAGCGTATAATAACGGCAATGCGACATTATCTGCAACGGTTGACTCCCGTAAGAGTTTAAAGTTTTGGAAAACGAAGCCAACATTTTGATTTCGCAAACTCGAGAATTGTTTTCGCGTATAGTCGTGGATTGGGTGATTTTGGTAAAAGTATGTCCCCTCAAAATCATCATCAAGAAACCCAATAATATTAATCAATGTTGACTTCCCTGATCCAGATTCACCAATGATCGCCACTAACTCGCCTTGCTCGATACTAATATTGATATCGTGAAGAACGTGAAACCGATGATCACCCTGCCGGTAGTACTTATTGATGTTTTTTAATGTGATCATATTAATCAACCTTCGCGTTATCTTTAAGCTTACTATTAGGGTTCGTCACAATTCGGTCACCTGCATCGACACCATCTGTCACAATATATGAACTATTAAATGCATGACCGCTAACCTCGGTCTCTCGTACCCGATCATTTGCTCCGACAACAAAAACTTTGCCATGGCGAACAGCAGACTTAGGAATTTGGACCCCGTCTTGCTTAACCGAAGCTTTAGCGGTTTGTCCTGCCATAAACTTATTAGCATTCACATTTGCAGTTACTTCATATTTGGTATTATTTCCAGAATTTTTAGTTGGAATTGTTGCAAGGTAGCTGACCTGGGTATCAGCGGTTCGTTTTGTTGCCAATGCCGTTACCTTAATATTTATACTTTGGTGCAATTTACTGTAGTCATATTCTGAAACTTGACCAACAAACTGGAGGCTATCTGAATAAAGCGTAACTACCGGCTCATTTTGTTTTGACTGGTCAACCGTGACATAACCAGCAAAAGGTGCTGTTAAGGTTTGGTTGACTTTACTTGAAGCAGTATTAAGACGCTGCTGAGTTGATGCTACGCTTGCTTGCGCATCAGCATAAGCATTTTGGGCCTCATTTAATTGGCTTTGAAGATCTGCATACCCTTCATCTCCACTGGTCATTCCATTGAGTTGCTGACGAAGGTTATTTACTGTTTGTTGCTGCGCATTCATTGTTCGCTGGCTCTTGCTAAGATCCGCTTGAAGTTCAGCGACACTATCCTGTGTATTGCTATTATGCATAGTTAAAATAGCTTCACCTTGTGTTACATGATCGCCATCTTTAACATTTAAACTTTGTAAGTTTCCTGAGGGTAGCGTTAATGTCTGTGTCTGAACCGGTTCAATTTTTCCAGTCAGATTAAAGTCTGTTTGTGATGTTACCTTTAAGACATTATATTCTGTTTTCTCAGCCGCTTTTTGTGCATTATTATGACGTACTGCAATCACAATAAGCAATAAAATGATAATAACTCCGCCTATTGTAATCCATCGGCGGCGACGGGTTGCAAATAGTCTCCGCAATCGTGGTTTCCGCTGGCTGTTTCTTTTCGCAGTCATGTGTAAATTCCTCCAAATAGTAATCATATTATAGTTAGTTACTTATGTAAGTAAGTATATAAGTAAGAGAATATAATTGCAAGAATCGATTTATTGATTATTTCTAGCCGCCTTTTTAGTAGTAAGTAAGTTAATAACACCAAAAGCACATAATGCTAGGCAGACCAGCAAACTTTCATGCAGTGCCAGTAAAACAATTCCTACTAGTATTATGAAGCTTCCCTGAATGTACCAATATTTTTCTTTAATGTTGTCTAAAAAATAAGTTATCCCAATTACAAAAAACATCCAGCCAAGACCATTATCGTTACTTAACCAACTGCCAATCGCTATGATAACAAATAATAAACCCAAAATATTATTTCCCTTGTTATTCAATCTTTCACTCTCCACCAATTATTAGATTTTTCTAATTATATCAAATATTCCTTTTACCGCAATATTGCTTACCATCTACTCTTCAAGAATTTATTCTCCATTTCCTGGGAAATAAAAAAGCGTCATCCTTATTAGAATGGCGCCATTTTCTATTGTCGTGCTTCATAAATTAAGTGCTTATTCATAAATTCATCAATACCATAACTACTAAGCTCTCGACCATATCCAGAATTCTTCACTCCACCAAATGGTAACTCTGGAAGAGAGGCCCAACCTGCATTGATCCAGCTCATCCCAGTTTCAATTTTGGCTGCTACTCGCTCAGCATGATCATAATCTTTACTAAATACGGTATTTCCTAAACCATAGCTTGAATTATTTGCTAGTTCAATAGCCTCTTCTTCAGATTTAACCTTATAAACTGACGCTACCGGACCAAACATTTCAGTATCAAAAATTGGATTATCTGGTGTAATGTCAGTCAAAATTGTCGGCATAAAGAACTGCCCTTCAAGATCGACTGTTTTATTACCGTAATATATCTTTGCACCGTTTTTCACTGCTAAATCAACTTGTCCTTGAAGCTTATCCTTGGCTTTCTTTGAAGACAAGGGAGCTAAGGTAGTGGAAGGGTCAAGCGGATCACCCATTTTAACTTTTGAAAAAGCATCCTTCATTATTTCTAGAAAACGGTCATAGTCTTTTTCAAGAACGATAAACCGTTTTGATGAGGTACATACTTGCCCTGCATTATAGAGTCGCGCTGCTGGAGCAACTTTTTCAACGAGGTCCCAATCTGCATCATCCAAAATGATAAAAGCGTCATTTCCGCCTAACTCCATCGTATTCTTCTTTAAGTTTGCGCCGGCTTCTTTAGCAACAGTAGCACCACCACGTTCAGAACCCGTTAAGCAAACTCCTGCAACCCTTTTATCCGCAATTGCTTTATTTACTTGGTCGTAAGATAAGAAAAGATTGGTTAAACTGCCTTCAGGAGCACCTGCTTCTTTAACGGCATCCGCAAAGGCTTGAGCAGAAGCTGGACAATTTGAAGCATCCTTTAAAATCATTGGATTACCAACGATAAAGTTAGGAATGAATACCCGTGCAATCTGATAAAATGGGAAATTCCATGGTTCAACTGCAACAAGAGTCCCTAATGATTGCTTAATGACCTTTGCCCGACCACTAGTTGTTGCAATAATATCTGGTGCTAAAAACTTATCAGCATTTGCTACATAATAATCACAAAATGAAGCACATAGGTCAACTTCGCCTTCCGCTTCACCGATTAATTTCCCCATGTCTTTTGTCATAATCGTTGCATATTCTTCACGTCGTTCACGTAAAATATGGCCAAGCTTTAAGATTACCCGCTTACGTTCCTCAAGGTCATTATGCTTCCACCAATCTAAGTATAGTTGATGGGCTGTCGCTAATGTCTGTTCTAATTCTTCATCTGTAGTATTTTCAAATGTCTTCTCAACTTCATTAGTATATGGATTAATTGTTTGATATGCCATAATTGTTCCTCCTTAACTAAGCGCTTACATTTTATAACTAATCAATAGACCAATTCAACTAATTTCACTCTAATTTTTTCGACATTTGATACTAGTTAAGTTCATTACATAACAATATATCGTTATAAAAAGTGCATATGTCTAGTAAACACTAATTATTAAAGCACTCCTTGTTCGCTCACAAATTTCACCTATACCAATTAGTGAATTTAAAATTTTACAAAAGTCTTTTGGTTAGCGTCTTATACAAAAATAGGCTAGGATTAATTTAGATACATGTAGAAAGGATGTTTTTCAATGGCAATCAAAATTTATGCATTCGGTGGCGGTCAAATGGTTGAAGCAATGCTACGAGCCGCTTTAAAGAAGGGAATTATAAAAGCTGAAACCACAGGAGTTACTGATATTTCAGCTGACCGAGTCAATTATTTAACTGATACTTATCATTTTCAAGCAAGTCAACAACCTGACTGGACAGCAATTACTGCTGCTGATCTTGTAATTCTTGGTGTACGGCCACAAGACGATTGGCAGCAAATCATGAAAGAACTAGTCAACCATGATTATGCCAAGGACGTCCTTTCAATTATTGCTGGAGTGACCGTTAAACAACTCGCTAGTCAGGCTGATCGTTTTGCAATTACGCGGATCATTCCTAATACTTTAACTGATGTCGCAATGGGCTATAGCGGTGTTGTTAAAAACGATCGTGCTAACCAAACAGTTATCGAGGAATTTCTAAACAGCTTCGGAAAAGTCGATTATATTGATGAATCCTTGCTAGATGTATTTACTGGATATGGTGTTGCAGGTCCAAACTATATCTATAATTTTCTAATTAGTTTTACAAACGCGGGCGTGCTTGCCGGAATGCCTCGTCAGCAAGCTAACAAACTTGCCCTTGAGAACCTACGTGCCGCCGCTGCATTTGTCGAACAAAGTGGAAAGCACCCAGCAGAACTACTCGATATTAATAATTCTGCTGGGGGAGTAGGAATTACTGCTCAACATGAATTAGATAAAAGCTCATTTTCAGCTGGAATTGAAAATGCTGTTCTTGCTGCTGTTAACCGTACGAAGGAATTAGGCAAACAAAATAAGGGTGATTAAGATGACAGAAACATTAAATTGGGATCACACAATGATTGACGTGACTAATCTTAAAGATGCAATTGATTATTTTAATTCTAAAGGACTTTCATTCGCTCCTGGTGGCAACCATGAATATTGGGGTACCAAAAACGCGCTAGATTATTTTGGACTTAACTATATCGAGCTTTTAACCGTTGCCAATAAAGAAAAAGCCAAGGCGTTCCCATATCAAAATAATTCTGCTATTCATGATGCCGTGGAAGATTACTTCGATGGTATTCAGCGAATAACAACGATCGCAATTCGGACTACCGATATTATGGAGACTCACCGTCGACTAAAGGAACTCGGTCTTGATGTCGGGAAGATCACCGATGGGAAACGAATTAATCCTGCTGGGAAACTAATTCAATGGAAAATCTTTTATGTAAATGATGAACTTGCCAATCACCTTCCTGCTCCGTTCTTTATTCAATGGAACAAAGATGATGATAAGCGTCGTGAAGACCTGAAGAAACAAGGATTAATCAAGTTCCATCCGGCTGGTGACCTGTTTGTTAAGCAAGCTATATTTAATGTCACCGACCCCGAAGAAGCAGCTAAGCAATGGTCGGCATTATTACAAGCAGAAGTAGTAAGAGAAGGCGATACCTTTACAGTTAATATTGGTAATAAGCAACTTGTCTTTACTGCTGGTGTTGAAAATCGCTTATTCAAGCTCATTTTCCATGGAGCTAAACAGCCCGAAAAATTACAACTAGGACAGATTCGTTTTGAACTAACTACTAATGAATAAACAAAAAATCCATGCGAAGATTTCGAGAATTTCCACATGGATTTTTATTTTAAATTAATTACTTATTAGTAAATGCCATCGTAAGCCTTTTGGTAAAGCTTTACAACATCTTCAACAGTACCCTTACGTGGGTTAGAGAAGGCATTACCATCCTTGAGGGCATTCTTAGCCATCATTTCAAAGTCTTCTGGCTTAGCACCGATTTCCTTGATTGATGCAGGAATACCAACAAGCTTGCACATTTCACGCATACCATCGATTGACTTTTGAGCAGCTTCGTAAAGCGTAAGGCCAGTAGTATCGTAGCCCATAACCTTAGCTAATTCTGCAAACCGTTCTGGACATGCAATTAAGTTATATTCTTCAACAGTAGTCAAAAGCAGAGCACAGCAAACACCATGAGGAGCATCATATTGACCGCCAAGTTGGTGAGCCATTGCATGAACATAACCGAGGTTAGCGTTATTAAAGGCCATTCCGGCAAGCATTTCAGCTTCAACCATCTTTGTCCGTGCTTCAACATTGTGACCATTAGCAACTACTTCTGGCAAAGCAGTTTGGATTAATTGAATTGCTTCTTTACATTGACTATCAGTAATTGGGTTGTGGTCAACTGAAACATATGGTTCGATAGCTTGAACAAAAGCGTCACAACCAGTAGCAGCAGTGATGTCTTGTGGAATATCAAGCATTAACATTGGATCGTTGAATGATACCAATGGAATGTTACGCCATGAAACAACAACGAACTTCAAGTGTGTCTTTTCATTTGTGATAACAGCGTGACGGGTTAATTCTGAACCAGTACCTGCTGTTGTGTTAACAGCCATTAATGGTGGAAGCGGATTATCCAAAGTTTCAATTCCGGCAAGCTTTGAAATGTCGTCACCGTTAGTTAAAACAATTCCAATACCCTTACCACAATCATGAGCAGAACCACCACCAACAGTAATGATTGAGTCACAGTTTTCATCTTGGTACATCTTCTTACCAGCTTGAACATTACGAATCTTAGGGTTTGGTTCAACACCAGTAAATACAACGTAATCAACACCGGCCTTTTCCAATGCAGCAGTTGTTTGCTTAACAGGACCGTTATCAATCTTAGATAAACCTTCAGTAGTAACAATTAATGGCTTGTGCATATTGAGCATCTTTGCACGATCACCAATTTTAGCAATAACACCAGGACCAAAGAAGTTAACGCTTGGCATTAAGAAATCAAATTGTCTATTCATTAAAATACCCTCCTCATGGCATTTGAATACGATACCATTATCATGCAAGCGTTTTAATTTTGCAATAGAAACATTTTGATTTTTGATGCATTATCACCCAATTTGTAATAATAATTTTGCCTAATTCACTACAAAATCACGCTGTTTGTCATAATATTCACAAAATCAGTCATTTTTGCAATAATGTCCTACAATAATTTGCTACTCCAATCACAAACTAAAACAATTTATTTTCAAAAGCAGTACCGAGGAGTGCAACCTGTGAATTATATGTGTTTAGTTTACGATCGGCAGTCGCAATTGAATCATCCGGCATTAAGCTAATTTGTAAATTAACGGGAAGCGGCGTCATCTTCAAGCCAGTTATAACCAGTTTCATTGCAATTTGTGCTTGCGGTCCGCCATGTCCGCCAAATGTTACTAGACTAACCGGTTTGTCTCGCCATTCTTTACCTAAATAATCAATGGCGTTCTTCAAAACTGCTGGATAGCCCCAATTGTATTGCGGAAAAACGAATACAAAACCATCGTAGCTTTGAACCAATTCGCTCCATTTTCGTGTCTTTTCGTGAATATATAGTCCCAAATAAGGAATTTTAGGTTCATTCATCATCGGTAAATCAATTTCTTTTAAGTCAATAATGTCAAATTGAACCTTTGTACTTTTCTTTAGTTGAACTTTTAACCAATCAGCTACTTGCATACTCCGCCGATTAGGACGAACACTGCCAACAATAATTCCAACTTTTTTCATTACCTTTGCCTCCTTTTAATATCTTCATTTTAATAGCTTTTTTGAAAAGGTAAAAGAAAAACGAGGACCTGAGCTAATCCCAGTCCCCTCGTTTCTTATGATAAAAAGCCCAATCAATTTTATATTTTGGTCGTTTTACCTGCCACCAAGTTCGTAACTGTCTTGCTCTAAATTGGTAGCGTTCAAATTCATCGTTCTCTATCCTTGTCTCATCAGGTAATGTCAGCGGTGTTTCGGCCGTTATATTCGCACTTGCTCTTTCTTGCATGACAAATATCCCTGCTATGGCTAGTATCCCAAAAAGAATTATTTGATAACGTTTAATCCTTATTTTAAATCAAATCCTTCAGTTCTTACATTGCAATCAACTGTCACTATAATTACTATACCATCTTCACCGGCTTTAAATAATTACCTAAACAAAACTCAATAAATTCTTTACTTATGATATGGCAAGCCATTAATAATGGTAAAAGCCCGATAAATTTGTTCACTTAAAACTAAACGCATTAACTGGTGCGGTAAGGTAAACCGTCCAAATGATATTTGTGTATCTGCTCGTTTCAAGACTGCTGGACTCAATCCTAATGAACCGCCAATAACAAAAGTAATATCGCTATGACCATAAGTCGTTAATTTATTGATCTCTTTAGCAAATTCTTCAGACGTACGTTCCTTCCCCTTAATCGCAAGCGCATATACATATTCACGATCTTTAATTTTATCAAGGATTCGTTCTCCCTCTTTTGCCATCACTTCATCCATCTCAGCTTGACTCAATGATTCAGGCGCTTTTTCATCAGGAACCTCGACAATTTCAAATTTACAATAGCGTCCTAAGCGTTTAGCATACTCAGCAATTCCCGCTTTAAAATACTTTTCTTTCAATTTACCCACACCAATAATTTTTATATTCAAGATATCCACTACCTTCCACAGTTTATCCACAAAGTTATCCACAGGCAATTACAGACTTTAATACTTTTTCCGAATGTTCGGTTAATTTTTTGTTAAAAAAGCGTTTTCTTAAAAAGAAGTTATCCACAGTTATCTACAGGAACGGTTGTTCATCATCAATTCTCAAATCCCTTGTGTCTGTAAGGATAAGTAATTACAATTATCAAAGTATTCCACTTATCCACATTATACCAGTCAGCCTGTGGATAACTTGTGAACAACAATATTTATTAATATACCAACATTTATAAAATTAATTTAAATTTAGTGCTAGTTATCCACCGACTTATCCACAAGTGATTTCACAGTATTATTTTAACGTATTTCTAACGATTTACAACACAATCTGTGGTAAACATACAACGCAATGTCATCTGACGAATATTAAATTATATGGTTTTTAGATTATTCGGGATTTTAACTTCAAATTACTTAAAAATAATTCCATGTTGTTCTGCTTCCTGCTGGAAATCTGCCGGAACCTTTATTCCTAGTTTATGAGCCTGCTTTAAATTAAGAACAGGTTCTCCATGATGATAATCATTAACTGCCAGCTGTCCTGCTTTTTCACCTTTCAAGATGCGGGCGGCCATTTTTCCTGCTGCTTTACCTTGTCCATATTGACTAAGGCTAATTGACGCTACTCCACCATCTTTGACCATTGTATCGGCACTAGGAAAGACCGGCTTATTTACTGCATTCGCATTTTTTACTAATACTCCCATCGATCCGGCAATTATATTGTCACTTGGAACAATAACAGCATCAACCTTACTCAACATCGTTTGCGAAGTCTGATCCAGTTCATTAGCATTTGCGATCGTATAAGTTTTTAAATTAACGTGTAATTTACGCGCGGCTTTAACCATTGTTTGATACTGGCTTTCAGAAGACGTATCACTTGATGTATAAATTACCCCAAGCGTCTTAATATCCGGTATAAACTTCTTTACTAACGCAACTTGTTGTTCACTGGGATTAACATCATGCACGCCAGTAACATTGCCACCTGGATTTTTTTCATTCTTTACTAGCCCGGCACCAACCGGATCACCAATTCCTCCCATCACTATCGGAATATCCTTAGTTGCATTAGCAAGGGCCTGGCAAGCTGGAGTTGTAATACCAACAATAACTTTTGCATGGTCATTTACTAATTTGTTTGCCATCGTATTTAGATTTGCTTGATCGCCATTCGCATTCTGATATTCAATTTTTATATTCTTTCCGTTTCGGTATCCTTCTTCCGCTAAACCCGCAACAACCCCCTTTTGTATTTGATCTAACGCTGGATGATGTATCATCGTTAAAATCCCTACTACCGGCTTTGTGGTTCGCTGATGAAGTTTTAAAAGTCCAAAATAGCCCCCAACTATAACAATTCCGACAATAATGTATCTCATAATTCGTTTCATCACTATCTCCACCTTTCAAAATAAAAAGGAGCTCCACGTTCGGAACTCCCACTATTTTTCAGTGAAATAGAAAAAGCCCGTACGTGAAATCCGTACAGGCCCTGTTTGTACATGATAAAGAAGCCGGTACAGATATAATCTGTGAATTAACCCAGGTCATATCTGTACAACAGCTATCCCTGAGTTACCGGCTTTGCCAACTACTATTCAATTGGAAAGTTTGATAGCTCATTTGCTTTACTCCTCATAAACGAATTAAGTTTAGTTTAATGGCAAGTAATTTAAAAGTCAATGAGATCTTTTTAATCAAGCATATTGATGGGCAATTTTTCCACAAACTGCGGCCACAATTGCAGCAAGAATATCATCAATAAATGTATTTACGTGAACCTTATCATGGTCGAATTTTGCGATAATACCATTCTTTACCCTGTCGAAGTAGCCAAAGTTTGTTGTGCCGATTGTCCCATAGATATTAGCAATCTGTAAGGCAAGGGTCTCGTCTACTCCAAACACCCCCGCATCGTTTTTTATAATGCTTGCTAAGGGTTCGTCTACCTTTCCTTCTTCAGTAAGTCGATCAAGCTCAAGGGCGACCATCGCACTATTTAGTAATTCACGCTTATGCATTGTATCGATCAAGAATTTTTGACATGTTTCTAACGTTAAATCTGGTTCAAAGTCTTTTTGGGTTTCATATACGATTTTAGCTAGTTCATTTAAGTCTACACCACGTTCTTTTAAGCGGTTTACTACAAATTCATATGCCTTTGTATCGGGGTATTTAAACCGTGGATTATTCATTTTACCCACTATCCTTTATATTAATAATCTATATTATACCGCTCTTTAATCAGTGGAGTTTAATCTAAAAAGGCTGAGAGTTTTCTCCCAGCCTCTAATATTTTAATTATTCTCTTGTTGTGAATCATCGGTTGACGTTGTATCAGCACTCTTTGTTAAGTGTAAAGTAGCCGTGTGCTCCTGACCATCATGGTAGTATGTCACTTTTGCTGTTTCACCAACCTTGTACTTATATAATGCAGCCTTCAATGAACCCGTATCTGTAATCTGAGTATCGCCAAGTTTTGTGATAACATCATACTTCTTTAATCCAGCAGTATCTGCAACTGATCCGCTATTTACATCCATAATTACTACCCCTTTGCTTACGCTAGTTGGTAGTTTCAAGACTGATTGCTGCTGGTCTGAAGTTACATTACTAAGATCTACCATGCTAATTCCTAATGATGGACGGGTAATTTTTCCATCCTTAATTAACTGGTTGATAATTGTTACTACTTCATTACTTGGGATAGCAAAACCGATCCCTTCAACTGAGGATCCCTGTGTATCTGAGGAAAGTTTCATTGAGTTAATTCCGATAACTTGACCAGCCATGTTAATTAATGGGCCACCGGAATTACCAGAGTTAATAGCTGCATCAGTTTGAATAACCGATGTTAACGTTCCATCAGTTCCAGCCTTTAACGTCCGATCTTTTGCGGAAATAATCCCTTTAGTTACTGTGTTGGCATATTCACTTCCCATTGGTGAACCGATTGCTAGAACATCTTGTCCCGGGACAATTGAGTTAGAGTTACCAAAGGATGCGATTGTCTTAACATTTTTAGCATTAATCTTTAGGACAGCTAAGTCTGTTGCCGAGTCAGCACCAACTAAATCAGCATTAACTTTTTTACCATTGCTTAGAATTACTTGAAGGGCATTTGAACCTTTTACAACGTGGTTATTTGTTACAACATAAGCAGAGTCACCGCTCTTTTTATAAATAACTCCAGACCCTTCACTAGCTGTTTCTAGCTTATTGTCATTTGAAGAGCTGCTACTGCTGCCATTAGCACTACTATTGCCATAACCAAAAATGCCTAAGGTACCATTTGACTGTTGAACTTTTTGCTTATTAATAACACTAACAACAGCACCTTGAACTGACTTATACGCTTGTGAAGCCTCACCGTTCAAGTCCGCTTTGTTTTTATTAACCTTTGTCCCGCCAGACTTGTTAGAACCGGTTGGAACCCGAGTACTTGCTACTTCCTCATGATGTTGTACTAAGTTGTTAATTCCTAATGCAATTCCACCACCAATCAGGCCGGCAAGTAACCCAACAACGATTACTCCCAGCCATAAGCGGTCTTTAAAAGCCTGTTTTATTTTCTTCATCAATCAACCCTCCGATTAAAGAATTGCTATCTTCAAGTTACAATTTAAATATGAAAAATATTTGAATAAAGTTAATAAAAAACGTGATATCTTGGTATTTTTCCTATAACGTCATTAATTTACTAGGAGTCTCCGGCTCGGCATCTTGTAATTTAAAGTCATGGTCAACACCAAAATCATGCTGTTCCATTAAACTTGCAACCGTTAAGTGCGCTAAAGAACGCATATTATTATGCTGACTGCGATGACCGAGAAAGATCTCTTTAGTTCGTCGACCAATCACGCTCATTAATGCATCTGCACCTTCTTCATTTGAAAGGTGCCCTTCATCCCCTAAAATCCGTTGCTTTAGCGGCCATGAATAAGGACCCATCCGTAGCATTTCTGTATCATGGTTGCATTCCATTACGTAGGCATCCGCATTTCGAATTGTTCCTTCAACTCGGTCAGATACATACCCAGTGTCTGTAAGAATACAAAAAGTTTTGTTATTATGGTGGACCTGGTAAAACTGCGGTTGAGCTGCATCATGCGATACGGCAAAACTTTCAATATCCATGTCACCTAAATCTTTAACCGTATTAGGGGCGATAACGTGCTTTTGTTCTAACGGAATCTTACCAACCTTATCAGCCATCGCTTGCCACGTTCCCTCATTGGCATAGACGTCCATGCCATAACGACGAGCTAATACCCCGACACCATGCGTATGGTCACTGTGTTCATGCGTTACAAAAATTGCATCGACGTCTTTTAATGACCGATCAATCTTTTTCATTAAGTTCTCAATTCGCTTACCGCTTAACCCGGCATCAATTAAGATTCGATGGTTACGCGTTTCCAAATAAGTTACATTTCCCGTACTCCCACTCGCAAGTACACTATAACGTAATGGATCCGTTTCTGTCACTTAAAGTTCCTCCTCAATTACTTATTATTTAACGAATTAGTATTCACACTATCTGGTGTCTCTTTCATTACCGTACTATTAAACGCATTAACTTGTAGCTGCTGGATTGCCCCTGAGTTTTTAGTCTTAATTTCAACAATCCACGTTGGAACATATACTGATTTGTCATCCGTAGTCGTATTAAGCAATTTAGAATAACTTAATGTAGCCCACCGAATTCGGGAGTTGTTTGGTATTTGGTTATGTTTATATAGCCAAGTAATTGCCCTTCGTTGACTGATGGTATTTGACCGCTGACGTAAAACTTCTACATCTTGTAGATAAGTCTGGGTATAACCAGTTACCTCATGATCAGAATTTATCCGAAAGCGAATTTGCCCATCATTTGATATTAACGGCTTATCTTCAAGAACCTGGGTGTAGACAATAGTATTTTTATCAGATAGCTCTTTATTGTAACGATAATGATCACCTAAGCTAATCATCCTTTTGTTCTTTAGTAGTCGGTTAATCCGTTGAACCGTATTATCTGCGGAAACTTTAATCGGTTTATCAAATTCACTCGTTAGTGTTCCAGATGTAAATCGAAAATTCTGGTTGTGTAGCTTATCCGATTCTTGTTCTAAAACGCCGCCATCTGTTGAGCGTTTTCCAGCAATGTAATATCCTGTTTGCTGCTTGTTAGAAAGATTCCCGTAATTGATTGAATCATTACGCATCTCTTTAAGAACCGTAGATTGCCGATTTTGTTGACCATTCGATACTGTAAACCTAGTTTCTAAAATTAACGAACTACCAACAAAAATATCAAAAAGCAGAAAGGCGAGAATAAATATCCATTGAATACGTTTAAAATTCATTCATTACCCCTCCTACTTTTCCAATTCCGTGTACTCAACCCAATGACCACGATATTTAATAAAGTATGTTGGCACCAATTTAACCACATGATTGTTAACACTGTTGCTCTTCCAAATATATCCAACACGCAAGTCTTTAATATCGCGCATTCGATTAGTAGCGTGTAATTGGTTAATAACTTCAGTGCTTGACGGAAGCTTGACCATCTGGTGATCGATTGGCAGCGGAACCTGTAAGCTATACAGGCTCAACCAATATCGTTCATTACCGCTACTAGTTGACTCTAAAGTCACCTCACCATATCCATCGCTGTTAAAAATCGGGAAACTATTAACATATGCTCGATAATTCAATCGCCGACCTTGTTCACTTACTTCATCATACCGTAAATTATCAAGCGGCATCCCAATTGCAGTCAATTTATTATAGAAATGCGAGAAAATCTGACTAGTTGATTCACGGTCATCCTTGCTTAAATAATTCTCATACTTAAGAGTTCCGTTTTGGCGATTATAGATTAAACGGCGGTTAGTTCCATCAGTATATGTCGTCTCATTTCCGTTTTTATTAGCGGTAATCGTTGTATGCTGATTAGTACTCATCAAACTAGCGCTTAACGTATCAATGTTTTGCGCAGTAATCTGATATCCTAACTCTGGTAATTCAAACGAGTGCGGATACATCATAACGGCAACTCCATTAATAATTTTATGGTCGACCGGTATCTGCTCCATTGACGTTAATAAGCGTCTAATATGGCTAAAGTTCCCCTTTTCAACCCGTACACGATACACACTATAATGATGATCCCCAAGTAAATAAATCTCATGCTGCCCATTTAAAGGAATAACAATATGATTAATCTGATTTACCCGGTCTGTATCAATCGATTGCGAAAATGTCTCATTAAATACAGAACTGGGAACTTCATCAGGATACGTCAGCATTAATGAATTTCGACGACGTAAATAACTTAAATAAACGTCACTGTTATTCTGCTTAACAACATTTGTCCGTCCTAGTTTCCAACTCTCTAATTCTCGTTTTACACTTAAAATTAAATTGGCTTTAGGGCTATGGAGCTGATTCTGGCTACCTTTTTTATTTGTCTCAATTGCTTTTGTCGGTAGGTAAACATCTCCCATTGATTGCGGGGTATATTGCGACTGATTATTACTATAACTCTCGTGTCGCGCCCCTTCATAAGGAAACGGATTTGTCCAAACAATCCATGAAATGAATAAACTAAGAAGCACAACAACCGTTAAAGCGATTGATTGCCAATTACTTTTCAGTTTCCTCATCATCCCAGTCTTCCTCCTCGTAAGGTACATACGGCAAGGAGATATAGAATGTCGATCCCTTGCCTTCTACACTATCAACCCAAATTTGTCCGCCAAGCATATTGATAACTTCCTTAGAAATAGCTAACCCAAGGCCAGTTCCACCTTGTTTCCGGCTTCGTGCCTTATCAACCCGGAAGAAACGGTCAAAAATACGCCCAAGATCTTTGCGGGGGATTCCCAATCCCTGGTCAGTGATGCTCAAAATAACATGATTATGCGTTTCCAATAAGCGCGTAGTAATTACTCCGCCATCTGGTGAATACTTAATGGCGTTATTCATGATATTATCAATTACCTGAGTGAATTTATCAGTATCAATCTCAACCCATAAATCCTTTTTAGTAAAGTAACGTTCGATGGTATACTTCTTCTTTTTTGGATCTTCTTCTTTTTTGATAATCATATCGAAGCGGTCCAAAATATAGTTAAAAAGCTCATTAATATTAACGTATTCCAGATTAAGCTTTGTTGTTCCGGCATCCATCCGTGACAAACTCAAAAGGTCATTGATCATCCGAATCATTCGATCAGTCTCATCTTGAACAACCTTTAGAAATTTCGGTGCTATTTCTTTATCCTGCCAAGCACCATCACTTAAGGCATCAACATAACTACGTACACTCGTCAATGGTGTTCGCAACTCATGAGAAACATTTGAAACAAACTGCTTTCGTTCACGTTCTTCTTTTTGCTGACTAGTAACATCATGAAGCACACAAACCAGTCCGCTTACAAATCCGGATTCACGTTGAATTGGTGAGAAATAAGCGTTCAAAATCAAATTATTTCCAGAATTGGACATATCAATGATCATTTCCCGCTGCTCGCTATTTACAAGTTGCCGAACAGTATAATCATGCCGAATATCTAGAACGTCAATAATTGATTTACCGATTAAATCGTCTTCGTTTTCAACGCCAAGTAATTGTAACGCCATGTTATTAACGATCGTCACGTTTCCGCGGCGGTCAGTTGCCAGCACCCCATCTGACATATGCGATAGGATACTATCTAACCGCCGCCGTTCTGAATCAGTTGACTCCTGAGCTTCTTCAACTCGGACTGATAGATTATTAACTGCTCCGGCTAACTGTCCTAGTTCATCATTTCCTAAAACTTTTACCTGTCCAGAATAATCACCACGGGCAATCCGCAATGTTTGTTTACGCATTTCTTCAATCGGCCGCGTTATTTCCTGGGAAATTATTATTGCCAAGATCAAACTAAGGACAATCGTAATCATGGCAGCAGAAAGATAAACAAAGGTAATGTTATTAATATTAGAATAAACACTCTCTAAGCTAGCACGAAGATAAACAGCTCCAACAACGTTATTATTACTATTATCAACCAGCGGGATAACGTTTACGTAATAGCGTGTATGATTAGAGTTATCATACAAGTTTTCGGTATGCGAACGATTATTTAAGAGGGTCGCTTTGATTGCTTGATCAGTCGTCTTTTGACCAATT
Organism: Limosilactobacillus caviae; assembly: GCF_014635905.1. Lineage (GTDB taxonomy): Bacteria > Bacillota > Bacilli > Lactobacillales > Lactobacillaceae > Limosilactobacillus > Limosilactobacillus caviae. The sequence goes on from NZ_BMDS01000001.1 coordinate 159,138, forward strand.
GCTCCCCGATTATCCGCGTTACTCGTCCCGCGAACAACGCTCTTACTGTCAACAACCCGAATTTCAGAGATGTTATTATTATTAACTTCAGAAAGGATTTGATTAATCTGCTTATTCGCCTTTTTGGTATCTGAACGGGCCAGTTGTTCTGCTAAAGAATTATCGACATACGATGGCAATTCAATTGTTTGTTTAAACGTATTAAGGTTTTGGTGTTCCAATTGACGCACAAAAACCGCCCCCACACATTCAAGCGTTAACATCAAAATTAACACAAATACGAGAGCGATTTTAAACCGAATCGATTGATAAAATTTTAATTTGCTGTTCACAATGGTTCAGCCTCTAATTCTGATCAGGATTTGCTAGGTAGTAACCAACACCACGCCGGGTAATTAGCCATTGCGGGTGACTGGGATTATCTTCAATTTTTTCACGAAGCCGTCGAACAGTAACATCGACTGTTCGCACATCACCAAAGTAGTCATATCCCCACACTGTTTGAAGTAAATGTTCACGATTAATAACTTGACCGATATGTTGTGCCAAATAGTGCAGCAATTCAAATTCACGGTGTGTCAAATTAATGTTCTCACCCCGTTTAGTAACCGTATATGCTTCTGGATGAATTGTCAGGTCCCCAATTTGAATATCAGTGTTATTATCTTCTTCAGCAGGTGCCTTAAGGGTAGCCTGCCGCCGTAAATTTGCCTTAACACGGGCTACTAATTCACGATTTGAAAATGGCTTAGTGACATAATCGTCTGCACCAAGTTCAAGGCCAAGGACTTTATCTAGTTCTGAATCTTTAGCCGTTACCATAATAATCGGCATTGTATGTTTAGCTCGGACACGCTTTGCTACTTCAAGCCCATCAATCTTAGGAAGCATTAGGTCGAGGATAATCAAATCAGGATTTTCTGCTTCAACTTGCTCTAACGCAGCTTCACCATCATAGGCTACGACAACTTCATATCCTTCTTTTTCAAGATTAAATTTGATGATATCAGAGATCGGTTTTTCATCATCAACAACTAAAATTTTTTTTGCCATATCAATAGTTCCCTCCATTGGGTTAATTGATTCAATACTTTAAATCTGCTATATATCAGTGCCTCTATTATAGCACAGGGAAAAGTTCCATAAATATTTTCCAAAAATATTTGACATTTAATATTAAGCAGGTTAAAATGATTGAGTATTCTGTTAAAGAATATGGGCAGTTAGCTCAGCTGGCAGAGCAACGGACTCTTAATCCGTGGGTCCAGGGTTCGATCCCCTGACTGCCCATCAGAGGTTTACAGCGACTGGGATTTTATCTCGGTCGCTTTTTGTATATGTTGGAAAACTTAATTCTGTTCAAAAAACGACCAAGATCGGCTAATAAGCTGATTTTGGTCGTTTGTCTTTATTTAAATTGATCATGAACATATTGAGCATAAAGCGGTGTTGATTGCAGCAACTCTTGATGCGTTCCAGAACCTGAAATAGTTCCATTTTCAATAAAGTAAATTTTATCTGCATCAACAATTGTACTTAAACGGTGGGCAATTACTAATGTTGTCCGTCCTTGCATTAAGTCACCTAAAGCCTTTTGAACCATTGCTTCAGATTCGGCATCCAAACTTGCGGTTGCTTCATCGAGCATCAGAATCTTTGGATCACGAAGGAAGGCCCGTGCAATTGCAATTCGTTGCCTTTGACCACCAGATAGTTTAATCCCGCGCTCACCAATTTCTGTTTCTAGTTTATCGGCCATATTATTTACGAACCCATCTGCGTATGCCATCTTCAATGCTTTCCATAATTCCGTGTCACTTACTGTTCGCCGTAGTCCATAGGTAAGGTTATCGCGAATCGTTCCTGGCATTACAGCGGCATCCTGACTAACGAGACCGATTTGTTCCCGCCATTTGGCTAAGTCTAATTTCTCAACGTTTTCATCGCCAATAAGAATCTTTCCGGCGGTCGGTTGATAGAACCGTTCGATCAACGAGAAGATCGTTGTCTTACCACCACCTGAAGGTCCTGCAAACGCGACAACCGCATTTGGTTTAGTCTCAAAATTAATATTCTTCAGTATTGGCTTATCCGGTTCATAAGAAAAGTCAACATTCTCAAATTTTAACGGTTCAGTTTCAATATCTTTTTCAACCTGATCTTCGTCAAATTCTTCTGGTTCTGCCAACATCTGCTGAATCCGTTCAGTCGCACCACTTGTCTTAGCCATATTAGTAAAGAGCTGACTAACTGTAATAATTGGTCCAAAAATTTGGAAAAGGTACATTAAGAACGAAACTAATGCTCCCATCGTTATTTGACCATTCATTACCCGAATTGCACCATAACCAAGCACGATTAAGAACATTAACATCATCAGCATATTTGTAATTGGTTGGGTCGCAGCGTTAATCAACGCTTCTTTCATCCCAATTCCATACAAGTTATCAATTCGCTGGCTTCCTTTAGCGAGCTCATGTTCTTCACCATTTGATGACTTTACTAGACGAACTTCACTTAATACATCAGTTGAATCACTAGCAAATTTAGCAAGCTCATCTTGACGCACACGCCCAATTTTACGTGAGTAGTTCATTATTGGCATCATTACTATCATTATCAATGGTACAGCAACAAACATTAATAAGGTCATTCGCCAATCCATTGCTAACATAATTACTAATGCCCCAAGAAACTGTAAAATTGAGGTCATTGCATTAGGAAATGTTGAAGCAAGAAGCTCCTTAACCTGTGAAGTATCATTTACCAGTCGTGAGCTTATTTCCCCGGTTTTCACATTGTCGAAGTATTTTACCGGCATTTTAAGCAGTTTTTGCCACAATTGTTTACGTAACTTAGCAACAACGTTTTCGCCAAAAATACCAAGTAATACTCCTGATAACGCACTAGTAATTAGTCCAGCAATAAAAATAACAACTGTTAACGTAGCTAGTGTTGGACTAATGTGCCGAAAATCGTTAATCAATTTCTGGGCTAGTTGCGGAACAAATAAATTTGCTCCAGTAGAAACCAACCCTAAAAGAATCCCCACTACCAGTTTCAAATATTGTGGGTGTAATTGGTTAATTAGGCTAAAGAATTCCCGAAAATTAAATTTATTTCTTTTCAAAGTATAAGCCTCCTAACAATTAACTATCTAACTATTTAAGACGACTTATATTAAAACACGTAGATATCTAACTGTCAATAATTTAAATCATCTTTTTAGCTCATTATTGATATTCATCATACTTTTAATTACTGCATCAATCGTTTCTTCATCGAGTTGCTCAACAATTTGCTGGTATGCTTGATCAAAAACATCCTTTATTTGGCTAGTCTTTTCGATTCCTTCTTTAGTTAAGAAAATCCGTTTAATCCTAGCTGATTCATTATCATTTCGACGAACAATATAACCATCACGTTCAAGATTTTTTAGCATATTTGTAATACTTGCATTTCGGATATGGAAGTAGTCGCCTAGTTCGCGTTGAATAAGCCCTGGATGGTCCTTAATGTACAATAATGTCCGCGCTTGCTGCGGAGTAAGCGTCAACTGTGGAGTAAGAGTGGTAAAAAAATGATGCATATTAATCATATATGTTCGTAGCAGACGATTCATGTACTCAAATTTATCTTTTTTCGATGCCATAAAATCACTCCTAAGGTTAATTTTTACTAACAATTATAACAGTTAGGCGTCTAAGTATATATCAATTTAGAAAATTAATAAATAAATTTCAAAAAGTACTTGCGAAATTCAATTTAAGTTGATATTATTATTTATGTTGTCAAAGACATGGGCAGTTAGCTCAGCTGGCAGAGCAACGGACTCTTAATCCGTGGGTCCAGGGTTCGATCCCCTGACTGCCCATCTTGTAAAAAGGTCATCGATTTATCGGTGGCCTTTTTTGTTTACTTAATATTTATTGGCAAATAGTCTAAAAGCCACAGTCACTAGCATTGCAACAAATCATTGCTAGACTTTCAATCACCAATTCTATATTCTTATACCAAAATTCAAATATATTTATAGAATACGAGGAGTAATTAAAATGTCTTTTGGTGAACAAATTAAAAATCAGCGTGAGCGACTCGCCTTGACTCAACAAATAGTTGCTGATAACTTGCACATTACGCGACAAACACTTTCTAAATGGGAAAATAATAAAAGCTACCCCGATTTAAAAATGCTGTTTGCTCTTAGCGACTTATATCACGTTTCAGTTGACTCACTGTTACGAGAAGATAAAGATCTAACAAGTTATTTAAATCGTGACAAAGCGGCTCAAGCATTCAACATTATCCGAGGATTATTTTGGTTGCTCATCGGCCTTTACTTCTCCAATTCCACTAACTACTGGTCACACATCTTAATTCCAATCTTGCTTGTTGTTATTATGGAATACTTATTTTTCAAGGAGTCATTTTTTTGGAAAACATCGGGAAAAAGAACAACATTATTCTATTTTGGGATATTTATGGACAGCAGTAATGATCATCACTGTAATTTATTGTATTATCAGCAAACAATTTAACTTGCTATTATTCTCAACAATATTAGCTATTTACTTTTTCTTTTATCCACATATGTTTAAATCAAATTAAAGAAGGACTTGTGGTTTTTTACTACTAGTCCTTCTTTGTAATTTTTTAAATATTAAGATAAGACATATCACTTCTGCTCAATCAAAATCTGAATTATATGCTGCTTAGGACGTTTGGAAACTATTTTGATTGCTCCAAGTTCTTCTAATTCTTTAATTGCTAACCGGGTTTTTGTCATTGGATAACGTTGGCTACTCTTCTTCAAAATTTTAATAATATCATTATCTTTAATCCCTAGGCTTTGCTGATTAGTAAAAAATTCCGATTGCGCAAAAAGATACAAAATTTCACAATACAATTTATCAGGTAAAGCGGTGGCCTTTAACAATTGATGATGTTCCTCTACCCACTGCTTAATAATTTGTTTAGCATTATTTAGCTTTTCTCGAGACTGGCTTAAAATATCAATAGTCTTTTCTTGCTGACTTACCAATATCTCTAGAAGTTTCTGAATAAAAAATGTTAAGTCTGCCCTATTATCGGCTTTATCGGCATCTTTAAAGACTTTATAGTATTGCTGAACATTGTTGTGAATCGCAGTAGCAACCGAAAAGCCGGTAAAACGATCAAACTTATTTGCAATATATGACGACAAAAGGTATCGTCCCATTCGGCCATTGCTGTCAAGAAATGGATGGGTATTTTCAAAGAAAAAGTGAGTGACAAGTGCCTTATAAATTGATGGAGTCTCATCATTGTTCATATATTCAATTAATGCTGTTAATGCAGTCTGGATTGCAATCTCAGTAGTTGGTGGCTGATGAACGGTCTTGATACCATCACCAATAGAAAGGATTTCGTTATTAGGAAGTTTGTCACGAAAAATTGTTCCATTTGGCAACCGGCCTTTATCAATTTCTCCATTTAATAAAGAATCATATATTTTTCTAAAATCTTGAAGTTCATAAATCTCAACCTTTTTCCCTGACTGTGTGCGTTGATACATTTTAATAGTTGAACCAAGCCGTTTTTTCGATACATGATCACTACCGTCTATCTGTTGATTATTTTCTTGAATAACGGTACTAATTTCAACACGACTCGTTTTTACCCCTTCAATCTCATTAGTATAAAAGATCTCAGAAAGTAACAAAGAATTTAGAAATTGATTAATTGCGATTTGAGGAAGTGTGATAGAAATATTTTTTATTGCCTTAGAATTTCGTCTAAGCTGATCTGCCAAGTTTTGTATTTCTGGTAAGGGGAGATAAAAGATAGGATACTTATTCGTCTGAGTACCATCACGATAATTAAGTAAAGGAAAAAGGGTTGTTCTTTGACTGGTATATCCATTTAACCGACTTTGATATTCATTTTCAACAGCGTTTAAATCGTTAGTCTTATCTTTGATAAAATACTTATATTTGGACAACGGCAGGTATTTCATTGATTACGCACCTTCCTTAATGCTAAAAACATTCTTTTTAGAATAATTATATTAAAAGTCTAACATAATAACCCCCGAAAATCGATTTTCGGGGGTTATTATCATTATAGGATTAAATATAAACGTTAAAAACAACAATCCTTGCATTAAAAAAGGATGTCATATGGCATCCCCTTCATTTATTTACTTTCATCCATCAATTCTTGACGTGCTTGCTTAAGGCCCATTTCTTGTTCTGGTGAAACCTCTGGATATGCGAGCGGCAAACTATTGATCTTCTTTGTTAAAATATCGGATACAATTAGTCGTGAGTACCACTTATCATCAGATGGAATAACATACCATGGATTTTTCTTCGTAGCTGTTGCATTAATTGCCTTTTCATACGCTTTTTGATAATCATCCCAATATTGGCGTTCACGAATATCAGCCGCAGAGAACTTCCAATTTTTCTCAGGCGTGTCAATTCGAGCTAAAAATCGTTTCTTTTGTTCCTCTTTTGATACATGAAGGAAGAACTTTACGATTAAGTAGCCATTACGAGTTAAGTAGTCCTCATATTGGCGAATATCTTCATAACGGCTATCAAAGAATTTATTATTTACATCATCAATAGAATCAATTCCAGGCAAGTTAGCATTTACAACTATTTCGGGGTGAACGCGCGAAACCAGAACATCTTCATAGTACGAACGGTTAAAGATTCCAATATCACCCCGCATCGGCAATTCACGAGTAATTCGCCAGAGATAATCATGCCGCAATTCACGTCCAGTCGGCTGCTTAAAGTTAGCTACCTTAAATCCCACTGGGTTCACACCAGCAAAAGTATGAGAAATCATACTATCCTTACCAGCCGCATCCATCGCTTGAAATACGACTAATACCCCATAGTGACGTCGCGCATACATCATTTTTTGCGCATCCTTAATCGACTTTACATTTTTCTTGATCCTCTTTTTAATCTTTTTTAATTCATCAGCAGAATCTTTTACCTTAGTTGGCGCTTTATTTATATCAAAATCTTTTCCGGTATAACGATACTTTTTAGTTTTCATCAGCATTCACCTCATTGCTTTTAATTTACTTTCAACTACCATCATAGCAAATCTCTTACAATTTCGTTAATGTAAACTACTAGAATATATAACTCCTATATTTTAGTTAAAGTTACTTTCAGAACGATATTAAATATAAAGTTATTTTTCCCATTGCATTTTTCATCAAATTTCAATAAAATAGTTACGTTAAATTTATATATTTAGGGTCACTTGTGAAGATACCAGCCAACCTCCTTCACGAATGGCCCTTTTTTGTTTAAAAGGAGTTTTTACGTGGAAAATTTATTTTTAAAAGCACCTGTTAAGCAAGCTTACTTTAAGCTCGCATTACCGGTAGTGCTCGGAATGATCACAACAATGATTTATAACTTAGCTGACACGGTATTTGTAGCTAAAACTGGTGATCCCAAAATGGTCGCTGGGGTTACCATTGGTGCTCCGTTATTTACTTTTCTTCTTGCAATTGCCGATATTTTTGGTTTAGGCGGTAGTTCGGTAGTTTCACGATTGCTCGGTGAAAAGAATGTTCATTTAACAAAACGGGTTACTAGTTTTTGTTTATATTGCTCAATCATTACCGGAATATTATTAACGGTATTTTTATTAGCTTTCGAGCGTCCAATTCTGATGATGTTAGGTGCTAAAGCTGGAACTTATGCAGACGCAGCTAACTTCTATCGAGTATTAAGCGTGGGGGCTGTTTTTGTAATATTTTCGATTGTGCCACAAAATTTAATTAGAACAGAAGGCCTGGCTACTCACGCCATGATCGCTGCAATTACCGGAACCGTGATCGCAATTATTCTGGACCCTATTTTCTTATTTGTTTTCAAATGGGGAACAACCGGGGTCGCTCTTGCCAATGTTATCGGCTATGCTTTTACTGACATCGTACTATTAGTAATGATTTTTCGTTATGCCCGATATGTCTCACTTAATCCGCGCTTAACTAAAATTAATCTACACACAATTACAGAAGTTATTGCAATTGGAATTCCTGGTTCTATTACCAATTTTGCCTTAACTTTCGGGATGGCATTGCTTAATTCATCACTGGCGTTCTACGGTGCTGATATGGTCGCCGCAATGGGAATCGTTCAAAAAGTATATTCAGTTTTGATTTTAGTAATTGTTGGTTTTGCCTTTGGTGCCCAACCATTGATTGGTTTTACTTACGGTGCAAAGGAATGGTCAAGGCTTCATCAAATACTACGGTTTGATTTTCTTGTTCAAATTGTTTACTCAGTTGTCGTTGGGGGCGTTTTAATTATTTTTGCCAAGCCAATTATTAGTCTCTTTATGCGCCAACCAGTAATCGTTAACGCTGCAAGCGAAATGTTATTAGCAACTATTATTACAACCCCGCTAGTTGGTTTGATACTGGTTTATACTACGGTCTTTCAATCAATCGGTAATGCTTTTGGTGCTTTCTTAATGTCCATCTCTCGTCAAGGGGTTATTTATTGGGTAGTTTTAGAAGTATTACGACATTTAGCAGGCTATACCGGGATTATCTGGGCACAAGCAATTAGTGATATCATTACTTGCCTACTCGGTTACTTCCTATACAGACTGACTTTCAATTGGCAGAAAAAGAAGTAATCAGCGATAATTATCCTAAAAAATTCTAAAGAGCTAACGATCAGGGAAGAATAACAGTTTTCCCTAATTGCTAGCTCTTTTATAAATATCAAATTAGCGCCGTTAAGAAGCTTAGCTAATTCTAGTATTTTTTATTTCTCTTAGGTATTAGATATTTTCTGGATGCCGCTGAATGTAAACAACTTTTGTATCAGTACATTCAAGAATTCCGTGCATTCCATCAGATCCACCAATACCTGATTCCTTAACTCCTGCATGATAACCTTGCATAGCCTCAAAGTAATTTCGGTTAACATATGTCTCGCCGGCTTGAATTTCGTTAATTGCATAGGCTGCACGGTCAAGACTCTTCGTAAAGATACCGGATGTTAGGCCCATCGTACTATCATTACACATCTCAACTGCTTCTTTAAGGTTCTTGAATGTCATAATTGGCAGAACAGGTCCAAAGATTTCATCCTGAATAGCTGAATCTTTTTGCTTACAGTTACTGATAATCGTTGGTTCGTAGAAGAATCCTTTTCCTTCTGCAGGCTTACCACCGACAAGTACTTTTCCGCCTTCTTTAATCGCCTGCTTTACTTGACGATCGACTTCTTCAAGGGCTTTGCGATTAATTAGCGGACCCATGCCGATTTCAGGATTTTCAACCGTATCACCGTAAGTAATTGCCTTAACAGCATCAACAAGTTTTTGAGTAAACTCTTCTGCAACATCTTCTTGAACATAAACTCGTTGAACATTATTGCAAAGCTGTCCATTATTATCATAACGTGAATTAACAATATCAGTGACCGCTTCATCCAGATCAGCATCGTCACATACAATTGCGGGAGCATTTCCGCCTAGTTCAAGTGATACTTCACCAATATGTTCAGCAGCGGCCGCCATAATTCGTTTACCAGCATTAACTGAACCTGTTAAACTAGCCATTCCGACCTTAGGATTCTTTGATAATTCATTACCAACAACAGAACCTGGACCAGTAACAAAATTAACGACTCCAGCAGGAAGCCCGACTTTATCACATAGCTTTGCAAACTCTAGTGCGCCAATTGGGGTATCAGAACTCGGCTTTAGAACAACCGTGTTTCCTGTTACCAAAGCCGGTGCCATCTTCCGCGCAATTAGGAAGAATGGGAAGTTCCAAGGAAGAATCCCCGCAATAACACCAATCGGCATCCGCTTTAGCAAGATCGTTTCATTACGATTATCAGACTGAATGACTTCACCTTTATATGTCCGTCCTGCAGCAGCCATATAATCAAAATAATCAGCAGTGAACAATACTTCTGTTTTTGCTAAGGACCGGATCTTACCTTGTTCTTCTTGAAGGTTCTTAATCCATGGTTCTGGATCTTTACGAATCTCATCAGCTAATTTATGAAGATAACTGCCACGTGTTGGTGCTGGAACCTGGTGCCAAGATTTCTCAGCTTCAAAGGCTGCATCAATTGCCTCGCGTGTTTCTTCAACGGTCGCACTTGGTACTGTCCCTAAAGTTTCCTCGTTATTAGGATTAATAACCGTAATCTCTTTACCAGAATTCGTGTCAACAAACTTACCATTAATGTACATCTTATAATGTGGCATACTCATAATTTTTGCTTCCTTTTTATCGAATTAATCCAGCATTTTAATATTTATCAGGCTTATAATCTTTGTCAATGATTAGTACAGGCTTAATTGTCTTACCTGATACAGAGTCCGCATTAGCTTCATTAATTTGATCAAAGTCATAGAACTTCTCTGTCTTATCAAAGTCAAACATTCCCAACTGATAGAACTTAATGAGTCGTGGAATATCAACTTGAGGAATTGAATCACCCATGTTAACGCCCACGATTGTCCGATCACTTGGACAAAGGTCATTCCATATATCAACGTCAATGTGGTTAGCAGTAACAGCAATCGGAGCTAATGTACCACCTTGTGCCAATGCTTGGATTGCATCTTCCATCACAGCAGTAGCACCAGTTGTATCAACCGCGTAATCAACACCCTTGCCATCAGTTAATTCCATAATCTTCTTAACCATATCTTCATTGGCAGTATTGATTGTGTCAGTGGCACCCAACTCTTTAGCTAACTTAAGTCGTGAATCATGACGATCAATAGCAATTACCGTTGTACATCCTGAAATTTTACCAGCCATCATTGCTGCTAAACCAACTGCTCCGGTTCCAACAACAGCAATAGTAGAACCTGGTTCCGGTTTCAAGGTATTAAAGACTGTACCAGAGCCAGTTACATATCCACAGCCTAGAGGACCAAGCTTCCGTAAATCAAGACTTTCTGGTACCTTAACCGCATTTCGTTCTCGAACAATTGTAGTAGTAGTAAATGATGATTGATCAAACATATCGTCAACCTGATGACCATTTTCTGTAAAGTGGGCACTTCCATCTGGCCGAACTCCGGATAAATTATTTGCGGCATAGTTCAAACATTTTGTTGGCTTGCCTTTAAGACAATTAATACAATTCCCACAGCCATAGAATGATAGTACAACATGGTCACCGGGCTTGAAATTCTTTACTTCCGAACCAACTTTTTCAACAATTCCTGATCCTTCATGACCGAGGATAATTGGATAACCAATTTCGGCATCCCCTTTTCGTAAGGCTTCATCGGAATGGCAAATACCAGTTGCAACCATGTGAATTTGAAGATCATCTGGTTGTAACTCTGCCAATTCAACATCGTCACGAATATCAAACTTTGCACCTTTTTCATCAACAATAGCAGCTTTGATTTTCATAACATAACATCTCCTAAAATGTTTGACAATCTCTACAATGTTTATGTTATCACAAATAAATAAAAATACTTAATCATTTGAAAGTGGTTATTATAATTGGATTTGTTACACACTTACTTAGAGTAGTGGATATTATTACTTTATGTTTGTGAAACTTTTTTCAAAAAGTCCTAAGAAAAAGAACTTTGAACATTCTAGTCCACAGTTCCCTTCTTCATAATATCAACTTCCATTGGCCGATATTTACGATGTTTTAATTTGCCAATCTTGTGTTCACGGCCATCGTTGACTATAAACTCATCAACAGCACCACAATGCTCACAGACAACAACGATTTGATATCGCTGTGAGTCATCATTATTAGTATCCATCCAATTTCTTTCAGCAATTACTAACGGTTGTTCATGGCAACGATAGCATGAGATTGCTAGTTCACATTCTTCCCTAAAAGGGTCTCCTATTTTTCCTACCATTCCATAGCGATCTTCACCATGTACATTATCAAAATTATTGTAAAACATTCGATCACTTCTTTAATATTCAACCACTTTTGCACGTTTTATTTTAACAACTAGGAATACTATTATTTCCATTACAAAAATTGAAACAGCACAAATAATGAACAAAATATGATATGAAGTAGCTTCAATCATCAATCCACCAAAAAGCGGTCCAATTGCCTTACCGATTGATGAGAATGCATTCAAAATCCCTTGATACTTACCCTTAACTGCTACTGGAGAAAGGCTATTAACTATCGCAGGCATTGTTGGTAAAGCAGTTGCTTCCCCAATAGTCAAAATAACCATTGCGGCAACAAACCAACTATACGAATGGGCATGTAATAAGAGGACGAAGGAAAAACCGATTGTAAACATCCCGATAAATACTTGAGCATATGGTCGGTTAACCCAGCGATTGAGCCAAGTAATTCCAAGCTGGAAGACAACAATTAAAATCCCGTTTAATGTCCATAAAAGGCTATATTTTGTCATTGAGATTCCTTGATCAGTCATAAATACTGACAAGTTGCTTGCCCATTGCTCATACATTGTCCAAATCACAACAAGAGCAACAAAGAAAATCCAACTGATCCATAAATTAGCCTGTGGAATTTTAACGTCAACTGCTCCAGCCTCCCCATCATCAGTTTTCTCTGCTGTTTGGTGGTTATCCTTAAAGAAGAAGATAACTACCAAAGAAAACATTGTGTAGAGAATCGTTGTAATTAAAAACATGGGAGATACATTACCCTTTGCATACTGGTAAAGCGGGCCAACAATCGTCGTACCTATCACCATCCCCAGGTTATTAGCAAAGTACAGCATGTTAAAAACGTAGCGGCCGTCACGACCGGACCGGGTAGCGAAAGAATTAACCATGGTAATAATCCAACCGTTAAAGAAGCCAATTACAGTTAGTAAAATTCCATAAATCGGCCACCCATTAAAAAAGATCATAATGGCCATTACCACAGTCGCCAGCAATGTCCCGCCAATCATTAATTTACGGGGATTAGTTCGGTCGAATAGCATCCCACTAATGTAACTACCGACAACATTTGCTCCCGAATAAAAGAGCAGCACAATTCCTGAAACAGTTAACGACTCGTGTAACTGTTCGTGAATATAAATTGTTGTTAATGGCCACACAAAACTGTTTCCAATACTTCCAAGAAACATTCCTAATAGCAGCCATTTTAACTCTACGCCTTGACGGTTCATTGTTTACGCCTCCTCAATTACTATCATACCGTTTATTTTCTATAAAAACATTTTTAATGTCTTAAGCGCACTAAAAGGGCTACCTCAGTTTTTAACTGAAATGCCCTCTTAGAATTTAGTTTTTAATTATTATCTTCAGGGATATAAGAAATCGAAGTGAATTTATTATATGACTTTGCAAATAGTAATTTAACCGTCCCACGCGGACCACTACGATTCTTCTCAATGATGACTTCAACCTCACTAGCATTAGAACCATCATCATCTTGATTATTTCCCTGGTTATTATTATCCTCTGAGTCCTCATCATGCTCATAATAATCATCACGATAAAGGAAACTTACAATATCCGCATCTTGTTCAATTGATCCCGATTCACGAATATCAGAAAGGACTGGTCGTTTATCTTGCCGCTGTTCAACTCCCCGTGACAACTGAGAAAGTGCGATTACAGGGACTTCCAATTCCTTCGCTAACTTCTTAAGTTGTCGAGAAATTTCTGAAACTTCTTGTTGCCGGTTATCAGGATTGCTTCCTTCAATTAGCTGTAGATAATCAATTACGATTAGTCCTAGATTACCCTTTTCTTTGGCCAATCGCCGACAACGTGCACGGATTTCCGCCACTTTAATTCCTGGGGTATCATCAATATAAATACTTGCATTACTCAACGCTCCAGTCGCGATGAATAAACTCTGCCATTCATCTTGACTAAGCTGACCAGTCCGCAAATGATTAGCATTAATATTACCTTCAGCACAGAGCATTCGGTTTGCCAATGATTCAGCACCCATTTCCAGGCTAAAAATCGCTACAGTATTATCAGTTCGTGTGGCAACATTTTGGGCAATATTAAGGACAAATGCCGTCTTCCCAACCGCTGGACGTGCTGCAATGATTACCAATTCATCTTTATGAAGTCCGGTTGTCATCTCGTCTAATTGTGCATAGCCAGTCGATAATCCTGTGATTTCTGAGTCCTGACTCGACAAATCACTAACATGCTCAATCGACTGTTGAAGTACGTCGCTAATGCTTTGAAAACCAGTCTGACGGCTATTTTCTGAAACCGCCATAATTGCCTGTTCAGCATGGTCAAGCTGGTCAGTAACACTATCATTGCCAGCATAACTATCATTTATGATTTTGGTTGCTGTATTGATTAATCGTCGAGAAATTGCCTTATCATGCACAATTTTAGAATAATAAACTACATTTGCAGCCGTCGGAACCGCTGTTGCAAGTTCAGCAATATAAGCAACACCACCGACATTTTCCGTTTGATTATCCTGATCAAGGACGTTTTTCATTGTTAACGGGTCAATCGGCTGATCCTCATCATTTAATTGGATCATCTTTTCAAAAATAACTTGATGAGCCTTGCGATAAAAATCCTGCGGCTCCAGATACTCCATCGCATCTGCCAACGCGTTTTTACTCAAAAAAGCAGCTCCTAGAACTGCTTTTTCTGCTTCAATATCGCGTGGCTCTTCTTGCACTGGTGCATTATCCATGACGATACCGCTCCTTAAATCTATTAATCCTCACTACTTTTCCGCAATGTGAACGCGAATTTGAGCTTCGACTTCTGGGTGAAGCTTAATTGGAACATTAACGTAGCCAAGAGCCTTAATTGGGGCTGCAAGCTCAATCTTTCGCTTATCGATTTTAAGGTCAAATTGTTTTTGTAAAGCAGTAGCAATTTGCTTTGTTGAAATTGAACCAAACATCCGGCCATCTGTACCGGCTTTTCCACTCAATTCTACAACCGTATTGTCATCTTCAAGGACCTTCTTCATGCGTTTGGCATCTGCTAATTCTTCAGCAGCATGTTTTTCTTCTGCACGTTGTTGTCCCTTTAATTGGCTCATTGCTGCCTTAGTAGCTTGCTTAGCCAAACCACGCTTAATTAGGTAGTTTTGTGCATAACCATCTGGTACTTCTTTAACTTGACCACGTTTACCGCGACCACGAACATCTTGCGTAAAAATAACTTTCATTATGATCACTCCTCTGTTTCATCTTGCTCTTTGTCAGACTTTGTTAGGATATCAACTAACTCCTGCTTAACCTGAGCAATAGTTTTATCACTGATTTGCGTAGCTGCATTTGCAAGGTGACCACCGCCGCCCATCTCTTCCATAATTACTTGGACGTTAATATCACCCATTGATCGCGCAGAGATACCTATTTTACCATCTGCACGCTCAAAGATTACAAATGATGCTTCAATTCCACTCATCTGAAGTAACATATCAGCAGCTTGGGCAGCCGTTACAGGATCATATACCTGTCCTTCTTCACCCGTACATAATGCTATTTTATCATTTATTTCAGCTCTTGAGATTAAATGATTACGCTTCATGAAAGTTTCTGGATTTTCTTTCATAAACGATTGAATCATTAGTCCATCTGCTCCAGCGGACCGTAAGTAACTCGCCGCATCAAAAGTCCGCGTACCAGCACTCTTAGTAAAGGACTTTGTATCGACCTGAATCCCTGTTAGCATTGCCGTAGCTTCAAGTTTATTTAAACCTTTTCCTTCCCGTGGCTGATATTCAAACATTTCTGTAATCAGCTCACATGTTGATGATGCATACGGTTCAATATAAACAAGTAATGGATTTTCAGGGAAATCTTCGCCACGCCGGTGATGGTCAATTATTACAAGTCGATTTTGCATTCGATCATATAACTCTGGTGCAATGGTAATTCCTCGCTTAGCATGGTCAACCATGACTAATAAACTGTTGTTATTGACTTTTTCTAATGCATCACTTGGCGAAATAATGTGGTCTTTAATTGTTTGATAATTATCTATTTCGTGCATAAGGCGTCGGATATCAGAATGCGGATGTTCATCATCTATTACAATCCAGCACTCTTTACCGTTCATCTCAGCAATCCGCCGAATCCCTAAGCAGGCACCAATTGAATCCATATCAGGGTTGGTATGCCCCATTACAAATAATTGATCTGATTGCGCCATTAATTCTTGTAAGGCCTGGCTGATCATTCTTGCCCGAACTCGAGTACGTTTTTCCATCGGGTTAGTCTTTCCACCGTAGAAACGTGCTTCTTGGTCTTGAGCCCGCACAACTACTTGGTCCCCACCACGACCTAGTGCAAGGTCAAGGTTATTTTGGGCTGTGTCAGCGAGCTTTATTAAGTCATTTTCGCCATAAGCAATTCCCACACTAAGAGTTACCGGCGAATTTTGCTTAGACGTATTTTCACGAATAACATCAAGAATCTTAAACTTCTGCTTTTCTAATTCTCTTAGTGATGCTTGGTGACCGATGATCAAATAATTATCATCATCAATAACCTTCATTAATAGGTGATTCTCAACGGCCCAATCACTTATTTCAGAAGTAACATAATTATGAAGATTTGAAACATCAGAATCATTCATCCCCTGAATTAATTCATCATAATTATCTAAATAAATATTTCCAATAAAGATTTGTTCATCCTTATACTGGGCACTTATTTGTTCATACTTTGTAATATCTAGTAAATAGACTACTTGACCATGATGTTGAACTAGAAATTCAAATTGATGATTTCGCCAAGTTACTACCTGTGTCTTCTTATCATCCACATATTTTTTTATTAATTCTGCTAGGTCCGCATCAACATCTGCAATCGGTTTTCCTACAACAATCTCCAGGTTAAAATAACGTGCCATATATGGATTGATCCATTCAACTTCATGACGTTGATTTAACATAATCATTCCAACCGGCATTTCTAATAATGCTTCTTGTTGTCCACTTTGAACCTTATATGTTAATTCATTCAAATATCCATGAGTATCGACAACTAACTTTTTTAATCGCTGTATACTAATAGCTCCACCAACAACTGCAACTATTAACACTATAATTCCAATAATCCAGTTATCCATAAACCCTAAAATAAGTCCGATAACTGTTAAAATCCCAATATAGCAGATATTCCAGCGGACGGCAGGGTGTTCAAAATAGAACTCCCAATTTTCACGACTGAAAAATTTTTGCATACAAGTCCTCCCAAAATAGCTCTAATTTGACTATTAATCGGATAAATCTATCATATCACATCAATTACTTAGTCCAAAGATTATATCATCTAATGATTATCAATGTGTTAAAAAGTTAGTGTATCAATCATAAACTTTTAGCGAAGACAATTGTAGTTTAAAATAATAAAGAGGCTGAGCAAATCCCGGCCTCTTTATTATTTTTATTTTCGCGGAAATTAATCTTCTGCAACGAATGGCAAAAGACCCATGATCCGTGCACGCTTAATAGCGATAGTTAACTTACGTTGGTTCTTAGCACTAGTACCAGTTACCCGACGTGGCAAAATCTTACCACGTTCAGAAATGAACCGACGTAATAAATCAGTGTCTTTGTAATCGATGTATTCGATGTGGTTTGCGGCGATAAAGTCGACCTTACGACGACGACGACCGCCTCGACGTTGTTGTGCCATGAAATTACCCTCCTATTCTGAGTAAAAATTATTTAGAATGGTAATTCGTCATCTGCTAAGTCGATGGATTGACCACCATCATCACTGCTTCCAGGGAACTGGTTGCCAGCATTTTGATTGTTGTCGAAACCATTACCTGCATTAGGTGACGGATTACTTTGAGGAGCATTATTTCCAGGTTGTGGTTGGCTGCCATATTGTGGAGCTTGTGCACCACCAAACGGTTGCTGGTTATTAGCAAATGGCTGTTGAGCACCTTGTTGGTTCATGCCACCATTTTGACGCGGCTCCAACAGGGCAAAATTATCAACAACAATTTCGGTAACATAAACACGGTTACCCTGTTGGTTTTCATAATTTCGGGTTTGAATGCGCCCTTCAATTCCAACAAGTGAACCCTTATGCGTAAAGTTACTAAAGTTTTCAGCGGACTTACGCCAAATAACGCAATTGATAAAGTCAGCATCACGATCACCATTTTGGTTTCGGAATTGCCGATCAACAGCTAGAGTAAATGAAACAACTGCTGTCCCGCTGGTTGTGTACCGCAACTCGGGATCTCTTGTTAAACGCCCAGTTAAGACTGCACGATTAAGCATAGATCTTTCTCCTCTCTTAATTTATTGACAATTAATTAAGCATCAAGCTTAACAATCATGTGACGTAGGATATCATCACTGAACTTAGCTAAACGATCAAATTCGTTTAAAGCTTGGTCAGAGTCAGTAGTTAAGTTTACCACGTGGTAAGTACCTTCAGTGTACTTAGCGATTGGGTAAGCGAAACGACGAGTTGACCAATCCTTTGAGTCAGCGATTGTTGCACCATTGTCCGCCAAGATCTTGTCGAATCGGTCTACCAATTCGCTCTTTGCAGATTCTTCGATATCAGGACGAATGATGTAAGTAATTTCATATTTGCGTGTTTCCATGAATGTTACACCTCCTTATGGACTCTGGCTCTTCTTACTATTTGAGAAGAACAAGGAAAGTAGACGTCTGTACGTATACTCACAGACATAAAATATAGCATAAAATTCTATTTAAAACAAGGAACATCTAATAAGAAAATCCTAAATGTTGCGGTCACTATAAATATATATACGTAAAATCTCTACTTTTCCATTTTTATTTTTTAATTTTCTGTTGGTTGATTTTCTGAATTAGCTGTGTCTGTTACTTCTTCTTTTGGAGATTCAGCTTCTTCACTGTCATCTTCTTTATCAACCTTAGCAATCGTAGCTACTCGGGCTCCATTATCCATCTTAATCAAATGTACCCCAACAGCTGAACGTCCAGTTTGTGACACACTCTTAATACCAAAACGAATAATCACACCTTGATCAGTAACAAGCATAATATCTTCGTCACCATTAACAGTTGTCAAACCAACTAATGGCCCATTCTTTTCAGTAACATTAACAGTCTTTACACCAAGACCGCCACGACCTTTAATTGGATATTCTGACGCCGCTGTCTGCTTTCCGAATCCATTCTCACTAATTACTAGGACATTACTGCCTGGATTAAGAGGAGCAGCACCAATTACATAGTCTTCACCACGCAAGCGAATTCCACGAACCCCAGCTGCACTTCTTCCCATCGACCGAACAACTGATGACTTAAAGCTAAGAGCATATCCATTATGAGTTCCAATAATCATTGGTTGTTCATCACTAATAACTTCCACATCAATTAATTCATCATTTTCATGAAGGTTGATTGCCTTTAGTCCATTACTCCTAATGTTCTTAAATTCCGTTACTGGCGTTCGTTTAACCGTTCCATACTTGGTAGTAAAGAAGAGATATTTATCATCATCATTAGTTTCATGTGAAACATTGATAACGGCGCTAATCTTTTCTTTATTATTAATACCAAGAAGGTTAATAATCGGAATACCTTGTGCAGTCCGGCCATATTCTGGAACCTCATATCCCTTCATCGAGTATACTTTCCCAGAATTGGTGAAGAAGAGGAGCATATCGTGAGTAGAACTAGAAATTAACTGCTCAATAAAGTCATCTTTATGAACGCCCATCCCTTTAACACCACGTCCACCACGATGCTGTGACTTAAATTCGTCTACTGGTAATCGTTTAATGTATCCGTTGTGAGTTAAAGCAACAATGATGTCTTCTTCCTCAATTAAATCTTCGTCTTCAATATTGGTAATGTCACCAACTTGCAGTTCAGTCCGTCGTTCATCTCCAAACCGCTTTTGGATTTCCATTAATTCGTCATAAATAATTTGGTTGATACGTTCACGGTGAGCAAGAATATCTTTGTAATCAGCAATTGCGGCCATTAATTTTTGATATTCATCCTCAATCTTCTCACGCTCTAATCCTGTCAAACGAACTAGCCGCATATCGAGAATGGCTTGAGCTTGACGATCTGATAAACCATAGTTACTCATCAGTTCATTCTTTGCGACTTCACTCGTTTGAGAACTACGAATAATATTAATAATCTCATCGATATGATCTAAGGCAATTCTTAATCCTTCAACAATGTGTGCACGATTTTGGGCTTTCTTTAATTCAAATTCTGTCCGCCGACGAACTACCGCTTCTTGGTGTTCAAGGTAATATTGCAGAATTTGCTTAAGACTTAAGATCTTTGGAGCACCATTAACGATTGCAAGCATATTAAAATTAAAGGTCGTCTGCATCAAAGTCATTTTATATAAATTATTTAAGATAACTTCTGCACTTGCATCACGACGGACATCAATTACAATTCTCATCCCATCACGGTCAGTTTCATCATTAACGTCTGTAATTCCATCAATATCCTTATTGCGCGCTAATTCAGCAATCCGTTCAATCAACTTAGCCTTATTAACCATATACGGAATTTCATGAACAATAATCCGTTGTTTACCGTTCTTTTGTTCTTCAATATCAACTTTGGCACGAACAATAATTGTTCCGCGACCAGTCTCATATGCTTTCCGTATACCAGACTTACCCATTACAACTCCGCCAGTTGGAAAATCAGGTCCTGGAATAGCCTTCATCAATCCTTCAGTTGTAATGTCTGGATTATCCATCAACAGGTGAAGACCATTAATAACTTCACCCAAATTGTGTGTGGGAATGTTAGTTGCCATCCCAACGGCAATTCCTGAAGCACCATTAACTAATAAGTTTGGAAAACGAGCTGGTAATACATCCGGTTCTTTTTCAGTACCATCATAATTGTCATGGAAGTCAACGGTGTTTTTGTTAATATCACGAAGCATTTCAACAGCAATCTTACTCATCTTTGCTTCGGTATAACGCATAGCAGCTGCTCCATCCCCGTCAACAGACCCGAAATTTCCGTGACCATCAACCAGCATGTAGCGGTAACTGAAGTCTTGGGCCATTCGTACTAATCCTTCATAAATTGAAGAATCACCATGAGGGTGGAATTTACCCATTACGTCCCCAACAATTCTGGCAGACTTTTTATATGGCTTATCCGGGGTAACCCCTAATTCATTCATTCCGTATAAAATCCGGCGCTGTACCGGCTTTAATCCATCACGAACATCTGGAAGCGCCCGTGAAACAATAACACTCATCGCATAATCTAGGAATGAGTTTTTCATCTGGCTCGTAAGATTTACATCCGTGATCCGATTAGGCATATCATGTTCAGCCAATGTCGTTCCTCCTTTTTCGCATTAGTAGTAAACAACAGTCAATTACAAGTCAAGGTTTTCAACAAACTTCGCATTTTCCTCAATGAAATCGCGCCGTGGTCCAACCTTAGTTCCCATTAGCATTGGGAAAATCTTATCTGCCTGTTCTGCATCATCTAATTTCACTCGTAACAGGTGCCGATTTTCTGGATCCATTGTGGTTTCCCATAATTGTTCAGCATCCATTTCCCCTAATCCTTTGTACCGTTGAATAACTGGCTTGGGACTAGGTTGAAGCGAGCTTACTACTTGTTCCAATTCTTCATCAGAATCAATATATTTCACAAACTTACCTTGCCGAACCTGATATAGCGGTGGCTGAGCAATGTAAACATAGCCATGGGTAATCATCGGTTTCATAAAACGGTAGAACAAGGTTAATAATAATGTCCGAATATGGGCACCATCAACATCCGCATCGGTCATAATAATCAGCTTATGGTAATTGGCCTTAGTAATATCAAAGTCATCCCCAAAGCCAGTACCTAATGCCGTAAATAGTGAACGGATTTCATCGTTAGCTAAGACACGATCAAGGGTTGCTTTTTCAACATTTAAAATCTTCCCTCGAATTGGGAGAATTGCCTGAGTCAACCGAGACCGCCCTTGTTTAGCAGAACCACCGGCTGAGTCCCCCTCGACGATAAATAATTCTGAAATTTCTGGATCCTTACTTGTATTATCTGCTAACTTACCAGGCAAGTTGCTAATTTCAAGACCGCTCTTTTTACGAGTAACCTCACGAGCCCGTTTAGCTGCAACCCGTGCTTTAGAAGCCAGTTGCCCCTTTTCAATAATTTGCCGTGCTTCATCTGGATGTTCTAATAAGAAACGATTAAATGTCGCAGCGAAAACGTGGTCTGTAGCTGTCCGTGCATCTGAATTACCTAATTTAGTTTTGGTCTGACCTTCAAATTGCGGATCAGGGTGCTTAATAGATACGACTGCGGTTAAACCTTCACGAACGTCATCACCTGAAAGCGTCTCGTTATTTTTAAGTATGCCTGCCTTATGTCCATAATCATTAATTACGCGGGTAAGAGCCATCTTAAACCCTGTTTCGTGGGTCCCACCTTCATAAGTATGGATATTATTAGTAAAAGTTAAAAGATTACTGCGGTACGAATCAGTATATTGTAAAGAAACTTCAACCGTAATGTCATTTTCTTTACCCTCAACATAAATTGGCGGATCAAATAAAACATTTTGGTCTTCATTCAAATATTCAACATAGTGACGAATTCCGCCTTCATAATGGAATTCCTTACGCTCATGATCTTCTTTACGCAAGTCTTCAATCGTAATCTTTAGCCCTTTGTTCAGGAAAGCCAACTCTCTTAAACGATCTGTTAACGTTTTAATGTTATAAGTTGTTGTTTCACGGAAGATTTCCGGATCTGGCTTAAAATGAACCGTCGTACCATGTTCTGTTTCTGGAAGCCCTTCTTCAATTACTTTCATGGAAGACTTAACATGACCGTGATCAAAGTCCATGTAATACCGTTTTCCTTGACGGGCAACCTTTACATCTAGTTCAGTGGATAAAGCATTAACTACTGATGCACCAACACCATGCAGCCCACCTGAAACCTTGTATCCGCCACCGCCAAATTTACCACCAGCGTGCAGAACCGTGAAAACTGTTTCCAATGCAGACTTGCCGGTTTCCTTTTGTGTATCAACCGGAATACCACGTCCATTATCCTTAACGGTGATACTGTTGTCGGGATTAACTACCACATTAATTTCATCACAAAATCCAGCGAGTGCTTCATCAATCCCATTATCAACAATTTCCCAAACAAGATGGTGGAGTCCTTGGGCTGATGTTGACCCAATATACATCCCTGGACGTTTACGAACTGCATCTAATCCCTTTAAAACCTGAATTTGACTAGCATCATATTCGCTAGCCAATTCCTCTTTGGTTTCTTTTTGTTGCTCGTTGCTCACTTTACTTCCTCCTTATTCAAAGTGCCGTGCTCAATTTCAAAGATTGTGGGTTCATTAATTAACTGACGGGCAACATCACTTAGACTTGTCGTCGTTAAAAAAGTTTGAACTTTATTCTGAATTGCCGTTAACAAGTGTGTCTGCCTAATCGTATCGAGTTCGGATAATACATCATCTAACAACAATAGCGGATATTCACCCGTTTGTTCTTTCATCAAATCAATCTCTGCTAATTTAACTGACAATGCAGTAGTACGCTGCTGTCCCTGCGACCCAAACGCCTGAACATTTTTATCATTTACTAGAAAACGAATATCATCACGGTGAGGGCCATAAATTGTCGTTCCCTGTTCAATTTCACGCTGCTCATTATCCTGATACAGCTTAAAAAGTGCTTGATATGCTTCTTCAACTGTTGTTTCATCACTAACCTTTAATTGATTAACATATTCAAGCCGCAATGTTTCCTTATTTAACGAAATCTCGCGATGAAGGTCTGCAGCCCATCCTTCAAGATGTTTTAAGAAATGTTGACGTGCCACAATTACTTCCGCACCAAAAGCAGCAAGCTGATCAGATAATACGCCTAGAAGAACACGATCAGTTTGTTGCTTATATTTTAGTTGCTTTAAATATTTGTTTTTCTGTCGCAACAATGCACGATATTGTCCAGCATTATAAAGATACTTGCTACTCATCTGACTAAATTCACGATCCATAAAATGGCGCCGCAGTGCAGGTGACCCTTTTACGAGTGTTAGGTCTTCTGGGGCAAATAATATTGCGTTTAGTTGACCGACATATTGTGATAATCGGGCTTGTTCTAAGTGGTTTACCTTGGCTTTTTTCCCCTTACTTGTAAACTGTAGCTCAAGAGGAATCTTGCCGGTGCTTTTTTCAACAATCCCGCTTACTAATGCTGATTTTTCCTGCCAATTAATAAGCTCATGATCATTACTTGTCCGATGACTCTTAGTCAACGAAAGAACATAAATCGCCTCTAGCATATTTGTCTTGCCTTGTGCATTATGTCCAATTAAAACGTTCACTCCAGGATTGAAGTGAACGGTAAGATCCTGATAATTTCGAAAATGATGTAAATGCAATTCCGTCAGAATCATATTTATCCCTACTTACTCTTAATAACAAGTAATTGGTGATCAGGAATTTTAATTTTGTCTTCAGGATACAATTTACGTCCACGCCGATCATCTGGTTCATCATTTACTAATACAGCAGTTTCTTTTAAGAACCATTTTGCTGCTCCACCAGTCGGAATGATTCCTTCTTCCTTGAGTAACTGTCCGAGTGTAATAAACGGACTGTCAATCAATACCGTCTTTTCTTCCAATATTTTCACCTACTTTTGTAAGTATATTATACCACATTATTCACCCTAATTTTGCGTTATTAGCCTTTCTAAGCGCATTAACTTAATTTAGTCTTTTTTATCAAAATCAAGTTAAAATGGCTCTACGTTCAAATTTTTAATATATGCTAAGAATATCAGTTAAAAATAATTTATTGGCAACGCATTTTGCATGTATTACTTAAGTCAATTACTTGTATTGAAACTAAAAACAGGGTAATAATTATTAAAAATGATTATGGAGGTAAAGTAACATGGACTTAGGATTAAAGGGTAAGGTAGCCTTAATTACCGGCTCTACTAAAGGAATCGGTAAGGCTATTGCAACCGAAATGGCAAAAGAAGGCACGAACGTTATTATTAATGGTCGTAAGCAAAAAGATGTTGATGCGGTTGTTAATGAGATCAAAGAGCAATACCCTAATACGACCCCGCAAGGAGCACCCTATGATATTTCCCAAAAAGATCAGCGCCAAGAATTATTTAATGCTTTTCCAGAAGTTGACATTTTAGTTAATAATATGGGCATTTTTAAACCAATGGACTATTTCGATATTTCAGAAGAAACGTGGCAGCATTTTATCGATGTTAATTTTTACTCTGGAAATGCTCTTGCAAAATTTTACCTGCCTCAAATGCTGAAAAAAGATTTTGGCCGAATTATTTTTATTGCAAGCGAAGAAGCAGTTATGCCATCAGGTGAAATGCCACAATACAGCTTAACGAAAACAATGAATCTCTCATTAGCAAAGAGTCTTTCAAAATTAACTAAGGGAACTCACGTAACAGTTAATACAATAATGCCAGGTTCAACACTTACGGAAGGTGTCCAACAAATGCTGGTCGACATGTACAGTAATACAGATATTCCAGAAAACGAATGGGAAAGCGACTTTATGAAAAATCACCGGCCCCTTTCACAAATACAGCGATTGATTCGCCCAGAAGAAGTCGGCCGATTCACCGCCTTTGTAGCTAGCCCTTATTCTTCATCATTTTCTGGAGAAGCACTCCGACTCGATGGCGGACTGGTACCAACACTCTTCTAAAAACAAATTCAAATTTAAGCAAAAAAGCAACTCAAGGAAAATTAACTTCCCGGGTTGCTTTTTCTATTAGAATGTCCGCACTGGTGTAATCAGGTGAACAAAATTTTCTTGATCTTCTGTTGGAACTAATGTAAACGGCCGCAACGGTGAAGTAAATGAAATCTTAATCGTTGCTTGACCGAATGAACGCAATGCATCTTTCATGTAGTTTGGATTAAATGAAATTTCAAGGTCATTTCCGTTTAAGGCGCTTGTCGTAACCTCTTCTTCAACCATCCCAATATCAGGAGAATCGCCACTAATCCGCACAAGATTTTCTGACGGCTTTAAACTTAACTTAACAACGTCATTACGACTTTCGTGAGATAAAAGCGAAGCCCGTTCGATTGATGCTAGAAAACTACCTGCTTCAAGTTCCACCGTGGTATCAGCAGTTTTAGGAATCAACTGACTAGTTTCCGGATAATTTCCTTCAAGTAGTCGTGAATAGAAATGAGTATTTCCAAAAATGAATAATACTTGGTTTTCGGTTACTTGCATTTGAACATCTTCGTGAACGTCGCTGATCATTCCCGAAAGTTCTTCCATACTCTTTCCTGGAATAATCACGTCAAAGTCGATTCCATTATCAATATTTTCTAAAACCACTTTCCGTTGTGCTAAACGGTGGCTGTCAGTAGCTACAGCAGTCAAAATACCATCTTTTAAGGTCATGTGAACCCCTGCTAAAATTGGTCGGCTCTCTTGTTTTGACACTGCAATTACCGTTTGGCGAATCACTTCTTTGAGAATGTCATTAGGAAGCGTCACAGTTTTATCGGTTTCGACCTCTGGTAAGTGAGGGAAGTTTTCCGCATCTTGACCATTAATTTGAAACTTTGCAGAACCAGAAGTGATATCGGCTTGGAAACCGCTTGTAACTTCAATAGTTACTTTCTTATCTGGAAGTTTTTTTACAATGTCACTAAAGAAACGTGCTGGTAAAACAATTGCTCCCGTCTCTTCAATGGACAAATCGTTATCTGTGTTGTTAGCATCAATAACACTTTCAATTGTGATATCTGAATTGCTACCAGTTAACACAATGTTGTTTTCATTAACAACCATTTTTAATCCAGTAAGAATTGGAATAGTAGTTTTAGATGAAATAGCACGTAAGACATTATTTAATTGACTAATAAATGCTGTTCGATTAATTGTAAAATTCATATGGTTCAGTCCTTTTTTGAGTGGATATATATATATTTAATTAATAATTTAAAATATAGTAGTAGTAGGGCTTGTTAATATTGTGGATAACTCGATAAAAGCTAAATATAATGAGTTATCCACCTGTTGATAAGTTGTGGATAACTTTGAGGATAAAAATAATAGTTATCCACAACCTATGAGCGAAGTTTAGCTTTTAATTTTGTAATATCATTTTGTAAGTCGGTATCTTTTTTCAGTCCTGCTTCAATTTTATCGATTGCATGAAGGACTGTGGTATGGTCTTTTCCACCAAATTCGTTACCAATTTTTGGTAGTGAAGAATCGGTAAGTTCGCGTGAAAGATACATGGCTATTTGTCGTGGCATGACGATTTGTTTAACCCGTTTTTTACCGAGGATGTCGCTTTGGGTAATATTGTAGAAATCAGCAACTTGTTTTTGAATAGTTGCAATTGAAATCTCAGTTTTTGCTTCGCGATGAAGACCCTTTAATGCTTGAGATGCTAGGCTAGGTGTAATCCGTTCGCCACTAAGATTAGCAAAGGCTTGTACTTTTGTTAGTGCACCTTCAAGTTCACGAATATTGGTATCGATCTGACCAGCAATATAGTTAAGGGTATCGTTACCAATGTCAATATGGTCCTCTTCAACTTTGCTGCGTAAAATGGCAATTCGTGTTTCTAAGTCTGGTGGCGTAATTTCTACTGTTAAGCCCCAGCGGAAACGAGATACAAGGCGGTCTTGTAGTTCTGGAATCTCATTAGGAATGCGATCAGAAGTCATGACGATCTGCTTTTTACGATCATGAAGGGCATTGAAGGTATTAAAGAATTCTAATTGTGTCCCTTCCTTATTGGCTAGAAATTGAATATCATCAATTAGCAGTAAATCTAGGTTACGATATTCTTCCCGTAATTGTTCAGTTGTGTTGTTACGAATAGCATTAATGTAGTCGTTTGTAAAATCTTCGCTAGTAACGTATTTAACGCGCGCATTTGGATTAACTTGCAGCATATGGTTACCAATAGCTTCCATTAGGTGCGTCTTGCCTAATCCAACACCACCATAAATAAAGAGCGGATTATAAAGACTACCTGGACTTTCAGCAACAGCGAATGCTGCAGCGTGAGCCATTTTATTTCCTTCTCCAACAACAAATGTTCCAAAATTATAATGAGGATTTAATGGAGTATCCATTTCGAAAGAAGGGGTTATGTCGTCTTGCGTTTTTTTATTTGTGTAGGTAAATTCTCCCTCTAAAATATAATGCGGCTCTACGGAATGGCCTAACTCACGCTGGGCGAAATCCTTAAGCTGCGTATTTAAATTTTTGCGCCAAAAATCGCGGTGCACCGGAGTGGGCACCTCGATTTCTAGTTGATTTTGAGAGAGAGAAATTGCTTTTGCCGGAGCAATCAAAGTGTCAAAGGTAACCGGAGTGGTATCTTGACGAAATGAATTTTGGATCGCTTCCCACAGAGAATCGAGCTCAGTCAAAATAATTCCCCCTAAAGTATTAAATTACAAACGGTATTTTATCATTACATAGCGAAGTTTTCCACAACCAAGTGAAGAATAATAAAAAAGTTTACACAACGCTGTGTGTAAAATACTAATATGCCTGTGTAAAAACTCAAAATTAATAGTTTGTGTAGAGTTATCCACAAAAATATGTTGATATAGGTTGTTGATATAATAGCAAAAGTAAGAGTTATCAACAACTAAAAGGGTACTTGTGGATAACTTTATAAACAGGTGTGGATTTGGGGATAAGGGCTGAATAACCCTGTTGATAACTTGTCCACAAAAGCAAAAATTACACAACGCTGTGGATTATTTATCCCGTTTTGTTAATAACCAAAAAATTTTAAATAAAAATTCAACGTTTATTAATTTCATTAAGTGTGGTATACTACCAAAGTATGTTTGAAGAGATCGTCTTTTTAGACTCTAGAAACCAAACCACTCGAAATATAATAGGAGGTGCAATTGTATGAAGCGCACGTTTCAACCAAAGAAGCGTCACCGTGCACGTGTCCATGGCTTCCGTAAGCGCATGAGCACCAGTAACGGCCGTAAGGTATTAGCACGTCGGCGTCAAAAGGGCAGAAAAGTATTATCTGCATAACCACGGCCACTTTTACAGTGGCTTTTTTTATTGTGTGGGGCAGGGCAGTCAGCTTGACGAGCCATTGGAATCGTTAAAGTTGTCGTATGTCCAGCCCTATTTTTATATCTACTTAAAATTAAGGCTGGGGATTATATACATGAGAAAATCATATCGCGTAAAAAAGGAAAGTGAGTTTCAACGGGTTTTTGAAACCCATAATTCCGTAGCCAACCATAAATTTGTCGTGTATCAAATGGAAAAACCAGGACAGAAACATTTTCGAGTCGGCATTTCTGTTGGGAAAAAGATTGGAAATGCTGTTCATCGTAATTGGGTTAAGCGGCGAATTCGTCAAACCCTATTAGAGGTAAAACCACAATTGCGGTCTGATGTTGACTTTTTGGTTATTGCTAGGACAGCGGCAGATGGTTTATCGATGGCAGAAACAAAGAAAAACCTAGTGCATGTCTTAAAACGAGCACATCTGTTAGATGAAAAAAGTGAGGATTAGGATTTGAATAAGAAAACGAAAAAATTCCTAAGCTTAGGGGCAATCATGAGTTTAACGTTATTATTAGCTGCTTGCTCTAATAAGCCGATTACAAGTCATAGTACTGGTATCTGGGATCATTACATTATCTATAATTGTTCGCAATTCATTATCTGGCTATCCAAGCATTTTGGCGGATATGGAATGGGGATCATTATCTTTACGATCATCATTCGGATTATTTTGCTACCATTGATGTTCTATCAAACGAAGACGATGATGAAAACGCAAGAACTTGCTCCTAAGCTAAAGGCAATTCAGAAAAAGTATTCATCACGTGATCGAGAATCAATGCAAAGGATGCAAATGGAAACCCAAAAGCTTTATAAAGAAGCAGGAGTTAATCCGTGGGCATCAATGCTACCTTTATTGGTTCAGTTGCCAGTTATGTGGGCACTTTACCAAGCAATTTGGCGAACAAGCGCATTGCGGAACGGAACTTTCCTATGGTTGCAATTAGGACACCCGGATCCGTATTACATCATGCCAATTTTAGCGGCGTTATTTACGTTTATTAGTTCTTGGTTATCAATGGCTTCAATGCCAGAGAAGAACTCGATGACGACTACAATGACATGGTTTATGCCAATTATGGTATTTTTCATGGCATTAGGATTCTCATCAGCTATTACCCTATACTGGGTGGTAACAAACGCTTTCCAAGTTGTTCAAACACTTATCATTCAGAATCCATTTAAGATTCGTCGTGAGCGAGAAGAAAAGCAACAAGCTGAAAAGGTAAAGCGTCGCAAGATTGAAAAAGCAAAACGTCGGGCTTACCAAAGTCGGCGGAAATAAATTTTGGGGGTTGTAGTAAGAAAATTACTGCAAGCCTTTTTATTTGTTGGGAACTTTAAGTAGATTACAGGTCATAAACAAAACATGTGGGGGATAGGACAATGACAATCTTTGTTGGGACAACGATTGAAGAAGCAAAGGAAAAGGCAAGTACACAATTAAAGCTAACTGCGGGACAAACAATTGACATTAAGGTTATTCAGCAGCCACGGCACGGATTTCTAGGAATTGGTCGACGAGAAGCTAAAATTGATGTAGTGGTAAAAGATAAGGAAAGACTTTCAGCTTCAATAAAAGAAGAGAGCAAAGAAATAGATGAGGCGCCATCAAATATTAAAGATGGGGAACTAGATCCAGCCGAAATTAAACGCCGGCAGGAAGCTAACCTAAAGAAGGTTCGAGAAACTAGCACTCAACTAGTGGATTATCTTGTAACAGTATTTAAGGAACTAGGTATTATTGTTAAGCCTAAAATTACCGAATTAGAAGCTCATGAACTAAAAATAGATCTTGAAACAGCAGAAAATGGCCGGGTAATTGGTAAACATGGCCGGCGAATCAATGCAATGGAACAGCTTAGCAACACATTCATGGATTACCATGGAGCTGCCAAGGTAAATGTTGTTCTTGATACATCTAATTATCGTGAACGTCGACGAGAAACGATCCACCACTTGGCACAAAAGGCAGCTACAGAAGTCGTTGCTAATAGGAAAGCTGTCTTTATGGATCCAATGCCAGCACGTGAACGAAAACAAATTCACCAAGAATTAGAGAGTAATGATCATGTTAAGACCTACTCTCATGGGCGTGAACCATACCGCAGTGTTGTAATTGCGCCCAAAGATTAACTTATTTATTGACAATTTGTAGTAATAATTTTAGAATATGAGCGGTTATAAATTTTAATACTCGTTAAAGTAGTGAAAGTGCTTTGACCATGTTAGTAACGATTTTCGTTATTATGCATGGACTGGCACTTTTTTTGTTAGAAAGGAGTAAAGTAGCGATGGCAAACAGCGAGAATGATACGATTGCAGCAATTTCAACGCCAGTCGGTGAAGGAGGCATCTCCATTATCCGGATTAGCGGGGATGATGCGGTGAAAGTTGCACAACGGATTTACAAGGGCAAAGATCTCGCAAAGGTAGCAAGTCACACTATTAATTATGGTCATATTGTCGACCCCGATACGGACCAAGAAGTTGATGAAGTAATGGTCTCAGTAATGCGGGCGCCTCATACATATACCCGCGAAGATATAATCGAAATCAACTGCCATGGTGGATTATTAGCAACTAATCGTATTTTGCAATTAGTACTCAGCTTTGGCGCACGGATGGCAGAGCCTGGGGAATTCACTAAACGCGCCTTTTTAAACGGACGGATTGACTTATCACAATCTGAAGCTGTAATGGACTTGATTCGGGCTAAAACAGATAAGTCAATGAAAGTTGCGCTGAATCAACTAGATGGCGATTTGTCACGGCTGATTCGGCATTTGCGTAAAGATATTTTGGATGTTTTAGCGCAAGTTGAGGTTAATATCGATTATCCAGAATATGACGCAGTTGAAGAAATGACAACGAAGCTCTTAAAAGAGAAGGCGGCAGATATTCAGCAACGAATCCAAAGTTTATTAAAAACAGCTAAACAAGGGAAAGTTTTACGGGATGGTTTAGCGACAGCAATTATTGGTCGGCCAAATGTCGGTAAATCGAGTCTGCTAAACTCACTGTTACATGAAGATAAGGCAATTGTCACGAACATCGCAGGAACGACCCGTGATGTGATTGAAGAATATGTAAATGTAAACGGTGTGCCATTAAAATTAATCGATACAGCTGGAATTCGTGATACTAATGACCAAGTAGAAAAGATCGGGGTGGAGCGGAGTCGAAAAGCATTAAGTGCCGCTGACTTGGTTCTTCTATTAATCGATAGCGCTGCTGACTTAACTGATGAAGACCGTCAATTACTTGAAGCAACGAAGGATAAACAACGAATCATTATTTTGAATAAAACGGATCTTCCACGGAAGGTTAACTTAGATGAATTAAAAGAATTAGCAGAAAACAGCGCAGTTATTGAAACTTCAATTGTCAATCATGATGGAATGGATCAGCTTGGTGACCAAATCAGTCACATGTTCTTTAACGAAGGAATTGAGAGTAGTCAAAGCAATGTGATGGTTACTAATGCGCGGCATATTGGATTGTTACATCAAGCAAACGATGCCTTAAATGATGTTTTGAAAGGTATTAATGATGGGATGCCGGTTGACCTTGTTCAAATTGATATGACCAGGTGCTGGGATTTATTAGGTGAAATTACAGGTGACAGTTATCAAGATGAACTGTTAGATCAGCTATTTAGTCAATTCTGTTTAGGAAAGTAGGGAAAAGAATGAAAAGTTCAGAAGCATTGCAAACATCAGATGCTGTACAATACGATGCTGGCTCATATGATGTAATCGTTGTTGGCGCAGGACATGCTGGAAGTGAAGCGGCATTAGCGGCAGCACGGATGGGTAATAATACCTTATTAGTAACGATTAATCTTGAAATGGTTGCATTTATGCCATGTAATCCTTCTGTTGGTGGTCCGGCAAAGGGGATTGTAGTCCGAGAAATCGATGCTCTTGGTGGCGAAATGGGTCATAACATTGATAAGACTTATGTTCAAATGCGAATGCTTAATACTGGTAAGGGTCCGGCAGTTCGGGCATTACGAGCACAGGCAGATAAACATGCATACCATCGTGCAATGAAGCAGACGATTGAAGAAGAACCTAACTTAACTCTTCGCCAGGCAACTGTTGACCAATTAATTGTTGAAGATGGTGTTTGTAAAGGAGTAGTTACCAATACTGGTGCTCGTTATCATGCTAAGACAGTTGTATTGACCGTGGGAACAGCAGCACGGGGAAAAATTATTATTGGTGAATTACAATATGAATCTGGTCCTAATAACTCTAAGTCAGCAGTAAAGTTATCTGAAAACTTGGAAGAACTCGGCTTTGACCTTGAACGTTTTAAGACCGGTACTCCGCCACGTGTTAATGGAAATACGATTGATTATGATGCAACGGAAGAACAACCAGGGGATGAAGAGCCACACCACTTTAGCTTTGATACACCAGATAGTGCCTACATTCCGATTAGTGAACAATTATCTTGTTGGTTAACTTATACGAATGAAGGAACCCACGCGATTATTCGTGAAAATCTAAGTCGGGCACCAATGTTTTCTGGTGTAATTAAGGGTGTTGGACCACGTTACTGTCCATCGATTGAAGATAAAATTGTTCGTTTTGCTGACAAGCCCCGCCACCAGGTTTTCCTTGAACCAGAAGGCCGTGATACTGATGAATATTACCTTGATGGAATTTCAACCTCCATGCCAGAGGAAATCCAACAAAAGATCGTTCACTCAATCAAGGGCTTGGAAAAGGCAGAATTAATGCGTCCCGGCTATGCAATCGAATATGATGTCGTTGCGCCATACCAACTCCACCCAACTTTAGAAACAAAGATTATTAAGAACCTTTATACTGCTGGCCAAACTAATGGTTCTTCGGGTTATGAAGAAGCAGCTGGACAAGGGTTAATCGCAGGTATTAACGCAGGATTAAGAGCATTAGGGAAAGAGCCGTTTGTGCTTAAACGTTCGGATGCTTATATCGGTGTTATGATTGATGATTTAGTAACAAAAGGAACGAAAGAACCTTACCGTTTACTTACTAGTCGTGCTGAATATCGGTTGATTTTACGGCACGATAATGCTGACTTCCGATTAATGGAAATGGGACATAAGATCGGTTTGGTTAGCGATGAACGTCTTGCAAAGATGGAGGATAAAAAGCGCCAAGTAGCAGCTGAAATCAAACGATTAAAGGAGATTAAGCTTAAGCCAAGTGATAATAAGGTTAATGAGTTTATTGAAAATCACGGAGATAATCGTTTGAAGGACGGAATTGCTGCAGCGGACCTGTTGAAGCGGCCATACTTTGATTACCAGACACTAGCTGAATTTATTCCTGCACCAGAGCATGAGCTTGATCGCCATGTTATTGAACAAGTTGAGATTCAGTTGAAATATGCCGGCTATATTAAGAAA
This sequence comes from Limosilactobacillus caviae, assembly GCF_014635905.1. Lineage (GTDB taxonomy): Bacteria > Bacillota > Bacilli > Lactobacillales > Lactobacillaceae > Limosilactobacillus > Limosilactobacillus caviae. Next base: position 193,609 of record NZ_BMDS01000001.1, read on the forward strand.
GAAGAAGTTAAGGTTGAACGGATGAAGCGGATGGAAGCTAAGCGGATTCCAGATGACATTGATTACGGTGATATTGATGGCCTTGCAACGGAGGGACGGCAAAAGCTTGAAAAGATCCGCCCAGAGACTTTGGCACAAGCATCACGGATTAGCGGCGTAAACCCTGCTGATATTGCAATCTTGAGTGTTTATGTTCGACAAGGAAAGTTTTCTAAGAAGGATCATAAATAAAATTTCCCGGGAAATAAGATCTGGAGTAACTGGGTATAAGTTCAGTTCTCCGGATTTTATTATGGTTTTATTAAGGCAAAGGGATAATATACTTAAGGCTGCTATTATATGGTATAATTTAGGTTCGAGTTTTAATAACGAATTTTAAATAACTATTTTGTAATCCGTGAATTTAAGAGAAAGAAGAGGGATTTTATAATGTGTGGGATTGTTGCATTTGTTGATAATGAAAAACCACAAATTAAAGACCAGCTAATTAAAAAAATGAAGGACCGGATTATTCACCGGGGACCAGATGCAGAAGGTCAATATGTCGATGATGACGTAGCTCTTGGTTTCCGCCGGCTAAGTTTTATTGATGTTAAGTCTGGTAATCAACCAATTTTTAACGAAGATAGCTCAAAAGCAATTGAATTCAACGGTGAAATTTATAACTTTGAAGAATTACGTGAAGAGTTAATTAGTAAAGGTCATACATTTAAGACTCATGCCGATACAGAAGTAATCTTGCACGGATATGAAGAATGGGGCAAGAATGTTGTTAACAAGCTTCGCGGAATGTTTGGCTTTATCATTTGGGACTTTAAGACTAAAGAAATGTTTGGCGCGCGTGATCATTTTGGAATTAAACCATTATATTATGCTAAGATGAATGGCACTTTCTTTGTCGGCTCTGAAATTAAGGCCTTTCTTGATCACCCTAATTTTGATAAGCAGCTTAATAAAGAAGCTTTGAAGCCATACATGACATTCCAATATCCGGTTACCCAAGAAACATTCTTCAAGGGTGTTTATCGTCTTCCAGAAGCTCATTATTTCACCTATAAAGACGGTAAATTTGAAATGACCCAATACTGGGACGAAGACTTTGAACCAGAAGATGAGAGTTTTGATGAAGCAGTTAATAAGATTGATAATGTTGTTCAAAACTCAGTTAAGGCGCATACTTTTGCCGATAAGGGAATTAAAGTTGGTTCATTCTTATCAGCAGGGGTTGATTCAAGTCTAGTGACCGCTTTAATGCGTCCTGATAATACCTTCTCTATCGGATTTGATAGTACTTATGATGAAACAAAGCAGGCGCGTGAACTTGCGGCTAAGATGGGCTTGAAGAATACAGATGAAAAGCTGACTAACGAAGAAGCTTTCCATGCCTTCCCAATGATTCAATACTACCTAGACGAACCTGATTCTAATCCATCGGTTGTTCCTTTGTACTTCTTAAACAAGTTAGCAAAGGACAATGGTTACAAGGCCCTTCTTTCTGGTGAGGGTGCCGATGAATTATTTGCTGGCTATATTGACTATGGTTTTAATACCAAGGTTAAGTTTATTCGCTGGGTAACTGACCAGCTAAAGAAGATGCCACGTGAACGGCGGTATAAATTTGCTAAGTGGCTTGATGGGAAGCATTTCCATGGTCAAGAACATATGTATCGTAATTTAGCTCCTGCTCGTGATACCTTTATTGGTCAAGCTTATATCTTCAGCCCAGAAGAAGCAGCAGATTACCTTCAACCAGAATTTGATTGCGGACCAAGTATTGCAGATATTCTTAATCCGCTTTTTGATAAAATGGAAGATAAGGATATTGACGAAGTAGCAAAGAAGCAATACATTGATTTGCACCGCTTTATGCCTGGTGATATTTGCTTGAAGGCAGATAAAATGAGTATGGCTAACTCTGTTGAGATCCGGGTACCGTTGCTTGATAAAGAAGTAATGAAAGTAGCTGAAACCACGCCAACTAAATATCTATTTAACTATAAAGATACAAAGTGGGCTTTTCGGATGGCTGCTAACCGCCACTTACCGGAAGAATGGGCTACGCGGCCTAAGATGGGCTTCCCAACGCCTGTTCGTGCTTGGTTACGTGAAAAGAAGTATTACCAAGAAGTACGTGAATTATTTGAACAGGAATTTGTAAAAGAATTCTTTGATCAAGAAAAGCTTCTTAAGCTTGCTGATGACAACTTTGAAGGTAAAGTAGATGGTCGTCGTAAGATTTGGACAATTTACACCTTCTTAACATGGTATAAGTTATACTTCATTGATAATTTCAAGCCTGATGAGTCTGGAATTGATCATTCCAAAAAGGCAGCTGCAACAGAGGCATAGAAAAATATTAAAGGAGGCGGCGAAGGGCTGTAGACTCTTCTAAGTCTCTTTTTTGTTAATTACGGATCCTTATTTATTTTTATGATAAAAAATGAAATAATATAGGACAGATTAGATTGAAGGAGAATCATTTGCAAGATGGAATTGCATATTACACCGGCTTTAGCGCTATTACGCGAGCACGATTTACTAGACCATGTTAGTAATTTAACTGATTTTACCGCGACGAGTGTGTCTTATGATTCACGAAAGGTAAAAGCAGATACCTTATTCTTTTGTAAAGGGAATTTTTTACCAAAATATCTAGCATCAGCGAAAGAAAAAGGTGCAATTGCTTATGTTGCTGAGAAAGAGTATCCCGAGGGTGAAGGATTACCGGCAATTATTGTTAAAGACGAACAGAAGGCAATGTCTTTATTAGGTGCTGCATTTTATGGTTATCCACAAAACGATTTATTTATTATTGCTATTACGGGGACAAAAGGCAAGACGACAACCGCTTACTTTGCTGACCATGTTTTGGCGAAGAGTACAGATAACCATGTTGCGTTATTCTCCACACTTGATCGTGTTTTAGGCAATAAGCCGAAAGATAAATTCAAATCTGATTTGACTACTCCTGAATCACTGGATCTTTTTCATGATATGCGGGCAGCGGTTGATAATGGGATGACCCACTTAGTAATGGAAGTATCGTCACAAGCATATAAGAAAAACCGCATCTATGGTTTAAAGTATGACGTTGGAATTTTTCTAAATATTTCGCCGGATCATATTGGGCGGAATGAACACCCGACCTTTGCCGATTACCTTCACTGTAAAGAACAATTATTAGTAAATTCAGCTAGATGTCTAATTAATGCTGAAACTTCAAAGTTTACCGATGTATATTACACTGCTAAAGCAACTACTCAACCTGAGAATATATTCTTGTTTGCACGGCGAGGAGCAAAATTAGATTTACCTGATGATGTGCAAGTAGATTTTGAATATCGGAATGATTTGGAAGACCTTCATGAGAGTGAGTTTGAATTAGCGGCCCTGACTGAAAAGGCTAAACACCTGAAATTAGATGGCCGCTACAAGACAAGTGTGCCTGGTGATTACAATGAAGGAAATGCAGTAGCCGCAATAATTGCTAGTGGTCTTGCTGGCGCTAAGGCTAATGATGCGGTCGAAACCTTGAATCATGTTCATATTCGTGGCCGGATGGAAATGATTAATAGTAAGCTACACGGGACGATTTACGTTGATTATGCACATAATTATGCTAGTTTAAAACGTCTCTTAGCATTCTTAAAACGGCAAACTAACGCGGGGAAAGTAACGGTAGTATTAGGTGCAACCGGTGATAAAGGAATTTCTCGGCGTCCAGGATTTGGTAAGGCTCTGACGGAAGAACAGCCAGATGAGGTAATTTTAACAACTGATGATCCGGGTTATGAAGATCCAATGACTATTGCCCGGGAAATAGATTCTTATATCGACCATGATAAAGTGAATAACATTCAATTTGAGATGGATCGTGAAACGGCAATAAAAAAGGCAATAGACGATAGTAAAAATGATGATATTGTAGTTCTTGCAGGAAAGGGTGAAGATCCGTACCAAAAGATTAATGGTAAAGATACTCCATACCCGACTGATGTAAAAATTGCACGTGATTATATTGATAAATTAGAAAAATAATAAAAGAGGAGATAACTTCAATGAGTGAGCAGGAATTTGTTCCATTGATACTAGGTAGTGATTTTAATGCGTATGGAATGGCACGGTCAATGTATGAGAAATACGGGATCAAGTCGCAATTATATGCTCGCCAGCCATTAGCACCTACCCGTTATTCAAAAATTGTGGACTTACATTATAATGAACAGTTACAATCACCAGAAGTATTTACTAAAGTATTAATTGAAGCGGCTGATGAATTTGCTAAACAAGGAAAGAAAACGGTACTGATCAGTTGTGGTGACGACTATACTGAATTAGTTGCCAAAAATCGCAAAGAGCTGTCGAAGCATATGTTCTGTCCATATGCGGACTATGATGAAGTAGCAACTCTAACTGATAAAGAGAAATTTTACAATGTCTGTGAAAAATACGGACTCCCTTATCCAAAGACAGATATTTTGAAGCCGGACCTTGATTATAAGAGTTATAATTCACCATTTGATTTTCCAATCGCTTTGAAGGCAGCTGATGCGGTGCAATGGCATAAAGGTAATTTTGAAGGATATGAAAAAGCCTATATTATTAAAACACCTGAACGATTAGCTGAAGTATTAGAAACAATCTATGAGCATAGTCCGTATAAGGGTGATCTGGTTTTACAAGAATTCATCCCAGGTGATGATAGCAATATGCGGACCATTAATTGCTATGTCGATAAAGATCATAAGGTAAAGATGATGTGCCTCGGTCATCCGCTTCTCGAAGATTGTAATCCGGCAAATGTTGGTAATTATGTTGCGATCATGCCGGCATATGACCAGCAAATCTATGATAATATTAAGAAATTTCTTGAAAGTATTGAGTTTACTGGATTTGTTAACTTTGATCTGAAATATGATCGTCGGGATAACCAGTTTAAAGTATTTGACCTCAATCCACGCCAAGGTCGCAGTAGCTTCTTTGTGTCATTAAATGGTTACCAGCTTGCTACTTTCCCAGTGGAAGATTATGTCTTTGATAATTTAAAAGACCAAGATACAATTTACGGAAATAAGGACGAGAGTAACTATAAATTATGGCTGGGAGTTTCAAAGAAGACCTTCCTCCAATATGCTAAAAATAATGAGATCAAGAAACAGGCTGAAAAATTGATTGAAGAAGGGCGTTATGGGACCACCTTCCATTATGCTAAAGATATGAACTTTATGCGGTGGTTAATGGAACAGCGAATTAACCATAACTATCAGAAGAATTTTGAAAAATATTTTGTTGAAAAGAAATAAAGATTAGAAGAAGCAGTTAAGTCAAAGCTTTTCTGCTTCTTTTTTATATAAATAAATGTGAAAATAATATATTATTTATTATAAATAACTTTCCAGGGTTCATTACTAGTTGTATGATTAGTAATAGTTAAGTAAAGAAATTGAGGAATTAGAATGAAAGCATTTCGTGAAGCGATGAGTTGGATTATTCCCATTTTAATTGGGTTAATAATCGCATTAGTAATAAAGCAGTTTTTCTTCCAAATTGTTCGTGTTGATGGACCATCCATGCAACCCAATCTGCAAAACAATGAACGGGTATTCTGCTTGAAAACCGCTAAAATTCACCATGGAAGCGTAGTTGTTTTTGATGCTAATGGTGTTGATCCGCAAGTGTCAGTAAAAACGGATTATGTTAAGCGAGTGATTGGTCTTCCTGGAGATACTGTTAGTTCAAAGAATGGTAATATTTATGTCAATGGTAAGAAGATCAATCAAGACTATATTAGTAAGAGTCAACGGACAACGGGAACTGGAAACTGGACTTTGCGTAGTATCTCAGTTCAAAATAGTTGGCTGAAAGATAATGGTGCCACTAAAGTTCCGAAGGGTGAATATTTTGTTCTTGGTGATCACCGGAGCGTTTCAAATGATGGTCGTTACTGGGGATTTGTGCCTAAGAGTAAGATTGATGGGGTTGTAAAGGTTCCATCATGGTCAGGTACAAAGACAACTCGAGAAAATGTTAATAAAGAGTGGCAACACTTTTATGATAAGTAATAAGAGGGCGCACGACAGAAGTTATTTCACGTCCTTATAAGCATAAAAAGGCTACCAGCGTTCGGCATTGCCGGGCACTGGTAGCCTTTTGTGTACTGCGATATTTGTATGTCAAGAACTAGATTGGGAATAGGATAGTTTTTCTTTTTAACGCAATATAGACTTCTTTTAAACCTTTTACAACAATGGAATTAAACGTCAGAATATTTGTAATCGCTTTCGTGATACAATGTTAATAAATACGCTAAAGGTGGGAAAATCATGGCAGAAGGAACATATGAACAGGTAATTAATGAATTAGATCGTTTAGGAATTAAGTATGGAATGGTTGATCATCCAGCAGCGGAGACAACAGAAGAAGCAGATAAGTACATTGAAGGGCACGAGGGCGTACGAACCAAAACAATGTTTCTAAAGGGAAAGAAACATCATTTTTACTTAGTAATTATGGATGATAAGAAGCCGATGAATTTCAAAGAGTTTGAGGAATTGACGGGTGCTAAACGAGTTTCAATGGCCCGGCCTGATGACCTTAAGGAACAACTTGGCTCACATGCAGGGGTTGTTTCGCCATTTGGTTTAATGAATAATGAGGCACATAATGTTCAGGTTTACTTTGATAAGGACATGCTTGCTGAATCGCCTGAATTAACGTTCCACCCCAATGTTAATACCCATACGATTTTTATTAAGACGTCTGACCTGCTTGATTTTATTAAAGAACAAGGATATGAACCAGAAACAATTGATTTATAAGGGTTCTCATTTTACATTCATTGGAAAAGTAACGACAATGGTTTTATAGGATGAAGCTTTGGTCGTGAAAGGATGATAAAGATGATTTTAGATGAGACAATTACTCTTAATAGTGGCGTGAAGATTCCAAAGTTTGCATTAGGAACCTGGATGATTGAAGATGCGCAGGTAGCCGAAGCAGTGCGTAACGCAATTAAAATTGGTTATCGGCATATTGATACGGCCCAAGCATATGGAAATGAGCGTGGAGTCGGTGAAGGTGTGCGGACAGCTAGCATCGATCGCAATAAGATTTTTGTTACCTCAAAAGTTGCTGCAGAACATAAGGATTATGATGTAACGAAGAAATCAATAGACGAAACGCTTGAAAAAATGGACCTTAATTATATTGATATGATGATTATTCACAGTCCACAGCCATGGAAAGAAGTAAATCAATCTAATAACCGTTATCTCGAAGGAAATCTTGCAGCCTGGCGCGCAATGGAAGATGCCGTTAGTGAAGGTAAAATTAGAACAATTGGCGTTTCTAATTTTGGGCAATCAGACCTTGAAAATATTATCCAGAATAGTAATACGGTTCCGGCGGTTGATCAAGTATTAGCACATATTGGTCATACGCCATTTAATCTCCTTTCATTTGCTCGAGATCATGATATTGCTGTTGAAGCTTATTCGCCTGTTGCCCATGGAGCTGCTTTGAACAACTCAGTAATTGAAAAGATGGCTGAAAAGTATAATGTGTCAGTTCCACAATTGTGCATCCGTTACGATTGGCAACTAGGGATGATTGTATTGCCAAAAACTGCTAATTCAGAACATATGAAAGAAAATGCTGCAATTGACTTTGAAATTTCAGAGCCTGATATGGACCTATTGAGACGGGTAAAACCATTGGATTATGGGGATGCGGATGTATTTCCTGTTTATGGTGGTAAAATGTGATTCTAATTAAAATTTAATTTTATCCTTGATTTTATGAGAAAATGTGATAACCTACTAAGTAATCAATTGAAATAAATAAAAACATTGATCGAGACAAGCATATAATATTCGATTCAGAGAGCCGGTGGTTGCTGAAAATCGGTAGAGAATATTAACTAGGCTAATCCCTCGTGAGTTGTATTTCGAAAATTTTAGTTAGTAGAATGTACTGGTAGCACCCATTATCGTGTCAGCTGATTGTTACAGTTAGTAACTGTTGGTGAGAGGCAGCGCTATGCTGTGAAGAAAGGTGGTACCATGCTAAAAAGGCATCCTTTTAGTTCCGAATAACGGAGCTGAGGGATGCCTTTTTGTAGTTTTATATAACATTTAAGGTGGTGGTGGATATGTCTGATAGCGACATTATTAATATTATAAACTTATTAGAAAATGAAGAGAAAACATAAAAATAATTAAACGAAAGGGAGTTTTCAATATGACAAGAAAAGTAGCAGTAGTTGGAATGGGACACGTAGGAGCAACCGTTGCTCATTATTTAGTTGCTGGTGGATTTGCAGATGATTTGGCATTGTTTGATACTAATGAGGCGAAAGTAAAAGCAGATGCGCTTGACCTTCGTGACGCAATGGCAAACTTACCATTCCACACTAATCTAACTGTAAACGATGATTCTCAATTTGCGGACTGTGATGTGGTTGTTTCAACCCTTGGAAAGTCGAAACTTGTTGATACTCCCGACCATGACCGATTTGCTGAATTTAAATTTACACGGACACAGGTACCATTGGTTGCTAAGAAATTAGTTGATAATGGTTTTCACGGCAAGCTTGTTGTTGTAACTAATCCTTGTGATGTAATTACCTCAATGTATCAAAAGTTCACCGGACTGCCAAAGAATCACGTAATGGGAACAGGGACTCTGCTTGATTCAGCACGGATGAGGGCCTGTGTTGGGGAAGCATTGAATGTTGATTCCCGATCAGTTGTTGGTTTTAATTTAGGTGAACATGGTAACTCACAATTTACTGCTTGGTCAACGGTACGTGTTCTCGGGAAACGAGTCTTAGATTTAGTGGAAGAACGAAACTTAGACTTAGCCAATATGGAGGAACGCGCTCGCCAAGGTGGCTATTTGGTTTACAAAGGGAAGAAATATACTAACTATGGGGTAGCAACTGCAGCAGTTCGCCTAGTTAATGCGGTTCTAAGTGACTCGCGAACTGAAATGCCTGTTTCTAACTACCGTGAAGAATATGGCACTTACTTATCCTATCCTGCCGTTGTTGGTCGTGATGGGGTTGTTGAACAATTGCAACTAGACTTAACAGATGTCGAAAAAGAAAAACTTGCTACTTCGGCTAAGTACATCAAAGACCGTCTGAAGAGTGAGGAAGAACGATTGGCTGAAAATGAGGCCTAAAAAAATATATTAGAAGTGAATACACATACAAAAGGAAGCTATTCTTAAAGTGGAGTAGCTTCCTTTTGTATTGAGCAAGTTTGTTAATTTTGCTATCCTAACCAATAGAAATGGAGGAGTAGCTGTGGCAAATGTATTAACTAAACGTGTTTCACTAGTTGAGTTATTTTATGATTTAGTCTTTGTTTATATGATTTCGCGGGCAACTGAATTATTGCATCACCTGCATCATGGAGTTTTAACCCCAGTAACACTAGTGATCTTTTTCTTAGTAATTATAGTATTTATCAATTCGTGGATGGTCCAAATGGTTTTTACTAACCGCTATGGAAAATCATCGTGGACAAACATTATTTTTTCATTTATTGATATGGCAATTATTCTTTACATGTCAAATGCCTTTACTGCCACCTTTGATCAGCATTTAGCAACATTCTTTATCGCTGCTGGGTTGCTTTCAATGACCCTGTGTTTGCAATACCTAATTACCTATTTTCAAGTACAAAAGGAAATTGATAAGAAAATAACGATTGCTTTTACGGGAATTCTTGGTTTTCGGACAGTTGTTCTTTTTGCCGGCGGGTTTTACTATAATCCGGTTGGTATTACGGTCGCATTGGCTGGAATTATCATTAGTTGGCTTGCACCCGCGTTTACTGGAAGATATACGCATCATCATCCGATCATTTTTTCACATATCCTTGAACGACTCACCGCTTTAATTATCGTAATGTTTGGTGAGACGATTGTAGGAATTGCGAACTACTTTACTCAGGAAAACTTAGCGTGGTCATCAGTTTTCATCTTTATCGTCGTTGTTGGGCTTTTCTTCACTTATATCGTTGAATTTGACCATTTGATTGATGAGCATCGTAAGCAGGAAACGGGCAACCTATTAATTTACCTGCATTACTTCATTATCTTTGGATTAAGTTTAGCGACTGTTGCCTTGAAATTTATTAATGAACCAGAAGCCAACGTAATTTTTGCAATTACAGTTCTTTATCTCGGGGTCATATTATTCTACATTGGACTAGCAATTGCCGATTACTATAATCAGCCGCAATTACATGTTGGCTGGCCAGTGAGATTAGTATTTACTTCAACTACGATTATTGGATATGTTCTAGTATTAATATTTAATCAGTTAAATGTTATTGCGTTAGTTACAGCAGTGGTAATAGTAATGAATGCTGTTGTACTAGTTAAGTTTTTAATCAATAGGATAGGTGAATAAAGAAAAATAGGAGTTGGACAGATGCTAGACTATGAACAATTAAAGGAACGATTTGCTAAAAATACTAATGTTGACCGTGCCAAGCAAATGAAAAAATATATGCGGAATCAATTTGAATTTTATGGTTATCAGACTAGGAAACGAAAGGCACTTTATCATCGCCTCCTACTTGCAGAGAAAAAGCAGGATCAGATCGACTGGGAACTATTAGATCATTGTTGGCAAGATCCGTATCGCGAAATGCAGTATTTTGTTTGTGATTACTTGATTGCGATGAAGAAGAAACTTAATTTTACGGATATTAGCAAAATTGAAAGATATGCGCGGAGTAAGCAATGGTGGGATACAATTGATACATTAGTCAAACCACTTGGTTACCTAACATGGAGTGATCCACGTGGCGATAAATTAATGTTAGAATGGTCCCGAGATTCAGATTTTTGGATTCGTCGTGTGGCAATTGAATATCAATTATTAAGAAAACAAGCAACTAATACTCAGGTGTTGAGTAAAATCATTCAAAATAATCTGGAAAGTGATGAGTTCTTTATTAATAAAGCAATTGGCTGGGTGTTACGTGATTATTCTAAGATCAATCCAGAATGGGTACGTGATTTTATTAAACAGAATCAGCAAAAGTTAGCACCATTGTCAATTCGTGAAGGATCAAAGTATTTGTAATTATGTAATTTATTCCACTGATTAAAAAATAATTAGAAAAATATTGACATTTTCTAATTTATAACGTAATATACTTAGTAAATAAACGGTATGAATAACCACTAAGAATAGGAAATTAGCTTTGCTTTAACTAGTCAGCGAACCCGAGTTAGTGTGAGTGGGGATAGGGAAGTAAAGTGAAAGTAGCCTAGGAGTGCCTGAGGTGAGAGTAATCGTAGCTTTAGGCGGGTGCGCCCGTTATAGCGTCAACGTATCTAGTTCACTATGTACGGGGTAAGGGAATAATAGTAATATTGTTCTAAAGTAAGGTGGTAACACGCGTGATAGCGTCCTTATAAGCAAAATGCTTATAAGGACGTTTTTTTGTACCAATATTAATTTAATATTTACCGAGAGGAATGGTTAAAATGGAGACAACAAAAGCGAGTATTAGACAGTCAATAATTATCGCATCACTTATTTTCGGAATGTTATTTGGGGCAGGAAATCTTATTTTCCCGGTTCACTTGGGTCAATTAGCTGGCAGTAACTGGCTAATCGCGAGTAGTGGCTTTCTATTTTCCGGAGTGTTACTGCCTTTAATGGCGCTGTTAGCAATTAGTATTACCAGGTCAAACGGGATTTATGACCTTGCATTGCCGAATGGCCGTTACTACGCACTTATCTTTTTAATTCTCATTCATGCTACGTTAGGACCACTGTTTGCAACTCCGCGGACAGCAACCGTTCCTTATGAAATCGGGATTGCTCCTTATTTATCTACGGCAGCTAATACTTGGGGATTATTAATCTACTCAGCAATTTTCTTTAGTTTGGTTTACCTTTTTTCAAATCATGAGGGAAAGATCACTACTTTAATCGGTAAAGTTTTAAATCCCTTGTTCTTGTTATTATTATTCCTTATTTTCTTATTAGCATTCATTAATCCGCTCGGTTCAGGAAATACTGCTAATATAACCGCAGCATATACGAGTCATGCTTTCTCTAATGGCTTTTTGCAAGGTTACAATACTATGGATGGCTTGGCAGCATTAGCTTTTGGAATTACTATTATTACTGCAATTAGAGAACTCGGCATTAAGAAGACCCGGCAAATTTCACTTGCAACGGCTAAGAGTGGTTTTCTCGGAATTGCGGGAGTTGCAATTATTTATTTAGCTTTAATTTGGTTAGGGGCAACCAGTTTACATCAATTTAAGCTGGCAGCTAATGGCGGAATCACCCTTGCCCAAATCTCTCATCACTACTTAGGAACGGCAGGCGATGCGATTTTAGCAACTTTAGCAACTATTACCTGTATGACATCAGCAATGGGGTTAGTAATTGCCTTTTCACAAGATTTCCATCGCCGGTTTCCTAAAATTTCATATCGAACATTTTTACGAATCAATTGTGGATTATCATTCCTATTTGCTAATTTAGGACTTAACCAGATTATTGCATGGTCAACGCCAATTCTGATGTTCCTCTATCCGTTAGCAATTACCTTAATTATTTTAGGGCTACTTTCACCACTGTTTAAGAATGACCGGCTCGTTTACCGAATTACAACTGGGTTTACCCTAATTCCAGCATTTTTTGACATGCTAAATGCGTTACCAGCTGGGTTACATGAAAGTCGATTATTACAGACACTGCTTGCTTTTGCCCAACAGTACTTCCCATTTTTCAATTTAGGCTTTGGGTGGCTGGCCTTTGGGATTGCAGGATTAATTCTTGGATTGATTTGTCACGCACTAAAAGGGAGAAAACGACCAGAACTAATTAGCGATTAGCTGATCGGTGTGGCTCGAATGCAAATAGATAAAATAGTTTAGACGGTTTGATTGCGGAATTCCGCGGTTAGGCTGTTTTTGCGTGCAATAGTCCTAGCGATTTTATTTTAAATAACTGTCATTCTTAAAGCGGTTTCATTTTATAATAAAAAGAGGCTTTAAGCGAAAGGAGCGAGGATGATGCCTAAACAGACATTTATAAACGGCAAAATTTTTGTTGGGGACAATGAAGACCATTTTGCAAACAGGATGATAGTTGAAAATGGAAAAGTTAAGCAAGTTGGTGATAATCTTCCTGTTGAGGGAGAGACTATTGATCTCCAGGGACAAACAGTTTTGCCAGGTTTAATTGATTGTCATACGCATCCCAAATATATTGCCGATGCACTTCACGGGGTTGCATGCACGCCGCCGAATGTCAATAGTATCAAGGAAATGCAAGCAGCACTCCGTAATTCTCCAGCATATGGTCAAGGAGAAAACGTCTGGATTGAAGGATGGGGCTTTGATGAAACGAAACTAGCAGAGCACCGTAGCCCGACCCGTGATGATTTAGATGCGGTTTCAACAACTCAGCCAATTTTTATTTATCGTTCTGACTGCCATTCATCAGTTGGAAATTCAAAGGCACTGAAACTTGCTGGAATTAATGAAAACACCCCCGATCCGGTTGGTGGGAAAATTGAACGGTTCGCTGACGGACGACCGACCGGCTTTATGCGCGAGGTAGCCGCATCCCAGTTACTTATTCGGGCTAAATCCGCGCAGAGCTATGAAAATGATGTCGCTAATATGGTTAATAGTTCTGATCATTACCTTAAAGAGGGAATTGTAGCAATTGGTGAAATGATGGGGCGGATGAAGCCATACACCTCGTTAAAACTGTATCAGGATGCAGTTAAACAAGGATTTACTCCTAAGGCATCTATTTACTATGTTTTTGACGAAATTGATCCACAGGTTGGACTACAACCAAGCGGGAATGAAAAGCTTCGTGTTGCTGGAATCAAAGTATTTATGGATGGTAGTATCTCTGGCGAAACAGCATATAATAGCGAACCATATCCTTCTGGTAAAATGGGTGTTAGTCTAACATCGACGGAGAAACTTCAACGGGCGGTTATGATGGCTCGTGATAATAAACTTCAATTAGCGGTCCATGCAATGGGGGATAAGGCCATTCAAACGGTAATTGAAGTGACAAAAGATATGGAGCCATGGTTAACAACGATGCCATCGGTACGGATTGAACACGCGTCTTTAATGAGTGATTACATGTTTGAAGAGATTGCTAAGAGTAAAATGAATTATGCTTTAGTTACCCAGCCGATCTTTTTCTTTGCGGAGGATGAATCATACCGCCATTATCTTTCACCAGCACAGTTTAAACTCGCTTACCGTGTTAAATCGATGTTAAATTCTAAGGCAATATTAGGATTAAGTTCAGATGCACCGTGTACGCCATGGGCTGAACCAGATAGCCCGTTTTATAGCATTTATGCGGCTGTAACGAGGAAAGCAGCCAATAATGATGTGGTTAACGCTGAAGAAGTGATTACTGTTCCGCAAGCTGTTCTTGGTTATACACGAGATGGAGCTAAAATAGGTGGTTTTACTGATAATGGAACGCTTGAAGCAGGGAAGGCAGCTGATTTTGTAATCCTGAATAATGACATTTTTACGGTTTCACATGATGAACTTAAAAATATTCGCGTTAAAGAAACCTGGATGGCTGGAAAAAGAGTTATGTAAAAATAGGCTTCAATTGCTAGACAAATGTCTGAGCTTTTGAAGCCTATATTAAGTTATTATGCTGTAAAAATTGCTGTAATGATTTTAATCCCGTCGCTAATTCTTCCATTGATTTACTAGCAGATAACGAAACGCGGAGAAAATGTTCATTTGAGGCGGCATTAATTTGGAATCGTTCAGAGCTAAAGCAACGGATATTAATTTTAGCAAGGGCTGGTTCAATTTTTGGTCCGTCTTTAATATTTTTAAGCGGTAATCGGCGAAAGAAAGCGTAGTCTGTTAATTGCTTTGTCGGCGCAAAAGGAAAGTATTGGTTAAAAAGCAAATTTACTTGTTTGGCAAAATTAATTTTATTTTGGACGATTTGCTGAACAACATGCTCGTTTATTGCCGTGCTAGCAATTGCCGCATTAAGCGTCGAAGTCTTAACTGTAGTATTAAAAAAGCCATTCTTTATTTGCTGGGAAAATTGTTGCGGAAATACTAAATACCCTATTCGTAAGCCGGAAGCGAGAACTTTTGACATACTACAAACGTAACAAGTCTGGTCGGGAATTATCTCCATCAGTTTTAGGGGGTGTTCTGGATTGACTTTACTAAGAAAACTTAGATAGTCGTCCTCAATTACCTTTAGCTTATACTTTTTAGCAATAGCTGCAATCTCTTTTCGCCGAGCATTCGAGAGAATTTTACCAGTTGGATTACTATATTCGGGCATGAGATAAAGACCGCTTAGATTATTAGTTTGGCAGGCTTGTTTCAATGCTTCAACATTCATACCGCCGTGGTCATTTTTAATTGCTATGAGTTGTAAATTATTCAACTGGGCCGTCGCAATTAAATTAGCGTAAGTAAACTCATCGACGGCTATTTTATCACCACTAGAAAACAAGGTCATTAAAAGGAGTGTTAGTGAATTTTCACCACCCGCTGTAATAAGAATTTGCTGACTAGATATTAGGTTGACACCAAGCCAGTTCACATAATTACGAAAAGCCTCCTTATCAATTGCACGTCCAGTTGGTGAATCATAGGTTAAAAGGTGTGCTGACCCTTGTTTAACAGTGTTGTTAAGGATGTTATCAAGCAGGTAATTGGTTTGCTCAAATGAAGCGACAAAGCCAAGATCGATGGTTCGCGTCAATGGTGAAGCAGTTAGTGGGTCAATACCATTAGAATTAACAAAGGTTCCCTTGCCGTGAATTCCATAGGTTAGGCCCAGCTGCGCGCTTAGTTTATAAGTACGGGTAACGGTAGTGAAGTTAATGTCGAGATAATCGGCTAGTTCCCGTTGTGGCGGTAGCTTTGTGCCAGGAGTTAATCTTCCTTGTTCAATAGCCGTTTTTAGTTGGTTAAGGAGACTCTTATAAATCGGTCGAGTAAGTTTGCTTTTATCAGGATACCAAGTGAGTTGGTGGTGTGAAAAATCATTTATTGGCATAGTTAACCTCCAATATTGTAATCCATACAATTAATAGCTTGTATGGATAAAATACTCCTGTTTAAAATAAATTCAAGTAATTTTAAGAAGGGAGAATTCATGAATGAGAAATGAAGCACGTTATGCCTTTCATAAAACCAGTCCGGTAATGCTTGGCTTTTTATTTTTAGGAGCAAGTTACGGCATTTATATGCATAAATTAGGTTTTAATTTTTTATACCCGCTTTTAATGGCTGCGACTATTTTTGCAGGATCCGTTGAATTTATCATTGGAAACTTATTAGTCCAGAGTTTTCAGCCGTTAACAGTCCTCGTCTTAACTGCACTTGTTAATTCCCGACATATTTTTTATGGGATTACCATGTTGAAAAAATATTCCAATACTGGCAAATTAAAGCCAATTCTGATTTTTGGAATGTGTGATGAGTCTTTTTCCCTAAATGCGACGCTAAAAATTCCCGACAACCTTGATCACTCGTACGTTTATTTCTACGTAACCGCGTTTAATTATTTTAGTTGGGTCGTTGGTGCTGGATTAGGCGGTCTGCTTGGCGGAATGATTAATTTAAATCTAGCCGGCTTAGATTTTATAATGACCGCTCTTTTCATCGTCCTATTTACTGAACAATTAAAGAATGCGCGAACTCAGCGGGATGCATTGATTGGCTTAGTATTTGCCATTATTTGTTTGTTATTCTGTAGTAAAAATGTTTTCTTATTAGTAACATTAGTGACGCTTGTAGTCCTATTTTCATTGAACTATTTAATTATGAGGAGAAAAGATGACATTAACTGAACAAATTATCTCAATTTTAATCGCGGCGGCTGTGACGATGGCAACCCGCTTTATTCCATTTTTAATCTTTGACCAGTCAAAAGAATTATCGCCATATCTTGAAGAACTTGGCAAATTCCTTCCGGCAGCCATTATGGGTGTACTAGTTATTTATTGTTACCGCAACATTTCATTCAGCGAGCCTAGCAAGGCATTATTAGAAATAGTTGCAGGGCTAGTAACGTTGTTTATCCATTTGTGGAAAAGAAATATGCCGTTATCGATTCTAGTAGGGACAGGTTTTTACATGATTTTGCTAAACTTTGTTGGCTAAAACCTATTTAAGTCGTGGCTATGATATTCTTGGATAAAAAGGAGATATAAAATGACAGTATTATCAGAGGATATGTTTGCGATTTTTGACCAGCCGGAGTTTTCTTTTAAGAAGATTAAAGAAAATCATTCCCCAGCAGAAGTTGCGGAGTTAAAGAATACTTTTAAATCAGTTTGGCAAGGATGGAAAAAAGTAAATCAGACAGTCGCTAGTCAACTACCAACTAACAAGTTTGCCAAAGTTCATGTTGAAAGTTGGACTAATGGTTGGAATTTACGTGATCACTATTGGGCATCATATCGATTGAGTGAAATGGCGAATGCTAATCCATGTATTGGCGTAATGCTTGATAGGAAGCAGCTGCAGATTTATTTAATGTTTCAGCATTATAAAAGTGAGCAACGTGAGGGAACCCCAGCTGCATATAATCAATTGTTAGCAAAAATACCGCAATGGGCACGGAATCTGGATAATACTAATTGGTATCTCTGGGATAAGGATGAGATGGAATTTGATGACCACCTACCGTTAGCAAAATATTTGGACAATCAGGATATTCAACAACAATTCAATAAGGAAGCGCAACAATCGAGTTTTTTGCTTGGTAAATTTGCTTTTCGTAAACGAGATGATGTTGAGAACATGGAAGAATATATTTTAACCGCCATTAAGGAATTACTGCCACTATATCAGCAACTTTTGTAATATACACAAGGCGGATATATTATTATCCAGTAATTCGCTTAGATAACAAAAAGGTTCGTAGCATTGGGTGCCGCGAACCTTTTTGTTATGTTATTCAAGTTCAACGTTATTAACGTTTTGCATTGTTGCTAAGTCTTCAAAGACTTCTTCTGACAATGCTCTTGATTTTAATTCGCCGAAAATCCGACAGGTTACTTTGCCATTGTCATAATTATAAACCACGTATTTAAGCGGTGCTTTGAAATACTTATCATTTAATTCGTCGATGATAATGTGCAGGTCACTGATAGTTCCATTCAATGAAATAAAGCATGAAAAGCCATTGCCTTGCCGTAAAGCAAATTGGTCGATATACTTTCCCAAAATTTCAGCCAGTAAGACGCAAGCAGTACCAATAATACCGATACTATAGAGTCCGCTTCCATATGCAAGGCCGATTGCTCCTGTAACCCAAATACCAGCCGCCGTCGTTAAACCATCAATTATCTGATCATGGCGGTTAATAATAGTTCCGGCACCAAGAAACCCAATTCCGCTAACAACTTGAGCAGCAATCCGTGAAGGGTCAACTGCCCAGTTACTATGCGTGATTTTGAGCAAGTCAAAGAAACCATATTTTGAAACGATCATTACAAGGGCAGCTCCTAAAGCGATTAATGCATGGGTCCGAATTCCGGCATTTTTTGCTTTACTTTTTCGCTCAAAGCCGATGATTCCGCCACACAAAGCTGCTAGTAACATTCGTAAACACCAATCAAGCTCTTGCATAATCCCGCCTCCCGCTAAAGCTATTACTTTAACTATAGCATGATATCAGGTGGAACCTAAAAGAAAGGGCTTGCTAGTCCAGTGATGCTAATAAACGCTGGGTAAATAACTTAGCCACTTTAGATTGGGTGACATTCTTTTTCCAAATAATATTTGTTGATTCAGAAATAGATGGTGAAAGCGGACGGAAGGTGAGTTCGCTATTGCTTGAAGTGTTAAGAAGATTATCGAAAGTAAGTATGTAGGCACTCCCTTGTTTAACCATTAACTCCGCATTAAAAACTAACGTGTAAGTACCAATAATGTTAATTTCTTTTCCTACGTTACCCCACCAATCTTGGAAGCGGTGTTCATCAAGAGCTTGTTCGGATACCAGAAGAGGGAGGCCAATAAGATCAGCAGGTCCAATAACATTTTTTTGAGCAAGGGGATCGTCTTTTTGCATGGCTAATCCCCACCGATCAGTTTCCGGTAATTGAAGATGATGGTAACTGTCAAGACTACGGTGAGCCATTAAGACCGCAAAATCAATGGTACCGTGTTTTAATGCAGTTTCCATTTCATCAGCATTGCCACTGACTAGCCGAATTTTAACATCAGGATAGTCCTGAATAATTCCGCTTAGTACTTCCATAATCCGCTGCATTCCAATACTTTCGCCAGCACCAATTGAGAGTGTTCCAGTAACAACTTGTTCATTTTGAATATTAGTGGCTGTTTGGTCCGCAAGTTGAATAATTTCTTTTGCACGGGCTTGGAGATACTCGCCTTCGTCTGTTAAGGTAATTTGTCGATGCCCGCGGATAAATAATTTGACACCAAGTTCACTTTCTAAATCTGCAAGCTGCTTTGATAATGTTGGTTGAGATACTAGTAGTTCTCGAGCAGCTTTCGTAATATTTCGCTGTTGGGCGACAGCGAGAAAGTAACGTAAAACCCGAAGTTCCATTTAATCCTCTCCCATAACTAAAAGCTATTTTTTATCATATTATATAAGTATTTCACATCATAACAAAGGAAAAATATAATAAAGACAGTTAATTAAAGGAGGTGAGTGATAATTACAAAGCAGTTAAAAGTGGATCAACGATTATTAGAGCAGAATCAACGGCTGTTACGGCATCTGAATACGTCTTGTTTAAATGATCGACAAATCAAGCAGTTGTTAAATGAAATTTTTGGTTATCAGATAGACGATAGTAATCAGTTTTTATTACCGTTTTACAGTGACTATGGTCGAAATATTAAACTTGGCAAAAACATTTCAGTCAGTTGCAATGTCACGATGGCAGATAAGGCCGGAATTAGGATTGGTGATAATGTTGAGATTAGTTCTTCGACTTCACTATTAACCGTTGATGGTAACCAAAGCGGACCGATTGTCATCGATTCAGGTGTAAAAATTGGTGGAAACGTAATTATTTTGCCGAATGTTCATATTGGAACTGATGCGGTAATTAGTGCTGGGTCAATTATTACTCACAATATTCCAGCAGGAGAAAATATTTCATACGTATATGAGGAGAGATAATAATGCAAGAATTACATTTAACTCAAGAATGGGATAAGGTATTTCCTAAAAGAGATAAAGTTGATCACAAAAAAGTAACTTTTACTAACCACTTTGGTATTACTTTGGCAGCAGACCAATACACACCTAAGAATTACGAAGGTAAGTTACCGGCATTAGCGGTGGCAGGACCTTTTGGCGCAGTCAAGGAACAGTCTAGTGGCTTGTACGCTCAAACGATGGCGGAACGGGGATACTTGACAATTGCCTTTGATCCTTCCTTTACTGGTGAAAGTGGTGGAGATGTGCGTGATGTCTTCTCGTTAGATATTAACACCGAAGACTATCAAGCAGCAGTAGATTATTTGAGTAACTTAGATAATGTTGATCCAGAAAAGATCGGAATTATTGGTATCTGTGGTTGGGGAGGAATTTCCCTGAATGCTGCTGCCATTGATCCACGGATTAAGGCGACTGCTGCGGTAACAATGTATGATATGCCACGAATCGGAGCAAAGGGTTACTTTGATCAAGGAAATGCTGATGACCGTTATGCAAGCAAGAAGCAAATTGCTGAACAACGCACTAAAGAATATGGTAAAAAGAATTTAGCTAAAGCCGGTGGTTGCTACGATTATCCAGCTCCTGATGATCAACCAGACTTTGTTAAGCAATACAGTGCTTACTACAAGACAAAGCGCGGTTACCATAAGCGTTCCGTTAACTCCAATGAAGGCTGGGTATTGCAGAGTCAACCAGCTTGGATGAATACTAAGATCTTGGTTCACCCCGAAGATCTTAAGAATGCAGTTTTGATTGTTCATGGTGAAAAAGCCCACTCACGTTACATGGGTGAAGATACCTTTAAGAAGTTAAAGGGTGACAACAAGGAATTAGTGATTGTGCCCGGTGCAACCCATACTGATTTATACGATGGTGGCGATCATAACTACATTCCGTTTGATAAGATTGATAGTTTCTTTAAGAAAAACTTAGGCTAATAAAAAGCTTGCGACTGAATTTTGATCGCAAGCTTTTTAAAATTCTATTTTTCGTAAACGGAGCGTTTTAATACTCCAACGTAAGGAAGGTTACGGTAAAGGCCATTGTAGTCAAGACCGTAGCCAACAATAAACTCATTAGGAACGGTAAAACCAAGGTAATCAATCTTTACTGGGGCTTCCCGTCGCTCCGGTTTATCGAGAAGTGAACAAATCTCAACACTTTTTGCGCCACGACTAGCAAATAGTTTATTTAAAAACTCTAAAGTATGTCCGGTATCAATAATGTCTTCAATCATTAAAACAGGTCTGCCACTAACGTTATGGGAAAGATCACGCAATAAACGTACTTTTCCTGATGACTCAGAGCTATCTTCATAGCTGGAAACATCAACATAATCGATATTCAACTTAAAATTAAGTCTTTTCATTAATTCAGATGCGAACATCATCGCACCAGTCATTACTGGAACAATAACCGGAAATTCATCATGATACTTAGCGGAGAGGGTAGCTGCTAATTCGTCGATTCGTTGGTCAATCTGTTCTTGAGTATATAAAACTTTTTCGATGTCGTTATTCATTCTAATTCTCCCTTATAATGTTCGCTATTTACGAACGATATAATTGGTTGATATTTATTAACGTTAGCATTTTATCATAAATGAAATGAATTTAAAGGGTATTTGAGTGAAAAACTTAATATTCGCTAAAATTTTGAATAACATTTAAACTTAAGACTAGGTAACTTATATTATTAGGCTAATTTCTTTAGAATTAAAATGAGAGGGTGATTGAATGGACACAACGACAATTTTATTGGTTGAAGACGAAGAAAGCTTAGCAAGCTTTATGACTACCGAATTAGAACTAGAAGGATACAAAGTTATTTGCGCAAAGGATGGTCAAATGGCATTAGACCTATTCAATAAAGAACAGATAACGCTAATTTTACTCGATTGGATGTTGCCAGAGTACGATGGTTTGACGGTCCTTCGCCGAATTCGTAAGGTAAGTGATGTGCCAGTTATTATGATTACTGCAAGAAGTCAAACGTCCGATATCAGAATGGCACTTGACCAAGGGTTAGATGACTATATTACGAAACCATTTGAAATTGAAGAACTCTTAGCACGGATTCGGGTGATCTTACGCCGATTAAAACGAGAAAACAAATCAGCCCACTTATATCGTTTTGGGCCATTTAAATTAGACCTGTTAAAACATCAATTTTTAGTTAATGATCAAGAAGTCCATTTGACACCCAAAGAATTTTCTCTTATGTATTCTTTAATGAAAAATCCAGGTGTTGTCCAGACACGGGATGACCTGCTTAATCAAATCTGGGGTTATGAATTTGATGGACAAACAAATACCGTGGATGTTTATATTCGAGCTTTGCGAAATAAGCTAGGTGATTATCGTAATTTAATTAAAACGGTCAGGGGAATTGGCTATGTTTTAGGTGATCGATCATGAGAAAAAACCATCCGATAACGGCAGCTGGTCAGTTAACACGGCTCTTTCTTACGTTATTTATTACAGCTTTGGCAATAATTAATATCCTTTTTGTAATTAATGCAGGACATTTGATCTATCAGTATGCGGACGATCAAGCAGATGAAATTATTGAGACAATTGAAAAGGATTGGGCAACTAGTAGTAATCGAGAAAAACTATTAGAAGCTTATGTTGCTCGCCAAGATGACGATGCAATTGAAATTACAGACCATCATCAAAAATTTCGGACGCATAAAGCACATAAGATTTTTAAACGAATTAATAACCAAGGGATTAGAATTAAAAATTTAAGAATTACACACCATGGAGTTTACTATCTGCGCCAGGAAAAGATGGCTAATAGTTATGTTAAAGTTGCGATTAATGTTGATGACCTTGTTAAATTAACGAATTGGTTACTGGGATTAATGGTTGTAATTAATTTAGCAGTAGTTCTGCTATCAATTCCATTAATTCGTCACTTAGCACATCGGTGGACTAAACCATTAACTAATTTGAGTTTACAAACTAACAACATTAATCCGCAGAGTAGCAAATTACAAATTTTAACCGTTCCCGAACAACCTATTGAAGTAAGTAATGTTGCTAAATCATTTAATGAGTTACTTGAACGTCAATTTCAAGCAATTCAACGTGAAAAGGAGTTTATCACTAACGCTTCGCATGAATTGAAGACACCATTAGCAGGAATTTTAGGGCACGTAAACTTAATTAAACGCCATGGTGATACGCATCCAGAATTAATTAAGAAATCTATTGGATATATTGATCAAGAGGCACATCGAATGCAACGCTTGGTAAACGAGTTATTGATATTAGAGGGACATCAATCAAAAAATTCACATGACTTAACTGATTTGCCAGCAATTATTAAGACAGAAATAACCTCCTTGCAAGGAGCATATAAAAGAAAATACATTATGAATATGCCAGAACGGTTAGAATATCAAATAGTAACTGGTGATTGGCAAAGTCTTGTTCACAATGTATTGGAAAACGCGGCAAAGTATTCACCGCTTAATTCGATAATTAAAGTTAGTTTGCATTCAATAAACAATCAAATTATGTTCCAAGTAATAGACCAGGGTTGCGGTATTGCCAAAGAAAATCGGCAAAAAATTTTTGAACGCTTTTTCAGAGAGGATACGTCACATGCTAGTCGCATTGCAGGTTCTGGAATTGGTTTAGCGATTGTAAAAAAGATTGTTGAAAAATATAAGGGTGAAATTAAAGTGCAGTCTAATCAGCCACAAGGAACGATTTTTACAATTTATCTTCCTCAACAAAAATGAAGATTTTTTCATCATACCTTCACCTAATTTTGGTTATTTTTAGGAGATTCCCCCATAAAATATAGTTATAAGCTAAAGCAAAACCTTGAAGGGAGTTAGTTAAAATGAATAAAAAAACTGATAAAAATCAAAATAGCCAACAAAATGATCCCCAGCAAAAGAAGCATACAAAATTAACTAAAAAGATGATTGTAACTATGAGTATTTGTGGCGGATTATTATTAGGTGCTGGTGGGACGCTCGGAATAATGGCAAGTCATGATCACCACGAAGATGTAATTGCAGCAGTTCAACGAAAAAAGGCAAATAAGGCAGATATAAAAATTGATCAGCAAGCGGCAATCGATAAATTTAATGAGAAATATAAAGATAAGCAAATCAATGAAGTTAAATTAGAACCCGATCATGGTCAATATGTGTACAAAATAAAGGGCTTTGATAACACAAATGAGTATAAAGTTAAGGTTAACGCCAAAAACGGGAAAGTGATTTCTAGCAAAACAGAAAAACTAGAAAATGGCGATAAAAAATATTCACTAGATCCAAGTAAAGCGATCAGCCGCGATGAAGCAAATACAATTGCTGAAAAAGCAGCTAAAAAAGGCAGTGGCGTTGAATGGGAATTGAAGCAGGAAACAAAGAATAAGAGCGTTTGGGAAGTTAAAGTCACTGATAACAATAAGACTAAAGAAGTAAATATTAATGCTACTTCTAAAAAAGTACTAGGCGTTGATAATGACCACTAAATTTAAAAGCTTGTAAATTGATTATTTTTTAATGTTTCATATGAAACATTAAAAAATAAATAGATAATTAAATAAGCGTTCAAGTAATCGTGTTGATGACTACTTGAACGCTTTTATATATGGTACAAGAGAAATTATTGCGGATTATTAGTAATTTGATAAACTTAACAGGAGTAATCTAACAATTTTATTTATCAAATTAGGAGGGGAGCGTTTTGCAAAAAATCATCGCTAAACGGGTTTCAATGTTGGAACTATTTTATGACCTGATTTTTGTCTATGCAATTTCTAAAATCACCGCAATGATTCATCATCCCGTTGCAGGTGGGATTCCGCTATTTAATTACATTGAATTTGTTTTTGTTGTTATTATGGTAATGCAGATTTGGCTTTATCAGGCATTATATATTAATCGCTTCGGCAAAAGTCGCATCATTGATACAATTGGTTTGCTAATCAGTATGTATGCAATGACCTATCTTGCTAATAATATCAACACTGAATGTTCAGTCACATTTGGAACTTTTAATTCGGCAGTGGTACTAATAGTTGCTGGTTTAATTTGGCAGTACCTCTGTGGCTCTGAGAAACAGCCGATGCGCGATCATGATGTCCGGGCCTTTGCAGTAACCTTAATATTAGAATTGATTGCTGTATTAAGTGGATTACTAATCGGGTATCACTACGGCATTTTCCTGTGTGTATTAGGTGGCTTGATTGGCTTTTTAATGCCATTAGTTGTGTATAAACAATTTGTTCCAGAGAACGTGAATTTTCCGCACTTAGTAGAACGGCTCGGCTTGATTATTATCATTACTTTTGGTGAATCGTTAGTTAATATTACGCGCTACTTCAAGGGTTCGATAATTCAGCCGTTTCCTGCATTAATTTTTGTACTACTAGTGACAATGTTTGGTGCATATATTATTCAGGACGAGCTGCTGATTAATCACCACCAGCGTTCACGCGGTTTCGTCCTAATGTATTCTCACGTATTCATGGTGATTGCTCTTCTTTCGATGACGGCAGGGCTTGATTATCTTGCCGAATCAGAGGTGTCACGGATGAATTTGTGGCTATTATTGTCGATCAGTATTTTGGGATACTATATATGTCTTGTGGCAAATGGCGTTTATAACCATCGTGATGTTAAATTACAGTTAAAAGATTATTGCGTGATGTTGATGATCTTCCTAATCGGTACGGGAATTTCATTTTATGGAATGCAAAGTAACTTTGGCTTAGTGATTGGTTTTGCTCTTTGTGGGATTAGCGAATTTCTGTGGTTATTAAAGATAAGCCGAGTAAGGAAATAGTTAAAGATTAAAGAATGGGATATAGAATTTGGTAAAGTCAAATTCTATATCCCGTTTATAATCTTGTTTAAATTTTTGTCAGGCGCCTAATTGTGCTGTTCGCGATACTTTTGGACACTCAGACCGGTCCAAGTATTAAATGCCCGCAAAAATGAATTAGTTTCTTGATATGCTAATAAGAAAGCAATGTCATCGGTTGTCATTGAGGTGTTTAGCAGGTAATTTTTTGCTAACATTTCACGGGTAGCATTCAATTGTTGTTGGAAATTAGTGTTTTCTCCTTTTAACTTTCTTTGCAGGGTTCGTTTGCTAATTCCCAATGCCCGAGCAACATCTTCAATTGAAAATTCACCACGTGGTAATATTTCAACAAGGACATTGCGAACGCGTTTACCATACGAATCATCGATATCCAAATCAGCAAGCCGCTTTTTTAATTCTGGCTCTAGATATTCAAGGATCGAAGTATTTTCGCTGACAAACGGTATTTGTAGATCACTATTGCTAAAAGTAATGGTATTGCTAGTATCAAGAGTAAAGTTCAAGCCGAAGTAATCCTGAATACTAATATCCTTTTCACTAAATGTTGTTGTGATTTTGCGTGGTTTAATTACTTCCTTTGTAGCTTTTGTAAGAAGTTGAACCATAAACGCAAACTCGCCTTTGACAAAAAATGGTGGTAATGGTTCATGGATGTTTGAGGTAACAAGAGCAACCGTTGTTATTTTTCTTTCTCGCTTTATTTGGTATGTAACAGGACAAATTAATGCCTTATAGTGAGCAAGCCGTTGTAAGAACTGTTCGCCATTTTTACTACAATAAGCGGCAAAAATTGGTGGTGAAAATGTTTCAATATGGTCGCTGGCAACAAGTTTCGTTGGGAGCAGGGGGTCATCTGTTACATCGTTAATTGCCGAAATCATGGCGAAATATTCAGATTCGCTTAGCCTTAGGCGCTCATGTGCGAATGTATCTACTGGTAGTTTGGCTTTTGTTAAAACCTCTTGCGGTTGAACGCCGTTAGCAGCCAGTAATTGCCCATACCGACCATCAATAATAAATTTTTCCACTCAATCACCTATTTCTTGTTATTTGATTGCTGATCTGCAACAAAGCGCATCATTGCCTTTTTCGGCATCATTGGCATCATACTAGCAAATGGTTGTTGCCAACCGCGAAGACCAGTATATACGTTCATTTTACCATTGAGCATCGCTTGATAGCCTTCCTCGGCAACCTTTTTCGGACTGACGGCATTGGCAAACATCTTGGTATTAGTTAAGTCACCCGCCTTAGCAAAGCCGGTTTCCATGGCGCCGGGCATTAGAGTGGTTAACGTTACTCCAGTATCCTTTAACTCGTACCAGAGTGCATCACTAAGGGAAGTCAGGTAGGCCTTTGTTGCGTAATATTCTGCTTGGAGTGGTCCAGGGACTAAGGCGGCCAAAGATGAAACATTAAGTACTCGTCCACTACCACGCTTTACCATTTGTGGAAGAATTAGTTTCATTAATTTAGTTGGAACAATCATATTAACTTTTGCCATGTTGATGTCCTGTTCCATTGTTCGCTCAAGGAACGTTCCTTGTCCACCAAGTCCGGCGTTGTTAATTAGGTAATCAACTCGGATGTTAGCTTTTTGCAATTCACCAAAGATTTGTTCCGCAGCATTAAATTCAGTAAAATCAACGGCAATCGTTGTTACCTTAACGTGGTATTTGTTTTGGACATCGTGTTGAAGCTGTTCAAGCTTTTGTGGATTTCGGCCAACGAGGACGAGGTCGCCGCCTTTTTCTGCATGAATGCGGACAAATTCTTTACCAAGACCACCAGTTGCACCAGTAATTAAAGCAGTTTTGTTTGACATAATAACTTCCTCCTCAAATGTTATCTTTCGTTTGATGTTGTCATTATTATATGAGGTAAGGAACGTTATTTTAACGTCAAATGGTGCCAATCTAATGTTAACATGTGCCGACACTAGAAATAGAGAAAAAGTAACCCCAACGTTTAATTTCTAATTGTTAAGAACTCTGTCGGATCCATCCGTGTTGAGCGAAAATGGTTAATTAATGCATCTTTGTCCTGATACCCCAAACCAATCCCGATGGCAAACTGGTAATCATCATTAACTTTAAGGATTGAGTATAAGTTATTGGGATACTTAACAAACTCAAAGGCAGGCATTGAATCAATTCTCTGATCTTTAGCTGCTAGCATTAATGTTTGTCCAAAGGCGCCGAGATCGTACGCTGACCAGAAAGAGGTCTCCTTTGGTACTAGGAGGTAGACAATTGCTGCTGCGTTAAATAAATGCGCTGAATTATCAATCACTTGCTTTTCTTGTGCGCCAAGGA
Source organism: Limosilactobacillus caviae (assembly GCF_014635905.1). Taxonomy (GTDB): domain Bacteria; phylum Bacillota; class Bacilli; order Lactobacillales; family Lactobacillaceae; genus Limosilactobacillus; species Limosilactobacillus caviae. Next base: position 222,003 of record NZ_BMDS01000001.1, read on the forward strand.
AAGAGGCGAGCCTTTTTGACTGGTTTGCGGCATTCTTTTGTCCTTGCAAGCCCATTGCGGTGCGATGAAGGGGTGAAATAGCAGAGTGTGCTGGTAGGTTATGATTAGATGCATTGAAATGAGATTCTTTAATTTTATCAAGTGTTTTTCCCGTAGCAATGACTACCTTCCAAGGTTGATCATTTGCCCAGGACGGTGCCTGCTTGGCGACATTGATGATTGAGATGAGTTGCTCCTGTCCTAACTGCTGATTTGTAAAATGGCGGGTGGCGTGACGATTAAAGACTGTTTCTGTAAATTCCATAATAAAAATCCTCCGTTATGTTAATGTCGAGTGTTATTATATAGTTGGAACTAATAATTAGTAAGTACCGACTTTAAAGTGGGATAGTTACTAAAAAGTAGGAATAATGATTCATTGGGAGATAGGGAGAGATTTTATGAATGACGCACTAAGTAATGTTAATAAAATTTGTCCGTGCGCTGTTACGATTTCTTTATTAAGTAGTAAATGGAAAATTTTAATCATGCGGGATTTACTTGCGGGTCCTAAACGTTATAGCGATTTAAAGCGAAGCGTAATGGGAATCAGTCAAAAAATGTTAACACAAAGCCTAAAGGAAATGGCAGCTGATGGGTTAGTCAACCGACATGTTTATCCAGAGGTGCCACCGTGCGTGGAGTATAGTTTAAGTAACCTTGGTGCGAGCCTGCGACCAGTTATTTATGCCCTGAATAAGTGGGGAAAGGACTACTTGCAAAAAAGTAATCCAGCGTATATTCACGAACGGTTCAATATTGCCGTTCCTAAAAATCGCTGGTTAATAAATTCGGAACGCTTTAGTAATATCAGATAAAGAGCAATCAAATAGTTAAAGGGATGAATGTTTTTGGAGCCGAAAAATATTTTAGATGTCACAACTAGAGAAGAATTTCGTCAATGGCTTGAGGAAAACCATGATAAAAAATCTGAATGTTGGACGGTAGCGAAAAAGGGTAAGCATAAGCCGAAAAATCAGCTATGGTACTTAGATGCGGTTGAAGAAGTTCTTTGCTTTGGCTGGATTGATACGACCCATAAACGGATTAACGGGGTTGATATGCAACGATTTACGCCTCGTACAAAACGGAGTCAGTGGTCAGAACTAAATAAGGAGCGTTGTCGGCGTCTCGAACGATTAGGGTTAATGACTAATGCGGGACGTAAAGAACTTCCAGATATGTCCGAAGATTCATTTAAAATTGATAAGGATATTCAGGCGGCTTTTAATGATCATCCCCAAGCTTGGCAAAACTTTCAATCATTTCCTAAACTCTATCAGCGAGTACGAATTGATAGTATCCAACGTGATAAAAAGAAAGATCGGGCTGTCTTCGATAAACGCCTAGCAAAATTAATCGATCAGTCAGAGCAAGGTAAGATGTTTGGCGAATGGAATGATTATGGGCGGTTATTATAACTTGTCTTCATCATCAGCAAAAAAGTAAACAATAATATGCTCCCATCAGAGCAGGCACGGAAATATCTAATTTATCGGTGTCTATTCTGATGGGAGTTTTGTATAGATATGGGCTTGTGGTGAAAAATGTTATTATCTGCTAATCGACACTTGCTTAAAATTCCTAGACCTTGCATTAGGTGTAAATTAGGATGACGCTTACGGAATAACGACGACATGTTAAATAAGCGTTAAAGCAACTAATCAAATGTAATCGAGGAATCTTAATTAATAGAATGTTTAGGAAAATTCAGCGAAAAATGCGAGAATGAATCTAATATTATTTAATTGGTAAAGGTAAAGCCATTAGAATTAGGTATAGTATTCTCTTCCATAATGGCCACTTTTTATACTTTAAGATATCGTCAAACATGGGGATGCCTCCTTATTTTTTATCTAGTTGTTGAAAAGTTCATTCATTACATCATCAATGATATCAAAAGTTTGGCAACATTGGAGAGGATCTTTTCTTCTTCTACATAAGCGCAAACGATAACTTTTCTAGTTTTTCATTAAATGTAACGTGTTCTACTACTAGGCGCAGCTTTGGTTTCAGCTGAACTTCAGTAAAAAGAATTATTTAATAGAAATAACCCTAAAAATTAGGTGGCACTAGTGGAAATATTTTAATAGCCAAGTTCCGCTAACGGAAATAATAGGTATAGCTTACTTATACTAATTTTTGATAAAATGAAAGAGCTTTAAAACTAAATGGTCAATTGACGCAACTCGTGTTAGCTAAGCTGGTTTATATTTTATGGATTATTACTTTTTATAGTAATTCCAAGCATGTGGCTAGTATCTGCGATTTTGTTCTTAATTGCATTAGTTTACTTATAATTTATTTCAGGGGGTAAGAGTATATTCTATAATGATCATGGAAGAATTTATTAAGAAGAATAAGTGGAATATAATTGTAATATTAGTACTTTCTATTGCTTGTGTATACGATACATATAATAAAAGCGTTATTGGTTTCACATCTTCCTTGCTTTGTGCAATATTATGGTTGATTAGTTGCTTAAATAAAAAATATAGCTACTTAGCAGGAATAGCACTAATCTCATATGCCGTGTTTATTTTAATCATTCGGGCAGATCTATGGCCGGGAGCAGTAGCATGTATAGTAATAGGATTACTAATCTTGTTTTTTTACCGAAAAAAATCCCCAAATGGCTAGGCTAGTCAGACTATCAGCTTTAAATAACAAAGAATAAGGTTCCGTCTACACAAACAGTGTAAATGGAACCTTATTTTTAACGAATTACTGTGTTCACGAAATCAACAATCGTGTCCACAACTTGTCGATGCTTTTTTCCATAAACTAAACCGAACGGGGCAGTGAAGTTCCAGCCAACAGTTTTAGCTTTGAGCATTGGGTGGGCAGTTTGCCAATCTTCAGCTGAGCAGAGCAGCCAATTATTTTCCACGCATGAATTCAAAGTCGGCATATCAAAGCTATTAATATCCTTAATCGTAATAGTTGGATCTTTTTCCAACACATCTCTTACTTGGTCAAAACAATTAAATTCTCCTCGCGGTGCTAGGGCAATGGTCTGTCCCTTTAAGTCATTTAAGGTTAGACGTTCATTATTACTTAATGGATTCTGCACCGGGACGGAAATTTTTAACGGGGTAATGTCTAATTCAGTAGCCTCAAGGTTATATGCCTGTAGCAAGTTAGTGTCATACACCGACGAAACTAAATCGAAGTCTTTATTAATACCCGCAAGAAATTCATTGAAACTACCTAAAGCGCATGAACAGGGAATAAATTGAAAAGTGATATGGGGGTATTTTTGACTAATTTCTAACCATAGATTATTAGTGCCGACTCCAGTTGCGAGTGGGCCGACACCGATTTTTAGTGTTTGCTTTTCATCGGCTAAATCTTGGGCGTGACTAATGGATCGGGTGTAAGCTGCCACTAATTTTTTTGCATCTTGATAGAAAGATTTACCAGCTGGGGTTAATGAAACACCGCTATGAGTACGATTAAAGAGGGTGACGTGAATGTTTTTCTCTAAAGTGTTGATCTGCTTAGTGACAGCAGGGGCAGAAATGAACAGCTGATTAGCTGCCTTATTAAAGCTTTTATTTTCTGCTACCGAGATGAAAGTTGTTAATTGGTCATTCATTACTATTATCCTTTTAACCTAAAGTTATTAGCTAATAACATTTTAATACTTCCGCTCTCTTTTAGCATGAACTATTATACTTACATAAAGTAAGAGATGCGTTAAAGAAAGAATGGAGGATTAGAAATGGAATTTATTGATACGGTAAATAATCGTCATTCAGTTCGTGATTTTAAGTCCCAACCAATTGCTAAAGAAGATCTTGAAAAAATTGTTGAAACTGCTGGTAAAGCACCTTCATGGGCCAATACTCAGCCTTGGAAAGTGGTAATTGCGACTGGCGATAGTTTGGAAAAGATTCGATCATACCATGAATCAGGACGGGCAGAACATTCTGAGTTCCCATCCCTCCACCGCGGAAGCATGGGAAAGCAAGGTCAGTCTAACTTGCGGATATGGTCTAGTGGTATTCATCATTTCTTGGGTGCCGATGGAAATGATATGTATCGCGATTCAGAAAAACTTTTCAATGCCCCCGCAATTGCTTACCTGCTTTTACCACGCAATATCAATCCATGGACAACTTATGATTTAGGCGCCTTTGGTCAGACTTTGATGTTAGCAGCTAAAGATATGGGGATTGATTCAATTCCCGCTGAAGAGTTTGTTTTCAATCCAAGTTATTTACACCAAGTATTAGGGGTTAGCGATGATTACCTATTTGCCGTGGGAATAGGGCTTGGCTATCCAAAAGACGCCAAGATTAATAAGTTCCGTTCAGAACGAATGAGCTTAGATCAATATTTGACAATTAAGGATTAATTCAAGAAAGAAGGTCTTTATTATGACAAAGAACATTTTAATTATTGGTGCTAACAGTCGGATTGCTCAATGGGCTGACAAGATGCTTTTGGCTGATGAAAATGTTAATTTAACGATGTTTGTACGGAATAAGGCTAAACTTGATCCAGAATTGACAGATAAAAATGTAATTGTTGGGGATGCGACTAGCAGCGCTGATCTCGAAGTTGCAATCAAGGGACAGGATATTGTCTATGCAAGTTTGGCTGGCAATGTTGTTGATCAAGCGAAAAAACTAGTTGCTGCAATGGATAAGTTAGGTGTTAAGCGCCTGATTTGGACTTCTTCACTGGGAATTTACGATGAAGTTCCTGGTAAGTTTGGCGAATTGAATGCCCGGGCATTACCTGGCTATTTACAAACTTACCGTGATGCCGCTGATATTATCAGTGATAGTGATCTGGATTACACGATTATTCGACCAGCGTGGTTAACTGATAATGATGAGGTTGATTACGAAACAACTAGCTATAATAACGACGAAGCCTTTAAAGGAACTGAAATCTCGCGAAAGAGTGTGGCCGCTTATGTGGTTAGTCTCATTAACAGTCCTGAGAAGGACGTTCGTGACTCGATCGGGGTTGATAAGCCAGGTTCTGACGGTGATCGCCCACGTCGCGAAGTCATGATGGCAAACGGTTTTGATCCAGAAATGTAAGTGATTAATTGCATACGATTATGATACTATTACTTTTAGTAAATTACTAAATGTCAATTTTAAAAGGAGAGTAATTGAAAATACCACCCGACAAATATTTGTGTTTGTCAGGTGGTATTTTTTAGTCGTTATTTTAATTATTCGTCCATATAGTTATGCAGTATGTCATCTGATGCTGATTTAAGGGTTAGGTAATCAATATTATTTGAAAAAAGCATTATCATTCTCTTTGTCTTGTAATTAGCGACAAAGCAACAGTTGTAGCCGGGGATACTTCCATTAGCGCGGATAATATCGCCATCAAAATATACTCCGCCAAAATAAGCGACTTCCTGATTTTTGGCTTGTTGGTAAAATGCAGGGATCATTTTAGGGTTACTCAGAACATCATTATATACAAACTTCCAGTAATTATTAGGCGACATAAAAAGATTGCCTGCCCCAAAATCTGAAGAAGTCGTAATGGTTACCCGGTGCCAATCAACAGCGAAATCCATTGGCTGCGAAACCTCTTTCTGCTTAACTTCCGAAAAGTCTTTAATTTGGTGGAGATGGAGAGGTTTGGTAAAGGTTTTATGAATATAAGCATTGTAACTCAAGTGGGTTTGCTTGCTAATGATCGCTGCCAACATCTCATAGTCTACGTCTTGGTAATCCCAGGTATGAACATGATTATTCCGCAAATGTTTTAGCATATAAGCAACTTGCTGTTTTTCTCCCTTTAATGGAAATGGGGGACGGTCGTTATTAACGAGGCCGCTGGTATGGTTCATTAATTCACGGATAGTGATATCATCGCTACCATCGACTTGCGGGAAATAACGGTGCAAGGAGGTATCCCAGGTTAGCTGTTTTTGTTGTTTTAATTGATAAATTGCGGTTCCAGTCATGATCTTTTGGAGAGAAGCAATTGGAAAGAGCTGGTTTGCTGTAACAATTTCCCGTTTATTGGTGGTTTCGCGATTTGTTATCGTGACTGCCTTGCTTCCCTTACCATTGACCAACATTACGCCGTTAATATGGTGTGATTTTAGGTAGTCTTGAAGTTGACTCTGGGTCTGACGATCAACTGGCTCTGCTTTGATTTTTGGTTGTGCGGATGCCAAGAATAATGCTAGGGAAGTAAGCATTAAAAGGGCAAATAAATTAAATTTTTTCATAATTGACACCTTGCCTAATAGGATACTATTAGTATGAACTTGTTTTACTGATTGGGCAAGGAAAGTAATCGCTATCAAAAAGGGTGGATTTTAAATAAGTAGTAGAGAAAAGCAACCAAACGGATGGAGTAAAATTATGTGCTTTTCTTGTATTATTCAAAATTATGTAGTAAGCTACAGTTATTGAGAGAGGGGATGCTAAAGAATGAAGTCAACAGAACTACTTACACAGGATTATATTGGACCACAAATCAAAACTCTGAGTATTTTGATTGAAAAAAAGATGAATGCCCAATTGGTTGCCAATGGAATTAACTTAACAGGGACCCAAATTTCAATTTTAGCCTTTTTATATGATCATCAAAAGACGGTAACCCAAAAAGAGATTGAATTAAAGTTCAAAATTAGTCACCCTACTGTGCGAGGAATAATTCGGCGATTGGTTGCATTGAATTTAGTTGAAACAACTACAAGTGATCAGGACAGGCGTCAAATTATTTTAATGTTATCAACTCAAGGACAACAATTTATGAAAGAAAATCTGAAGATAATCCGGGATCCAGCTAAGAAGATGGAATCAAGATTACGAGATAATATTAAAAAGTCAGATTACGATACTTTTCAGCAGGTGTTGCATCAGATGATTAATAATTTGCAATAACCTGCTTTATTTTTAGATCAAAGTGTAGCTAGCTACATTTAGAAGGAGAAAAAACATATGATTACAATTGACACACCTAATAAGCAAAAAGTAAAAATGGTAGCAGTATTAATCTTTGGAGCATTTATAATGATGTTAACTGAAACATTTTTCAACAATGCTTTACCAACAATTATTAATCAATACAGTGTTAGCCAGTCAATAGCGCAATGGGTTAGCACTGGTTACCAACTTGTGACAGGATTAATGATTCCGTTATCCGCATGGTTTTTCCACCGTTTTAATACTAAACATACTTTTATTAGCCTGTTACTGATTTTCTTACTCGGTTCAGCTTGCGGCTTCTTAGCAAGTAATTTCTGGCTATTATTACTTGGCCGATTAATTCAAGCGATCGCTGCCGGGGCAATGATTCCTTTAATTCAAAATGTAGTTCTCGTACTCTATCCTCAAGAAAAACGAGGCTTTATTATGGGAATAATTGGCTTGGTGATTGCATTTGGTCCAGCTCTAGGTCCAACGGTTGGTGGATGGATCATTGATAACTTAGGTTTAAAATGGTTATTTGGAATTTTAATTCCCTTAACTATTATCCTACTGGTCATCAGTCTTTTTAATGCTAAAAATGTTAATAAGATTGATCGAACACAAAGAGTTGACTGGCTATCTGTAGTAGAATCTTGCCTTGGCTTTGGGGCGCTATTATATGGCTTCTCTGATATCGGCAATATGGGAACAATTAATTTTACAAATGGCTTTATTACAATAATGGGGCTTGTCGTATTAGTATTTTTCTGCTGGCGCCAATTAAAGTTAGAAAAGCCATTGGTGAATTTAAGCGTTTTTAGGAATTATACTTTTAATTTAACGACTATTTTAAGTGCAATTAGTAATATCGCATTACTTAGTGTTGAGCTAGTCTTACCACTATATTTACAACGAGTTCATGGCCTTTCAGCATTTCAGGCTGGACTGATGCTCTTACCTGGAGCGATTTTGGAGGGAATAACAGGTCCGATTGCTGGAAGACTATATGATAAATTCGGTATTAAGAAACTCTCATTAATCGGCTATGCTATTATTATTTTGGGGACTATGCCGATGATATTTTTTACTCCAGAGACTAATTTGCTACTTGTTGCAGGAGCATATGCTTTCCGAATTATTGGAATTGCTACTGTAATGATGCCAACGTTCACAGAAGGACTTAACGCGTTACCAATTGACTTATATGTTCATGGAAATGCTGCAGCATCGACTGCTCGCCAGATTGCCGGTTCACTTGGAACAGCAGTATTAATGATGATTATTGCCTTTGGTAGTAAGCACGTAGCAGGTAACAATTTGTTGCAGGCTGAGCAGCTTAACTATGGGTATCGATACGCATTTTTAGCTTCCTTTATTTTTGCTTTAATCGGTTTTGTATTATCATTTTGGTTGAAATCAAAACAGCAGTAACTTCATAGAGAGTGAGAAAAACACCGAAAATCGGCTGGCAAGCTGATTTTCGGTGTTTTTCTGTTGAGTTAATTCTCAGTCTGTAAACATTAATCATCCCAAACTTTCTTGGCAACGTTGAATGCTGACCAGGCATTTGGCCAGCCAACATAAAAGGCAAGTTGAGTAATAACTTCTGCGATTTCTTCTTTTGTAATCCCATTATTCTTTGCTGTTTGCATATGGTAAGGAAGTTGTTCAAAGGCACCCTTAGTGATTAAAGCGGTAACTGTGATTAAACTCCGATCACGAGGACTTAATTCCTTTTCTCGGGACCATACTTGTCCAAATAGCACATCATCGTTTAATTCAGCAAATTTAGGGGCAAAATCACCCAATTGATCGCGGCCAGCAGTTTGTTTTTTTGCCATGATAAAGACTCCTTTCAAAGTTCTCTTTAGTTATCTTTACTATAAACTAGATGAAATAAAATAAGAAATACTCATATTAAGTAATTATCTATGCAAAAAGTGAATTAAACGCATATACATAACGGGCTACGCAATTCTAACTACTTTAATTCAACTGTCGAACGATTCTTAAGTTTGAACAAGAGACAGAAGGCAATAATGTTAAGAACCGCGATCGACCAAAAGGACCAATGAAAGCCTTGGAGAGCCGCTACTGATGTTGAAAGCTTGTGGGCGATGCCGTGTTTTTGGCCGAGTGATTGCAAGGTAGCAGCCATCGCATTAGCAAAGGCATCTGCAATTTGGTTCATGTTGACCATCAGGGTATTACCGAAAACAACGTATTCTTGGGAAAGAGCATTCAAACCGTAGACGCTAACTGGTGAGTATGCCAGGTTAAGGCCTCCACAACGTAATGCATACAAGGCAGTTACGGTAAATATACTCGTAGTCGGTGAGTAGAAGGCCATTGGAATCGTTGCTAGCAATCCGATCCCAAAACCTAGAAAGGCGACCTTCTTAATTCCAATTTGATCATAGAGCCGTCCAGCGATCGGTGAAGCCACCATCATCACAAGGGCACTCGGGATTAGCATTAGTCCGGAGACAGTTGGTGTGACTTTTAGAACGTTCTGGTTAAAGAGTGGCAGCATTAGCTCAGTTGCCATTAAGGACGATGTGTTAAGGAGGGCCAGGATTGCGCCAAGTCGGAAAGAAGGAGCCTTAAAGACCCGCATTTCCAGTAATGGCTTCTTAAGCTTGAGTTGACGTTTAACAAAGAAAATCATGACAGCAATTCCGACTACCTGGAGAGCTAAAGTTAGCCAGTCTAATCGTCCAGTTTCGCCAACGCGACCTAGACTATATAGCAATATTGCTAATCCCGCCATGGAAGTTAAAACGGAAAGAACATCAATAGAAGAAGGTTGGGATGGAATCACGTTTTTAACGAATAATTGAGTAGCAATCAGAACGAGAATACAGATCGGAATTAAAATAATAAACAACATTCGCCAACTGAAGTAATCAACCACAATTCCAGAAACTGTTGGTCCGGCAGCCGGTCCGAAGTTAATAATAATTCCGGCAAGGCCCATTACGGTTCCTCGATGCCGTGGCGAGAAAATCAAGGCAAGAACATTAGGAATTAACGGCATATTAACGCCAACTGCAACTCCTTCAATTAGTCGACCAATCAATAGTAGGGGAAAATTGGGTGCAAATGCTGAAATAACCGTTCCCGCTAAAAAGATGGTCATCGTGGCGGTAAAGAGTGTCCTTAATTTTACCGAATTAGTGAGATAGGCGGCGAGCGGCATGGTGATTCCAGCGGCTAACATGTAACCAGTGCTAAGCCATTGAACAGTCATTTCGCTCACGTGAACTTCAGCCATAATTGTTGGCAGGCCATTATTAAGCAAAGTTTCGGAAAAGGCAGTGATGAAACTCCCACAAAGCAGGGTAATCACCATTAGAATCTTATTTTGACGAGACATAATAACTCCTTTCAAAGAAAAAGAGCTGGACAGGAAATTAGCTTCCTTATCCAGCTCTTATTTTTTCGCCCGCTGTTCTTGAGCGCCTGTTATTAAATTACCAGTATCATATCAGAGAATAGTAGGGATTGCAAATTGAATTTGGGATAAGAAAATCAGCAACTCACCCGCCAATGTTAACCGCCCATTGAGAAAAGAACGTATTAGTGACCCAAAGTTAATACAATGCTAACTGAGGTGAGAGAAATGCTAATAACAACCAAAAATTTAACTAAGAAGTATGGTAACAAAATTGCTGTCAACCAGCTGGATTTAGCGATTCCCCAAGGAGCATTGGTTGCGTACTTAGGAACAAACGGCGCTGGCAAATCAACCACCATTAACATGCTGGTGGGCCTGCTAAAACCGACTGGAGGAATCATTTCCTACTCCAAGGGCTTAAAAATCGGCGTTGTTTTCCAGAATAGCGTACTGGATGATAACTTAACGATCAGCGAGAATTTACAAAGTCGGGCAGCAATGTACCAGGGCATTGACCAAAACTGGATTGAGAGCCTAGCAAAGATGATGGGGCTAACTAAGTTCCTTCACCAGCGGTACGGAACTCTGTCCGGTGGTCAGAAAAGACGGGTTGATATTGCGCGGGCACTATTAAACCATCCCAATTTACTGTTTCTAGACGAACCAACAACAGGTCTTGACATTCAAACGCGCAATGTCATTTGGCAGTTTTTGCGAAAACTGCAGCAAGAGCAGGGGCTGACGATTTTTCTGACTACCCACTACTTGGAAGAAGCCAGTAACGCAGAACTAATTTATATTTTGGAAGAAGGTAAAGTGCTGGCGACCGGTTCGGCAACACAGTTAAAACAACAATACGCACAGAATTTATTGCTGATGACATTCAAAGATGACACGGCTCCAGAGGGTGCCAAGTTGGTTGACCACCGGCGTTATGAAATTAACGGAATTGACCATGAACAAGCCCTGACGCTCCTCGACCATTACCGGAGCAGCTTGGAAAACTTTGAATACCGGCAGGGCGACCTAGATGACGCCTTTGTCAACATTACCGGAAAGGAGATTCAATAATGGTAGCTTTAATTTACCGTAATCTCAAACTATACTTTCGTAACCGCATGGGTGCCATGATGTCATTACTGGGAGCCCTGATTGCATTCTTTATTTATATTGGTTTCCTGAAAGAGAATTTAGTCCAAGAATGGCAAAGAGTCGCTAATGCAAACCAGGTCTTAGATGCCTGGATGATGGGTGGTATTTTAACAATTGCCGGGGTCACTACGGCCTTTGGCGCCTTAGGGCAGTTAGTAAGCGACCGGGAAGACAACCGCTATCAGGATTTTCGGATGACAGCACTGAAACAGTGGCAGCTTGCGATTAGTTATTTTATCAGTGCCTTTTTAATTAGTTTGATTATGCAATTGGTGTCTTTTATCATCATGGCAGTCTACTTTAAAGCGACTGATAACTTGACAATTAAATGGGAAGATGGCGGTAAGCTCTTGCTAGTTTCACTGCTAGGCACTCTTGTTGCAACCGTCTTTTGCCAGATTATTATCGAATTTATTCACAGCCAAGTTGTCTTTAACCGAATGTCGGCCTTGATTGGGACTGGGATCGGGTTTGCAATTGCCACTTACATACCCGTGGGCGCATTATCAGCGTTTGGCCGCCATTTGGTCAAGGCCTTTCCAAGTTCTTATATTGCCAGCAGCTTTCGCGAGCTTCTGGTTGGAAATCGAATTCCGGCAGTAGTTCGACCAGAGCTCAATGAATACTTAGGAATTAAGCTGACGGTGTTTAAGCATTCTTTGGGACTGTCACAAAACCTGCTGTTGGTCACAATCGTAAGTCTGCTTGGCCTTGGTTTGCTAATTATCGTTAATCATTTAAAATATAAGCAGCATTAACTTATTCAGGAGGTTTCCGTAAATTGAAAGTTCGGTTTCAAGAGGCGGACCTAGAGCCGGGAGAACTTACAGTAATTGTTGAGAGTTCTGCTAAAACGGCACGCGTTGACCACCTTCTTAATTATTTAAAAGCATTTGAGAGCAACTCAGCAAAGGAGCTGCCAATCAAGACGCCTGACCGCTTTATGATTATTAAAACAGCCGACTTAGTAATGGTCGAAGTCAACCAAAATGAGCTCTCATTTTATACTACCGCTCAAGTGATTAAGTCGGTGGGCAAATTGAAGGATATTCACGCCCGGCTAACAGCGCCTAACTTTATCCAAATTTCGCGCTTTGCCATCATCAATATGGATTATTTACAGGCAATCGAGAATGGCTTTTCGGGAACGTTAGTAGCCAGACTAGAGACGGGTGTCAGAACAACGGTTAGTAGACGGTACGTACCGGTAATTAAGCAATACTTAGGCTTGTAGTGGGGATTACAGATGAAGAGAATTTTAAAACGATTTTTAAAAGGGTTGGCGATTGGGTCAACCACGTACTTAGTGTTTTTAACCACTCACTTTCAACCGATGTTACCAACGACATTGAATACTATCAGCGTCATGGTTATCAGTGGAATAATTGGTGTGGCAACATTTATCTTTCAAACGGACTTAAACTATTTTGGGGCGTTAATCGTTCATTTTATAATTACGGTTCTCCTGGTGGCAGTTATGATTGTCGTCAATCACTGGGGAATCACTTTGCAGTCGTTGTGGTTAATCGTAATTGCCTACGTGGTTATTTGGATTGTTCTTCGGCTCCAGCAAGAGCGTGATGTTCGAGAGATTAACGCAAAATTGAATAAGCGGAAATAATGGTAAAGATGAGAACGATACGTAGACCCGAAATTCGCTGATAAGCTGATTTTAGGCCTTTGTCTTTTGATACGGAGCGAGCTTATTTAGGGTTGATTAAAACAGCTGAGTTAATTTTCAGACCCTTGCTTATACTGCCTAAATCCTCCATATTTTGGTTTGAAAATACCGAACTCTTGATTAGCAGTTACAAGTCAAAAAGGTTTACTAAACGAATAATAAAAAAGTAACTAAAATAGTTTGTTCGTAATTATCTTTTTATGCTATTATCGTAAATAGCATAAAGGAGGAATTAAACTTGAAGAACATTTATTTTAATCATGACGGTAACGTTGACGATTTGGTTTCCCTGTTGCTGCTATTGCGGGCACCAGACATTAAGTTGTTGGGGGTCGGCGTGATCGATGCAGACTGTTATGTTGACCCGGCCGTCATGGCGGCGCGCAAGATTATTGATCGCTTCAACCTGCGCGGTGACAAGCTGGAAGTTGCTAAGTCAGATTCACGTGCCCACCACCAGTTTCCGTCCAACTGGCGGCTGAGTTCCTTCTCGTTTAACGACCTGCCGATTTTGAATGAACCAGGAAAGGTAGAAACAAGGCAGGCGGCAAAACCAGCTCACCTGGACATGCTGGACAAGATTAAAGCGGCCGATTCTCCGGTTACCCTGGTCATGACGGGTCCCCTGACCGACCTAGCCCGGGCCTTGGAGATTGACCCGTCACTTCAGGACAACATTGATAAGCTGTACTGGATGGGTGGCAGCTTAGATGGTCATGGCAACGTCAATGAACCTGGTTTTGACGGGACCGCGGAATGGAATGCCTTTTGGGATCCCGAAGCGGTCAAGACGGTCTTTGATTCTGATTTAGATATTCAGATGGTCGGCTTGGAAAGTACCGAGGAGCTGCCATTAACGCCAGAATTGCGGCGCCACTTCGCAACCAATCGGCGTTACCCAGCGTTTGACCTGGTAGGGCAGGGCTACTCGCTAGTTTTAGCTGATGAAGCCGACTCGACCTACTACCTGTGGGACGTGCTGACGACCTTGTCGAGCTTATACCCTGAAATTGTTGAATCGACGGTAGAAAAGGCCGCGGTTGAAGTTAATGGACGCGGCGCTGGTCGGACATACAAAAGTGCTGAAGGTCGCGAACTGACATTGGTTACAAAGGCTGACCAGGAAAAATTCTACCGGCACTTCGATAAACTGTTGAAGAGTGCTCAGATGAAGTAGTGGTTGAACTGACTGAATTACGAAAATTAACTACTCCGCGTGTTATACATTAACTAACCTGTTTGTCAATGGAGCATTGATTTAAAGAAATGGTCTACTAATCAGCTTTTAAGAGCTAGTTTAGTAGACCACTTTTTGGTAATGAGAGGATTATGATAACAGCCAATCAATCACGCTAATTTATCATTTCTCCTCATAAAGACTAGCCACCTATTTTTATTACTTTTAAAGAGTTATAAAAAGTTATAAAATGAGGTGGGCGGTAATGATAAATAATCCATTTAACCCCAGCTTTGGGACTGTACCGAGTGTTTTTCTTGATCGCAATTCTCTTTCCCAGCGGATCATTACAGAATTAAATAGTGACAACTCGCCATTTCAGACATTATTGATTTATGGTCAACGGTGAGCAGGGAAGCAATATAATTACGAAAGAAACAATTGATCGAATCTTAGACCAGTATATTAGTGATCTTTTTCGGAATTTGTATTATAAGGTCTATCACGAAATGATAGAAAAGGAACGGCAATTTGTGCAAGCGGTGGTAAAAATTAGTCGTCCAAAAGTTAAAGCACAGGAAATTGGCCGTGAGATGGATAAGAAGCCCGGTTATATTTTTTTTATCGACGGAAATTAATTGATGACCAAATTATTATGCCAACAAGCTATGGCTATGTGCAGTTTATGTTGCCGTATTTTGACCGCTTTATTGAAGAACAAATAATGTTAGATGAATTTTAATTTTCTTATCATCTTGGGTAAATTGATAAAAACGGTCTAAATATAATTATGATATAATTATATTTGAGGTGAGCGTGATGAGATATAAACCAGTTAAAGCGCGAAAACAGGGGACTTCAATGACTTTAACAATTCCGGCGCAATTTAAGATCGGTGAAAATGCATTATTTGAACCTAAATTGTTAGATAACGGGACAATTCAGTATTCTCCAGTTGTGAGCGATGCTGATATTGAACATGATCGTAAAATGATTGAACAGTCCTTTAAGTCCGATCAATTACTCACTGAAGAAGACATGAAAAAGCGCTTTGGAAAGTATGGCTGGGGACAAGATGAAGATTAAATATACACCAAGCTTTGCCGATTCCCTAGAATGCGCGATTTTATATTGGCATGATGAATTAAAGTTGTCTGCCGTCAAGATTCATCAATTTACGTCACATATTGATAAGAAGATCAAATTAATTGGTGCTTATCCTAGAATAGGAACTGATGTCACTGAGCTGTATGGCTTTAAGAAACAGACTTACCGCATCTTAATTGGTCATAGCTATGGTATCTTTTACCGATTAGACCAGGCTAATGATCAGATTATTATTGGGGCAATTTTTAATACTGCAGAAATGAAAGTTAAATTTTAAAGTAAAAGCTTCAATTGGCATGTAAAATGTGTCAATTGAAGCTTTAATTCATTGTCCTTATATTAATTTTACAAAAATTGCTGAATTACCGAGTGAATAGTTTTAATTTCATTTGGCGTTAGTCGAGCAACAACTTTACCGTTAGATTGTTTTGCTGGATCAATTGTTCGCAAATGTTGAAGTAAAGCTGTTCCCTGAATATTGTCTTTCTCGATATTTAGGAAAAGTGGTGACTTAATGTATTTTTCTAAAGTAAGGTATTTTTTAGATGAACTAATCGGGACAATAATAATGGTGTTGAAATAGCGATTGTATTGATTATTACTAATGACAATGCAGGGACGTTTTTTCTTTGTTTCTGTACCTTTTGCTGGACTTAGGTTGATCCACACAATATCTCCTTGATTTAATTTCATTAGTCGAAATCGTCACTTTCTATATCCGTTCCCCAGTCAATCTCTGGCGTACTTAAATTACCGTACTCTTTTTCTTGCTCACTGACCATGGCCCATAGCTCAGCAGTGCCTTTTGTTACACTAACTTGTCCATTAGTATCAATGGTCCATTCAATGGAGTCAGATGGTTTTACCTTTAGAAAATTACGGACTGTTTTGGGAATCGTTACTTGATTTTTACTAGTAATTCGTAAATTAATTTGAACTGGTAATTCCATCATATCTCATCTCCTTACTATTGCCTTACAATTATACTTTTGAAATTCTGGTAAGGAAATAGTAAGGAATTTTATTTGTATTGGAGTATTATCTTGATTAATACTTTTGGTTGGTTTGGTTCGCAATAAGCCATATTGGCCCGTGTACTTCCATATTTGACCATGTTATAATAGACTGTAAATAAAAAGAGCCATGGTGCAACATGACTCTTTCGAGATTAATAAGTATTGTTGACAATGCCTAATCTCATTAAGTGATATGACATCAGACACCATCTAAGCCGTTAAACTTAAGGATGGTGTTTTTGTTTGGCCTATTTATGTAAATGAACGCTAGCCCAAACAAATATGCTAACTAAAATGACTAGGGTCACTAGGCTTGCATATTGGACTCCTTCTGGTAATCCGTGCATTGCTTGGAGCACATGTGCGAAACCATCAAAGGGAGTAAACCCCATACGGTGAAGACCTTTCATAGATGAACTCAATGACTACTAACAAAATTTAACTACTTCCATTGGCAGCACCTCTGTATCTTTTCAAACCAGAGATTAAGCACTGCCAACTTGTCTTACAATCCATTAAATATTATATCATGGTAATGCGCTTAAAGAGATTAGACCATAGAATAATCATGTATATAATATGCGAATTGATACTTGATAAAAAGAAACACAAAAATCTTAGAATTTATCCTAACTAAGAAGTTGACTATCATGGATAAGGCAACGATTATTATAAAGTTTGTAAACTTCACTGATAGATTAAATGCAGTTCTTATAGTAACAACTCAATTACCGAATTAAGATTTAATAGGGAGTGAAAAATAAGTGAAAATCAAAGAATTAACGACAATTAGTGATAATGAAATGAGGCAACTGATTGCTACCTGGGAAAGCTCGGTTACTGCAACCCATCAGTTTCTTAGTCCCAAGGAGATTGCTGATATTAAACAATATGTTTCGCAGGCTTTTCGTGGCGTTCAACACCTAATCGTTGCTCTTGAAAATGATCGAATTAAAGCATTGATGGGAATTAATGACACCAAACTTGAAATGCTATTCGTAGCGGCAAGTGAACGCGGTAAGGGAATTGGCAGTCAACTACTTCAATATGGAATGACCCAATATCATATTGACGAATTAGCAGTTAATGAACAGAATCCGAATGCTCGTGGCTTCTATGAACACATGGGCTTTAAGGTTGTTTCACGGTCACCACTTGATGATCAAGGGAATCCATACCCGATTTTAAAAATGAAACGAGGTTAGCAAAATAGGTAATATCAAAAAATGATCCATTAATCAATCAGCTGTTGAATAATGGATCGTTTATTAATCTCTTGTTAGTTTGAAATTACTTTTACACTTTTATAAAACTAGCGTTGAATGTAAAAGTAATTTCACATTCACAAAAAATAAGCCGCTATTTGCCATCATTACCGAGGAACATTATTTTTTAGGCCAAACGCTAACCACTTTTTTCGCCAATGGAGCAATCGTACTTCGTTGGCTTTTTAAATAGGTTACGTAAAAAGTCATTGTTGCTGAACTATCAGTTATTGGTAATGCAACAGTATCGGTTGTGTCATAAACATTATCCGGCTGAGTAATGTTCGTTGTAAAGAAGGGGAAATTAGTATATTTGGTTAATTCACTCAGGGCGTCATGTTCGGTTTGATAAAGAAACTTTGCGTTAGGAATATTACTCTGAATGATTTGCTTCCATGGACCAATTTCATTGAGGACGACAAAACTGAATCCAGCTAATTCTTTAAAAGTAACCTGTCGTTGATTAGCTAGGTACATGAACTGATCTAAGTTAACATAAAGGTGTTCCTGACCAAGATAACGGGATTCAATTAAATCAGTCTGGATTTCACAATTGGTAATAATTACTGAATATCGGTGGTTTAGTAGACACTTTTCAACACTATTCTGGTCAAGAAGTGCTTCATCGATATCAATGTTGGCGTTTAGTTTTGTCAGATTTTGCTCTAACACAATTAGCGGACCAGGCGCTACACTGGCGATTTTAAAAACTTGCTGGTTTTGTGCGTAGTTCTTAATTTCAGTAATAAATTGCTGGTTAGCTTGTAAAAGCTGGTTGGCTTTTTCAGCTGCAATTTTGCCAGTTTTGGTTAACGTAATTCGGTTGGGGTGGCGATCAAACAATTGAACACCCAATTCATCTTCTAATTTTTGCATCCCCCGCGTAACAGTTGGCTGAGTGACATTCAACTCGGCCGCTGTTTTCGCGAGGGTTTTATATTTGGCAAACGTGACAAGTTCTTCTAATAGGTAATTATCAATCATTAATAAGAACCACCTTCAAAAAATAAGATACTAATAAGTCTACTCTAACCATTAGTGCCTTAAAATTACTGTAATTAATGTCCACCAGCAAGGTTAGCAATAATCACGCCGACCACAATTAATGCAATTCCGAAAATTTGTAGTCCTGATGTCTGCTCGTGAAAAATAAAATAAGAAACTAAAGCAGCAAGGACAATCCCGGCACCACCCCATGTAGCATAAGCAATGTTCAGCTTGATTCCCTTAAGCGATAATGAAAGGAAGAAAAAACACAACCCATAAGAAACTAAAGTCCCAATTGAAAACCATAAATGAGTAAAACCATTGGAAAGTTTCATTAAGTTTGTTCCAAGCAATTCCATGATAATTGCAACCGCTAATTCAATATAATACATTTTGTTGCCTCCATTATTTCAGTAAAAGTATTATATCGGCGAAATTTTTTTAATTAAAGCCTTGAATAAATAAATCTTCTCGCGAGGTTGGGATTTTAACTATCTAGTTTTTTAGTATACGTAATGCGTATGCTTCTATACTAATCAAGTAATTTTCAATTTGTTTTTTGGCGCTTATGATATAGACAATCACAAAAACAAACGAAAGGAAGTTAATCTAATGTCAAATAATGTCCCAACAGTAAAGTTAAATAACGGTGTCGAAATGCCAACTCTTGGGTTTGGGGTTTTCCAAGTTCCTGATTTATCTCAAGCCGAACAAGCGGTTACGGATGCCATTGAAACTGGTTACCGCTTAATTGATACCGCGGCTGCTTACCAAAATGAAGAAGCGGTTGGTAAGGCAATTAAAAACAGTTCAGTTAACCGTGATGATATCTTTGTTACTTCTAAATTATGGGTTTCTGATTTTAACTACGAACGGGCTAAGAAGGGGATTGATACTTCTCTGCAAAAGCTTGGGTTAGACTACATGGACCTTTACCTGCTTCACCAGCCATACGGCGATACAATGGGCGCATGGCGAGCCTTAGAAGAAGCGCAAAAAGAAGGTAAGATTCGGGCAATCGGGGTTTCTAACTTCTACGCTGACCAGCTGCAAGACTTAATGCTGACAATGCCAGTTAAGCCAGCTATTAACCAAATCGAAGTTAACCCATGGTACCAAGAAGATGCCGAAGTTAAATTTGCGCAAAGTCAAGATGTCCGCGTTGAAGCCTGGGCACCATTTGCGGAGGGTAAACACAATATCTTTACTAATGAAACCATTGCGGAAATTGCTACAAAATACGGCAAGAGCAATGGTCAAGTAATCCTGCGCTGGCTCCTACGACGTGGAATCACAGTCATTCCTAAGTCTGTTCACCAGAACCGGATGGCCGAAAATATTAACGTTTTTGATTTTGAATTATCAGATGATGATATGAAGAAGATGGCTAGCCTTGATAAGGACGAAAGTCAATTCTTTGATCACCGTGATCCAGTGACGATTGAACAAATTTTTGGTTCCAGTTTGAAGCAAGTGCAAGATAGTGAAAAATAAGGAGGAGCTTAATTATGGCTAATATTCCAACATTTAAACTCAATGACGGTAATGAAATTCCTTCATTCGGTTTCGGAACTTTCCAAATCCCTGCTGATGGCACAACCTACCAAGCAGTTAAGGAGGCTTTAGCTGCTGGTTACCGGCATATTGATACTGCAACAGCCTACTTTAATGAACAGGAAGTTGGTAAGGCAATTAAGGATAGTGGCATTCCTCGTGATCAAATCTGGGTAACTTCTAAGCTTTGGCTTCAAGACTACGCTTATGAAGATGCCAAGAAGGCTATTGATCTTTCATTGAAGAAACTTGGCTTGGACTACATGGATATGTACTTGATTCACCAACCATACGGCAAGGTCGATGAAGCTTGGAAAGCACTTGAAGAAGCACAAAAGGCTGGTAAGATTCGTTCAATTGGCGTTTCTAACATGACACCAAAGATTTGGAATAAGTTTGTTCCTAACTTTGACGTAATGCCAGCAGTTAACCAAGTTGAATTTAACCCATACTTCCAACAAAAAGAATTGCGGCAAATCATGGCTAAGAATGGGGTTGCCCTTGAAGCTTGGGCACCACTAGGCCAAGGAAACGCAGATCTCTTTCACGAATCAGTCATTACCAAGATGGCGGAAAAGTATGGTAAGGACGCTGGTCAAATTATCCTCCGCTTTGAACATCAAGAAGGGGTAACGGTCTTTCCAAAGTCAGTTCATGAAGCCCGGATCAAGAGCAACATGGAAATCTTTGACTTTGAATTGAACTCCGCCGAAATGGATCAAATGCGCGCCTTAGACAAAGGCAAGGGGATGCACGATCCAGATGCACCGGGCGTTGAAGAAATGCTCAGTCAATACGATGTGCACGCTAATGATTAATTGAAGACAGAAAATAATGATGCAATATTAAAATTCTGGATGGGTGTATAAGTAAAATACCTATCCAGAATTTTTTTAGAAAAAAGGCTTGCCTTAAAGTCGACTATAAGGATTAGTATATAAACCGTTGAAAGGATATCAAAAATAATGAGGTGAAATAAAGCGGAAGAAACATTTACTTTGAACAACGGTGTTAAGATGGCAGAAATTGCCAAGGTTAACAAGAACCGTCGTTACTACTAAGATCAATTGAGGAGGAAATAAGAATTGAAATTAGCAATTTTAGCAGCTAATGGGCAAATCGCTCGAATCGTTGAAAACCGGATCTTGAATGAAGATCAATTTAAGGATGTTAAATTAACTTTAATGCTTCGTAACAGCAATCGTCTGAGTGATCTTGCTGATAATCCGCGAGTTACTATTATCGAAGGGGATTTAAACAATCCTGCTGATGTTGAAAAGGCAGTTAAGGGTCAAGATATGGTTTTTAACGCGGTGATTGACCATGATGATGCAGGTCATAACCGCCCAACTCACAACATCATTGATGCAATGAAGAAAGATGGTGTTAACCGGCTTATTTTGACCAACTTACTTGGAATTTATGATGAAGTCCCTGGCAAATTTGGTAAGTGGAACCGAGATACCTGCTTTGGCGGTACTGTAACTGATGACAATGCTGCTGTGATATCAGACAAACTCGCTGCTGAATCTGGCTTGGATTACACAACTCTTCGTTTACCATGGTTAAACGATCGTGATGAAGTCAAGTACACCATTACTCACAAAGATGATGAATTTGTTGGTGTATCTGGTTCTCGGCAAAGCATTGCTGATGTTGTCTTGAAGATCGTTGCTGATCCAACATTTGGTAGCAATGACAGTCTAGGAATTGCAGACCCTGATACTCAAGGAAGCAACCGACCGGTATATTAATTACTTATTTGTTAATCCCCACTCATAATAATTGACATTCATTAATACCTACAAAAAAACTATATCTAAGTTAGAGACTAGAAATTACTTCTGGTCTCTTTGATTTTATAAAGGAATTTGCTTGCCTTGTAGTCGACTCCAAGGTCTATACTATCCACAATCTAAAAATATTAATTTTTAAGGAGTGATTAGTTATGCGACTGCAGAATCGATGGATTATTTCCACCTTAATGGCAATACTTAGTAATGGTAATCGGTTTTGGACAAATTCAACGTGATATAGGTGCTGATATTGTGCGTCTCCAACGTGCCAAAGCTTATCCTAAGGGCTATGACAATTATGCACGGGTAGCTCGTGAACGGCGGAGAAATATCCACCCGGCAATCAAACGGAATATCCCTAACCTAAACCGCTATGACACAGTTTTAATCGGTTTTCCAACATGGTGGCAACAACCGCCAATGGTTAGCCAAGGCTGACGGAGCGACTATTAAGAATGGCTTCCGTTATGATAATAACAACGCACAGTTGCGACGATTTTTACAACGAAATGGACTTCTCCAGAACAATAACTAGAAAGTAGGGGTGACTAACAATATCAATCATAAGGAGGAAGTGAAATGGTAGTAAATCAATTAGTTGGACTTAGACCATTAGTGATAGACGGTAACAAAGTCGATCGAGCAGGTTACCAAATTGAACGGTGGCTAAAAAGCTTAAATTAAGCTCTTGCCTTAAAGTTAACTGCAAGGTTTATAGTTATGAGAGATTCAAATAAGGGGGGACAAAGTATTAATTGCGACTTACTCACGTTCTGGACGAACTCAGGGAGTTGCCGAAGAACTAGCCCAATTAGTTGACGCTGATATGTATAAGATTGAAGTAGCACCCGACACATTTGATCGCGACATGTATAAAACTGATGAAATTGCGATCGAACAGATTAAGAATAACCAATATCCCAAATTAGTGAGTGAAATTCCAAATGCTGATCAATATGATTTGATTCTTGTTGGTAGTCCTGTCTGGCAAGGTGCCCCTGCAACACCGGTTCATACTTTTCTTGAACAAATTAAAAATTATCCCGGTAAAGTAGCTTCATTTTACACTGATGCTGGAATGGCAGACGGCTATGAAGATACATTTAAGGAATGGGCAGGGAAGTTAAATGTCTTACCTGCTCATGAAGGATCGAACGATTTAGCAGCATGGATTAAAGAATTAAGTTAAAAGGAGCAATGCAATGAACATTCAACAAGTAGCGGAGAAACTGTCAATTTCTACCGATACAATTCGTCGTTGGGAACGTCTTGGTATGATTCCACCAATTACACGCGATCGTGATGGCTTGCGGACTTTTACTGATACGGATATTCGGTGGGTAGAATATGCTAAATTATTAAATATGATGAATGTTTCTCCTGATTTTCAAATCGAATATGTTAAGTTAGCAATGTTAGGTAAAAAAGCTATTCCTGCCCGTCAATCTTTACTTCAGGAGCAGTTAAACCAATTAAAGGAAGACCATCAATGCTTAACTGATTGCATTAATGAAATGGAAAAGATGGTTGAGAAAGAAGAAATTGCTTGATGTGTTAGAATTAAAGAAGGTACAGGAGGAATGTAGATGAATATCAAAGAAGTAAGTGAACGATTGGATATTCCAAAAGAAACCTTGCGATATTGGGAAAATAGCGGATTAATTCCAGAGGTTCCTCGTAACGCCAGTGGCTACCGTGATTATACGGAAAATGAGATTAAATGGGCGTTGTTTATTAAGGCAATGCGTAATGCGGGAATGTCAGTTGAATCATTGATTGACTTTGTTAGTTTATATCGTGAACATAGTGATAGTCGCGAGGCCCAAAAGTCACTGGTCAAGGAACAGTATGATGTTTTGCTGGCTAAGCGGAATGAACTTGATAAAACGCTAAATTACTTATCTTATAAGCTTGACCACTTTGAGGATCACGTGATGCCATTCTTAGATGAAGAAGAATACTATGAGTTGAAGAAGAAAAAGATGCTGGATGAATAATAAAAGCTTAGGATTACTGAAAAGTAGTTCTAAGCTTTTTTAGTTTGGAAATTTAAACTGTCCCAAACTGGCTGATTTTGGACAGTTTTCTTTAAACAAGTTATTTAGTTAAATAACGCAACCAAACCGCGCCGTCATCAAATGATTGAACAGCTTTGAGCTTTAAATCAATTGGTCGCTGATTCTCCGGGCGACCGTCAAATAAACTTGGTTGATTAACCCGTCCATCGGCACCTGGCCCAATGACAATACTGATTTCGTCAATCAGCCCGGCTTCAAGGAAACCACCATTGATTTTGCCACCGCCAACAATCGCCAGACGTTCGACACCAAATTTGTTCCGCAAGATTTCCATGGCTCGTGCGAGGTTAATTTGTTCTTTTCCGGTCGCAATCCAAGAGATTCCCTTATTATCAAGATCAGTTAAATAATCTGTTGATGCTTGTTCGCTAGTAATGATGAGGTGTGGCTTGGAACTGCCGTGATCATCACTCCAGCTAGTTCGTCCCTTGGTGTCCATCACAATTTCATAGGCGTCTGCAACCGTGTTTTGATGAAAGACTTCCTTACCGATCGGGGTAGCATTATTAGAAAGTAATTGACCGTTAGAAAGTTCAGTTTGCGCGGTTACCCGTCCACTAATTCGTGTTGGGGCGTTAAGTTCATTAAGTGTTGAATAGTAAGTGTTATTTCCTTGAAGTTGTGCAGTCATTCCACAGTCAATTCGGCCATCAACCGAAGTCATCATATGGCAAATAATATATGGCTTACTCATTTTTTCTTCCTCCTCGTTTCTGTACTATCTTAATTTTAAGAATTAATTTCGGCAATTGAAAAGCATGCTTAAAATACATACTAGATAAATTTTTGCTTGCCTTATAGTCGACTTCAAGGTTTATAGTAAGAATTGTTAAGTTGATACAATGCAAAAAAACATTAAAGGAGCGGATATAAATGAAAGCAGCCGTATTTGTGGAACCAGGAAAAGTTGAAATTCACGATGTTCCCAAGCCAATAATTGATGGTGATAACCAAGCGATCATTCGAGTAGTCCGTGCGAGTGTCTGTGGCTCTGATTTATGGTGG
Source organism: Limosilactobacillus caviae (assembly GCF_014635905.1). GTDB lineage: Bacteria > Bacillota > Bacilli > Lactobacillales > Lactobacillaceae > Limosilactobacillus > Limosilactobacillus caviae. Next base: position 247,162 of record NZ_BMDS01000001.1, read on the forward strand.
TATCGTGGAATTGCCAAACGGCAAGCAAATTCCTTAGTCGGCCATGAAGCCATCGGGGTGGTCGAAAGTGTCAGTGACGATGTTGACCAGATCAAGCCAGGTGACTTTGTAATCGTGCCGTTTACTCATGGTTGTGGTCACTGTGTTGCTTGCTTGAATGGTTTTGAAGGCAACTGTCTAAACCAGAAGCCAGGTACCAATGGTGGTTACCAAGCAGAATTTATGAAGTACGAACCAGCCAACTCTGGCTTAGTTAAAATTCCGGGTACTCCAGCAGATTATACTGATGACCAATTAGCATCCTTACAAACTCTTTCTGATGTTATGGCTACTGGCTTCCATGCCGCTAAGAGTGCCGAGGTAAAGGAAGGCGACACGGTTGCAGTTATTGGTGACGGTGCTGTTGGTCTGTGTGGTGTGATTGGTGCCAAGCTTTTGGGTGCTGAAAAGATTATTTTGCTTAGCCACCACGAGGATCGAGCAGCATTAGGTAGAGAATTCGGTGCAACCGATATTGTAGCGACAAAAGGAGATCAAACAGTGCAGGATGTCCTAGCATTAACCAAGGAAAATGCCGGTGCTGACGCTGTGCTGGAATGTGTCGGTGCCACTAGCGCGATTGACCAAGCTGGCCAGATTGCTTGTCCTGGTGCAGTCATTGGCCGGGTTGGCGTTCCGCAAACCGAACCAAAGTCCAACCAACTTTTCTGGAAGAACGTTGGTCTCCGCGGAGGAATTGCTTCCGTCACTACTTATGATCGTGCTATTCTTCTTGATGCTGTATTAAAAGGCAAAATTCATCCAGGAGAAGTCTTCACTAAGCGTTTTAGTCTTGATGAAATTCAACAAGCATATGAAGCGATGGACAAACGTGAAGCAATCAAGTCATTAATTATGGTCAGTGAATAATTTAATCGTCCATCTCAAGATAAGGAGTGTAGTGAATATGAGTACAATTTTCATTGTTGGTTCGTCATCTGGAATTGGTAAAGCAACAGCAAAATTATTTGCAGAAAAAGGGTGGACGGTGATTGCTACCATGCGTTCACCTGAAAAAGAAACCGAATTAACATCCTATCAAAATGTTTTTATTTATCCACTTGATGTAACGAAGCCTGAACAAATCTCAAAGACAGTTTCAACAGTTCTCGAAAAGCATGAAGTTGATGTCCTGTTCAATAATGCTGGCTATGGAATGAAGTCACGATTTGAGGATATGACCGAAGAAACCATGCAAAAGTCTTTAAACACTAACCTGCTGGGAATGATCCGTGTCACCCAAAAATTTATCCCGTATTTCAAAAAGAAGAAAAGTGGGCTAATTTTGACAACCACTTCCCTTGTTGGGGAAATGGGATTAGCTCTAGATGGTATTTATGCAGCAGATAAGTGGGCGGTGACTGGAGTATGTGAAATGCTCTACCATGAGTTAGCGCCTTTTGGCATTCAGGTAAAAATTATCGTCCCAGGAGTTGTGAAGACCGGTTTTAAGATGGAGGCATCTGCAATGCCGGGATTTGATCAGTTACTAAAAAATCAAACAGAAATGTTAATGCCAGATACAGATAATTTAGAATCGCCTGAGGAAGTAGCTCAAGATATCTATAAGGCTGTCACTGATAATGATCGTGATCGGATGTGTTATGTTACTGGTAAGATTACCAAAGAATTATATGAAAAACGCCAAGAACTTGGTGATGAAGCATTTCGTAAATATATTTAGGCACGACTAATGAAAAATTGCTAGTGTGTACGTTATGCGTATAACTTCATAGGCTGAATAAATAATTTATCTAGTCGTGAAGTTTTTTGTAGATCCAGTTGTTTATTTTATGAAAAGTAACTGAAAAATGACGATCCAGCATTAAAACTGTACCGTCATTTTTAATTCTCAAATTTTGCCCGATGCACTTTCTCAAAATGTTTCCCTGTATATATTTCCGTATCACTATGCTTAATCGCCCAATTAGAAATCGTATTAAGCACCGGAATCAGGCTTTTACCTTCAGCCGTCAATGAGTATTCGACCCGAATCGGCATCTCATTATATTGTCGACGCTCAATAATTCCTGCCTGCTGTAATTCATGGAGACTATCTGCTAAAGCAGCGTCTGAGATATTTTCCATTTGTGCTTTTAGTTCGCCGTAGCGCATTGAATTAACGTGACCAAGAATACAGAGAATCCGTGGCTTCCACTTGCCACCAAAGATATCTAATCCATAGTCAACAGTACAATAATATTCTTTTGGTATTTTACGTTGATACATACCTGACCTTCCTCAAAAATTATTTAGTAGCTCAATCGTTTTTGAATTCGTATTAATTTTGATTGTAAACGACTATTATCAAAATTGTAAATTAATTGATTTGAGGAGGAAATAAAATGGCAGTTAAAGCATATTTACAAGTAACAATGGTAATTCCGGAGAAGAATCGGGCAGCTGCAGCAAAGGTTTATACAGACTACCGTGAACCGTTCCTCAAGACTATCCCCGGTGCAGAAACCAAGGATCTTTTAATTCGAGATGAAGATGTCCAAGTCCTTCATGGCTTTGATAGTGTTGAACAAGCCAAGGCATACCTCGACAGTGAAATGTTTACCCAACATGTTTTTCCAGGGTTAAAGCCAACATGGTCAGCAGACCCCGAAGTACGGATTTATAGTGTAAATTAAATTGAATAGCGTTTCTTAATGGCATCGCATAATAGTGGTGCCATTTTTTTGTAAGCTAATTAAGCAATCTATTTATCTCGTGTAACACCGCTTGATCATCATTAGTTCCAATTATATGAGTAGCTGCTTTCTTGACGTTTGTCGGTGCGTTTTCCATGGCGTAACTTGTACCAGCGAGGTCAAACATCTCAAGATCATTTTCACCATCGCCAAAGACCACTAAATCGGTTGGTGAAATTTGCCAACGATTGAGTAACTTTTTTAACCCGTATGATTTATCCATTTCTGGAATGATTAAATCAATTGCGCCATTACCACTAGCAGTTGCACGGATAATTCCCGCAAATCTAGTGTTGATGTTATGTGCGATTGTCCGCATGTTTGCTGGCGGGACGACTAGGGCAAATTTAAAGATTTTGTCATTGAGGGACGAAAAATCTTTAACGACCTTGGTACGTGTATAGAAGCGATGAAGCCCCTGTTTGAATTTTTCAGGCATAGTATCTTTAACATAGGCAAATTGGCGGCCGCAAACAACGTAGTAAGTATCGGGAATCGCATCAATATAGGCGATAATGTCTTCAACATCATTCATCTTTAACTGACCACAGGCAATTTCTTCTCCTTGATCAACCGTTAAAACACCATTTTCAGCGACAAAGGCAATCTGATTAGCAATGTCTGGGAAAAGTGACCGAAGAAAGTAATATTGATCACCACTAGCAACAATAAACTTAACATTTCGTTGCTGCATTAGCTGAAAAGCAGTATTGAATAGCCGGTGGTCATACGTCCGGTTAGTTGTCAGAAATGTGCCGTCAATATCGGTAGCAATTGCACGAATCATAAAGCATCCTCCATATAAGCATTTTGAGTTTATTTTAAAATTAGCCCTGTAAAAAAAGCAAGGCAGTAAATGTTTGAAACTCAAAATTAGCGCGATATAATAATCAGAAATTAAAGCTAACTTTAAGTAGAGGAGGATTCTCATGCTAACGACAGAAAAAGTGTACTCAATTGGTGAAGTTTCAAAGATAACCGGACTTCCTAGTTCGACGATTCGTTACTATGATAGTCTGGAATTTTTACCTTATTTACAAAAAAGCTCTCGCGGAATCCGCAAGTTTACTCAAAGGGATATTGATACAATCCGGGTGATCGAATGTTTGAAAAAGACCGGTTTAACGCTTAAAGAAATTCAGGATTATACGCGACTAATTGCTCAGGGTGATGATTCAATTGTTGAACGTCAAAAATTATTTCACGCAATTCGGCGAAGATTTCTTAATAGAATGGAAGAAATGCAAAAGAACTTACAAATTTTAGACTTTAAATGTGCATATTATGACCAAGCAGTTAAAGATGGAACGGAAAAGAATGTTTTAGAGTCAATGCCGCTTATGGAAGTGTTTTCAAAAATCGAAAATGAAAATTAATTTTAGTGCTTGACTTAAAGTATACTTTAAGTCTTATACTAACCATATTCTTAAGAGATAAAATGATTAAGGAGAGATTTTATATGGCAAAGACCCTTGTTTTATACTACTCTGCAACAAACACGACTAAGAAAATTGCAGAAAAGGTTGCTCAAAAATTAGATGCCGATATTGCGGAAATTCATGCTGCTCAGCCATATACTGCCGCAGACCTCGATTGGCATGATTCAACTAGTCGGACGTCAATCGAACAGCACGATCACAATAGTCGAGTAGCTGTTAAAGAGGATTTTCCAGATATTTCAGGATACGATAATATCGTGATTGGACACCCGATCTGGTGGGCGATTCCACCCCGAATGATTGCTGATTTAATTGATAAGCTAGATCTCAATGGTAAGAACTTAGCACTTTTTGCCACTTCTGGCGGAACTAATTATGATCGTTCGCAAAGCTTTATTGAAAGGGCAATCAAAGAAAATAATTATGATACTAAGGTTAATCAAGGAGCCGTGTTAAATAATGCCGGTCAAATCGATTCATGGGTAGATAACCTTAGCTTGGCATAATTTAATAGCTACTGATTGGGAAGCTCTTCGGGTCAGTAGCTATATTTATAGTCTTACCATTCCTTTTAGTTATAGTTAACTATAAAATATAAGTCTTTAACATTCTTACCGTGAGTAGTTATGATGAATATAACAAATCAATAAGGCGAGGGATGTTAATGCAACACGCAGATCTTAAAGAGATAAAGGAGATTACTAAAACTGCTTTAAAAAACCAAGACCTTCTTCAACAATTGAATAGCAGTGCAGCTTCACAAAAAGAAATTCGGCAGGTGATTGGCAAGATTACTAGTCAGCAGATTGATGATTCGGTTGAAATAAGATTGCCAATTCGTAGTGACTACGGTGCTAATTTAAGAATTGGGAAAGGCGTCTTTATCAATAGTGGTGTAATGTTTACTGACCTTGGCGGGATTACATTAGCTGATAAAGTTTTAGTTGGTCCGAATGCAACGATTATTTCAGTAAATCACCCGTTAGACCCGCAGAAAAGGCACGAGGTTGAGATGAAGCCGGTGCTGATTGATGAAAATGTTTGGCTGGGTGCTAATTCAACGATTTTACCTGGTATAACAGTTGGTAAAAATGCTGTTGTTGCGGCAGGCGCGGTTGTGACGAAAGATGTTCCGGCTAATACAGTTGTGGCCGGCGTACCAGCAAAAATAATTAAGGAAATTGGAGAGAAATAATTAGTGATACTAGTGTAATCAGGGCGCAATATTGAATAATTTAAGACAAATTGATTCTTGGATTCAAAGCCTAAAAAAGCTACCGACCTAGGAATGTATTAGCTCAGTAGCCTTTTGATGTTAATTTGTAATACTACAATGCTTCTAATAGATCAATCTATCGTTTCTTATGATAGCGACCATAGAATAATTTTTTATGGGAATCAATATCAACAGCAACCAGCACTAAATCTTGATTGTCAATTTTGTAAATAATAACAATATCGTTTGTTTCAGTTGGTTGTTGTCCTTTAGGGGTATCGCGAAGATGAAATTCACGATAACCGGTATAATTTCCTTCAAGTTCATGATCGTGGAAATCGTTTGGAAGGGTATCACCATCTAGTAGGATAAAAATAGCTTCTTTTACTTCATCAATAATTGTTATATCGAGTTGTGCAAGATAAGTTAAGCTTCTTTCAAATGATTTTCGTGGTTTATATTGATACATCATTGTTTACTACGGTTATCCTTTGGTTTAAAACTATTCCAATAGTCGTCAGTTGGTTCAACGATTGGGTCATCGGGTAATACATGCATTTCTATTAGCTTATCTCTTGCGATTGCATAATTTAGCGAATCTTCCTTGGCATTAACTGCTTCAAGAAGAGTATTGAGTTGTTCTTGTGAGATAACAGCTGCAGCTCGTTGATTAGAACGTGCAATTAGCACTGTTTGATTTTCGTCATTTACTTGATCTAAGTAGTCTTTAATATGGTTACGAAAATCACTTTGAGTAGTAGCAATTGGCATTATAAGGACTCCCTTCGTATTCTTTACACTATATTGTACTTTATTATGTACATTATTACCATAATAGGAAATAAAATTTGCAGTGAGAATGGTTATGAGAAAAACTTGTAGTTAAGAGAATTTAAATAAAACAAAGGAGAAATAAATGCAAAAAATTACTAAAAATATTTTTTTAACTTTAATAGTAGTTGCGCTTGGATTAGTAGGCTTTACTCATAGAGGAGATGCTAAAGTCAGCTATGTTCAATCATCAACCCCAACAATCTTTGTCCATGGCTGGGGTAGTAGTTCCCATGCAGAAGAAAAGATGGCGAACGCTGCTCGTGACGCAGGAGTTACTAAAACAATTGTCCGGGCAAATGTTGATAAGAAGGGGAATGTTACTTTTAACCGCCAAATCCCAGCTAATGCAGTTAACCCGATTGTTGAAGTGAATTTAGAGGATAATAAATTGGCTGGTTACCAGGATGATTACGCTCAAGGGTATCGTCACGGTGGGACTTATGTAAAAAATGTAGTAGTTGCTTTGCAAAAACAACATCATTATAAGCAGATTAACTTAGTTGGTCATTCAATGGGAAACTTAGAGATTATTAACTACATTAATGATAATGTGAATAATAAAAAGTTGCCTAAAGTCGCCCACTTAGTCGCAATTGCCGGTCATTATAATGGGTTAGTTGGAGAGCGTGAAGCTGAGGCCAAAGTAGATGCGCAAACCGGTGAACCGGAGCAACAGGATTCTGCATATCGTGGATTATTAGGATTGCGCCAAACTTTTCCTAAGAATACCGCGGTTCTAAATATTTATGGTGATGTTGGTGATGGCAGTCATTCTGATGAAGATGTGCCAGTTAATTCTGCTAAATCATTGAAGTACCTTGTTGCTGACCGGGCTAAGTCTTATCAGGAGATCGAAATTCATGGTAAGAATGCTCAACACAGTAAATTACATGATAATAGCCAAGTAAATAAGGCACTAATTAAGTTCTTGTGGGAAAAATAATTGGTCGTGAAGTTACAGCGGAATTTAGTACTGAAATTGGTGATTTTTGGAAAGCATCGCACAGTCAGATTTATCCTGAATTGAGAAGAATGGTAAATGATGGGTGGATTAAAGTTTCAACGAGTAGTGATAATGCCAAGGAAAAGTATTACGAAATAACCGCAACCGGTAAAAAGACGCTGGACGATTGGCTAAACCAATTAGTTACAGAGTTGCCGGTACATGAAGACCTTTTTTCGCTAAAATTATTTTTTATCAAAGATATGAATGATAAGCGGATTCCTGAACTAATTTCCCAACAATTGGTACTATTAAAGAAAGAACTTAATTATTTAGGTTGCCGTCGCCAAAAACTTTTTACTAATGATACGATGATTCAAAATAATTATGGTCACTACTTAATCTTGATGCGTGCAATATCACGTACGCAGGGTCAGATTCAGTGGTTGGAGGAAGTACAAAAACAGTTGGAGGAGAAATAATGATGAAAAATGTCTTGATTCTCGGAGCAACTGGGACTCTTGGAAGCGCGGTTCGCCAAAAATTCTTGAAGAATACTGATTATCATTTAACGCTATTTGCCCGTTCTGCAAATCAAATTGATCCGCACCCCCAGGAAAATATAATCGCAGGCAATGTAATGAATGCTGCTGATCTTGATAAAGCAATGATTAATCAGGACGCAGTTTTTGTAGCTCTGCGTGGTCCTTTAGGAGTGTACGCTGAGCAAATAATTGCCGCAATGAATCGTAATCATGTTTCACGGCTAATTTTTATTACTTCAATGGGAATTTATAATGAGATTCCAAATTCAATCGGGACAGCTAACAACTTGGAGCATAAGCCAGCTTTAATTCCTTATCGTCAGGCAGCTGATGCAATTGAAGCTTCGGATCTTAATTATACGATTATTCGTCCCGGCTGGTTTATGCGCGGACCGATTAATTATGTAATAACACAGAAAGGGCAGCCATTTGGTGGTCAATATGCAACGATAAGTTCGATTGCTGATTTAGTGCTGCGACTAGTTAAGGACGATCGACTATACTCCCGAAATAGCGTTGGAATAAATACGCCGAATTAATCATTAAACTGTTCTAAAGATGTTAGTAAATTACTAGTATTTTTAGGACAATTTTTTTATTATTAAAATAGCTTATTTCGTGAAAAAGGAGAACACACATGCACTCGAAAAAGTTAACAAAGATATTGCTTGCGTCAACGCTAGCATTTTCGCTATTAGCTGTTCCGGTTACGCAGACTAGTGTATTAGCAGCTGAAACTACAAATAGTGAAAGTTCAAGTAGTAATAGCACTCAAACGCATACGCTTAATAAGTCATATGTTGTATATGGTGCAGGAGCTGCAGATAAGAGTGAACTGGATAACGTTTTAGCAGTTGATGATAATTTTACTAACCTGACAGCAACGGCAAGCGACTATCAGAAGTACATCAATCCTAACGGGTCAACTACTAATGCTGCAATGGTTAGTTCAGTGGCAATTGTTCCGACCGATCCAGGTTCTGGAATAAAGGTTAATGTCAAAAAATTTAATGGTGAGGATAACATCACTAAAGTTACCGCCCAGCAATATGCAATGGTTGCCCAGATGGCTGGAGTGACCGATGTAACAATTACCGTTAGTGCTAATCGTGCTGTGTCTGGTGAATCGGCGTTGACAGGGGTTTATAAAGCAATTGCGGCCGATGGAGTTGGTCTTAATGAGCAAAACACGCAATCAGCTAACCAAATGCTGACCGCTACAAATAGTGCGATTGAGGCAAATAAAGATGACAGCAAGTACCCTGGGAAATTAATGGCTGCGGTTGGTGATACAACAAAAGAGATTAACCAGCAAAAGAAACAGGGAAATACCCCAACGCAAAATGATATTCAGACAACATTTAATCAAAAACTAGAAGCTCGTAATATTTATAATGAAACCAAGAATTATGAGCAGCCAATTATTAATGCCTTAGTTCAGTTTAATAATTCGCCAATCAGTTCTAGCAAAGACTATAGTTCACACGTTACTGATACTATTAATAATGTAAAGAATTCATCTGGCGACATGATGAATAAAGCTAAGAAATTTTTGAATTCTAAAGATGGTCAGGCTATTCAACAAGAGGCCCAATCTTGGTGGACACGGTTGGTTAACTGGGTTCGTAGTTGGTTCTAGCTAGGTTGATGGAGAATCAAAGTGGAAAAGTTTAATCAGTTTATTGTTAAATTTAGTCGTTTTTTGCAATTGCTGACAATTATTGCGATGGCCCTGTTAGGTATATGTTTGAGCGTTGTATTATTTATTGAATTATTCAACCTCAGCACGCAGTTATTTACTTTAAACCTGGCGAATGTTTATTTTAAAATCCTCGATGATGTGATTGTTTTCTTCCTATTCTTTGAATTTATAGCAATGATTATTTCAGCGCTTAAACACAATGGTCATATTTCCGTTAACTTTTTGATGAGTTTAGGAGTTACAGCGCTATTGCGGGGACTAATCGCAACGCATGGTGATCCGGTTGAAATTGTCTTGTATGCTTTAGCCATTCTACTGCTAATTATTGGAATGGTTATCCTTAACCGTTTTATCAAATAAATCGAAAACTGGGAGCAAAATTTGTTCTCAGTTTTTTAATTATATTGTTAAAAATTAAATATAATGCATTATCCTTAAGTTTTGAAAACGAATTCAATATAATGAAACTGTAAGCAGTTATAAATTTATTAATTAAGGAAGGTGCAGATATGAGCGATTTAACAGGAAAAGTTGCAATTGTAACGGCATGTAGCCGCGGAATTGGTTTTGCGATTGTTAAAAAGTTTGTTGAAGATGGTGCGATTGTTTATATGGCAGTTCGTGATAGTGATAAAGACATTAATTTGACTAATAAGCTGCATGCGGAAAACGATCACTATCGGCGGGTAGTTTACAATGCGATTGACTTTAGTTCATATAAGCCAATGGTCGATGAAGTAGTTAAAGACGCTGGTCGAATTGATATCCTAGTTAATAATTTTGGAACAACTGATATTGCGCATGATTTAACGCTGACAACTGGCGATCCAGAAAAATTCTTTGCCATTATTAAGGAAAATATTGGTAGTGTCTACTACGGTACACGTTACGCTGTTGAACAGATGATGAAACAAAAAACTGGCGGAAGCATTGTTAATATTTCTTCGGTTGCCGGAACAACACCGGATGTCTCGCGTCTAGCTTATACGACCTCCAAAGCAGCCATTGATTCATTAACACGGAATATTGCTGTTCAATATGCCCGTCAACAGATTCGTTGTAACGCGGTCTTACCAGGAATGGTTGATACTGACGCTATTAAGAATTTATCTAAGGACTTTATGGAAACGTTCTTAAATAATGTTCCGCTTGGCAAATTTGTTGAGCCTGAAGACATTGCTAATGCGGTTGCATTTCTCGCAAGTGACGAGGCACGCAATATCACTGGCGAATTAGTCCCTGTTTGTGGCGGATTTGGATTACCAACACCAATTTATAGTGATGTTATCAGTGGTAAGATCAAGCAAAATTAATATAAAGTGAAATAATAAGAGTCCTCTAGCAGCCATTTTTATGGGGTACTAGAGGACTTTCTTGTTATGTTATTAAAATTTAAGGTTAGTCGAGGGTAACTTCGCCAGCGACATCCATATCGAAGAAGTTAGTAATGGCTTTAACGTCCATTCCCTGACCTAACCCCCACATTAATTTGGCAATTGCACTTTCAGAGGTCATATCCCGAGCACTAATAGCTCCCTCAAGCAACGCTAACCGTCCAACTTCATACTTGGTCAGATCGCTTCGTTCGTAAAGACACTGGCTAGTCGTGATGATTGGAATTCCATTGCGGATAAGTTCACCAACGGCAGCTACCATATTACGACGGATTGAGGTCATTCCGCCCAATCCATAGGCCTCAATAACGATACCATGACAACCGTTTTTAGCCATAGCATGGAGGAGGGCAGGATCAAAGCCGGGGAAAAGTTTTACTAGTGAAACGTGGGTGTCGATCTTTGTGTTTAACTGACATTCGCCAGATTCAGGAATGCGGTGGTCTTTTAAGGAGAAACCATCAGAGGTTACTTCGCCCACTGGTGGGACATTAACACTTTCAAAAGCATCAAATGCGGTTGTCCGGACCTTCACACTTCGGCAGCCACGCATCACTTTGCGGTTAAAGGCGATATAGACACCAGGGGCACAGTTTGCTGCCGCTGTGAAAGCTAGCCGTAAATTATCAGGCGCGTCACTAAGAATCACATTCATTGGTACTTGGCTTCCGGTTAAGACTACGGGGATATTAAGGTGTTGAAGCATAAACGTCAGCATCGATGCAGTGTAAGCCATTGTGTCTGTACCGTGCGAAACAACGATTCCATCATAATCGTTTCGATGATCATAGATCGCCTCAGCAATAATTTTCCATTCTTCCGGTTGAATATTTGAAGAATCTAATTCTAAAATATCGCGGACAGTAATATCATATTCAAGTCGGCCGAGCATTTTGATTAATTCTTCCCCTGATTCTCCAGGAGCAAGTCCTTCATCTGACACAACTGACGCAATTGTGCCACCGGTGGAGAGAAGCAATAATTTTTTAGTCATTTTAGTCACCATGATTCAATTTTTGTTATTATTTTAAATTGTAGTTTTTATAAACACAAGCAATTTAACGTGGCATTATCACGGAAAAGGGGAAAGTTAATGAGAGAGCCGGATATACGGAATTGGTCATTTTCAAAACGGGCTTTATATCATCAAGAAATAAAGCCAAAAGTGAAAAGGCGAAAAAAGCCCCACGACTCTAACCAATGGTACTATTGGGTGCAAGTACAGTTTATGGACGGCAAGATAGGAAACTATCAATTAGCCCGTGATCTTCAACAACCATTAGATCAGCATCGTCGGCATCATCCTGGGAAGTGGCGAGATATTTTACTAGGGGCATTAATAAATGTACCAGTTTCGCACTATCATGAAGGAAAAGCAAAAATAAAGCCAGCAATTGTTACTAGAATTTTAATTCTGCCGGTCCGAACCGGTAATCCACGGTGGATAACAAGGAGTCAGTTTATTAAGCCGCATTATTCACAGGTTAAGTGGTTTTTTAATAAGGTCCAACTATCACGGGAAATAAGTTTTCTTACTCATGATTTTCAACCACAGAACCAACAACGGATTAAGGCAATCCTTACACAATATCGCCAGCAAAAGGTAAAACAGGTGCGTCAACAGGTATGGCGCTACATTTTATTTATTGGGACTAGTTTAGTGTTGATAGTAGGTGCTATTATTTTGGCTGTTGAGTTAATAATTTAATTATTGTATCTTATTATTAGTAAGTGTTCTTGAGAGGAGAGCGATTAAAATGCAACTGATTATTACAGATAATGCTAGTCAGTGGTTTAAGAAGAACTTGAATCTGACAAGTGGCAGTGGGATAAAGCTTTATGGTAAAACAGTTCAGCCGCATAATGTTAAGCATAGTCCAGAGCAGGGTTATGCTGTTGAAGATAACTTAGATAATGCGACAGTTGTAACTGAAAAGGATGGGATCAGCTACCATATTAATTTCGATGATGGGTGGTTCTTTTCAGGGATGATTGTGACGGTTGATTACACTGAAAACGATGCTCAGCCGACCTTCAATTTTAAATGGGAACATAACGGAAATACTGACGTTGATGCTTCTACTGGTGCGTCCAGCAAATATGAGGAATACTGGGAATAAATACATTGTTAACCGATTGTGATAATGGTATAACAATAATATCTTAGGTACTTGCAGGCGATACCTAGCCCAACATTGCCGTCGACGGAAAGGATATTCGATGAGAATCAATGTTTTGCAACATACACCTAATGAGGGACCCGGAACAATTCAGCAATGGTCACAGGATCACGGTCATGAGATGTATATTTATCATCCATATCAGTTTGGCAATCTTCCGACAGCTACTGAGACCGATATGCTGATTATTCTTGGCGGGCCAATGAGTCCTAATGATGACTTACCATGGATTAAGCAAGAGCGCGTATTGATTCAGCAATTGTTAGATGCCCATAAACCTATTTTTGGAGCATGTTATGGGGCACAGCAGATTGCAAAAACGTTAGGATATGCGATTAAAAAAGCACCTCACAAGGAAGTCGGATGGGCGCCAGTATACCTAAAGAATAATATTATTCCTGGTATTCCTGAAAAGTTAACTGCTTTACATTGGCACGAAGAGATGTTTGAAGTTCCAGACCAAGCAGACCTGTTATTTAGCAGCGATTTGGTTAAGAACCAAGGATTTATTATGAATGGTAACGTAATTGGCCTCCAATTCCACTTTGAGCCAGGTCCAGACAATGTTCGTGAGATTGCAGTTAATGATGATCAATACCCATTGGACCATAATGACTTGCATCAAACGGGTGCCGAGATTATTGCGCATGATGTTCCTACTGAAAATAAGCGAGTTATGTACCAATTGTTGGATTTTATGATGAAGAATAGTTAGTAATTGAATATATTTTTTCTAAGGAAAGCGGAACAGCTTTATGTTATAAAGCCCTCTGAGTATATAGATGAAATAGCAATTCATCTGATACCCAGGGGGCTTTTTAGTAAAGAAAAAGAGCTGAGAAAAAATCTCAACTCTTTAGTCCTCTAACTAGTAAATAAAGAGGCCCGATATTCTAAAATAATATTTATCATGACAATTTTTACCTTTTATGGATTCAACCGGTTAAGCATCCGTGGGAACGGAATGTTTTCCCGAATATGATCTTGAAGGGTGATCCAAGCAAGGAATCGTTCAAGACCCATTCCAAATCCAGAGTGAGGAACTGAACCGTACTTCCGTAAGTCATCATACCAGCCATAGTTTTCTTTGCTTAAACCATTTTCTTCTAGCTTGCTAGTGATGTATTCGTAGTCATATGCACGTTCGGAACCACCGATGATTTCACCGTAGCCTTCTGGTGCTAACAAGTCGGCACAGATAACTTGACGAGCGTCATCTGGGTCTTGTGGCATGTAGAATGCTTTGATTTCTTTTGGATAATTCTTGATAAAGACTGGCTTCTTGAATTGGTCGGCAAGGTAGGTTTCTTCTGGTGAACCGAAATCAGCGCCGTATTCAACGTCAAAGCCGCCTTTCTTAAGCATTTCAATCGCTTCTTTGTAGGTGATTCGTGGGTAAGGAAGTTCAGTAAATGGCTTCAAACTTTCAACGCTTCGGCCAACCATTTCTAATTCAGTTGCGCAGTGGTCAATTAAGTCTTGGATTAGGTAGGCGACGTATTGTTCTTGAATTTCTTCGCTTTCATCCTCATGCATCCAAGCCATTTCTGGTTCAATCATCCAGAATTCCATTAAGTGACGACGGGTCTTAGATTTTTCAGCCCGGAAAGTAGGACCCATAGTGTAGATACGGCCAAGTGCAAGCGCACCAGCTTCACCGTATAATTGACCGGATTGTGAAAGGTAGGCTGACCGGTCGAAGTAATCTGTTTCAAATAATTCAGTAGTACCTTCAGGAGCACTTCCAGTTAAGATTGGAGCATCAAATTGGGTGAAACCATGCTTGTCAAAGAATTCCATTGTTGCAAGCTTAACGCGGCTGCGAATCCGCATTAGTGCCCATGGCTTGCGTGAACGTAACCATAAGTGACGATTGTCAAGTAAGAAGTCAATACCGTGTTCCTTGTTACCAATTGGGTATTCTTCACTTTCACCCACAATCTCAAAGTCTTTGATATGGATTTCATAACCAAACTTTGAACGCTTGTCTTCAGCGATTTCACCAGTTACCCAAAAACTAGTTTCTTGGTGAAGATCATGTTTTGCAGAATCAAATTTTTCTTCTGAAACATCATTTTTTCGGATAATTCCTTGGAAAAAGCCGGTTCCATCTCGTAATTGTAAGAATGCAATCTTACCGCTTGAACGCTTATCAGTTAACCAAACACCAATTTTAACAGTTTCCCCAACGTGTTGAGGAGCTTGACTAATTGTAATAGTTTCCACTTCTATACTCTCCCTTAAATTATAAAATCTGAATGTGTGCTGCTTCACACTTCTTAATCATATCTTCTGGCCAGATACTTGCTTGTACTTCTCCAACATGGGCCTTACCAAGTAGGAGCATGCAAAGGCGTGACTGACCAATTCCTCCACCAATTGTATATGGTAATTCGCCATTGAGCAACATTTTATGGAAAGGTAATTTTTCACGATCAGTTGCACCAGCCTGTTCGAGCTGATACTTCATTGACTCAGGACTAACCCGGATTCCCATACTGGAGATTTCAATCCGCCGCTGTAAAGGTTCATACCAGAAAATAATGTCACCGTTTAAACTCCAGTCATCATAATCTGGTGCCCGGCCATCGTGAGGCTTACCGCTGCGCTTTAACTTATCACCAATCTTCATTACAAAGACGGCGCCAAGTTCTTTAGCAATCTTATCTTCACGTTCCATTGGGGTTAAGTCAGGCCAGCGATCTTCAAGTTCTTGGGTAGTTACAAAGTGAATTTCATCAGGCAGGTGGTATACGGCTTGTGGAAACTTATACCAAACCTCGTGTTCCATATGCTTAATCACCTTGAAGATCGTTCGGACAGTATCTTTTAATGTTTCTTCCGTTCGTTCTTCTTTAGCAATAACTTTTTCCCAGTCCCATTGGTCGACATAAATTGAGTGGAAGTTATCAAGGTCTTCTTCTTTACGAATGGCGTTCATGTTGGTGTAAAGACCTTCGTGCATTCCAAAACCGTACCGTTTAAGCGCAAGACGTTTCCATTTGGCTAGTGAATGAACAACTTCAACTGTTTCTCCAGGCATGTCCTTCATTTCAAAAGACACCGGTTGTTCGACGCCGTTTAAGTTATCGTTTAGTCCAGTGCTTTTTTCAACGAACATCGGCGCTGACATCCGTTGAAGGTTTAATTCTTTACCAAATTCATCTTGGAATGTTTCACGAATATAACGAATAGCTGCTTCTGTTTCTCGAATTGAAAGTCGTGGATCGTAATCCGCTGGAATAGTTAAGTCCATAATAGACAACTCCTTAAATATTAGATTTAGGAATGAATTAAAAAAGCCTTTCGTTCCCTAAAACTAAGGGACGAAAGGCTTTTTTCCGCGGTACCACCCAAATTGTCTAGAAATATCTAGACCTCCTCAAGAACACGCTATAATGCTCTGCTGGTAAGGTAACGGTCCAGATCCGGCCAAGCCTACTTTAAGTAAACTCATTTGGGTTGGCAGCACTCGCGAAAGTGTTATTCACTAGCGTAGGGTCGACCGATTTCTCACTATCATCGGTTCACTGAACGAATACAACTAGTTACTCTTCTTTCTCATCGCTTTTTTATTTTGTTAATTGTATTTTAACCTAATTCTTTTAAAATGCAATACTTTATTTAAATTATTTTATCTTAGACCATGTCATTTCAGCTTCAATATCGCTATGCTTGGTAATATTAAAGCCATTGTGACAGTAAAAATTAATTGCTGCCTGGTTTTTCATATACACATTTATGGTTAAAACCTGGTGCTTTTCTTTAGCAATATTAAGTAGCGTGGTTCCGATATGCTGCGATCGATAATGCTTAGTGACAAATAGTCCCGCAATATAACTTCCTTGGAGACCAATAAAACCATTAACTTGATCAAGATTGTCGACAAAACAATAAACTTCTGCTTGCAGAATCGCATTTCTAACAGCGGAGACATTTTGATACCAGTATTTGGAGTCGATAAAAGGATGAGCTTCTAAATTAGCTGTTAGCCAAACAGTCATAATATTATCGATGTCAGTCGGTTTCATTTTTCTAATCATGATTCTTTGTAATTAAATTCATTCGAGATATTTGACGTAGAATGACTAATACAATCAGTGATTCAATCGGCCAAGTAATAAGTTCTTTCGGAAGACGGATAAATAATAACGCCATAAAAGTATGGCTGCTACTACTAGAACTCAAACTCATCAGGTAGAGCCAGAGAGTTGTTCCAATCACGTTTGTAAGCAAAATTTGAAAAAATTCATATACTAATACTCGCTGCCAACTAATTCGTTGCTGGTATAAAAACATTCCGGCAATTATTCCAGAAATGAAGGCCGATAAAGTAAAACCAGGGAAGAATAAACTACCTGAACTAAGAATAGTATTACTAATTATATCTGCAACGATCATTGCCCAGGCGCTGATCCATGGGCCGAGACAGTACCCGAGAAGGGCAGTTGCAACAAAGCCGAAACTAAATTTTAATACTGACGGATCACCGATTGAGAGTTTTTCCAATATAACCTGTAAAGCAATCAACATCGCTGCTAAGGTTAGGTTCTTAGTCGTAAACCGTGGTCCGGTAAAAGATAACGTAGACATCATCAATCCACTCCCTTATAAAAATTTGTCAGGGAACACATTGACGTTTCCGTTTATGGTGAATGCGGAAAACCAAAGCAGCGCGAAAGCTTCCTTCCAACGTTCACATTCCGTTCCGCTGGACAATGACTCTGGGATTCCTACCCCAACAATTGAAGTATACGATAAGTACGGATATTAAACAATAAAAATGATGGCAAAAGTAAAACAAAAAGGAACTATAACAAGCAATTTCAATGTCATAGTTCCTTTTTTGATATATTATTTAGTTTAAACTTTTGGCAATCATTTCATTTACCGCATTTTGCTCTTTTTCAACTAGTGCAACCTTACTTTCAATTACTTTGATATCCATTTTAATTTCACGGGTTAAGCCTGGGGTATTAAGTTTTGGTTCAAAGAAATCCTTGAATTCTTTTAATCGTTCAGAAGTATGGAAAATACCAGCAGTTACAGTAATAAACGTTGCAAATTCCATATCACCGCCAACTGTATCGTTTAACCATTGCCATTCGTCGCGAAGCCAGTTCCAAGCAGCTTGTTGTCCAGCATTGTTAACTAAGAGACTCCGATACCATGCACGGAGATCTTGTGGTTTGACAACATTAGCATCTTCAAAGTAACTAACAACCTTACTAATAAGCGCAGGGTCAGTTGTACTTGGGATTGCCATTCGTAAGTCTTGCTTATAACTAGCATCAGCGGTTTGCTGGTAGGCAGTAACTAATTTCTTAAAGAGTGATTCACTGCCATAGTTTTGAACCTCATTCTTTAAGATAAAACCACGAATATCTGCCGAAAGACTTTCAAGCTTATCTTGATAATCAGTAAAAATCTGGTGTGCTTTGGAAACTGAATCAGTATTGTGGGCATATAGCGAAGCACTAATTACATATGGTCGTGTTAATTGATCATCATTGCTTTCACCATCTTGTGGCATCCAACCAAGCCGCGCAACTTGATCTTGGCTTAAGAAGTCAAAGAATTGGCGCAGTTCTTGTTCTGCAGGTGACCCCGGTGTTGCAAACATTTTTAAGTTATTTGCGATTTGATAAAGTTCTGCATTAACAATTGATGACTTGCTATCCTTAAACTTAGTCATCAATGGGATTAATGAAGCATAGGATACTTGTTGACCTTGAGCAAGCAAACGTAGATCTTGTAAAAGCTGCCGTTGTGAAATTGGGTCTAATTCATCAGTATGGTCAAGGATATCAGCCAATAATGTGTCATCATATTTCACAATAAAGTGCGAGTTGTTGCCGACATTTAGGCGGAACGGATGACCGTTACTTTCTCGCAATGACTGATAATTACCAAGATTAATAGAGTTATCAGCCATAATTTGTGGTGCAGCATCATAGTTACTATTAAGTGGAATCTGCCATTGACGGTCAACATCTTTACCGTCACCAATAAAGAATTGTTTCTGTGATAGTACTAAGTCACCGTTTTGATCGATTTGTGCGGTTACCACGGGATAGCCTGGTTGCTCAAGCCACGAATTCATAATCTTACCAATGTTGAGTTTTGATGCATCACCGAGAGCCTTCCATAAGTCAGCACCGGTTGCGTTGTTGTACTTATGAGCGGCAAAGTAATTCTTAAGACCTTCACGCAACGCCTTGTCGCCTAGGAGGGCGCGGACCATTACCAACATCCGTGAGCCCTTTGCGTAAACAATAGCACCATCGAACAAGGCATCAATTTCAGCTGGGTTATTAACGTTGACGTGAACTGATTGAACGCCATCAGTAGCATCCCGCTGTAATGCCATTGGGGCTTCTGAAGTTTGGAAAAGTTCCCAAATGTGCCAGTCGGGTTGGAGGGCATCGACAGCAACGTACTCCATCATGTTGGCAAAACTTTCATTAAGCCATAAGTCGTCCCACCACTTCATTGTGACGAGATCACCAAACCATTGATGGGCTAATTCGTGTGTGATGACCGTTGCGACTAATTGTTTCATTTCAAGAGAAGTGTTATCTGGATCGAGCAGCAAATAAGCTTCACGGTATGTTACCAATCCCCAGTTTTCCATTGCCCCAGCAGAAAAGTCTGGTAAGGCTAACTGCCATGAATGAGGAAGAGGGTACGGTGTTTGGTAAAAGTCTTCATAGAAATCAATTGCCCGTTTAGCAATATCCAACGCAAAGTCAAGTTCCTTTGGCTGGTGAGCCTTAGTGGCAAAGACACCGACCTTAACACCGCTTTTAGTTGTAGTCATTTTACTTTGAAGTTCACCGAAAGCAAACGCAACGAGGTAGGTTGACATTCGGACAGTTGGTTCAAAGTAGTGGACACCATCTTCAACGTGATCTTCTGGCATGTTAGCAATGATGGTTTCGCCAGGATGTTCATCAAATTTAATTGCTAAACTAAAAGTGGCCTTTGCTTCTGGTTCATCAACACAAGGAAATGCCTGTCGTGCAAAAGTTGTTTCAAACTGTGTCCCAATGATCTGCTTTTTCTCGCCGTTAACTTCGTAATATGATGGATAGATTCCCATCATTGAATCAGTCAGCTTGGTATTATAAGTAACCGTAAAAGTTACCTTGCCAGTTTGAGGAAGGGTAATCCAAACCGCTTCAGCATCATTATCAACACTAAAGTTTAATTCTTGACCATTAGATTGAATACTGGTAACCTGCAAATTCTTTTGGTTAATTGCAATCTTAGGAGTACTTGCATTACCAGTGATTGTCGTCTTACCATTAATTGTTTTTTCTGCACGATTAACATCAATAAAGACATCATAATGATCTGGTTGAAAAGTATTATAAAAACGATCGAGTTCTGCCATACGTAAGGTCCCCTTCTTAATATGTTTTTAATGTTTATTATACGGCTGATTAGAAAAATTAGCTAAACTATTACCTGACTTTAAGATAGAAAAAAGTTGTAGACCAATCTTACGCCATTCCAGACTGGCCGACAACCTGTAAAATGAATTTAAATTTTAGCTAATGCTTCTTCAATAGGGGTATTACCGCTCCGCATCATGATTACATGACCAATTGTGTTGTCATGTTGTAAAATATCTGCTAAAGTTTGTGCAACATCTGGAATCGGGTTAGTGGTAGCAGATCCTTCACCAATTTGAATTTTACCTGTACCAGGTTCTTCAACTAGACTTGCTGGTTGAAGGATGGTGTAATCTAAGTTGGTATTGGAGACAAGGTAATTATCAGCGAAGAACTTCGCCACATTGTAGTCCATAATGCCTGCTAATGATGGAATCTTGGACCACATTTCAGGTTGTAGAGCATAGAGGGAACTTAGCATAATATAACGCTTAATACCATTTTTTTCGGCGGCTTGCATTGTTTTAACCGCACCCATGGCATCTGTTTGGAGCAGATCTTTGCCACGTGAACCAGCAACAAAGTAAACTGCATCTGCGTCCTTCATTAATTCAGCAATTTTTTCAACGCTGTCATGCAAGTTTAATTCGATAGCTGTAACATGATTTAGTTTAATCACTTTTTCTGGGTGACGAGCACCGGCAGTAACCTCATTGCCAGTAGCAACCAAATCTTTGATTAAATCAGTAGCAACACGACCTGAACCGCCGACAACAAATACTTTTTTCATAAAATCGACCTCCTAAATAAAATTTTAACGCAATTGATACAATTTATAAGTAAAGATGACTTACTAACATAATTATAGCTTACTTTTTATAAGCCTAAAAGAAATAGCAATTATAAAAAGCAAGGAAGAGGCCGTTAGTTCAATAATTTTATATAAAGTGCGGTATCATTAATAGTGTATGAGTCATTTGAAAATTTTATACAAAGAAGGGATTTATTGTGACTGAAGAACATGATTTAACTTCAAAAATGGTTGAAAAATTAAAGAAAGAATTTCATTCGCGTAAGGATGCAGAAATTATTGCCCGGGCAATACAAAAGAATGGAATTAAGGCGTCAAGTGAAGATCCGGCATCAAGTGAACGCCTTCATCGGGCATTTTCTTATGAAATTAAGACTGGTAAGCCAACAAATCAACGGCATAGTGGACGTTGCTGGTCATTTGCGGCCTTAAATACACTTCGTCATAAATTTGCAACAAAATATAAGTTTAAGGACTTTGAATTATCACAAAATTACTTGTTTTTCTGGGACCGAATTGAACGGGCAAATATGTTCTTCCAAAAGATTATTGCAACAGCAGACAAGCCCTTGCATGATCGCACCGTTGATTTCTACTTTAGTTTTGCATTAAATGATGGCGGACAATGGGCTAATGCGGCTTCTATTATTGAAAAATATGGCGTTGTTCCTGAATATGTAATGCCAGATACCCATAATACCAAGGATACCTCAGATGTTGCAGAAGTGTTTGACAGTTTGATGCGTAAAGATGCGCTTGAATTGCGGACAATGGTTCAGACAAATGCAAGTGAAAAGGAACTACAAGAAGCACAAGAGCGAATGATGGGTGACGTTTATAAGATTGCAGCGTACTCATTTGGTGAACCGCCTGCAAAGTTTGATCTTGAATACCGTGATGATGATAAAAAGTTTCATCAGGTCCTTGGTTTGACACCATTGAAGTTCTATCATGAATATTTTGACACAAACTTAAATGATTATATTGTAGTTACTAATGCTCCTGATCATGAAATGGATCGTAGTTACTTAATGCCTGCCCAAGATAGTGTTGTTGACGGATTACCAATTAAATTTGTCAATGTTCCTTTTGAAGAATTACAAGAAGGGGCTATTAAGCAATTAAAGGCTGGCGAAACTGTTTGGGTTGGTAATGATGTTCTCCAACAAATGGATCGTAAGCGAGGTTTAATGGATGCCAAGCTATATCATCGTGAAGAACTGCTTGATGTTGATTTTGTAATGGATAAAAAGCATCGTTTAGAAACTAAACAGGGTGTTGTTTCACATGCGATGACATTGACTGGCTTTGATATGGTGAATGACCAACCAACACGGTGGAAGATTGAAAATAGTTGGGGCAAAGATAACGGTGATAATGGTTACTTTGTTATGACGCAAGATTGGTTTGAAGAATATACTTATGAGGCAGTTATTAATAAAAAGTACCTTAGTGATCGGGTAAAGAAAGTAGCTGCAAGCGAGCCAGCAATTTTACCAGCGTGGGATTCATTACAGTAATGAAATAGAATATTATGAGGATATTGAGGAACAGGAAATAAAAACCTGTTTCTTTTTTTGTTAATTTCCCGGGAAATTATGGATATACTGAAAATGGTTGTATGATAGAAAGTAGAAGTTAAACAGTAATAATTGCAGAGAAAGCTGGAGAATTGATGGCAAAAAAAGAGAGAATTTTTTCAAAAGATGTTCGGCTAGTAATGGCGGCTTCATTCTTTTTTATGTTTAGTAATATGTATTGCAACCCGTTAATTAATGGGTATGCTCAAGATTTAGGAGCATCTAGCGCTTTTGCAGGGATCATTGTCGGCATGATGAGTATTGTGGCGATGTTCTTGCGGCCGATCGCTGGTAACTTAACTGATCACTTTTCAAAATACCGTTTATCTTTTATTGGGGGTACGTTATGTTTTCTAGGCGTATTAGGCTATGTAATAACTCCTAATAGTGGCCTTTTATTACTGTTTCGGCTAGTTAATGGGATGGGATATGTGCTATGTACCGTTTGTATGACAACGTGGTTAGCCTACTTGGTTCCAATTAAGCATGTAGGTGAAGCGATGAGCTTTTATGGCTTGATGAACGCCTTAGCGATGGCATGTGCGCCGGCTGTTTCAATTAATTTATATAAGGTAGTTGGCTATCGGACAGCAATTATTGTTTCTGCCATTTCAGCACTAATGGTGGTAATAACGGTTCAATTTGTTGGCAATCGTGCGAACCCAGTTATTAAACAGCCAGTAGATAAAAATAAAAAATTGCATATTAAAATTATCCAGCGTGATGCGGTTCCTGTAGCGTTGATCGTGGCATTATTTGCTATTCCTTATTTTGCAACGCAAGCAGATATTGTTGAATATGCCGAGCAGCGACATTTATCAATTGCTGTTGGTGCCTACTTCTTAATTTATGCAGTAGTTCTTTTACTAAGTCGGTTGTTTTTACGGAATCAGTTTGACACGGTCCGTTTTCAGCCTTGGCTAATTTTAAGTACGGTTGCAACCATCTTTTACTTAATTATGCTAACTGTCATGAAGACTAATATTGAAATGGGATTAGCAGCTGCGGGGATGGCATTTGGCTATGGGATTATTTACTCTGTTTGTCAATCTACAGCAATGATGTTAGCGCCAGATACTGAGCGTGGATTAGCAAGTTCGACGTTTTTCCTTGGACTCGATATTGGAATGACATTAGGTCCGGTTATCGGTGGAATTATTGATAGCACTTTGCCGGTTAAATACTTCTATCCGGTAATGTTATTCATCATTCCGCTAATTGTTATTATATTCTTAGCAAATCGGAAGAAATTAAATGACGCAATTGATCATCATTAGGAGTAGTAAAAATGAAAAGATTAGAAAAATTCACGGGTGTTTGTAGCTTATTATTAAATTTAATGCCCTTTATAGTGTACATTTCGCTTACTAAAGGACAATCTGATATTTTTGTAGGTGCGTTACCGTTCGCTATTTTTTATGCTTTTCGCCATACAATTTTATTGTTTTGTCGTGACCTAGAATATGATTATCAGCGTCTAGCTTGGATTGGTCTTTATAGTGGAGTTATTGGCTACTTATTAGGACTGTTTGGTGGATTTCAGCCTGTTTTTTGGGATTTATCTGGAGTTGGAGCTGGAATTGCTTCTCGATTATTTCCAACTGCAATTAATCAGCGGGGACGCTTAAGGAAACAAGGACTGCTTCCTCAAAAGAAGCGGCTTAAACCAATATTTCAGCTGGTGATCGTTTTAGTTGCTGTGGGAATAGTAGTTGAAATAAAGACTCCTGCAATTAGTTTTGCTTTAATGCTCGTTGTTACTCTCTGTGCGATGGCATCTATTTGGGACACCCCACGCGCAGTCCACCCATGGCCCGTTCATTTACGCTGGGCTAATTACTTACTTGCATTAGTGTTACTTGGGGCAATGCTACTGTTGCGCTTAGGAAGAAGCTTAGGAATTGGCCAGCCTCTTGAATGGGGAAGCGCGCTTTTGTTAATTTTCCTTATTACAATGATTCTTGTGTTGATCTTAAACCATCGTCAATTGCTTCAGTATCCGAATCATTTACGGCAGCGAATAATGTTATATGGTGTCTGTGGTCAATATTGGACCTTATATAGCACCATTTTTATTGGCGCTTTGTATGGAACAAAAATGTATTCATGGACGATCATAGCTTATTTATTCGCATTTGTATTTGGCGGCATACTCGTGAAGCAAACTCACCGCTTGTTTCATTTTGAAAATTATCAAATTAATTTAGTAATGATAATAATCGGTATTCTTTTAACGTTCTGGTTGCCAACATATTTTATTGGTATATTTATTATTCGTAGCTTCGCGGGTGCAGAACGTAAAATAGTGATTAATGATTACGAAAAGGCAACTCATAATTATAATATTTCATTAATTGTCAATTATTACTATGCATCAATTGCAGGGATAGTTTCACAGTTAGTAATGTGGGGAAGCTTGTTTATCTTCGCCGGCACAGCAGGAATGAACAAGATTTTTGGTGCCCTTTCACTAGGTAAAACCAGTATTCAGAGTTTCCCAATCGTCATGAATACCCATATTATTCTGGCCGGATATATGATTTTGTTCGTTATGTGGTTAGCATTTAAACTAAATAATTCAAAAAAGCAAGAACTCAGATAGAAGTATCTCTCAGTCCTTGCTTTTTACAATTTCTTGTTTCCAATGATTAAGGTGCTTTTTAGTGATAACGCACAAACCATCATCACCGCTTTGTTTCATTTCGTCGGTACACATAATTTTAGCATCACCGGTTATTCTTGCCCGATTTTCACCCCAGTAGTTAAGGTAGCGGAGGGCGGCATAAAGATTTTCACCCTCAGCAGTTAGGCGATATTCGACATGGGGAGGAATAGTATTAAAACTTTTGCGGACAACGAGACCAGCATCCGTCATTTCCCGAAGTTGGTCACTTAATACCTTATACGAGGTACCTAATTGCTTAACAAGCTCACTAGTTCGGCGGGGGTGACCAGCTAAAAGGTAGAGAATGACTGATTTCCATTTGCCGCCAATAATTGATAGAGCATAATCGGCGCCTGTATTATACATTTTCGGGTGTTGTTCCATCGAAATACCTCCTTTAGCGTCTCTACTTAATTATATAACGTTATTGGAGGTAAAGAAAAACAGGATCACTTAATTAATTTAAACATTTCTTCGTCATTAAGATGTGTCTTTTCTCCAGCTGCAGCTTCAATCGACCCAAATGGCATTTCAGCACGTAATTGCCAATTAGCGGGGATATTAAATGTTTGATGGATAGCATCATCGATTAATGGGTTATAATGTTGAAGACTAGCACCAATCCCATTTTCAGCGAGAGCGGTCCAGACAGCTTGTTGTGCTCCCCCGAGGCCTTGTTCAGCCCAGTTAGCAAAATTATCAGCATATGATGGGTAATCATTTTCTAATTGGTGCACAATTGCAGTATCTGTAAAATAGAGGATGGTTCCGTAACCAGCCCTAAAAGCAGCAATTTTTTCCTTGGTTTTTGCAAAAGCATTAGGATCCTTCACAATCTTATGCAGGGTATCTTCAACGATGTCCCATACTTTGTCAGATGATTGACCAAATAAAATGACTGCGCGGACTGTTTGACTGTTGAATGCGGTTGGTGAATTTTTAATTGTTTCTTTTACTAAATCAAAAATCTCTTCTGGCGTTTGTGAAAGGTTATTGCCAAGAGCATAGATTGAACGTCGCTTTGCCGCAAAAGTGTTAAATTGTGAATTCATAAAAATCACTCCCATATATTCGCTTTTGTTTACTTACTAATAGTAACCTAAAATTAAAAAGATACAAGAAGTGAATTTTATTTCACCAGTGAAAGGGGTAAAAATGGTAAGAAAAGATTGTCCCATCGAAAATACGCTTAAGTTAATAAATGGAAAGTGGAAAAGCGTAATCATATATCAAATTAGTACGCATGGACCATGTCATTTTTCAGAATTACAGAAATTGATTCCCGATTGTTCAAAACGACTGCTGGCGCTTCAATTAAAAGACCTAGAAAAGGCGGGAATTATTCAGAAACAAGTATATTCAGAAGTTCCTCTTAAGACTGAATATACTTTAACAGAGGTAGGAGAAAGTTTAATTCCGATAATTAAGTCAATTAATCAGTGGGGCGAAAAATACACAAAAAATTAAAAACAGCCAATCGCCTGGCTATCAATAATATCTTACTCGGATGTAACTACCTTACTTAAAAGTGCTTACTTTTAATCAATAAAGAAGACGGTATACTAAAAGTAGAATTTATGAGGAGGTTAGAAGTTATGGCAAAAGAAGTTTTAATTCTTGGCGCAACTGGAAAAATTGCTGGATATGCGATTGATGCATTATTAGCTAATGGTGATGATAAGTTACTACTATTTACTCGTCACCCACAAAATATAGATGTTGTCGATAAGAGGCGTGAAACAATTATTAAGGGGGATGTTTTAAACATCGGTGACCTTGAACCGGCAATTGAACGTGCAGATATTGTTTACGCTAATTTACGTAATCCTGAAATTACACAGCAAGCGAAAAATATTGTCAGTTTGATGGAAAAATACGCTGTTAAACCGTTAATCTGGATTTCATCAATCGGTATTTACAATGAAGTACCCGGTAAATTTGGTGAATGGAATAATGAAATGCTGGGTGGCGGTCAAAAAGATAGCTACTTGGGAACCTACCGAAGTGCAGCCGATGTCATTGAAAATTCAGCCCTTGATTACACGATTATCCGACCAGCTTGGTTAACAGATAAAGATGAAGTTGATTATGAAACGACTGAAAAGGGAGAATCATTCAAAGGAACCGAGGTCTCACGCAAATCTATTGGTAATTTTGTGGCGAAAATTATTGATAACCCCGCGCCGTATGCCCGTAAAAACTTTGGGGTAAATAAACCTGGTACTGATGGTGATAAACCAGCTTGGTACTAGTTGGCTATTTGTGAGGTTTTTACATCAGTGGTATACTAAACTCGAATATTTATAAGAACTCGCCTTTAGTCCCCGGATTATAGGCAATAAGAGTACTGACCATCTTCTACTAGGGCCTGTCACAATGACATGAAGAAGTTGGCTAGTGCTCTTTTATTTTTAGGAGGATTTGGTATGAATGTAGAAATAAAAAAATTAAGTGAAATGTCAGCTATAGAATGGTGCAAATTAGCAGAAGAACGGGTAAAAGTATTCGTGGTTGAACAAGAATGTCCTTATCAAGAAATTGATGAGTTAGATTACTCGGCATATCATTTGATGTTGAAGAATGACCAGGGTGCATTAGTGGGCTATACACGAATTATGGATAAAGATGAACGCCATGCGACATTTGGCCGGGTGTTAGTACTAAAACAATTTCGCGGACACAATTATGGGCGGCAGCTAGTTCAAGCAACAATTGACGAAGCAAAACAACTTTTTCCGGATAAAATGATTCAGATTCAAGCACAAGCATACCTTAAAGATTTCTATGCTTCGTTCGGCTTTAAGCCAATTTCTGCTATATATCTTGAGGACAATATTCCGCATTTGGACATGGTATTAAATTAGCTGTCTTATTCTAGATTTAACTATAATTTAATCGATATTTTGATGCTTATTATTTAACTATTTGAGTGCTTTTAGGTTTATTTATTAAATAGTAGTGTTATATTTAAATTGGTAATAATCTTTAGGAGGAACTATTGATGGCTGCAAAAGAATTTTCGCGTGTGGAATTGGCAAAATATAATGGTGATAACGGTAAGCCTCATTATATGGCAATTGATGGAATTGTATATGATATTACTGATGCACCGAAAAAAGGGATTAGTACCAAGAAATTAATGGAACTGGTTTTTGATCGTTCAGCTGACAAAGAAAAATTGCTAGCTGAATTGCCAGTAGTTGGGAAGTTGGCGGATTAGGTAAAGGAGTGTTTTACAATGACGCAAAAGACATTTACTTTAGACGAACTACACAAGTTTAATGGCAAAGATGGTAATCCGGCATATGTAGCTGTCAATGGGACAGTATATGATGTGACTAATGTTGCTGCATGGAAAGGTGGAGAACACCACGGACACCAAGCGGGGAACGATTTGACTGATGCTTTATATAAGGATTCACCGCATAAGGATCGTGTTCTTGCCAACTTGCCTAAAGTCGGCGTTTTAGCAGGTGAAAATTAAGGCGAGAGAATACAAAGTTAACAATAAGGGGACTAAGAGAAAATGATAATTCTCTTAATCCCCTTTGATTATTTAAAAGCTTATAAGTCTTAAGGGTTAGCCCCAGACTTCTTTAGCAATATCTTGAACTAATGCAATCTTTTTCCATTGCTGTTCTTCAGTTAGAATATTTCCTTCTTCTGTTGACGCAAAACCACATTGCGGACTGAGACAAAGATGGTCTAATGGGTGGAATTGGGCGGCTTCATGAATTCGGTTGATAATTTCCTTTTTATCTTCAAGCTCTCCTGATTTTGAAGTAACTAAGCCCAGGACAACATACTTATCATCAGGCACCTTGCTAAGCGGTTCAAAGCTCCCAGCTCGTTCGCTGTCATATTCGAGGTAGAATGCTGTGACATTTTCTTTAGCGAAAAGATTGTCGGCAACAGGACCGTATCCTCCAGCAGCAGCCCATGTTGAATGATAATTTCCACGGCAAACATGGGTATTAACGGTCAGGTCAGCTGGTAAATCAGCAATCGCAGCATTGTTTACTTTTAAGAACCGCTCTTGTAGTGCTTCCAGCTGAGAAACGTCAGCGTTTGGATCCTTCTTCTTTAGGTTGGCAAAAGCATTAACAGAAATTCCCCAGGTACAGTCATCAAGTTGGAGAGTTCGACACCCGGCAGCATAAAGGTCTTCAATAACTTGATGATAGGCAGCCGCTATGTCATGATCCAAGTCGTCTTGGTTTGGATAAAATTCTTTTGCATTTGCTTGATTTTCTGGTCGAAGAAATTCTTCTAGGAATTGGGCCGGTGCGGGGATGGTTTGCTTAACTTGGACATTAGCGGAAGCATGTGCCCGTGTAAATTTAAAGTGCTCAACAAAGGGATGGTTTTCACCGGAAATTTTACCAGTGATTTGGGCCGAGTCATTTCGTGTCTCTTCGTCATGGAAAAAGTAGCCATGTTTTAAATTAACGTGCTTAACACCGTGAAGTCCCCAGAAAAAGTCTAGATGCCAGTAACTACGGCGGAACTCACCGTCAGTAACTGCTTTAAGGCCAGCTGCTTCTTCTTGCTTAATTAACTCAATAATTGTTTTATCTTCAACGGCAGTTAAGTCAGCTTGAGAAATTTCACCTTTTGCAAATTTAGCACGAGCCTCTTTTAGTTCTTGCGGACGAAGAAAACTTCCAACAATATCGTAGCGAAATGGTGAAGTAGTGCGTGTAGTAAATTCAGTCATAGTAAATCGATCCTTTCTATTTGTGGTGAGTTCAGGTATTGAAGTAATAAAAAAAGTCCCTAGGAAAAATATTTCTACTTTTCCTAGGGACGTTGATTAATCATTATTAATTAACGTGTTACCACCCTAATTTGATAGTATTTCGCAATACCATCCTCAATAGGTACACTAATGGAAGCTATACCCAGACGTTTTATCGGTCGTCAATCGTGAATCGCTTATACAAGGTACTCGCGGTTCGTTAAGCTCCAAGACCATCTTCATCTTAATCTCTTATATCACATCTCATCAACTGTGACTCTCTGTAATAAGATTTTAAGATTACTCATCTTTTTTAAGCTGTTTCTCATTTATTTGTCATTATAATACGCGGACAAAAGGTGTATGTCAAGCCAATTTTATAAAAAATTATCCTTGACATTTTATATCTAAGAGATTATATTAAATAAAAATTAAAAAATAATTATAAAACACGTTGAAAAGAAGAGTAATTATAAGCGGATTGGCAGAGAGTCCTTGGCTGATGAAAAAGGATAATCTGCTTATAACGAAAATCACTTTGAGTGCCATGATGAAACTAGTAATTAATGGTGGGATCAGCCCATTACAGCTGACGTGTTTAATGGCAACATTGAACATATGAGGCTAGTAACGTGAGTTATTGGCAAATAAAGGTGGTACCGCGCAAAAAGCGTCCTTAGATGTATTTGATCTAGGGACGCTTTTTTTATAGTCATAAAAAGGAGTAGATGATCATGAAATTTACAGTAGTTGGTGCCGGTGCAATGGGATTACGGTTTGGCGTTTTATTGCAAGAAGCAGGGAATGATGTTGATTTCGTTGAGGGCTGGTTGCCTCATTACAACAAGATGAAAGAACAAGGCGGAGTTTATGTAACGCGTGAACATAAAAATAGGCACCTTGTTCCGGTTAACGTTTATACGCCAGAAGAATACACTGCTACAGATGCAGATTTTGTTTTCTTTGAATTAAAGCAAATGCAGTTAGATGATATGTTAGAACGGTGCAAGCATTTCTTTAAAGATCAATATGTGATGACAGCAATGAATGGGATGGGGCATGTTGAAAAACTATTGAAATATTTCCCCAAAGAAAAGGTTGTTGCAGGAACAGCATTAGTTGCCACTATCCTTACGAAACCAGGAGAAGTTGAATTTGTTGGTGAACGTGGAATGGGAACAACTAATTGGGCTAATTATACAGAAAAGCCTGATGAAAAGACCCAGGAGTTAATGGCAGAACTAAAAAAGGCAAACTTTAATCCGTCACTTAAAGATGACTTTATGGGAACATTAATGGCAAAAGTGGTCTTTAATTCGGTTGTCAATACCCTTTGTACAATGTTTGAAATCACAATGGGTGAATATGCGGCATTTGAAAAAGCAGATGAATTATCCCGCCAATTAATCGATGAAGCCTATGACGTCTGTGAACGGGCAGGAGTTCAGTTAGTTAACACCCGTGCGGAAGAATTAGAGAGTGTTAACTATGTTTCTAAAGTTGGTTGTCCGCATCATTACCCATCGATGTATCAAGACATGAGTCACAATCGTCCTGTGGAAGTTGACTATATCAATGGTTACTTTGTTAAGCTTGGTCGTAAATATCATTATGAAGCTAAAACACATAATTTTGTGACGAATCTTGTCCACCTTGCAGAAACAACTCGGCAGAACCGAAGCGCAGAATAATATGTAAAATAAAAGGCTCCAGTATTCGGCAATCCCGAACTCTGGAACCTTGTTTTAATTACCAGGAATATCACTTTCGTCTTTGAAATTAAATTCATTAGCATGACGAAGCGAGTAACAGAAATAAACGATTAATCCTACTACCAACCATAGTAAGTATGTTAGCCAAGCATTAAGTGAAATACTTACTAATAAGACAATACAGATTAATACTGACAAAACTGGAATAACATTGCCAAATGGTACCTTAAATGGGCGTTTTAACTCTGGGTACCGATAACGTAAGATAATGACAATAAGAGAAATTAAGGCAAAGACAACTAGTGATCCAATATTAGCAATTAATGCAAGATAATGCAGGTCAAATTCACCAGCTAATATGGCAGAAAGCAGTCCGACTAACCAAATAGCACGGTTAGGACTTTGCGTTTTGTCGTTAACCTTAGCTAATCCTTGAGGTAAAAAGGCGCTCCGGCTCATTGACTTCATAATATTTGAACCAGCGTAAATAAAGGCAAAGACAACAGCCATGATCCCGAGGACAGCACCTATTGAAACAATTTCGGCAACATACTTATGGCCCTTTGATAGGAGGACATACGACATGGCTTCAGAAACGTTTAAATCTTTATAACTAATAACACCCGTCATAACAAGACTAACGAGGATATAAAGGGCGGTAGAAATAACCAAGCATAAGATTATTGCCCGGGGAATATTTTTATCAACGTCCTTAGCATCTTCAGCAGATGTAGCTAATGCATCAAAGCCTAGGAAGGAGAAGAAAACTGCAGATGCGCCAGTGAAAATTCCCTTGTATCCGTAAGGCAAAAATGGATGCCAATTAGCGGGATTAATATGTTGGGCACTGACAGCGATAAATAGAATAATAATAAAAATCTTAACACCAACTAAAAAGTTATTAACGAATTTACTTTCGCTAGTACCGCGCGTCAAAATAATTGTCATAAAAAGAATCATTAGGACGGCAGGGAGATTTACATAGCCACCTGCTGCCGGATTAACTAACAATTTATGCGGTAAGTTGATTCCAAGAACTTCTAAGAATGATTGTACGTATCCAGTCCACCCATTGGCAACTGTAGCGGTTGTAGTGACATAAACCCCAATAAGTGTCCATCCAGCAAGGAATGCCATGAACTTACCAATTGAAACCCATGCATAATAAAAGGCACTCCCTGAATTAGGCAAGCTAGTCGTTAATTCAGAATAACAAAGACCGATTAACCCACTGGCGAGCGCAGCAATCAGAAATGAAAAAACAATGGCGGGACCCGAATCTTCCGCGGCGACAATTCCAGTTAAAACTAAAATTCCGGTTCCGATAATTGCGCCAATGCCTAGAATAGAAAGGTCAAAAAGGCCGAGAGTCTTCTCGTGTTCTTTTCCCTTTGGTAACTGATTTTGCATGATTATGATTCCTTTCGATAAAATACAGAAAACTGAAACTTAATTTTACATTAAAAATTACTGTGAATCAAATTCTCCGCGCTGACTTAGTAAGATCTGGCTGCCTTTATAACGAGAATTGTAATACTTATAAAAATGTTTTTCCGATTTCTCTTGTAAAGTTGTTTATTAGTCACGATTTTATTTTAAAATAGATGGTGACTTTGAAAAGAAAGCAGATGAACTAATGAAGCAGCATAAGTTAATCGTTATTTCGCTAGATTCACTAGGTTTTCGCGACCTTAATGAATTACGCCAATTAACGCCAACATTAGCAAAGTTAATTAAACAAGGAACCTGGGTGAAAAAGGTTACGGGAATCTTTCCAACATTGACTTACCCGTCACATACTTCAATCATTACAGGACACTATCCTGCTGTTCACGGAATTATTAATAACACAAAACTACAACCGCGTCGCCAATCACCTGACTGGTTCTGGTATCGAAAAGACATCAAAGCAATGCCACTATATGATATTGCTCGTGAAAAAGGGTTAACGACTGCTGCGTTTTTGTGGCCTGTAACTGCTGGTAGTAAGATTAATTATAATCTTGCAGAAATTTTTCCTAATCGTATTTGGACTAATCAGGTATTGGTTTCGTTGAAAGCAAGTAGTCCGTTATTTCTTTATGAAATGAATAAGAAATATGGCAAGTTGCGGCATGGGATTAAGCAGCCATGGCTTGATGATTTCGTAACGGCATGTGCGGTTGATACAATTAAAAATAAACAGCCTGATTTAACATTGATTCATTTAGTTGATATGGATAGTATGCGTCATCGTTATGGGGTTCGGTCGATCCAAGCTAGGGAAGCCTTACAACGATTGGATAAGCGAGTGGCTAAGGTAATTCAGGCGACAAAAGATGCAAGTACATATGATCAAACAGATTTTGTTGTTCTCGGTGATCACTATCAGATTAATGTTGATACAATGATTCACTTAAACATGTTATTTGCTGACCACGGCCTGCTTCACCCCCTTGGCCACAAGAGTACCTATCGGGATAACTGGCAAGTTACTACTAAAACGTGTGATGGTGAAACCTACATCTATACGCGAGGTGCGGTTGATCGGGGTAAACTTAAGCAAATGATTGCCGGTGTTGAAGGAGTAGAGAAAATTTACGATAATGCAACGGCGATTAAACGTGGCGCAGATCCCCAATGTACATTTTTAGTTGAAGCTAAACCTGGATATTATTTTACTGATGAAGTAAACCGCCCCGCTATTGTTGAGCAGGTTAATCCTAAATCAATTGGAACCCCTGACCGTTATCGTGGTGTCCATGGTTATGGCCCTACACAAGCAGATTATTATACGACGGCGGTTTTTGCCGGTCCGCAAATTAAATGTGGCGCAACGGTTGAAAGTGCACAGTTAGTAGACGAAGGGCCAACGTTTGCCAAAATCTTGGGGTTACATTATCCAGCCCCGACTGCTGGACAGGTAATTAGCGCAGTCTTCAAGGAGTGAGGTGAGGTTGTGAAGTTTACAAAACAACAGTGGCAATGGATTCTTTATGATTGGGCAAATTCTGGTTATGGAATTTTAGTTGTGACAGCTGTCTTACCAGTTTATTTTAAAGCGGTAGCAGGCCAAGCTGGTGTTAAAGCAGCTGATTCGACTGCCTTATGGGGGTATGCAAATAGTTTTGGAACGCTTGTTATTTCGTTATTAGCACCATTATTAGGGGCATTGGCTGATTATCCTCATGCTAAGAAGCGCTGGCTTAATTTTTTTACATGGCTTGGTATTACCCTAACAATCGGGCTTACTCTTGTTCCGATTAAGCATTGGCAGTTACTTTTAGTTGTTTATATTGGTTCAATTATTGGTTATTCGGGTGGAAATTTATTTTATGATAGCTTTTTAACGGATGTTGCTAACAATGATCAGATGGACCGTGTTTCATCAACTGGCTATAGTATGGGTTACCTTGGCGGTGTCGTTGTTTTTATCATTTTCCTAGCTGCAGAATTAACGAATGGCTTTAATGGACTATTAACCAGCTATGGGGTAGCGCGATTTAGTTTTATTCTTGCCGCAATCTGGTGGATTATTTTTGGGTGGCCGTTGTTAAAAGATGGGTGCCAGCATTATAGTGTTGAAAATGCGCCTAATCCATTTATTGACAGTTTGCGACGCTTGCGGAAGACACTATATCACATTAATCAATATAAGCAGCTGACTTGGTTTTTGGTTGCATATTTCTTCTATATTGATGGGGTCGATACAATTTTTACAATGGCAACGGTGATTGGAAAAGATTTAGGTATTAAGACCGCGATGCTGATGGTAGTTTTGCTTGTAGTTCAATTAATTGCCGTACCATTTTCAATCTTATATGGGTGGCTTGCTGATAAATTTTCTACGCGGCAAATTATTATTTTAGGGATTGTAATCTATTTCTTTATCTGCATCTATGCCTTAAGACTACAAACTTTAACCGATTTTTGGATTTTAGCAATTTTGGTTGGAACTAGCCAAGGGGGATTGCAAGCATTAAGTCGTTCCTATTTTGGCCGTCTTGTTCCTAAAAATGATAGTAGCGAGTTCTTCGGCTTTTATAATATTCTTGGTAAATTTTCTGCCATTCTCGGACCGTTTATCGTGGGAATTGTCACTCAATGGACGGGAAAATCAACAGTTGGCGCGGCTTCACTAAGTATCTTATTTGCAATTGGATTTGTTATTTTTACGATCACATCATCAAAAGCAGCGAATGACTAAGTTGGTAAATACCATATTATAAAAAGGATCCCAGTATGAGAATACTGAGGTCCTTTTTATAGAATAAATAATACCGATTTAAGCCGGATCACCTACAGGAGTATTTGTTATTTCATCAGCAGACGAGTCTTCGTTGAGTTCAATTTGTAAACTCAAGACATCCTCACCAGCCTTAACTTTACGCCCGGCTTGACTAGTCAAAGTAATATTGTCGAATTTATCAGAATTGGTAATAGTTACGATGACAGTATCATCAAGACCTGCCTTTTTGATGGTTGGGTCCCAAAATTCAATTAATTCTTGACCCTTCTTAACTTGCTGACCTTCCTCAACATAGGATACAAAACCGGTACCTTTTAGCTTAACGGTACCAAGGCCAATGTGAATTAGCATTGCAACACCATTGTCACTAACTAAGCCAACTGCATGTCGTGTTGTAAAGACCTGCCGCACAGTAGCGTCAAATGGTGCGAGAACTCGACCGTCACTTGGTTTAATTGCAAAACCTTGACCAACAGCACCAGATGAGAATGTTTGATCATTGACATCACTAAGCTTAATTAATTCCCCGGAGATTGGTGTAGGGATGTTAACGGTCTTAGTTGGTGTATTTAAATCACCACTATTGAGTTTTTTGCCCCATGTTTTTTCAAGCTCAGCCACGATTTCCGCATGTTTTTCTTCACTTAAAATAACTTTTTTAGCAAACACGGTAATAGCAATTACAAGCAAAACTGCTGGCACCGCAAACATTAGAAGTTTAAAATTCATTCGTCCAGTTGCAGTAATCGTTGAAGCGGTGGCACCAGTAGTCATACCAGCGATAATGGCTACTTGACCGACTACACCATTAGCAACAGCGCCACCAAATTTGTCAATCAATGGACGAACAGAGAGAGCCAGTGACTCATCACGGTGCCCAAGTTTTAACTGTCCATATTCAACCGAATCAGTAATAATCATAAGAACAATTAAGAATACCATTGGTTGAGGAAAACCGAACATCGAAGCAGCAATTAAAACGAGTGCTAAGTTATCGCCAGCCACGGAGAAGAGGGCGATTCCGCAAAGCATAAAGACTACTAAACTAGTGAAAAAGGCTTTACGGCTGAGGTGCTTAGAGAATAGCGGGAAGAGTGAAGTGCCGATGATTCCCAGAAAAACGTTGATAGTAGAGAAAATTGAAAATGCCTTTGGTGCTCCCATAATGTAGGTGAAGTAGTAGACTTCGAGGGAGTTAATAATGTTAATTCCCACACAGTAAAAGAGGTAGGCGCAAGCAACCCACATCAGCTGATCATTACCGGAAAGAGCCTTAAAAATTCCAACAACACCAACTGTATCCTTCTTATTTTTCCGAATATCACTGTTAACTTCGCGTGTGAAAATTCCAACGCCCCAAGCTGAAAGCATTGCAAGTGAACAGATAATTAAGGCAAACATAAACCATCCGCGGTTGTCACCGGTACTAGTGTTAGTGGCAGAGAAGTAGATAACTGCTGGCATAACAATAATTCCGACCATTCCACCACCGATAGTCGAACCAACCCGGGCGAAAGTAGCTGTTTTTTCACGTTCTCGAGAATCAGTTGTTAAGGATGGCAGCATTGACCAGAAACCAACGTCCTTAAATGAATAGAAGATGTCCATAGTGATGTATAGGATTCCGAAAACAACGAGGTATGCAATGGCGTTCTTCTTATAAAGGCCGCCTAAATTGGTGAAAAGCAAGAGAAGAATAATAGCAGAAACCGTCCCGCCAATAACAACCCATGGACGGAAGTGACCCCACCGTGTCTTAGTACGGTCAATTGCATTTCCAATAAAGGGATCGATAAATAATTCAACAAACCGCAAAAGCATAATGATTAAGGTAACGATACTAATCATCTTATTATCTAAAGCTTTGTTACCGGTATCGAATAAGTGCGATGTGATAAACATAATTAGGTATCCGCATAGCAGACCGTAAAAAGAGTCATTCCCAAAAGCTCCAAAGCTGTAAGCAAGGCGCTCACGCATGGTCATTTTAGTTTTTCCCTCAGTACCCATAATTTTTCCTTCTTTCTCTGAATAGCAATAAAAGTTTATGTATTCGCTTTCATTAACTGCTATTATATTTGCTAAGCGTTTGTCAAACCATGGACTTCTTTACCTAGTTTTTGTTATTATCGTTATAAAACATATTGACATCTTATGGTTTCAGAATGCTTGAAATTAATGATTTTTATTTTGTAAGTAAAAACAAATATCCATCTGAAATGTCATAAAGTATTGGAGAAGAAAATGGATAGTGAATATAAAAGTATTTCGTGGAAAAGTTTAGAAAGTAATATTCTATTTATTGGTCAGGATGATTGTCCACCAAATTATTTTTATCGTGGTAACAATGTTCGGCAAAATTACGTTATTCATTACATTCAAGAAGGTAAGGGAAGCTTTTCTTCAGCCAACCACAATACGGTTAGCTTACAGGCAGGAGATGTATTTATTTTACCCAAAGGAGTTCCGTGTTTTTATCAGGCTGATGGTGAAGACCCATGGAAATATTTTTGGATTGGTTTCTCGGGTACAAAAATAAACACGATGTTAAAGGGATCAACATTGGCAAAGAAACGCTACCTACGACAGGTTCAGCAGAGTAGTTTTTACGCCAGTTTACGAAAACTCTATGATGCGTTACGTGCTCCGAGTTCATTGCCCAATGATATTCTTGTCGAATCATTGACTTACCAAATGTTTTATAATTTGGTGACAGAATATCCAAATAAGCGGGAAAAGGATAGCAGTGAGGCTAATAAACAAATGCAGCTTGCCATTTATTATCTCCAGGAAAACTATCGGAATAGTGACTGTACGATTACCAGCTTATGCCATCATATTAATATTTCACGTAGCTACCTTTATACGATATTTAAACGGGAAATGAACCTGTCCCCGCAGAAATATCTATCGCAATTGCGGATGGAGGATGCTAAACAATTACTGTTGAATTCAAATAACCCGATCCAGGATATTGCTCACCGGGTCGGGTATAAGGACGAATTTACGTTTTCAAAAGCATTTAAGCGTTACGATGGGTTTAGTCCGCAAATGTTTCGTAACAATATTAGAAAAAATTAAAGGAAGGATACCGGTGATCAAGGATGATTACCACGTTACCCTTCCTTATTTTATAATTACTTGCGAACGTTAAGAATTCCCTGGCCGATACCAGCAGGTGTATCATTCTTAGTTTCAAATGAAAGACCGCTAGTGTGACGGCTTTCTGTAGCTTTGTTCATTGCCTTAAATAAATCGTTCATAGTTGACATTATCCATACCTCCAAAATAAGTGATTTTGTTTTTAGAATAATTAGTTGTTAATTTAGTAGCTCAAAAGCGAGCATTTATTACTATAAAGCCTTTAGGGAACAGTGTCAATCACTAATTTTAGGCTGTCCAAAAATTCACGAATAGGTAGAAAACGGTTTATTAGTGGTGGTTGAGGCAATGATAATTTTTTCACGTTTAAAAAATTTAAAACAAAAAAATGGCTTTCACAAAGTGATTTAAGCCATTTTTTGTTAATTAGTTTTCGCGGGAGTAGGATGCAATATCACCAAGAATTTCGTTCATAAATGCATCTTGGCTCATTTCGTTTTGATCCTTTTCACCATACTTACGTACAGAAACACCGTTATTATTCTTTTCATCATCACCAACAACAAGAGTGTATGGAACCTTTTGTGTTTGAGCTTCACGAATCTTGTAACCCATCTTTTCATTACGGTGATCAACAACAGCACGAATATTAGCGGCCTTCATCTTCTTAGCGAGGTTATCAGCATATTCGCCATGAGCATCTTCGTTAACTGGAATGATGTGAACCTGTTCTGGAGATAGCCAAGTAGGGAAAGCACCCTTGTAAATTTCAGTTAGGTAGGCAATGAATCGTTCCATAGTACCAACAACACCACGGTGAATCATAACAGGCTGGTGTTCTTTACCATCTTGACCTACATAAGTAAGGCCAAAACGTTCTGGAAGCATGAAGTCCAATTGAATAGTGGACATTGTTTCATCATTACCGAGGGCAGTCTTAGTTTGAATATCAAGCTTTGGACCATAGAATGCAGCTTCACCTTCTGCTTCGTAGTAATCAAGGTTAAGGTCGTCCATGGCTGACTTCAACATGGATTGAGACTTCTCCCACATTTCGTCATTAGCGTAGTACTTCTTAACGTTCTTAGGGTCACGGAGAGAAAGACGGAAACTGTAATCAGTAATATCGAAATCTTCGTAAACACTCATGATTAACTTCAAAATCTTAGCGAATTCAGAACGAATTTGATCAAGGGTAACAAAAGTATGACCATCGTTTAAAGTCATTTCACGAACCCGTTGAAGACCAGAAAGGGCACCAGATTTTTCATAACGGTGCATCATTCCAAGTTCGGCAATCCGCAATGGTAGGTCACGGTAAGAACGGATATGGTGCTTGTAAATTTGAATATGGCTTGGGCAGTTCATTGGCCGTAATTCAAGCATTTCACCGTCACCCATGTCCATAGGTGGGAACATGTCGTCGCGATAGTGTTCCCAGTGACCAGAAGTCTTGTAGGCATCAAGGTTCATCAATACTGGAGTGTAAACGTGTTTGTAACCATCGGCAACTTCTCGGTCAATGATGTAACGTTCAATTGTCCGCCGAATAGTAGAACCCTTCGGCATCCAGTATGGTAATCCGGCACCAACCTTTGGATCAACGAAAAAGAGGTCTAATTGATTACCGATAACCCGGTGATCACGTTCCTTAGCTTCT
This sequence comes from Limosilactobacillus caviae, assembly GCF_014635905.1. Lineage (GTDB taxonomy): Bacteria > Bacillota > Bacilli > Lactobacillales > Lactobacillaceae > Limosilactobacillus > Limosilactobacillus caviae. Next base: position 288,043 of record NZ_BMDS01000001.1, read on the forward strand.
TGGCGCTTCTTTAAATCTTCTTCTAATGCATCCTTCTTGTAGAAGACAGTTCCGTAAATCCGTTGGAGCATTGGATTTGAGGACATTCCTTTCCAGTACGCACCGGCAACGGAAAGAAGGCGGAAGTTTTTAACAACGTTACCATATAAAAGAATATCATCATCGGCAACGGCTTTGACATCACCGAGTTGATACATTGCAACTTTGCCGTCTTTAGCGTTTTCTTTGATTAATTCAGTAGAAAAACGATCATCTTTAACCTCGGCAAGGGCGTCGTCAACGGGAACTTCAACAAATTCAACCTTAACGTCATCCTTAGCCATACCCTTAATAACATCTTCAAGAGCAGTTAATTCATCAGCGGAAACTTGTTGGTCATCCTTGTCAGAATCAACATGGAAACCATCTTCATCAGCAACAGCTTCTCCAAGGCGAATACCCTTAAATTCTTGCTTTAATGCAGCCTTTAGCATTAATGCTGAAAGCTTACGTAATGCTTCTAAACCTTCTTGAGAATCCCGATCAATCTTTTTAACTGATCCATCTGGGGACATAACAGCAACTTGAGCCATATCAATCTCTCCTTTAATATAAATAAAAACGTCCCTGATGCCTTATCTAAAAAGCATCAGGGACGTTAATTAACAATAATTAGCGTGGTTCCACCCATCTTTAGGACACACTAGTAATGTCCTCTCTAAGGTGCGGTAACGGACACGATCCGACTAGCCTTATGTCGGCTAATAATAAGGGAAGGTGGTACAACAGTCATTATCACTCACAAGTGCTTCCACTCTAGGCACTCGCTCTCTGTAGAGGATGTTGAAAGTGCATATCCTTCAATCAATTGTCTTGATTATAGCACGCCCACTTCAATTGGCAACCCCTTATATTAAATTAATGGTTATTATTTTGTGGTGTAACAGGAGTTGCCTGCGAACTATTTTGGCTTGGGCTGGATTGTGAACCAGAGTTAGAGGATGGTTGCTGATTGCTTGAATGTGATGGTGAAGGAGAACTATAAGTATCCTGGTCATGATGACTTTCAGATGCTGGTTGGCTTGGTTGAGGAGCCGATGATGATCCAGCAGTAGGTTGTTGACTAGTTGAATGGTTATTTTGTGAATTGTTGTTATTATTTGAATGTGATGGTGATGGAGAACTATAAGAATCCTGAATATCATCGCTATCGTTAGTGTTATTAGAACTAGAACGGTGTTTATGACTGCTGCTCTTTTTATGCTTCTTCTTATGAGAGGATGTACTGGTTGAAACAGTAGTGTCATTAGAATCAACATTAACGGGGTCCTGTTGTTTAACAAGGAAAATAACAATTGTAGCAATTAGAACTACTAGTAGGCAGCCGAGAATGACTTTAAACATCCGTCGGGAAATGCCGTATCGATTCTTTTTCTTTGTGCCTGTTTTTTGCGGGGACGTAGATGTGTGCTTAGAACTTGGCATAGGTTGCTTTGACTTGCGGCTGAAGAAAGACCGCTTTTTCTTTTCTTCTCCTGGCTTAGGAGTATCATAAAGCTCAACCCGCGTTGGTCGACGTTTATTATCATTTTGATTATTATCTTTATTATTCAATGATTTCACCTCATACTTAATGAGTAATATATCTAATTTCTTATTATACCATGGAGATCCTCGAAGAATTAAAAAATGGTCGACTCATTACGGGCCGACCACTTTTCGTATTTCTTCATAGCTATTTTGAGGGGGATAGTATAGAAGAAAAATAGGGGTTTATTTATATTAGGGATTGTCTATACTATACCGTTCAAGTATGAACATTTTGTGAAAGAACCGTTACAAAAATAAAAAAACTGGAAATAAATTCCAGCTTTTATTTTAATCTTCAGTTGCTGAGTCTTTCATTTGGGCCTCGCGTTGACCAAATCCTTTGCCTTCAGCAGCAAAGCGTTTGTCACCCTTATAAAGTTCAACACATGTCCAGATTAAGAGGGCAAGGATGATAATGATAGTAGTGTAAGCAAGGATGTCAGAGGTTCCCTTTGACCAAATATCAAAACCTTCGTAAGTTGCAGGAAGGTTATAAAGGTTTAGGAAAGTAAGAGCAATTACTGAAATCCAACCACAGAACTTAACCCAGCCACGGTTCTTGAATTCACTCATTTCAACCTCACTGTTTGTCATCATCAGTAATGGCAACATTGAGAATGGAAGGGCAAAGGCTAAGAAGACCTGTGAGTTTTCCATCAAAAGGTTTAATGCAGTGTGTTGTTGAATCGTATTTTCACCACTAGTCATGGCAACACATGCAATAACCGGGATAACAGAAATAATCCGAGTAACTAACCGTCGAGCCCATAGTGGCATCCGCATATGGATGAACCCTTCCATGATAACCTGACCAGTTAATGTCCCGGTAATAGTTGAGTTTTGACCGGAAGCAAGTAAGGCAACAGCGAATAAGGTTGATAGGACACCAGACTTAGCAACGGCAATCAAAACCGGGTTACTAAGCATCGACGTATTATTCAAAGCATCATACAGACCGAAGAAAGAACTATCTTGAACAGCACCAGTCTTGAATACCGCAACCCCCATGATTAAAAGAAGGGAATTAACGATGAAGGCAAGGGATAACTGAATGTTTGAATCCCAAGTGGTAAAACGAACTGTTTGACGGATACTATCAAGATCGTTATGGTCAATTTTACGAGTCTGAGAAATTGCTGAGTGAAGGTATAAGTTGTGGGGCATAACAGTAGCACCAATAATACCTAATGTCCCAGTCAATGGAGTAATTCCACCAATTTCTGGATGTTGAGCGATTGCTTTTGCAGATGGGAGAAGACCCATAAATACTCCGCCCCAGTTAGGGTTGGATAATGCTACTTGGTAAGCGAAAACGAATAAGATTACCAGAATTAAACAAGCAACAATTGCTTCGATTTTCCGGAACCCAATCTTTGTCAATAATAGCAATACTAAAACGTCAAGGACAGTAATAAATACAGATGGGATCAACGGAATATGGAAAAGCAAGTTTAACGCGATGGCCGCACCAATAACTTCCGCAATATCAGTAGCCATAATTGCTAACTCAGTCATAATCCATAAAATAATACCTAATGCTTTACCGGTACGTGCCCGTGTTGCCTGAGCAAGGTCCATTTGGCTCACGATTCCGAGTTTAGCCGCCATGTATTGAAGTAACATCGCAATCAAACTTGAAATCAAGATAGTAGTCATTAAGGTATATTGGAAACTTTGTCCACCAGTAATTGAAGTTGACCAGTTACCTGGATCCATGTAACCCACGGCAACCAGTGCACCCGGACCGGAGTAAGCGAATAATGTTCGCCAGAAACCTTTTCCACGAGGAACTTCAACTGTTCCGTTAATTTCCTCTAGTGATTTACCGTTTGCATATTCAATCAGTTTATGCTTACGGTGTTGATTTTTTGTGTCGTCCACGCCAAATCCACCTTTCGTTTGATTTTTGTTAATTAGACTGGAAATCATAATTAACTTAGTTAGAATACTTTGTTAGGGTAACATAAAAAAATATATCCCGCAATGGAAAATCGCCGTTATATCAGCTTCCTGGAGTAGATTGAGGAACGGTTGGGGATAAACTTTGGCGTGCCTAATAGGAGTTAACCGCTTACAAGGAAAATTGATAAAAATTTAAAAATATTAGTGATGTTCTTTATACATTTATAGTAGGAATTTTTCTTTGAGGATAAGGAAACAAAAACCGGGCAAATTGATGATAGCTTTGTGAAATTAAATTGAGTATAAAAAGAAAAGGTAAAACCATTTATGATTAGGTGAAAAAGTTAGTGAAGAAAAAAATCTTAAAAATTTTACATTTTTATTTAAATGCTTTTATACCAATGTTTATAGCCTTTTTAGTTTGTGAAGTTTAACGTTTTAGTATGATTAAAAGAATGTGAGCTAATTGCTGGACGTTTGACAATTAAGGCGTTTTCACACTATACTAGCACTTGACAAATGATTGAATTCACAAGAGAGGTATTTTAATATGAAGGCACTTGTTTTAACAGGCAAAAAGCAACTTGAAATTGAAGATATTAAAGAACCTGAAATTAAGCCTGATGAAGTCTTAATTCATACTGCCTACGCTGGTATTTGTGGTACCGATAAGGCGCTCTATGCTGGTCTTCCAGGATCCGCATCTGCTGTTCCTCCTATTGTTTTAGGTCACGAAAACTCAGGTGTAGTTACAAAGGTTGGTTCAGAAGTTACTAACGTTAAGCCAGGTGATCGAGTAACTGTTGACCCTAACATCTACTGTGGTCAATGTAAGTATTGCCGGACTCAACGCCCAGAATTATGTGAACATCTTGATGCTGTTGGTGTTACCCGTAACGGTGGTTTTGAAGAATACTTCACTGCCCCTGCAAAGGTTGTTTACCCAATTCCTGATGATGTTTCATTAAAGGCAGCAGCAGTTGTTGAACCAATTTCATGTGCAATGCACGGTGTTGACTTGCTTGAAACTCACCCATACCAAAAGGCTTTAGTATTAGGTGATGGTTTTGAAGGTCAATTATTCGCTCAAATTTTAAAGGCTCGTGGTATTCACGAAGTTACTTTAGCTGGTCGTTCAGACGAAAAGTTGGAAAATAACCGTAAGCACTTTGGCGTTAAAACTATTAACACTACAAAAGAAGAAATCCCTGCTGACGCATATGACATCGTTGTTGAAGCTGTTGGTTTACCAGCTACTCAAGAACAAGCACTTGCAGCTGCGGCTCGTGGTGCTCAAGTATTAATGTTTGGTGTTGGTAACCCTGATGACAAGTTCTCAGTAAACACTTACGATGTATTCCAAAAGCAACTTACGATCCAAGGGGCTTTCATTAACCCTTACACCTTTGAAGATTCAATTGCACTTCTTTCTTCTGGTGTTGTTGATCCATTACCACTCTTCTCCCATGAATTAGATCTTGATGGTGTTGAAGACTTTGTTAGCGGTAAGTTAGGTAAGGTTTCAAAAGCTGTTGTTAAGGTTGGCGGCGAAGAAGCTTAATTTAACTAAAATTGACACAACATAATAGCTGTAAAAAAATCCAAGAATTGACTGTTTAGCCGATTCTTGGATTTTTCTTTTTAACGCATCATTTTATATTTAAGTAAGTATTGATGACCAGCTGTTAAATCGTATTGAACAAGTTGGTAGTCATGCCAAAGTTGCTTTTGCTTAGCGTCAAAACTGGCATAATCTGCTTTTTCTCCATGTTGATTAATGAATTCCGGCGCGGAGTTATAAGAATTAGTTCCATTAGTTTGGGTATTGACAGTATATGCTGGTAATTGCTGATAAAGCTGGGTAAGAAGTGCTTGGTAAGGGGTAACCTTTGAGTTGGTTTGTTAGGCTGTCATGGCGATAAAATCATTGGGCCCGACGTAATGGTTATGTTTTGTGAGATTCTTTGCCCCCAGCCTTTGTGCCGCTGGATTGGAGTAAATAAAATAGTCCGTTTCATGAAGCTTGAGGCCATCCTTTTTCATGCTATTACGGTAGATGCCCGGAAGGTGGTCGCCATAAAAGACAAGAGTAATAGGACGGTCAATATTATCAATTTCCTTAATAAACTTTGCTACCGCTTGATCAGTATAATGAATCCCCATTGCATAATTTTCAACTTGAGCTGCAATCGTACCATTTGCCGGCACTGTGGCTTTATAGTGACTGATGTGATGATAAAGGTGATTGTAAGGCAAGTGGTTTTGCATAGTAATCAAGTTAATGAATTGTCCCTGAGGATGGCGGGATAACTGATTTAAGGTATTATCATAGGCGGTTTCATCAGATAAATATGAATTGGCACCGATTTTCTTTTGATGAATAATTGGTGCTTTTTTGTTACCGAGATAAAAGAACTTATTAAAACCAAACTTAGGATAGTCAATTCCACGATCGTAAAACTTACTTGAGTAGGGATGAATAGCAATGGCGTAGTTAAAACTTTGAATGATTGACGGATTATGACGTAAATATGGAACGAGTTGTGTATATGGGGTAGAGAGGGTTTGGGCAAAATTACACATTGCAAATCCGGTTAAAGCCATGTATTCTATGTTAGCCGTACCCCCGCCATAGCCTGAACTGAGCATAATTCCTGATGTTGTGCGCTTTTTTATTTTTTCTATATTTGGAATGGGATTGTTTTTTAGCTTAACGCCAGGAACACGGTTGGGATTAGCAAAACTCTCACTAAGATTAAAAATGATTGTTTGGTTTTTAAGCTCATTAGTACGATGGCGATTAATTTGATTAGCGACCGTAGTATATCGCTTGCTGATTTGCTTCATTTCACTGGCCGAATAATCAGCTGGCTTGTTCATAATCGTAATATCAATATTATTTAAAAATTGAACAAGCGGCCCGTTTCGCAACGTACCGGCTGATTGGTGAATAAAGTGAGGAATATCTCCCCATCCGCGCACGAAGGTATTAATTCGGGAGTGAGGCTGATTCCAGAAGAAAGAACTCCCAAAGATACAAAGCGGAATGATAAGCCATGTTAACCGTTGCCGAAGTGTTAAATGCGGGCCCTTAATCTTGCGTTCTAGGATAATCATTAAAATAACTAGGCTAATGATTATTAGCAGACTAACAATAATTAACTGGGAGCTGACCATCTTCAAGAGGGCGGGAATATTGCTAATCATTGTAGTTTCAGAAGGAAGAATTGATTCATTTCTGAATGCCATTTTCTGCATGTTGGCAATAATCCAAATAAAGTTAAGAATAACAGTTAAGAAAAGCGAAGCCCAGTAACGATTACAGATGCCTTGGATAAATTTGAAAATGCAAAAAATCAAAAAGGTATTAACCCATAGCATTGACTGTTTAACGAAAACAGAAGGGCGTCCCATTAAATAAATTGAACAAAGCGCAAGCCCATATGAACAGCCAAAAGCTAGAATATTTGCCCACCTAGACCAGAGCCAATTTTCAACTCGTTGAGCAAGGATTACAGTTTGCTGGTCAAGGGGCATAGCAGGGTCGGTCGTCCAAAATTGAGCGAGTCGTTTATTTAGGGCGTAACGATATTGCAGGTGATTAAAAATTGGCGGCAGAATAAATGCAAAAAGAAGGATCCAAATAAACCATCCGGTAATGAATAACAACTGTTTCCATAAAAGCGATGAGCGATTTGCATAGCGTACTGCAATATTAAGACTAACTGGATTTTGGATAAGCAATGCGATCGTTAGTAAAAAGTAAATGCGATAATGCAGGTTATTGAAAAATACTTGCCAGTTATGATGAAGAAGCAGATAAAAGCCTAGTGCAGTTGCAACCATTGTGAATGAAGCCGGAGTAGTAAAACGATTAGCAGTTTCTAGAGTTCCTCTTGTAAAGAAGGAAGCATCCGGCATAATGCTAACCAAATAACTATTAACGATTAAGAAGCTCAACGTCCATTTCAAAACGATGGCTTTCTTTAATTTAAGTTCAGTTGCGGCGATCCCTAAACTCATAATAAGAAGATAGTAGGTTACCGACTCACCTTTTAAGAGACCAAATGAATCATGGTTAAAGAAGGTAACAATTGCCAAGATAGTAAAAACTGCTGTACTCCAGCTAAGAGGAGCACGCAAAATAACAGGTTTGATCAGCGGGAGAACAAGAGAACCGATGATAATTGCACCGGCAAGTGGGACGGTATTACCTGCTAGCGGAAGAATTGCATGATAGAAGTCATGGTAAATAAAGCGATTAAAACGCAGCCATACAACGCCGAGGGTCAGTAACAAGATGCCGACCGTGTATAGCCAATACTTAATTGTGGTAGGCAATAACGGCTTTGTATTTCGACCAAGCTGGTTACCGATTATCAGTACCGCTACTATATTCCCGAAAATAGTAAGACTATGGCTTAATTGAATAAGCATCATTTGCGAATTGAGATGGTTAAAGTTAAGGTATGGCAGTTCTGGTGACCATATGACCATGTTAACTGCCCATAGCCAACTAACCCCTAACAGTGACCATGAGAGATAATGGATATTTCTTTTTATCAATAAAAGCACCCCTAAATGTAATTAAGCTAATTAAAGTATAACGCTAAATATAATTTAATGATTTCTTTGTTGACACGGTGTCACTTTGATGATAGTGTTTAAACTACAATTAATAGTGACACGGTGTCATTGAGAATTGGAGGAATAAAAGTGCCAAGTGTAACGTTTGAAAATTTGAATTTACAGAAAAAAGAAGTTATTACGGCTGCCTTATTAGCAGAATTTAGTCACCATAGCCTTGCAAGTGCGCAGGTTGCACGAATTGTAAAACAAGCGGGGATTGCGCGCGGAGCATTTTATAAGTACTTTACGGACTTAACCGAAGCGTACACGTACCTTTATCAAGTTGCAATCCAAGAGATTCATACACCAATTACCCGTTCGAACCACATGTTAGCAGCTAGTGAGTATATTAATCAGATTAAGTCTTTTGTAGATGAGATTAATGGAAGTAAGTATCGTGATTTTATGCGATTACACTTTCAAACAAATGAAGGACTGCTAAGGGATGATACAAATCCGCAAATTAAAACACATAATGCCCGTGAATGGAGTGTAATGGTTTTGAGCCATGAGACAATTAAGGATTGTCTTCTTCAGCCCGATAAGCAAGCTGAGGCGATTGAAAGGCTATCTAAAGTACTGACTGCTTTATTGCAGTAGGAGGCAAAATATGTTTTTAGCATTAAAAGAAATGAAACATGAGAAACTACACTATGGATTAATTATTGCAATGATTGTTCTGATAAGTTATCTAATGTTTTTCTTGATGGGAATGATGTTAGGACTGCAAAACGAAAACGATGCAGCGATTAAAGAATGGGGAACGGAGACTGTTTTCTTAAATAAAAATAGTAATGATAATCTTAGTCAATCGTTGATTACCCGTGACCAGCTTCCAACTAAAGAACAGGGAAATACTGCTCTTGTTGGACAGGCACCGGTTGTCGTAAAGACAAAGGGCGCCAGTAAAGAAAGCACGCAGTTTATTGGCTTAGATTCATCACAATTTATTTCCCGGGAAAAGATTAAGGTTACAAGTGGTCATAAAGTAAATAAAAGCAATGAGATCGTTGTTGATGAGAGCTTGAAAAAAGATGGCTATCATTTAGGGGATAAAGTAACGATTAATTCCCAAAATGAAAAATATAAAATTGTTGGATTTGTGAATGATGCAAAGCTGAGTGTTGCGCCGGTTGTGTACGGTGACATATCTGTTTGGCGGGCATTACGTGGATTAAACAGCGAGGCGGTTGCCAGCGGGATATTCTCGGACCACAATCTTAGCAAGGGTGTTTATCCGAAATTGCAGCATTATACTGCTAAAGAATACATTAACAAGCTGCCAGGATATTCAGCTCAAAATAATACTTTTACCTTTATGATTGGCTTCCTAATGGTAATTTCGTTAATTGTTATTGCAGTCTTCTTGTATATCTTAACAATGCAAAAAATCAGTCATTATGCTGTAATGCGTGCTCAAGGGATACCAGCTCGCCACCTAGTTTTAGCAACGATTACCCAATCGATAATTCTGATGATTAGTGGAGTTCTTGGTGGAATCTTGTTAACGTTTGTTACTAAACTAGTTGTTCCGATGAGCGTTCCGGTTATTATGAATTGGCCGATAATTGCTTTAATGGCGGTCGGGTTGATTGTACTAGGAATGTTAGGATCACTTTTACCGGTCCGAATGATTGTTAAGATCGATCCAGCCCGAGCATTGAATTAAGGAGGTAATAGTTATGGCAATGATGGAATTACAAAATGTTAATAAATATTACGGTCAAGGGATTGGTCGTGTTCATGTCCTTAAAGATGTTAATTTTAAAGCAAATGCTGGCGAGATGAATCTTATTCTTGGCCCGTCCGGATCAGGGAAAAGTACGTTTTTAACGATTGCAGGTGGCTTACAAACACCGACAACTGGGAAGGTTCTAATTGACGGCTTGGATCTTCTGCACCTATCTCCTAAGCAGCGGGACGAGTTAAGACTTAAAAAAATCGGTTTTATTCTCCAATCCTATAATCTGTTACCATATTTAAACATTGCAGACCAATTTAAGTTGGTGGATCGAATTAAGAAGGAAGGGAATATTTCGCAAAAAGCATTTGAAAACTTATTACTGAAACTTGATATAAAAAACCTACTAAAGCAGTATCCGGCTGAACTTTCGGGTGGTCAGAATCAGCGGGTTGCCATTGCCCGAGCATTATATACTGATCCGCAAATAATTCTGGCTGATGAGCCTACTGCGGCACTTGATAGTAACTTAGTAAAAACAGTTGGTCAATTATTTCAAGATATGGCAAAGAATGAAGGAAAGGCCGTAATTGTTGTTACTCATGATTTGCGATTAAGAAAGTATGCAGATCATATATATGAATTAGCAGATGGTCAGCTTACAGAACGCGGGAAAGTATCCCCGGCAATAGTCTAAATAATAGTAAAGGATTAATAAAGCTTCTTGTTACTTGGCACTATTCCTGTTATAGTTAGATAACTAACTATTTACGAATGATAAAAGGAGGACAAGATGGCTTTTTTAGAACTGAAAAATATTCATAAATCATATTATTTAGATAAAGAAGAATTCCCAGTACTTAAGGGAATAAACCTTCAATTTAACCGGGGAGAATTTGTGTCAATTCTCGGTGAATCCGGTGGCGGTAAGTCGACATTAATGAATATTATTGGTGGACTTGACCGTAATTTTGAAGGTGAAGTTTTAGTAAATGGCAAGCTGCTTGATCATAAGAAAGAGAAGCAGCTTGATAGTTATCGACGAGCAACGGTTGGTTATATCTATCAGTCTTATAACTTGATTTCGCATTTGACAGTTCTTGATAACGTTTTAGTAGCCCTTGATATGACTACTTTAACGAAAGAAGAGCGAAAAAAGCGGGCATTGACGCTTCTCGATAAGGTTGGGTTAAGCGAGCAAGTAAAAAAGCATCCTAATCACTTATCAGGGGGGCAAAAGCAACGGGTTGCAATTGCGCGGGCTTTAGCTAGTGATCCGCAAATCATTATCGCCGATGAACCGACCGGAGCTCTTGACTCTCAAAATACAAAAGAAGTTTTAGCATTATTAGATGAGATTGCCCGTGATGGTAAATTAGTAATTGCAGTTACTCATTCGCAAGAAGTAGCCGATAACGGGACGCGAATTGTTCATTTGGTGGACGGAAAGATTGATGGTGATACTCGATTGCATCCCGCCTATCCAATTCCTGATGACCCTACTAAGATAACGCCGCGTGTTCTACCGGCAATGGCAAGCTACCGGACCGCATTTAAACATTTTATATATAATTTTTGGCGGAACTCATTAATTATGTTAGGGACCGCAATCGGTATTTTTGCTGTGCTGCTATTTAGCGGGTTAGGAAACGGAATAAATGGGTATATCCAAAATCAAATAAACTCATTAGCAAATCCGCAAGCCGTCACGGTATTTAAAAATCCTACCGGTAAAAAAATGACACAAGAGCAGATTCAATCGTCACTAGGACGAACGATGGTAACAGATCCGCAGTCGATGACGTTGAGTGATCATAATTTGAAGCGGCTTAGTAAAATTAAAAATGTTTCGTCAGTTGAACCGGGAATAACAGTAAGCGCCTATCAGGCAACGTATAACGGAAATAAGCAAAGCGGGACATCGCTACAAACGTGGAGCAAATCTGTAACTAGCAGTTCGATAAAACAGGGACATAAACCGAAAAATGGAGAAATTGTCCTCGCCAAACAGCAGGCTATCCAACTCTCCAGTGCGAAGAATTATAAGAAAATGATCGGTAAAACTATCGATGTTTCGTTTAATTGGGTTGATAAGAATAATAACCCGGTTCCTGTTCAAGGCAGGTTTAAGGTTTCAGGAATTTCAGAGGGTGCAAGCAGTGTGACTGCTATTACCTATGCAACAATGGTGGAACATCTAACTAAAGCCAATGCGTCAACGGCAGCGAACTTTGCAACTGTTAATGTAAATAATTTAGATAACGTGCAAGATGTAGCTGCTAAGATTGATAATCTTCGTGACACTAACAATAAACGTGTGATGGGGGCAATTACTGTTGGGTCAATTTTGAAGACAGTTAATACTTATGTCAGCCTTGCTTCAACTGTCCTCGCTGCAATAGCTGGTATTTCATTACTTGTTTCCGCGTTAATGATTATCGTGACAATGTATATGTCAGTGTCAGAGCGAACAAAGGAAATTGGAATATTGCGAGCACTTGGTGAACGGAAAAAAGATATTCGCCGCTTATTTACGTCTGAGTCGGTCTTTATCGGATTCTTTTCCGCGATATTGGCATTGGTAATTGTCGCAATTGTGGCATTGCTTCTCAACCATGCTTTATATGGTTTAATCAAATATAATATTGTTCAGATTACGGTTGGTAATGTTATTTTCGCGATTGTGATTGCAATTGTGATTTCGTTTGTTGCTGCATTACTACCGGCACGACGAGCTGCCAACTTAAATCCAATTGATGCCCTAGCAGCAGACTAATAAAAAGTATCAGTTTTCAATTCTTTTGAAAATTGATACTTTTTATTTTAAAAAATATTTTAGGTATGCCAAAAGATAGTGTATAATTATCATTGGAGGTGTTAAAAGTGACAACAGTTTATGTTCACAATAATAATCAATCACAAACAGTTGCTTGTTCTGATGGTTCGCAAGGAGTAATGCGAATCAGTAATGTTGATGTTGCACCGCGGTATAATTTTAAGTTTTATAGTCATGCTCATCTAGGCTTTTGGCTGGATAAAGAGCAATTTCATAATGGCAAGTCGCTTATTGTAAAAGGCGTTTTAGAAAATGAGCGATTTAAGATTCAATTTATAGATTAACGAAAAAGACGTTTAGAAGTCATTACTAAGTTTGCCTTAGCATGAGTTCTAAACGCCTTTCTTTTATAGCAATTGGGGGATCCCAATTAATATTCACTAAATTAGATAATTTTTTCAGCATGACTTAAAACATCAGCGATTAGGGTCATTACCTGTGGATCTTCCAGATGATAGATGACGGTCTTTCCTTCTCGCCGTTGTTGAACTAAATTATATTTTCGCAATAGTTGCAGTTGGTGGGAAACCCCCGATTGTTCCCAGTTCAACTTCATACTAATTTCAGAAACGCTCATTGAATGTTGAATAAGCAAATATAATAGTTGTAATCTTTTGGGATTACCCAATAGCTTAAATAGTTGGCTGATCTTATTAACGTTTGGAATATCAGTCGTTCGACGGTTTACCACAATAAATACCACTTACTTTCTATAAACTCCCTAAATATTAGTTCGTGAATATTAACAATAAACTGCTTACTCTTATTCTAAAACATAAAATATTTTTTTTAAAACAAAAAAGCAAAAAGCATAGATTTTCTTATACCTTTTGCTTTATATAATATAAATGGATTATCGGTAGTTTTATAGTGCTAAGTGTTGTCCTACAAAAATAGTATATGGACTTTGTAAGTTATTCTTAGCAGCAATTGCCCGCCAATTTAAGCCATGGTAAGCAGCAATCTTAGATAATGAATCGCCGCTTTGCACAACGTAGCTTCCATGGTTAGCCGTTGAATAATTATTATTTGAACGAACGCGAACCGTTGAGTTTGTTGTACCGTTAACTTGTAATTGTTGACCAACGCGAATCAAGTTTGGATTTTCGATATGGTTGGCTGAAGCTAAAGCAGCTGTTGTAGTGTTGAACCGTACAGCAATATCAGAAAGGGTATCGCCACGTTGAATGGTGTAAGTACCGTGATTAGTCGTGGTGTTACTGCTTGTTTGATGTGCGGTTGAAGCAACGTTACTGCTTTGGCTTGAAGCTGATTGATGAATAGTTAATACTTGACCAACCCGGATCAAATTAGGATTGCTAATGTGATTAACTTGTGCTAGGTGAGTGTAGGTAGTATTAAACTTATTTGCAATACCAGAAAGAGTATCCCCGTTTTGAACAGTGTATGTATTGGTATTGCTGTTAGTATTTGTAGATTCGGCTTGCTTAGCAGGTGCAGTTGTTGAAGTCTGTTGGGTTGCAGCAGGCTGACGAACTAAGAGCCGTTGACCAACATAAATTCGGTTTACATTATGGATATCATTTAATGAAGCTAACTTATTAACCGTTGTGCTAAATTCACCAGCAATGCGTGATAAAGTATCACCGCTCTTAACAGTATAATAACCTGTATTTGAGGAAACATTCACATTCGTTTCTGGATTTTGAGCACTGTTTGTTTGCTTGTTTGTAACAACCTTACCAGAAAGAGCAACTGCGTCTAATTGGTTTAAATTGTAAGTTTGAACAAAGCGAATTAAGGTACTAGCGTAACTTGGGTCAGTAGCATAACCATCTTGGCGTAATTTTCTGGCAACAGAAGCATAATCTGTATCACCGAGTAAGTTACTGTAACGCCGGTTTACATTAAGAAATCGACCGTGGTCTGCAACTGATTCGGAGTTATTAGCATATGCACGGAAATTAGCGTTAACATAAACACTTCGACCACCGTAAACTTCACGCGTTCTCATAGTAACAGAATTACCATTGTATGAACCCTTGATACCAAAGAGGTTATGTGCCTGCGTAGATAAAGCAGAGCGTCCCCAGCCACTTTCAACAATGGCCTGTGCAACAGTTACAGAAGGAAGAACCTTGTATTCATTCCATCCTTGAATTGCACCGGGAGCCACACTTTGAATGAATGCTTGTTGAGAAGCATTGTTGCTGAAGTGAAGGCTGCTAAGGTCGGTAGTTGCATTTTCTTGAGCAGCACTAGTTGCTTGTGGGGCAGCAGGGGCAACTTGTTTTTGTACGCTTACTGCAGATGAGGCAGGAGCAGTGCTGGCAACGGCGCTGGAAGCTTGGGCAGCGCTAGCAGCAGAACTCGTTGCAGATGATGCACTGACAGCGTTAGCACTACTTTGAACAGCGCTTGAAGCACTTGTGCTATCAGCGCTGCTTTGTTGCGTAGTAGCAGCAACCGGCTGGTTATTTGAAACCGGAGCATTGTCAGCGGCATGAGCAACAGCACCGGTAGTGGTTATTAAAGTAACAGCAGTTAAACCAGCAAACATCCATTTTTTTCCACTCTTGTACATTTTAAAATGTGTTGCTGGATCTGTATTTGATTGATGATTCATTGGCAGAGACTCCTTATGTTATATATTAAAGATCTTAAACATAATATTTAAAAGTGGCTTATTAATCATTTCATAAATTAAAATGATAGCAAAAAGTAAAAAAGTTTAAGAAGTTCTAAAGATTTCAACTACTAATAACCTAGCATTAATTTTTCCAAGCGTCAATCAAATTTGGGTGAGAGAAAAGCGGTATATCCTTTAAAACCGCTATTTAAATCGTATAAAATCAATAATTACCATCTTCACAAGAACTACTTTATCGATTGAAAAACATTTTAAAACAAATGATAGAATAAACATATGTAATTATAGTATTACTGGCAGAATGTATAGTATAAGTTTAGAAATAATCATCGATTGTTCAAATTTAGTAAGCTATAATAAAGTAACTTAAATTAATGAGGAGTTTTAAAATGGTTGCTAAGTTAAAAGATGTCGCCCAACTAGCCGGGGTTTCAGTGACTACTGTTTCCCGTGTAATAAATAATTACGGTTCATTAAGTCAAAAGACAATTGATAAGGTTCATGCGGCAATGCGGGAGTTAAACTATCAACCAAATGCACTAGCACGGGCAATGCAAGGTAAGCCGTCTAAGTTTGTAGGCTTGATTTTTCCTAACCTAACTAATCCCTTCTTTGCTGAATTAGCAAATGAATTAGAGCATGAATTGTTTAAGAAAAGTTACAAAACAATTATTGCATCATCTGCACAAAATCCAGAAATCGAACATGAGTATTTAAATATGTTAATGGCTAACCAGGTTGATGGAATTATATCAAGCTCGCACAATCTTGATATTAAAGAGTATCACCAGTTAACAGCCCCAATCGTTTCATTCGATCGTTATTTAGCTGATAACATTCCAATCGTTGCGGCAGATAGTTATCACGGTGGCGAATTAGCAGCTAAATATTTAGTGGATCATGATGTTAAGCATTTAGCAGTGATTGTTGATGAAGATACATCTGTCTCGCCAACGATTAACCGGATTCAGGGAGCACTTGATTTTCTAAATAAGCAAAACCGTGACTTTGAGCCGTTAGCAATTCAGAATTTAGACTTAGAAGCAACATTTCCTGGGAACTATGATGGTGTTTTAGCTTCTAATGATGTTCAAGCGCTAACGATTTATAACCTGTATCGTAGTGCGGGAAAGCAAATAAACAAAGACTTTTTCATTACAGGGTATGATGGCTCGCAGTTAATCCGAAAATTGGCACCATATTTGCCAACTGTTATTCAACCAATCCCGTTACTTGCACAAGAATTAATTCGCACGTTGATGAAAAGAATTGAGACACCAAATGAAACCATAAAAACAACCCTTGTACCCGTTGAATTTTATCAGCCATAAAAAATGGAGACCGGAAAACTTTGCCTTTTCCGGTCTCCATTTTTACAGAACAAAAATCAAGTTATAATTTTGTTCCATAATATTTACTTTAAGTTTTTGCCACGACGGCATGAATCATAATGTTACTTACTTTGCATGAACCGTTGAAGTAATTCGACTTCTTCTGAAGTTACAGGGGTGTTAGATGATTTAATCTCATGAATTCGTTCGACAGAAAGATGACTGCCAAAAGCAACTTCATTATCATTTAAGTCATTTTCACGCTCAAAGTTAATCAATTCTTGAGCAAGCTCACTCAAATTGTCCATGAAAAAACTCCTCCTTAATGGAATTATTAAATAATTTTACTCTTATGTCCTATTCTAAATCAAGACACGGCTTGTTACCAAAAAATAGTTTAGCACAGTTTGAATAGATCCAAGTAGTTATTTTATTAAATTTATCTGTTTGTGGCTAAGATTTAACGACAAGTGAATGATTTTGTGTGATAATCAAGGTAAATCTTTTTAGAGAATGGAGTATTTATAAGTTATGAGTTGGAATTGGTTAGGATGGATATCTTGGATATGTTCAATTCTGTTTTTTTGTTATGTTATCCATTATATCCGCGTTCATCAGTTAATGCTGATTGCCAAGACAAAAAAAGTAGTTGAGACTAGCTTGATGATTCGTTATATAATTCTGTTAATTGTGTCATTATGCTGGTTAGGAGGGATGCTGTACCTAACATTCTTCCGGCCGGTTGATATCAATAACCACCAGGAAACACGGACATCAATTACTTGCAAACCATTACAAATGGAAAATAAGTCAGATGATTTTTATTATGTTTTAGCTACTCGCAGCAAGAGTGGCAAACATCCAATTGTATCTTACACATATTGGACTGGTAATGATAAATACACGACAAATTCTCGCTTCGGGTCTGTGTCTGACGGCTCACGAATCATTAACTTAAGTGCTAGTGCCTTGCCATGGGATAAGAAACAGCTAGAAAAAGAAGATGCAAAGACAGGTCATGCATTTGCTGCCGTAATGGATGTTAAGTATAAAAATACGGTTGTTAATGGACTAGGATTAAAAGCAAATCGTAATGCTGCTACCTATACGCTTTTACGGGTTCCTTCTCCTGAAATGGTATCTGAACGTTAAATGATGAAACAACAAACAGTAAAATTAAAATGGGTTGCCTTTGCTAGTTTATTAAATAACACTGGGGCAGCTTTTTTATGGCCGCTTACAAC
The DNA here is from genome assembly GCF_014635905.1 of Limosilactobacillus caviae. Taxonomy (GTDB): domain Bacteria; phylum Bacillota; class Bacilli; order Lactobacillales; family Lactobacillaceae; genus Limosilactobacillus; species Limosilactobacillus caviae. Next base: position 305,846 of record NZ_BMDS01000001.1, read on the forward strand.
CATGTACTTGCATAACTATCTGGGGCAAAGTCTGACAACTGCTGGTTTTGTCATGCTGGTGATGTCCATTGCAATGATGAGCGGTAACTATTTAGGCGGTTGGCTATTTGATCACTGGCGACAGTATCAGACAGCTTTAATTGGCGTTAGCTTATCCACGCTGGCAATTTTCCTGCTAATCTTTATTCACGGTTGGCCGTGGTACGCTGTCTTAATTACCATTAATAGTTTTGGCGATGGGATTAATGCGACAATAGTTAATTCCTATGGGGCGATGGTAAGTGATCATCCGGCTCGCTATGTTTTTAACTATATTTACATGGCATTCAATATTGGGGTGGTCATTGGAACACTATTAGTTGGTGTCTTATTGTCAATCAGTGTTGTGGTTGTTTTCATCGCTGCAACAGTTTTTTATGCGTTCTTAACAATCTTGGTAATATTAACCTTTAATGTTGAAGTGGGGAAAGCTAAGAAGGCGCAGGGCAGTAAGGAGCGTCATAAGGTTTCCCGCCAGCTGCATCAGCGGTGGATTATTCTTGTTTGGTTCATTCTAATAAATTACATTACGGTCCACCTTAGTTATTCGCTGTGGGAAAGTGTAATGGCTGTCCACATGACTAATATGGGAATTCCATTTTATGCATATAGCATGTTGTGGACACTAAACGGAGTATTGATTATTGTCGGTCAGCCGTTGGTAAATAAGCTAAGCCCGTACATGAGGTTGTCAACACAGATTATAATCGGTCTCTTTGTTTTTGCGGTCTCGTTTTTCTTGCTGATTTTTGCCCGAACATTATTTGCCTTTGTCCTTGATTTTGTAATATTAACAATTGGGGAAATGACGAGTTTTGCAGGTCTCCCAGCATGGATCACACAATTAACTAATGTGAATGAAGCAGGACATTATCAAGGTTTGCTTAACATTATGATGTCAATCGGCCGCGCACTCGGTCCCTTATATGGGGGATACGTTATTGAAAAGGGAAACTATCAGACCTTATTCCTGTCAGTTTTTGGGATGATGATTATAACGCTTGGAATCATTTGCATTTATTTATATTATTTGCATCGAATCCAGCACCGGCTTAATTTAGAGAAATGATACCCAAATTGATTAAGCTATGGTAAAATCACTATTGTATTGTAAAAGCATTGACGTAGAAACAAAGTACCTGTGTAATAAACAGAGATCCGGTAGTGTTGAGAGCTGGAGACAGGTATGATCCACCTCTACTAGCTGAATAGGTGAACTTGATTAGTAGTCTATTCCGGTTGATCCGTTATCGTCAGAAGTTAATAACTTCATGAGGCAGTAACTGTGAGGTTGCTGTAAATAGAGGTGGAACAGTGATTAATATCGCCCTCTAAGGCTATGTAGTCTTAGAGGGCTTTTTGTTTTATACGTAACGAAAGGGGAAAAGTAAATAATGGATTATCAAAAGCCAAAGGGAACAGCTGATATCTTGCCAGGTACTACAGGTATTTGGGAAAAAGTAGAACAAAATGCCCGCGAAGTCTTTAACCAATTTGGATATCGAGGAATTCGAACGCCGATGTTTGAAGATTATAATGTTTTCTCACGGAATGTAGGAGACACTTCTGACATCGTTGAAAAGGAAATGTATGACTTTCACGATAAAGGAGACCGTCATATCGCACTTCGCCCTGAAGGTACTGCTGGTGTGGTCCGGGCTTATGTTGAAAACAAACTTTACGGTCCGGAATATCCTAAGCCATATAAAGTTTACTACATGGGACCAATGTTTAGATATGAACGGCCACAGTCAGGACGTCAACGGGAATTTCATCAAATTGGGGTTGAGGCGCTAAATAATGAATCACCGCAAATTGATGTTGAAGTTATTTCAATGGCGATGGCACTCTTTAAGAAATTCGGAATTCCAAACGTTAAATTAGTAATTAACACGCTTGGTGATAAGAAGGTTCGTGAAGATTATCGTGAAGCTTTAATTAACTATTTAAAACCACACTATGATGAATTGAGTAAAGATTCACAAGAACGTCTATACAAGAACCCATTACGAGTATTAGATAGTAAAGATGCCGGTGATAAAAAGATTGTCGCTGAGGCACCTTCAATTCTTGATTATCTTGATGATGAATCGCAAGCCTACTTTGATGAAGTTCAATCATTATTGAAAAAATTAGGCATTGACTTTGAAATTGATACTAATATGGTTCGAGGGCTTGATTACTATAACCATACGATTTTTGAGATTATGTCCGATTCGCCAGCATTTGGTGGTGGTTTTACAACTGTTTGTGCTGGTGGACGTTATAATGGCTTAATTAGTCAGCTTGGCGGTCCAGAAGAAGGCGGAATTGGTTTTGGAATGGGTGTTGAACGGTTAATGCTCCTTTTACAAGAGGAGAATCCGGAGTTTGCTCCTAAAGATCAGCTGGATATTTTCTTTGCTAGTGCTGATGATCAAGGGGATGAAATGGCATTTGAAGTCCTTAGTAAAATTCGGCAAAACGGGATCATCGCCGATAAGGATTATAGTGGTGTAAAAGTCGGTAAACAGATTAAGGAAGCCTTCCGCCGTAATGCAAAATACTTTGCTGTGTTTGGAACTCGTGAAGTTGAAGAAGGACAGTTCCAATTAAAGAATGCAGCAACGAAAGACACAGTTGATGTAAAGATCGCGGATTTCATTGCAGAACCTGCAAAATATTTAAAATAAAACTGGTAATAAATAGAGACTGAGAAAATTAACTGTTTTCTCGGTCTCATTTGTTTTCTCAAGGACTTAATTGCAAATATTTTCAAGTGCTGTGTAGTTAACATTGCGATTCTTATAATCTTCTAGCAACTTCTTAATAAGATTATCAAGTTCACGTTGTTCATCATTGCTTAAGGTGTGGTAAGCTGCTTCCGCGATTTTATCACGTCTAGATAATAGTTTGTCAGCTGCCTCTATTCCTTCATCGGTAAGACGAATTTTGTATTCTTCATCACTGATAATACTGGTTGTTGCTAGGTTATTTGCTACTAACGCTTTAGTAGCATCACTAAGTTCACTGGGGCGGTAGTCAAAATTATAAATTAATTGGTGACTTAATAGACCATCATTATGTCCTCGTAAAATACGGAGGAGACGATGGTAATTATGACGGTCAGGATAGCCGGACAAGCAATATTCGCCACGACGTTCTTCTTCAATATGAACGTGACATTTTAGCATTGCCTGATATTTCTCGAAATCTTTAATATCTAAAAATAACTTGGTTGTTAATTCTGACATATTATTTACCTCCAAATCAATTCATCAAAACTCCTACCAGTTATTATAATAATATTAATAATTAGATATTAATAGTGAAATGACTTGAGGATAAAAACGGCTTACTCGTCAATAGCATAGGTTCCCATATCATTAGCAATCACAATACGACCAGCATAACTGGCACCATCGTTTTTTACTAGACCAACCTTGTTATATGCGAATGTAACAGTAGCGGTAGCTTTAACAGCAATTCCCATTACTTCTCCGGTGTCAGTGTTAATTCCAGAAGGCATGTCGACAGCAACCACAATGGCATCAGTATTATTAATTGCCTTAATAGCCTCAGCGTAATTACCCGTTATTGGACGATCAATCCCGATTCCAAACATTGCGTCAACTATTAAAGTTGCATTGTTAAGAACGGCAAAATCAGTTGTTTCAGGAATCTGATAATATTTCACAATGTTATCTTGGGTTTGGTGTTCATCTGAAGCATGGTCAGGATTACCAACATTAAGTATCGAAACATGAACGCCAGCAATATGAAATAGCCGGGCGACTGCTAATCCGTCGCCGCCATTATTTCCGCTCCCAGCAACGACAACAACATTTTTAAGGTTTAGTGGGAAAGCATGTAGAATTTCATCCCGAACGGCCAGGGCAGCTCGTTCCATTAATACAAGAGAAGGAATACCAATAGTATTGATTGTATAAGAATCATAATGACGCATTTCTTCTGCAGTAACAATTTTATCTGTCATAATGTAAGCCTCCTAAATATACATCTTAAATGTAACACGATTTAGGGTAAGAAGGTTTACAGATATGGTTTAAATTTATATTTAAAAAATCAGATCCTTATCCGTATATAAAGATAGGGAGATAAAAAAGCCCTCAGCAAATTGCTAAGAGCTTTCAGTAATTTAGTAGACAATAACTGGTTCATCTTTTTCTAAGTCATGGTAGGCTTGACCAGCAATGCTTGGCTGCATGTTAATACAACCATGCGAACCATCACTTAAGTAGGCGGTCTTTGACCAATTATGGCGCCAACTTGCATCGTGGAAGCCGCATCCAGTTTCTGTAAATGGTGACCAGTAATTAACTTTGCTTGCATAACTAGATCCGTCATCATTTTGTCCGCGGAGAACCGATGGACTTTGCTGGTACATAATATACCAAACTCCCTTTGGCGTTTTATTGCCTTCGTTGTTAGTTCCGCTTACGATATCTGATTCAAGCACGCATTTTCCATCTTTGTAGAAGTAGGCACGTTGGTCAGCTAACGAAACTTCGGCATAAGTGTTACCAATTCCGTGATTAGTGGTAATGTTGTAGCCAAGGCCGGTAGTATTATAGCCGGTACCTTCTATGTCGTTTTTACCGTTAACTTCTTGTTGTCCGTTAATAATTGCCTTTGTTAGTGAGTCCCCGGCTTTTTTCTCACTAATTTTCCAACCATAGGAACCGTTAGCAGTAGTTGTAATTTCAGCACCGGAATGGGTCCTAAATTTAAACGGCTTGCCAAGAGTAGCCTGCTCGTTATTAATCTTTTTAATTTGCTTATTTAATGCAGCGGTATTAAAGTTATATTTTCCGTTGCGGTACGTAGCTTCGGTAATAATCTGGCTGCTTGCAAAATTATACTTTTTATCTTGAACGAGGTAGGTTACCTTTTTACCCTTTAGTTTTTCTAGTTGTTGTTGCTCATTCTTAACAGTCTTACTATTGGCAGGAAGCGGCTTTTCATTATGCAACGCGATGTTGATTTTAGTACTTCCCGCTTGGTTATTTAACTGATTAATGGCGTTTTGAAGGTTGTATTTAGTTCCGTTTACAGCTGGAACGATTGAAACTTTATCATTACGATAAATGGCGTACGCATCAACGGGGGCCTTACGCTTAGCATTGAGTTGTTGAACCTGTTCAGTCACCTTAGATTTAGCGGCGTTTAGTGACGCTTCATCAAAGTTGTCCGGCTTAACTGCCAACTCTATTGCTTTATGCGATGGAAAGAGCGAGAATTGCTTCTTTAAGGCTTGATTAAATTTTTGCTCATCATCATTTGTGAACTTGGCTTTCATTGGTTTAGATTGGTAAACTAATTTATTGTCGACGTATACTTTTGTAGCTCCTGAGGTTCCTTTTACCTTTTCAAAAGCTTGCTTTGCGGTAAGTCCACCAACAGCAATATTATTAATTGTCACATTTTTATTAAAATGATTTGCTTGGTGGATATACATACCGGCAATTAGAATGACTAGTAGTGCGACTAATCCAGTTAACCAGTATTTAATATTTGAACGCATTATACCTTCCTCAAATTAAAAATAGTCACGTTTTTATCTTAGCACGTCTACCTAAATACTCAATAAAAAGATCATAAAATTAACGGGCTTTTAAATAACGGTCAATTCCATCAAGAAAGAACTTAAAGAATAGACAAATGTTTAGTAGGAGAAATACTTTAAAGAATATTCGCCAACCAATTGCTTTTAAGGAAAGATGAAAAAGGTCATAGGCAATCACGAGAAAAATAAAAAGCAAATTAGCTCGTAAAATGTCTTTTGACCATTTATGATTGATAATATAGAACCAGATAGTCGATAATTTTGAAAGAAATGATGTCATATTGAAATCCCCGTCAGAACTTATGAAAAGTTTGCGTAAATTATAGCAACAATAAAGAAAAAGATAGCAGTTAGATATGAAACCTTAAGATTATCCCGCATTTTAAACACCTTTCTAAAATGAAGATTGAATAAAAAATTCCCTATAATATAATAGTGATGTTTTGAATTATCTGTAAAGGAGAAATTAACTTGAACTTACGAGTAAAGCATTGGATTTATGGAATATTTTGCTTGTTAGTAGCAATAATTGCAATTGGTCCAGAATTACATGCTGCTTCGAATACCCATCCAGAAAAAGCAACAGTTGAATCGCAAGTAAAGGAAAAGAAATCAAACAATAATAATGCAAGTCATATGCGAACACCGATTGATTGGCATAAGTCTTCAGAAACAATCCCTTATCCAGATTTAAGCAAAGTAAAAGATTTTTGGATTAAAGTTGATCTTAAAAATAACCGGACATACTTATATGATGGTTCAAAAATTATTTACACGATGTATAGCACCGGTGGAATCTATAAGAAGGATCCCAAGACAGGAGAAATGAAGAGTGCGACCCCAACAGGAACATTCTATGCTCAGCAAGAACGCGGTGATAGTTTCTTCAACCAATCTTTGAAAGAAGGGGCTAATTACTATGTTTCATGGAAGAATCATGGTGAATATTTATTCCATAGTGTCCCTACTAAAGCGGATGGTAAGTATAATGAAGAAGAAGCTGCAAAGCTCGGCAAAACACAAGGTTCACATGGTTGTATAAGGCTTTCAATTCCAGACGCTCAATGGATGGAACAAAATCTGCCAGTTGGAACTAAGATTGAGATTGTCGGTTAATCGTGTAAGGAGATAATTTTAAGACCAATTAAAATTAGATCAATTATAAAGAAGATCAGAACGATTTGAATGATAGCGAGCTTAGCCAGGGGGACAAAGTAGGCAAGTAGGTCATAAAGAAATATCAGAATTAATAAGATGAGGTTGCTGCCAAGTAAATGGTTAAAAAAGCGACTTTGCTTTAATCTTAAAAACATTTTAATAGCCCTCCTTAACTAATAAGGGTGTGTTTTCTGGCAATGCTTGAAGCCATTTGGCATCGGGACGCGATACTTGAATAGTATTTTCAACTTTCGGCACTTTTCTCAGATTGTGCGGGACACGGTGGTTGTTCATATCCGTAACTGGAGTTTCAATATAATTCCCATTACTGATTCCTAGCCAATTCTTGGATACAGCTTGCCGCGAACCGTTGATATGATATATTTGTTGTCCGCGGGCGTGAAGGATATGAAGAGGCCTTTTTTGTGCCGGTAAATTGATTTGGGCATGCACAATATAAATGACGCGATGATTGCTAGAATTAATGACTAAAACTTGTTGCGGTTTTTTTAATGCGATTAATTCAATGTGTGCGTTATTAACATTAGGATACGTCCACTTTTCCGAAGGACGGTTAATATTGGGAGAACGGAGCCGAGTTTGGTTAATAATTTGACTTGCTTTACTTGCTTGTGAGACAAAATTGGTAGCGTGATATGTGTAGATATTAAAGATAAAAATAAAGATGAGGAATAGAGTGACCGAGATCAAAAGCAAATGTTTAATTTCTTTATTCATGATGGATTCCTTTATTATTTATTGCTAAGTTTATCTTACCGTACTTGGAGGAAATAGGAGAATAGATTTCATGAAAAAAATGATAGTTTTTATTTTATCTCTATTCGTGGTGATGGCGGTAGGGAGTCAACCAGTTTTAGCCAGCAGTCGAATTGATGCAACGGCAGCGATAATGGTTGATGCATCTACCGGCCAGATTATTTATAAGCAAAATATTGAAAAAGCACTTCCGGTGGCTTCAATTACAAAGCTTTTGACAATTTTGGTAATTGAAGACGAAATTCAGCAAAAACAACTTTCATGGGATACTCAAGTAAAAATAACTCCCGAAATTGCGGCAATTTCAAACGATGGTGCCTACTCATCGATTGGGTTAAAAGCAGGTCAATCTTACTCTGTCCGCACATTGATAAATGCAGCACTTGTAAAATCAGCTGACGGAGCGACCGTCGCTCTTGCAACTGCTACAGGGGATGGGACCGATGAGTTTAACCTTAAGATGATGCAAAAGGCTAAAAAGATTGGAATGACTCATACCAACATCGTTAATTCGGTTGGCTTAGATAATGGTGATATGAAAAGTTTCAAGTTAGCCGATCTTCCTAATAATGCCGCAAATACTATGAGTGCCCGTGATGTGGCGATCTTATCGCAATATCTTATAAAACATTATCCTGAGCTTCTCCAAATCACCGCTCAAAAAGAAGTGAAATTTCAAATAGCAAAGGACCAAGTTAAGACAGAGAAAAACTTAAATAAAATGCTTCCCGGTGAGCAGTACACTGTAAAAGGAGTAACTATTGACGGCTTAAAGACGGGAACCTCTGATAGTGCTGGTGCTTGTTTTGCTAGTACCGGTAAATATCGCGGTCATCGAATTATTACCGTTATTTTGCACTCTAAAGGTGATAATAAAGATAACCGATTTAAGGCAACGCAAGACTTATATGATATTCTTAAAAATGAATACCACCTTCAAAAAATAAAAGTTCCGTCTTCAGTAACAACACGTAAAGTGGCTAATGGAGCTGAAAAAACAATGAAACTAGGTCCGCAACAGGTAACAATCTGGAGCCCCTATGACACAAAAACCGACTATACAATTGGAACACAATATAAAAATAGTCAATTAGAAGCGCCTATTTGGAAAGGCGAGCACGTTGGTAACTTAAGGATAACGAGTGACCAATTAGAAACGTTGACTGGCGAACCTTTGACGTATTCCTTATATAGCGTTAATGATGTGCGGCGCGGAAACTTTTGGCAGCGATTATGGCACTGATAAATTAAAGAAAGGTTATAAGGAAAGGCAGAAAAACGATGAAAAAAAGTCATATCGGAATTACCGCAACAGTAATAGTTATTATTATCGCAATAATTGGTGGTGCAATTTGGCATCAGCAAAAGCATAGTAAGTATGTGCAATCGACAACCCCTACTCTTTTCTTTCATGGTGGCGGGAGCAGTTATCACGCTGAAGAGCATATGGTAAATGCTGCTAAAAAGGCGGGAGTTACTAGTACCGTAATTCGTGCTAATGTTAGTAATGATGGCAAGGTAACGCTTCACGGGTCAATGCATAAAGGGGCAATTAACCCAATTGTTGAAGTGAATTATGAAAATAATCGTCAGTTAGATTTCAATAAGCATGGTGAATATGCTACAAACGTTGTAAAGGCACTGCAGAAGCGATACCGCATTACTAAAATTAATATGGTTGGTCATTCCTTGGGAAATATTTCAATTATTTATTACATGCTTAGAAATGGGCAGAATCAAAATATGCCGCAATTACAAAAACAGGTGGATATTGCCGGACATTTTGCTGGATTGACTTTCAAACAAGTCCCCGTTGCGATTCAGCAACCAGCTGGCATGAAAATAGATAAAAATGGCAAACCAAATAAAATGAATGCAACATATCAGCAAATGACAAAAGCACGGCAAATGTATCCTAAGGGTCAAGTAGCTGTCTTAAATATTGTTGGGGATGTAGGAGATAAGACTGATGGTCGGGTTGATAATGCATCGACCTTATCTCTTAAGTACCTAGTAGGGTCACGAGCAAAATCGTATCGTGTCCTTAAGATAACTGGAAAAGACGCTCAACATTCAAAACTCCATGATAATGCTCAGGTCGATAAGGCTATAATTAACTTTTTATGGGGAAAATAGGAAACACAAATAGGCCTCTAAAGTTCGGTTTTACCGCGCTTTAGAGGCCTTTTATTTACTGTACTATTTGCTTTTTGTATCGATAATAGGGGGCAAATATTGATTACATTCGACTGTGGTGACAGCGGTGCTTGCTTAGATATTGCTTACTATAAGCATCGACGGCACGGAATGCTTGGGCTACATCATCAGGGGTAACTGTAAATGGTAAGCGGGCCATTGTGTCTTGCTCAGAACAAGCAGCTTCTCCAGCCTTGAGTAACTTCTCATCAGAAACATTCTCAAGATGAAGGTCGGCAAGAGTTGTTGGCAAACCTAGTGACAAGATAAATTGGAAGTACTTGTCATAACGTTCCTTATTAGCCCCTTCAAGCATTAGTTGAGTCAACGTTCCATAGGCAACCTTTTCACCATGCGTTAGGTCATGGGTTTCTTCAAGGATCGTTAAGCCATCATGAATTGCGTGAGCACCGGATAAACCACCGCTTTCAAAACCGAGACCGCTCATAAGGGTATTAGCTTCAACAATCTTAGCGAGCGCTGGTGTAACAACATGATCCTGGGCAGCAGCAACGGCGAGGTGTGAGTAGTTAAATAATGTCTCCTCACATTTTTGTGCAATTGCATTACCAACTAAGGTTTGCTTTTCGCCAAGCATCGTATCACTGTTAGCTTTAGCAACTGCTTGTGCTTCAACATTTGTAGCAAGAGCGTCTGCAATTCCGGAGATCAACATGCGAACGGGGCCACCGGTAATAACCTGGGTATCGACTAATACTAAGTCAGGATTTTGGTTATAGAACCGGTAGTGATCGAAGCCACCGTCATCAGTGTAGATAACCGAAAGGCGTGAACAAGGGGCGTCATTAGAGGCAAGTGTTGGCATAATAACTACTGGCAGGTGCAAGTTATCAGCGATAGCCTTAGCGGTGTCAACAGTCTTACCGCCACCGAGACCATAAATTACCGAGACGTTATTTTCTTTACCAATAGCAGTTACACGGTCAACCTCATTAGTTGATGATTCGCCGTTAAATTGGACGCGGGTAACATCGTAGCCATTATCTTGTAAATATTCTTCAAATTTTTGGCCAACGATCTTGTAAACCGTACTGCCTGCTAATAATAGGGGCTTTTTACCGAAACTCTGTAAATACTTATTACTTTCGAAAAGTACACCCTTACCTTGAATATAAGACGATGGTGAACCAAATTCTTCAACCATAAAAATCCCTCCAATTATACTTTGTGTACTACATAACAATATCACTTTTGGAGAACTGTGGAAAGCTTAGTTGCTTTTAATTGATTTAAAATTAAGTGTTGACTTTAAATTATTAGAATGTTTTAATAATAGACAATAATTAAACGGAAAGGAAGATTCTTGATGACCTCATTATCATTAACTACTAAGAAATATTATTTCGGCTTTGCTTACTTTATGTAGGTCCGTGCTGTTTAGGTGCGGACTGGGACGTTCGGACCTAAGCAGAGTTGAGTTAATGATGCTTTGCTAGGTGTTGGTCTAGTAGAGCGAGATATTCAGGATTCCTGTATATAATTTCGGCAGATTGTCGTTTCCTAAAGCGCTAACTAGATTGACTAAGTCTCAGATCTAGTTAGCGCTTTTTTACGATTATTAAAGGAGAAGAGATATGGAAATGCCTATTGCAGAATCACAGATTAATAAACGACGCCTGTCATTAAGCCTTTACATGAACTACCTGATTCATGGCTTTGGAATCATTATCTTAGCGCAAAATATGGTTGCTCTTGGTGGCACCTGGCAAGTACCGATTAAAACAGTATCCTTTGTTATTTCAGGGATTGGAATTGGCCGTTTAGTAGCCTACCTAATAACAGGAACACTAGCAGATATGCTTAGTCGGAAATTATTTGTTTTTATCGGGATGGCTTGTTACCTAATTTTTGCGTTGGGAATGGTAACAACGCATAGTATTCCAGTTGCTTATGGTCTGGCAATTCTAGCAGGGATTGCTAATTCGGCTTTAGATGCAGGAACATACACGACGCTAGTAGAAATGAATGATGGTAAAGGCTACGATACGATTTTAATTAAAGGTTTTGTTTCTATTGGTGAATTTATCTTACCGTTAATCGTTGCAGCCTTATCCGCCAATAATCTATGGTTCGGTTGGTCTTTTATCGTAATGGCCGTGTTAACAATTGCAAATATGGTTAACATGAGTACGGTTAAGTTTCCTAAAATTCAACGGGTAACGCTCCGTCACCATCAGCAAACGATTAGCCAATCAAAAAAGTCACTCAGGAAAATATTTGCGACGATCCTTTTATTAGGATACGGCTACACCTCAATGGCCGTGATGATTTGGTTTACTCAATGGATTACTCTCTTTGCTCAAAAGTCACTGGGGTACGGTAACCTTACTGCCCATACCCTCCTATCGCTTTACAGTGTTGGGTCAATTATTGGGGTAATTACTCTATTCATCTTATTGAAGCGGAATATTAATGAAATGACTTTATTAATTAGTTTGAATTTAGTTGCAGTTATTGCGTTATTAATTATTTTAATCGAAGGAAATAATATTAACCTTGTTAGTATTGCAAGCCTAGTATTTGGGTTTAGCGCTGCCGGAGGAATTATGCAAACAGGGTTAACAGTTTTCATGAACCTCTACCCTCATCATCGGGGAATGGTAACCGGGGCATTTTACTTCTTCGGTAGTATTGCATCGTTCACGGTTCCGCTAATTACAGGAGTTTTATCAACCCACAGTATTCAATTAGCATTTGCTGGGGACTTAGCAGTTGCCTTGAGCGGCACAGTTTTAATGGTTGTTTTAGCTTTATTAAATGTAAAGGAGAAGATTAACAATGGAACGAATTGATGGACACACAATTTTAATTGGACTAATGGCAACACCAATCAGACACTCAATGTCACCAACAATGCACAACAATGCTTTTGCCAAACTTGGCTTAAATTACGCTTATCTTGCTTTTGAAGTCGGTAATGATCAATTAGCAGATGCAGTTCAGGCTATTCGGACACTTGATATGCGTGGCTCAAATGTTTCAATGCCAAATAAGCAAAAGATTTTACCGTTGTTAGATAAACTATCACCAGCAGCTAAGATGGCAGGAGCAGTAAATACTGTTGTAAACGATAACGGGGTATTAACCGGCTACACTACTGATGGAACCGGATTTATGAAATCATTAGCAGATGAAGGATTGGATATTCGGGGAAAGAAAATGGTATTAACTGGAGCTGGTGGCGCGGGAACGCCGATTGCTATCCAGGCAGCATTAGATGGAGTAAAAGAAATTGCAATATTTAACCGTCAAGATGCCCAGTGGAAGCAGGCAGAAAAGAATGTTGAGATGATTAATGCACAGACAAAATGTCAGGCTAGTCTGCACCACCTAGAAGACCGTGCTGATTTTAAACATGAGTTAGCAACTGCTGATATTTATTGTGATTCAACCGGGGTAGGGATGAAGCCGCTTGAAGACATGACCTTAGTTGAAGACCCAACATGGTTCCACAAAGATATGATTGTTTTTGATACTGTTTATGCACCACGAGAAACAAAGCTGATGAAAGTTGCTAAGGAAGCTGGTGTTAAACATGTTCTCAATGGCCTCGGGATGATGCTTGAGCAGGGCGCGGAAGCTTTCAAACTCTGGACGGGGAAAGAGATGCCTGTTGAATACATTCACCAGTTATTGTTTAACGAGGAGTGAAGCTAGATGCGAACGGTTAGAGTAAATGGACTTGAAATTGGGTCGGGCAAGCCTAAAATCGCAGTTCCTTTAGTAGAGACAACAACACCAGCATTAGTTGATGCAGCAAAACGGGCATGTCAAGAACCGATTGATATGGTCGAATGGCGGTTGGACTTTTTTGATAATATTCATAGCAATGCAGCAATTCTCGAAACAGCTCGTAAGTTACGCCAAGTCTTAGGTGGTCACCCATTGTTGGTTACCCTGCGCACAAAAGAAGAAGGCGGTAATTATCACTTTCAGCTTACTGAGTATTTGCGCATTTACCAGGAGTTAATTAAGAGTCATTTAGTTGATTTAATTGATATCGAAGTTTTGCGCCCGACAACAGTAATATTGCCTTTGGTTCGGTTAGCGCATGAAGAACAAGTGAAAGTCATTATGAGTAACCATGATTTTTGCAGAACACCGCCTGCAGCTGTTTTACAAGCGCGGATTGAACAAATGACGAATCTTGGTGCCGACATTGCAAAGTTTGCAGTTATGCCACGATCACGCGAAGATTTATTAACGATTTTGAGTACCAGTCTCCACCATGCGGATTTAGCAGATGGAATTCCTCTAGTGGCGATTGGAATGGGACAACAAGGAAAAATAATTCGGATCGGTGGCGAAATTTTTGGCTCATGCATTAGCTTTGGTACAGTTGGCAAAGCATCTGCTCCCGGCCAATTGGCAGTGACCGAATTAAGTAAAATTTTTGATGTACTACATGAATAGGGAGGGATAATATGGAAGATTTATCAACAAGTCGAAAGAAAATTAATGAACTTGACCAACAGCTGGTAAAGCTTCTTGAAGAGCGTTTTAATGTTGTAACAGAGGTAAACGATTATAAGCTCAAACATGACTTACCGGTTCTTGATGCCAAACGTGAGCAACAGGTGTTAACCAAAGTAGCAGGATTAACTAATCGCTCTGACCTTCTACCATATCTCCAAGAAATTTATCAGGAAATCATGCATCGCTCACGAGAATACCAAAAAAGCCAACGAAAGGATTGAATCACATGCATTACATTACAGCAGGAGAATCACACGGTCCGCAGTTAACGGGAATTATTGAGGGAATTCCGGCTGGTTTAACCATTGATGTTGAGAAAATTAATCAGGCGCTTGCAAGCAGACAGGGAGGTTACGGGCGCGGAAATCGGCAAAAGATTGAACATGATCAGGTCGAAATAGTTGGTGGTTTACGCCATGGGGTAACACTTGGCTCGCCGCTTGCATTAGTTGTAAAAAATCGCGACCATGCGCACTGGTCTGAGATTATGGACCCAACTACTCCGGCAACGCCAGCTAATACTGTTCGGCGGGTTGAACATCCCCGTCCTGGTCATGCGGACCTAGTTGGTGGAATGAAGTATCGTCACCGCGATTTAAGAAATGTTCTGGAGCGTTCTTCTGCGCGGGAAACGGCAATCCGAGTTGCGATTGGGAATATTTGTGAACAGCTGTTGGCAGCACTTGGAATTCAGATGATCGGCTATGTTCAGCAAGTAGGATCAGTGAAAGCAGATGATGGCATTTCTTCAGCGCTTAATGTTACGCAGATAAAAGAACAAGTGGAAGCCAATGATTTGCGAATCCTTGACCAAGATAAGGTCGTATTAATTCATGACTTGATTGACCGAACGAAACGTGCAGGTGATACCCTGGGCGGCGTTATCAGAGTAGTAGCTGAAAATGTTCCTGCTGGATTAGGCAGCTATGTTAGCTGGGACACTAAACTAGATGCTAAGTTAGCTGGTGCTGTTATGGGAGTGAATGCGATTAAAGGGGTTAGCTTTGGTGATGGTTTTAAGGACGCTACCAATTTGGGTAGTCAGGTAATGGATGAAATAAGCTATGATCCAGCGAACGGCTTTTCTCGACTCACTAATCATCTCGGCGGCTTTGAAGGCGGGATGACTAATGGGATGCCAATCATTATTAACGCGGCAATGAAGCCAATCCCGACCCTTTACAAGCCATTGCAGACGGTAGATGTAAACACCAAGGAACCGTTAAAAGCAAACGTTGAACGCTCGGATACGACGGCGATTGTTCCAGCATCAATTGTTGTTGAAAATGTTGTGGCGATTGAATTGGCTAAAGCGGTGACGGACGCATTTGAATCTTCAAATATTGAACGGCTCAAAGGTGAGATTGATCGTTACCGACAAGAGTTGGTGGAATATTAATGATTATTCACACACTGGGGCCAGCAGCGACGGATAGTTATCAGGCGGCCGTGACTTATATTCGTAAACAGCATCTCGCCGCTAAGATCAAATTGCATCCTAGCTTTGAAGACATATATCAGCACCTTGACCAGTTAACCGATAATTATTTGATTGTTCCCGCAGCGTTCCGAAATCAGCAGGGGGATAGCTGGGGTGATTTACATTACCGATATATTAAACAACTGCAATTAGTTGATAGTTTAGTAACCGAGCTGGCCTCCCTGGTGTTATTACAACGTACAGATACTAGCTCATCAGTTGCTTATACTCATGCAGCCACGCTAGAGCTGTTACGGGAAAGCGTTAATGAAAAAGTAACAATCGTGACGGTTCCCAGTAAATATGAGGCTTATCAACGATTCATAAATGACGGCCGGTACGCTTTAACAAGTAAAAAATTTGCCCGCTTGACGCCTGAAATACAGATTAAAGAAGAATATACTGCCAAGATGCTTTGGGGTATTTATCGAATACGAGGAGGAATAAGAGATGAAAAGATTGCAGCCGGCTAAAAATGGTTTACATGGTATTTTGATAGTCCCAGGAGATAAGAGTATCTCCCACCGCGCAATTATGTTGGGGGCAATCAGCCATGGCGATACGACGATTCATCACTTCCTAGATGGTGAAGATTGCCGCTCAACAATGCAGGCGTTCAGAGACCTTGGCATTAAAATCGAACAAGCCGGAACCGATGTGTTGGTTCATGGGCAAGGATTTGAGGGATTAAAGCAATCCGTAAACCCATTAGATATGGGAAACTCTGGAACAACGACCCGGTTGATGATGGGTATTTTGGCAGGAACAGACTTCACAACTACTTTAACTGGCGATTCATCGCTTCAAAAACGACCGATGAAACGGGTTAGTCAACCTTTGAGTGTCTTTGGCGGGGAAGTTGAGCTGACGCAAAATGGAACGTTGCCAGCCAAAGTTATTGGTCATCCTTTACACCATGCTGAATACCAAATGACGGTTGCTAGTGCGCAAGTAAAAAGTGCTTTGATTTTTGCGGCTTTACAGGCAGATGGAGTATCAACGATTATTGAAAAACTGCCAACTCGTAATCATACCGAAATTATGCTCCAACAATTCGGTGCCGAGATTATGACGAGGGATAATCGAATTATTTCAGTAGTACCGCATCCGCATTTAACGGGGCAAGTAGTCGAAGTGCCAGGGGATATTTCCTCAGCGGCCTTTTTCCTTGTTGCCGGTACGATTGTTCCTAATTCAGAGATAACTTTACAGCGTGTTAACTTAAACCCAACCCGAACTGGAATCATTCGGGTCCTTCTAAAAATGGGTGCTGATTTATCAATTGAAGAATTACCAACGAAAGGCGAACCGTTGGGAAATATCACCGTTAAGACTAGTAAACTCCGCCCTATTGACATTGGAGCAGAAATGATCCCAAGTTTAATTGATGAACTACCGCTCGTTGCTTTGTTAGCGGCTTGTGCAAATGGGCGCAGTGTGATTACTGGTGCGGAAGAATTACGGGTAAAAGAAACGGATCGGATTAAGACCGTTGTTGAAGAATTACGAAAATTAGGGGTTCATGTAGAGGAATTACCAGATGGCATGATTATTGATGGTCAGCCAGCGTGGCAGATTCGTAATCCGCAATTAACAAGTCACGGTGACCACCGCATTGGAATGATGGATGCAATCGCGGTCTTGAAAGCAAGTGATGAATTAACGATGACTAATGAAGAAGCAATTAATATTTCATATCCTGACTTCTTTACCGATTTAGGAACGCTGACAGGGAGGAATTAACGGTGGAAACAGTTTTTATTAAGGGGTTAGGATTAATTGGCAGCTCATTAGCCCGTGCAATCAAGCAGGACCACCCCCAAATACAGATTATTGCAAGTGATGTCAATGAAGAAACGCTGCAATATGCAAAAGAAAATAACATTGCAGATCAGGTTGTCACTGATATGACCGGAGTTGAACAGGCTGATTACATTATTTTGGCAAGTCCGGTTTCACAAATCATCAAGGATATTGCCGCACTGGCTAATCTGAAATTAAAATCAGGGGTAATTATCACTGATGTCGGTAGTACCAAACAAACGATTATGCAGGCGGCCAAGGTCTTAACGCAACAAAACTTAACTTTTATCGGCGGTCACCCAATGGCAGGATCGCACAAGTCTGGTGTTCGAGCAGGACGCGCGGACTTAATTGAGAATGCCTACTACTTTTTATTGCCAGCATCAGAATCAGCTGATACTTCAAAATTAACCTGGTTACTGGCGGGAACAAATGCTAAATGGCTTGAATTAACGCCATCTCA
This sequence comes from Limosilactobacillus caviae, assembly GCF_014635905.1. Lineage (GTDB taxonomy): Bacteria > Bacillota > Bacilli > Lactobacillales > Lactobacillaceae > Limosilactobacillus > Limosilactobacillus caviae. Next base: position 323,825 of record NZ_BMDS01000001.1, read on the forward strand.
GCATGATAAAATTGTGGCCCAAATCAGCCATGTTCCACATATCATTGCTGCCGAATTGGTTAACCAGACCCAGCAAGCATTTAAAGATGAACCTGTTGGAATGCGAGTAGCCGCGGGAGGATTTAAATCAGTGACGAGAATTGCTGCCTCGGATCCAACGATGTGGAGTGCAATCCTGCTGAACAATAAGGAATTAATTTTGAAACAGTTAACCAGTTACATTACAGGGTTAGAAAACATTGGCGCTCTGATTGAAAAAGAGGACCGGTCAGCATTATTTGATTTCTTCAAGCGGGCTAAGGTAAGCCGTGAGAGTCTGAATACACCAGTCCGTGCACCATTCTACGATTTGTTCCTCAACATTCCGGATAAAAGTGGTGAAATCGCAAAGGTAACAGGGATGCTAGCAAAACATCAGTTATCAATTATTAATATTCAAATCTTGGAAGTCCGCGAAGATATTAATGGAATCCTGCAATTAGTTTTCAATACGGAAGAAGCTCGTGACCAAGCTGCTCGTATTTTAGAAAAAGATTATGAAATAGTAACGAGGTGAAGATGGTGAAATTAATTTTGATTGGTTTTATGGGGAGCGGAAAGACAACGGTAAGTCAGCTTCTTGGTCAGCAACTAAATGAACAGGTTCTTGACTTAGACCGCGAAATTGAACGGCAGAGTCACCAAACTATTCCCCAAATTTTTGCGCAGAGTGGTGAACAAGGTTTTCGGCAACTTGAACATGATGTATTAAAACAAAGCATGGACTTTGAAGGAATCCTTGCAACTGGTGGAGGAACGCCATTGCGAGAAGATAACCTTCAATTACTTCGCCATGCGGGAGTTCCGGTTATCCTTCTTGCTGCAAGTCCAGAAGAGACCCACCGCCGGCTTCAACAACAGAATAATCGGCCCCTAGGAAATAAATTAGACGTAGATGGTATTCGTCAATTGCAACATGAACGGCAACCATTTTACGATCGTTGTGCTGACTTGCGAATAGTGACGGATCACTTAACCCCAACGGAAATTGCACAACAGATAGTTAAATATCTTCAAAAATAAAGCTGCTATCCCAAGGTGTTTGCCATGAGATAACAGCTTTTTATCTATTTATTATTTGCATCCGGGTTAGTAATCTTAATTCGGTTTGAATCAGTTGATGAATGGTTTTGCTCAGGGGCATCGGTATCATAATCATCAACAGTTGATCGATCGCCGTTTTCGGAGAAGATGCTTGTTGATTTGATGCCTTTTTCTTTTTCAATCTGTTCAGCACGTTTAAGACCATTAGAGTAGTTATAATCAGCAGGATTAACATTCTTGAAGCCCTTTGGATGGTAGAAACGAAGCAGGTTTTTTTCGTTTAGTGAATCAGAAAGACTTAATTCTTCATTCACAAAATCCTGATCACGTTTTAATTTTTCTTGTTGTTTTTTAGTTAGTTTTGCTTCTTTACCGGTTTTATTATTATAAATTGTTCCGCCGACACTAGTATAAGTAGGGGTAACAAAATCACGATTACGGAAAGCAACTACCTGGTTATGCTTGCTAGAGAATAAATCAGTTCCAAACTGAATGTATCGTTTACTGCTAATTCCCAATAAGTGGAGCAGGGTTGGGAGGATATCAACTTCGCCACCATACGTATGATAAACTTTTCCGTGACCTGTTCCCGGAATGACGAACATTAGTGGAACTCGTTGAAGCTGAGCATTATCAAAGTCAGTCCAATCGTCCGCATTCTTACCGAGAACGCTGGCTAAGGAAGTATTTTCACTATTAGAAATCCCGTAATGGTCACCATAAATCATAATAACGGACTTTTTATCAAGACCGGTTTTTTGAAGGTAATTAAAGAATTCTTGAATTGACTGGTCGAGATAATGAGCTGTTACAAAGTAATTATCAACGTTGCTATCACCGGTATTAGTTGTTTGGAAGTTTGGATCCTTATCCTCATCATCGAGAGTATAAGGGAAGTGATTAGTAACTGTGATGTACTTAGCGTAGAAAGGCTGTTGCAAGCTTTGCAAATACTTCACTGAATTCTTGAATAGCAGTTTATCTTTGAGGCCGTATCCTGTAGCCTTGTCGCCAGACGTATCGTAATAACTGGCGTCAAAGAAGTATTGGTAGCCTAAGTTTTTATAAACGTTATTACGATTCCAGAAACTAGCAACATTTCCATGGAATACTGCACTAGTATAACCTGCCCGTTGATTTAGGATTGCTGGAGCACCTTGGAATGTATTGTCGCTTCCCAGAGTGGCGAACAATGATCCCTGTGGCAAGCCAAACGTACTTGTTTCAAGGAGGTTTTCCGCATCACTGGTTTTTCCTTGACCGACCTGATGGAAGAAGTTGTCAAATGAGTAGGTATCCTTACCGTTATACAGTGAGTTAAGGAATGGCGTAACTTCTTGCCCGTTGATTTTCTTGTTAATTAAGAACTGTTGGAAACTTTCAAGGTGAATTATGATTACATTCCGCCCCTTAGCGATTCCATACATTTGCGGGTTAGCAGGCGCATAATGCTTATCAGTAAATTTCTTCACCTTTAATAATTCAGGCTTAGTGGCGCTTTGCCGCATATTATTAATATGTTGCGATTTTACTAAATCATAACCGGTAAAAGTATCAATACCGAGATACTTTACGATATAAGAACGGTCAAACGTCCGACCCAGTAATTGAGGGCGGCTCATTTCCGCAAAGGATAGGTTAACGCCAAATAAGACGAGACCAACAGAACTAAACGCAAATGCTAGGCGGGTTCCGATTGCTCGGGGATCAAATTTGATAACCTTGCAGAGCAATAAAATGAGAATTATTACAATGTCTAGCCAGTAAAAGACATCGTGAAAGTTAGTAAGAGCTAACGAACTACCGCTTAATCCCTGATTCACTTTAGAATAACCAGTCATTGTGGCGATGGTCATAAAATCAGTGAATTCACGGTAATAGATGACATTTAAATAGAGCAATAATGTATTAGCAATGTCTAGCCCCATAATAACAGGGTAGAAGAATCGGGAGCGCTTAAAATAGAATGCCAAACTGTAAATAAAGAAAGTCGTGGCTAACGGATTAAAGATTAAAATAAGGTATTGAAAAATTCCCGTTACGCCAAGCTTAAAATCAGTAAAGTAAGCAAACAGGGTCTTTAACCAAAAAAGGATAACTAGGAGGGTGAAAAAACCAATCCTAGTATCCACAAATTTGCTTAATTTTTTCATTAGGAATGTTCCTCGCAATCAATGTGTTTTGTTCTATATTATCGAAGTGAAATTTCGACAAATCAAGAATTATTTTATCACAGATTACCGTAAAACATTCTTTTTCTAGAAATCATTGAAGAAACTTAATTCTTTGCTGGTACAGTTACTGGAGTAGGGGCAGGTAACCAGTCATAATTGAATATTTTTTTGAGTTTCTTATTTACAGGAATCCAGATACCAGCCTTTAGAATATCAACTAACGATGCATGTAAGGTTTTATCTTGTCGATATTGTTGGGTTAGCGGAATTCTGAGTAAGTGCCCGTCTTCAGTAATTACCGTAACATTTCTTTTAGTAACATTGATAATCTTCGCAGCAACGATATTTGGTTGATTAGTGTCTCTAAGTTTCATATATAATGCCTTCCTCCTATATTGCTTAGTCTACGAGAATAATATGAAGGAAATATGTTTAAAGCTCAAAGTTAGTTCTTAAATAGTATTAAGAATTTGTAAGCGGTACAATAAACGTATGGAGGGATCGCAATGACTAAATTAAATATTTATCTTGTTCGTCACGGGCAAACTTTTTTTAATATCTATAACAAATTACAAGGGTGGAGTAACTCCCCGTTAACAATGAAAGGAAAAGAGGATGCAAAGATAGCTGGGGAAAAACTCCAGCAAATTCATTTTGACGCTGCCTTTTGCAGTGACCTGCCCCGCGCAATGGAAACAGCGCAAGTAATCTTAAATGTTAACCAAGCTGACTCAGTGGACCATCCAATAACTGCTCCTTATTTTCGAGAAGAATTTTATGGATCATATGAAGGAACGAATATGGATCTTGCCTGGTATAATGCCGGAGCACCGCATGGATTGAAGAACTTCCGCGATATTGTTGAAAAATATTCTATCGGTCAAGCAAAAGACTGGCTAAAAGATGCTGACCCATTCCATGATGCTGAAAACAATGAAGAATACTGGCAACGGATGAACAAGGGGTTAGCGCTTATTCGCGATGCCGACTTACCAGATGGCGCGAATGTTTTATGGGTAAGTCATGGTAATACTTTGTTAAGTTTAGTTGAACGCTTTGGGCATGGTAAATATGACGTAACAGAGCGTCCTGCTAATGGGAGCTTGACACGAGCAACGTTAACTGATGACGATATGGAAATTGTTGAATACAATAAGTAGAAGGACCGAAGCTATTCATGGCTCACGTCTCCACAAGCATAAATAAGGGCCTCAGCGTTCGGCTTAACCGAGCACTGAAGCCCTTATGTTTTATCGGATTGATAGGACTTATATTACACCCTTGCACTAACATCTTTATCTTGCTTTCCCTTTTGCCACTTCAAACCGATCCCAGTAATTCCGCTAAGAATAGAGAATACCGGGGAGAAGAGGCTGAAGAAAGCAAATGGGAGGAAGTGAAGAACTGGCACGCCAAGAGTTGAAGCCGCAAATGAACCGGCAACGCCCCATGGAATCAGGTAGTTAATAACGCTTCCCCCATCTTCGAGAACCCGACTGAGCGCTAGTGGAGAGAGGTTCATTTTATCAAAGGCGCCCTTAAAAGCTTTACCAGGAAGGATAACAGAGAGGTATTGTTCACCGACAAAAAGGTTAATTCCAATACCAGAAAGAATTGTAACCGTAATAAGACTACCAGGCTTATGGAGGTGGTCAACCAATGGCTTCATTGCTGATTGAACAATGTTGAATTTCATTAAGATACCACCAAGCGAGAGGGTCACGATAATTAACGAAACGGTTCCCATCATACTGCTGACACCACCACGAGTTAGCAGAGTGTTAACAGTTGTGTCGCTAGTATGGGCAACGAAACCATCACTGATCAGTTTTGCAAGAGATTGAAGGGATGTTCCAGATTTTTGGAAGAAGATCATGCCAACAGTCACGATAATATTGATAAATAGTGTTGGAATAGCTGGAATGTGTCGCCAAGCACAGATAAACATTAAGGCAATTGGTAATAAAGCCCACCATGAAATTGAAAAGTGCTGGTTAAGAATAGCGATTGTGTGCGCTATTTTACTAGCACTCATGTGTGAACTAGAATTGCCAAGGAACCAGAACAGGATTAAGGAAACGATGAAGGATGGAATCGTTGACCACATCATGTTCTTAATATGGGCAAAAAGGTCGCTACCGGCAATCGCAGAAGCAAGATTAGTTGAATCAGAAAGAGGTGACATTTTATCACCAAAGACGGCACCAGAAATAATTGCACCGGCTACTAATGCTGGGTTCGCGTTGAGGGCAACCCCCATTCCAAAGAGAGCAATACCAATCGTTGAAATGGTTGTGAAGCCACTACCAATTGATAGTCCGACTAAGGAGCAGACGATAAACGTTGATGGTACAAAAAACTGACTGCTGATTAGTTTAAAGCCGACAATCATGATGGTCGGGATAACCCCTGCTTGAATCCAAACGGCAATCAGAGCACCGATAAGGATGAAGATAAAGATAGGGATGATTGCGGTGCCGATTCCTTCTTGAATGCCTTGATGGATTTCGTCCCAACTAGCACCCCGGAATTTAACCCAGAAAATAAGCAAGGCAATGACAAACAATACAGGAATCTGTGGTGATAATCCAAACTTAATCACCGCTGTTCCCAAGATAATAAGCATAATTAGTAAGAGGGTTATCGCCTCTTTGAAATGGATATTTTTCATTAAACTTCCTCCTTAGAAATAAAAAAGCCCCGTTGATATTTACATCAACGGGACGGTTAATTTTAAACCGCGGTACCACCCACTTGTGCATACTGATATTATGCACGCTCATATCAGGTGGTAACGGCACTGAATATGGCCGGACAATCTAGATCTCGCGATAATTCGAATCACTCCGCCTGACCAGTTCGCACTTAACCACCGGCTCTCTTACCCCTAACGAAGGACCTACTGAAACGATAATTGTTGCAATTATAATATCGTGCTTAGATTTGAATGTCAATAACTAAATTAAAGAATAATGAGAAAGGACTAATTAGCGGATGCCCATCGATGATTAAATAATAGGTTGAGCAACACAGCTGAAATACTGGTAACAACAATTCCGTTACCGAGAATAATTTGAAACTCTGTTGGCATGTGTTGGAATAGTTGTGGATACATGGTAATCCCAAGACCAAGCCCGATTGAGACAGATGCAGTTAAAAGATTGGCATTATTTGAAAAGTCAACTTTATGAAGGATTTGAACTCCCTGAACACCGACCATTCCAAACATAACAATCATAGCACCGCCAAGCACCGGTTCTGGAATAACCGTGGCTAGTGCGCCGACCTTAGGCAATAGGCCGAGTAGTAGTAATAGAAAGGCAGCATAGTAAACTGGTTGCCGGCTTTTTACCCCCGACATTTTAAGGACCCCGACATTTTCAGAAAAAGTTGAATAAGGAAACGTATTAAAAAGTCCGCCTAGAACTGCGGCAATGCCCTCAGCCCGGTAACCACGTTCAAGGTCTTTTGTTGTTAATTGGCGTCCGGTAATATCGCTAAGGGCAAAGAAAACACCCGTTGATTCAATCATTGTAGTAAGAGAAACAAGGATCATTGTAATCATCGCACTAGTGTCAAAACGGGGGATACCAAAGAAGAAAAGCTGCGGGGCATGGAACCACGCGGCTTCGCTAACTGGCTTGAGGGAAACAAAACCCATTGCCCCAGCGATGAATGAAGAAATTAAAATTCCTAATAAAATTGCGATTGATTTCATAAAGCCTCGTGCAAAAGCATTAAATACCAAAATTATGATAATTGTTAAGAAACCAATGAAAAGGTTGGCAGGCGCACCAAATGAAGCAGCAGTTGGCGTGCCTCCTCCCAGATCTTGGAAACCAACCGGCACAAGGGTAAAACCGATAATAGTAATTAAAGAACCTGTCACTACCGGCGGGAAGAGTTTTTTAAGTCGGGCAAAAAAGCCGGCAATTAAGAATACAAAAATTCCGGCAGCAATAATGGCCCCATACATGTAGGTAATTCCAAGCTTACCGCCAATTGTCTCTAAGGGCGTTACAGCCTGAACGGCACATCCGAGAACAACTGGTAAACCAATCCCAGTTAATGGTGTTTGTTTTAATTGCAAGAGAGTCGCAATTCCGCACATAAAAATATCAATTGAAACAAGGTAGGTCATCTGAAGGGTTGTAAAGTGTAGGTAATGACCTATTAATAGCGGGACAAGAACGTCTCCTGAGTACATAGCGAGTAAATGCTGAAACCCAAGAATAAAGTTTTGCCATTGACGGGTAAAATCGAGTTTAGTGCGGTGACTAGGTGCTTGAATAGATGAAACAGGTTCTTTCAAAATATACCTCCTCAAAAATTAACACGCCTAAATAAAAATAAGAGCCTGAAAAATTTTCAGCCTCTCTACCGATTTTTAAAGCTTTAAGTTAAAAACAGACAGTATCAGTTTTTAAGAAGTGCTTATAGTCTAAAGTTTACGGCTTTAGGTAGAAACTAACCGACCATATTTCGGTATTATATAGGCTATTTATTTTAATGTTGTTATCCTAGCATTAATCGCGGCTATTTTCAATGCTTAGTTCGGAATCTGCCGTTAAAAGTGACGATTGATATTGGCAAATGTTCATTTATTATGCTTTTAAATATAATCTTTGATGGAGTGGTATCATTAAGAAGTACATTAACTACCATGGAAGGAAGCGTATTGTGATGAAGAAGCTAATGAGTAGTTGTACTGCAATGCTTGTCGGAAAAGATGCTACAATTGACGGCTCGACGATTATTGCACGTGATGAAGATGCTGAGGATGGGGTTAACCCGAAAACTTTCAAGGTTTTTCCAGCGAAGGATTATACTGGAGAACATTATGTATCAAAATATAATGGCTTAACAGTAGAAATGAAAGGACAAGGATGCCGTTACACAGCGACTCCTAATGGTGTTCCAGATGATGGACGATGGGATGAACAGGGTATTAATGAATACAATGTTGCAATGAGCGCCACTGAAACCGAAATGACAAATGCACGGGTGCTTGGGCATGACCCGTTAGTTGAAAACGGGGTTAACGAAGATTCAATGGTTTATCTTGTCTTGCCATTTGTTAAGTCGGCTCGTGAAGGGGTTCAGCGTTTGGGAAGACTTATCGAAAAGTATGGCACTGGTGAAAGTAATGGAATTGCCTTTAGTGATAAAGATGAAGTATGGTACTTTGAGACTGGTGGCGGCCATCAATGGGTTGCCCAGCGAATTCCGGATGATGCCTATGCGATTGCCCCAAACATTATGTGTATTGAAGAGATTGATTTTAATGATCACGATAACTTCATGTATGCACCACAAATTCAGGATTTTGTTGAAAAGTACCACTTGAATCCTAATCCACAAACTTTTAACTTTCGCAATATTTTTGGAACACAAGATGAAGCTGATGCCTACTATAACACGCCACGTTCCTGGTACGGGCAAAAACTCTTTACGCCGTCATTAGAACAAGAACCTACTAGTCAGAATATTCCCTTTATCCAACACGCTGAGAAGAAAATTGCAATTGAAGATGTTGAATATTTCTTATCGTCGCACTATAATGGCACGCCATATGATCCAATGGGAACATTCGCATCTGGGGACCTTAAAGAACAACGGAAATTTCGTTCTATTGCGCTTGATCGTAATCAAAGCTCATGTATTTTACAAATTCGTCATGATGTGCCCGCTCAGTATGCTGCAATTCAATGGATTAATTTTGGCTTTTACTGCTATAGTCCATATGTTCCGTTCTTTACTAACATTTGTGACACACCTGCCAAATACAAGTATGCAACCAATGATGCGCAACCGGATAAAAGTGCTTATTGGTTAAACAAGTTGTTAGAAGTAATTGTTGAACCGCGTTACCATGACTTCATCAATGAAGTAAATGACTTTCGTGATCGCTGCCAAAGCTATGGGGTGAGCCGCGTTGATAAAATTACGGAAATAGCCCAGATTCAGAATTCAGCCAATTTAATTAATTACTTAACTGAACAAAATATGAAAACTGCTAACCATGTTTTAAATGAAACTCACGAACTAATTAATCAGCTTTTACATGAAGCATTATTAAATTCTAAGTTCCAGTTTGAACGCGGTGACAATTTATAAAAATAAGAAAAGCTAAGAACTTATCGTGTTCTCAGCTTTTTCTATTTTATTTCCACCAATGACGGTTAATCAGGAAGATCACACACGCCAGCATTAAGACTAAAGTGATAAAAATGGTGAAGACCCATGAGTATGTTCCATTCGCGAGCGGTAACTTTACGTTTTCGCCATAAAAGCCAGAAACAATTGTTGGAATTGAAAGGACAATTGAATAAATGGTGAGATATTTCATTGTTTGGTTCAAGTCACTATCAAGAACCTTGCTGTAGGCATTGGAAACACGGGCAGAAACGTCTGAAGTCATTTGCGCCATTTCCAGGCCTTGTTGGGCTTCAATGATGACATCGTCAAGATCATTATATTGTTTAGTAGTGATATGGTCGCCAAAGCGTCGTTTAAATTCTTCGAGTAAGGAAACATTTCCTTTGAGTGAGGTAAGAATATAAACTAACCCGGTTTCGATTTCCATAAATTGGGTAATAGCTTGTCGTCCGGTTCGACGCTGAAGGTTTCGTTGAATTTCTTGTCGTTGTTGGTCTGCACGACGAAGTGGACCGAAATAATCAGTAGAAAGGCGGTAAAGGACTGGGAAAACCAAGTTTAGCTTGTCTTCATTATTACCATGCTTTTTCAGCAATTGAAGCTGATTGGCAACAATTCCGTTTACAAAATTAGTTTTCGCATTTGTAAAGGTAATAATATTATTTGCAGTTAGCATAATCCCGATTGGTGCTGTTTGTGGGGCAGTGACTGCATGAGTTGGTACGTAAACATCGAAAATTAATAATGTGACACCGGCATCTTGATCAATTTCAACCCGGGCTTTTTCGTATGGGTCAATTGCATAATCAAGTAACTCTTGAGTAACCTCATATTTTTCAATTAAGTCTAGTCGTTCATGGGGAAGAGGTTCAAATATACTTATCCATTTACTATGATCATTAATTTGCTCGGTTGTTAACATCAGTACTCATCCCCTTAAATTTACTCATATTCTATTCAACGCTATTATTGTTAAAAAGTAAACCTGCTTAAAAATATTCTAAATATTTCCTGGGAAATAAAGTAAAATAACTTTATTAAAGTTTCGACTAAAAGAGGTAAATGAAATGAATTATCAATGGCGGATTATCGAAACATTAAGTGATAATCAGGAAATTAAACCATTGCGTCAACTGCTTCACGATCAATGGCTGCTTCCTAACCGCTTAATTCACTATCTAAGGGTTAGGCGTTCAGTGCTTGTTAATGGAAAATACATTTCGATGAATAAACATGTCCAAAGTGAAGATGAGATTTTACTACAATTCTGTGGTGATGAGGTCCGTACACCGGATGCAAACGACTATGTTCCCTCTGCTCATCCGGGTTTAAAAATCTTGTATGAAAATCGTGACTTATTAGTGGTGAATAAGCCTCGTGGACAAAAGACCCATCCAAATTATCACGGGGAACCGGGAACTTTAATGAATGATGCTGCTGGTTACTTAGCGGATAGTGAAAATAATGCGTATATGGTTCACCGAATTGATCTCCAAACAAGTGGCGCTGTCATTATTGCCAAGAATCCGATTGTAGTACCAATCCTTAACCGCTTAATTAGTGATGGCCGCATTCATCGTCAGTATTTGGCAGTTGTTGAAGGGAAAATGCAAGGGCAGGGGGAAATGAGCTGGCCAATTGGACGCAACCCAGCTAATCCGCATCTTCATCAGGTCAATGGAGAAAATGCACAACCGGCACTAACATATTATCAGACCATCGCTAGCAACCCAGCACGGTCACTTGTTAAACTTCAATTGGCGACAGGACGGACGCATCAGTTGCGAGTTCACTTAGCACATTGTGGACATCCGATTGTCGGCGATCCGCTTTATAATCCAAAGTCGGCAGAAGGAATGCTTTTGCATGGGTGGAAGCAAAAGTTAATATTGCCATTTATAATGAAATCTTTAAACATTACTGCCCCGTTACCGTCCTATTTTCAAAATTATTTGGTAAAATATAACTTAGCAAAAGATGCAAATTTGAATAAAGGAGGACATTAATTGTCACTTTTAGAGAAGTTGTATGGACCATTTTTTGATCCACATAACTGGGCAACGGTTGTTACATCAGGACAAGATTGGTTGATTATTCTATCGTTAGTTATGATTGAATGTTTACTGTCTGTCGATAACGCTGTTGTATTAGCAGCTCAGACTCGAGTATTACCAACGTTAAAAGAGCAAGAAGAATCGCTTTTCTATGGAATTTGGGGTTCTTATCTTTTCCGATTTTTAATTATCGGAATTGGTGTCTACCTGATTAACTTTTGGGAAATCAAAGTTATTGGAGCTGCTTATTTAATTTACCTTGTCTATCGTTACTTCCACAATAAGTTTTTTGGTAAACGGGCAATGCGTAAGGCACGAACAGGTAAGTCCAGACTGTCTGGACGAAAGCTGTTTTGGATGGTTGTCTTGCAAATCGAGTTTATGGATATTATTTTCTCAATTGACTCGGTACTAGCGTCATTAGCTGTTTCAGAAAATCCAGTGATCGTTTTAATTGGTGGGTTGATTGGGATTGCGTGTATGCGTGGAATAGCGGAAGTGATCATGAAGTTAATGCGGAAGGTACCCGAATTGGAACCGATGGCATATATTTTAATCTTTGTGATTGCAATTAAGTTATTCTTGACGATCCCGGCTATTGATATTGAGATTCCATCAGGGATTTTTGGTAGTTTTATCTTGCTTGTTTTTGCTGTAACGATTATCATACATTTTATGCGCAGATCACGGAAAAAGAAGGTAGGTAAAAATGGCAATTAATGCGACACCAGCAGACTTTGATGAAATCATTCAAGGCCCGCTAACAATTGTTGATTTTTGGGCACCATGGTGTGGACCATGTAAGATGATGGAACCAGTAATGGAAAAGCTTGAGCAACGATTCGGCGATAAAATAAAATTCGTTAAGTTAAACGTGAATGGTAACCAAAGCATTGCTCAACAATATAAGGTGATGAGTGTCCCAAGTTTAGTTCTTTTCCGCAATGGTGAAGCTAAGGAAAAGGTGACGGGTGTTTATCCAGAAGCAAAACTGGCTCATTATTTTGAACGTAAAATAAGTGAATAACGGTATAAAGGGAAGCTGCAATGGCTTCCTTTTTTAGTATCTCTTAAACAAATTTAGAATTTGCTTATAAACTTTAGAAATAGTTTATAGAAACTCCTAATTTTGACCACCAACTTGTTTCCGCTTTCATCTATACTTAGTGTAGTTACAAATTACACAAAAAGGAGACGACAGATGGAAACAAAACAACATTACAAGTTATACAAATCGGGGAAATTATGGATGACAGCGTTGATTTCAGCTGGAATTTTATGGGGAGGAAGTCAGCAGATAATTCACGCTGATACTACGGAGAACGTAGATAATGTGGGGGGGGGTAGTAGCCTCCACGGTGAGTAACCTAAGCGATACTGATCACCGGCTTCAGCACAAAGCGACATTGCTGAAAGCCCTGAAAATCAATTGAGTAAAAGTTCACAATCAGTAGACGAAGCAAGTACGCAAGCTGGACAATTAATAAGTGAACCAGTCGCTGAAAGCAATGCACCTCAAAGCGAGTCAGCAGCTACTAGTGCTACAACGATGACTCAACCAGCTGAAACAGCAGTTGCTAATCCAGTAGCTGCAGAAAGTACAAGTGCGGCATCAGCTGTTGCGACTACTTCTACTCAAGCGGTTGACTCAACAATTACAGTAAGCAATCCATCAAATTATCCAACCGATGCGGCTAAATTGGTTGATAAAAATGCTCAGGGCGAGCCATACTACATTTATCAAATCGTTAAATTAGATGGATCAACAATTAACGGTAAAGATGCGCACTTAATTTTATCTGTTGACACTACTGATCCACAGGGGACTAACTATCTTTATGTGACAGATGCTTCTTATACCAAGAGTTACCAAAAATATATCGTGAGGCCTAATGAATATGTTGATATAACAGTTAGCAGTAATGGTTCAGCAATTAAGAACCCTCAGCAAACGCAGGTATATCGAGTTTCCAATACCGGTGCATATACATTAGAATTTAACGGAAAAGAAATTAGTATTCCGGCCTCCGTTTCAATTAAATCTTATTTACGGGTTACTCCAGTTTATGGTTTAGGAAACCAAAATAGTATTCACTACACCGATAAAGTTGATATTTCGCCAGAAAACAATGCACCAGCGATCGAATATATTTATCTGGACAAGGATGGTAACTATACTACTAGCGCAAACCTTCCTGCAAATGTTCCGGTTAACGGGATTACAGGCCAACAATTTGTAATTACAAATGTTGATAGCTATAAGCAGGTACTAAATGGCTATTACCTTACTAATCAACAAGGGAGTCTGGCAAATACCGCCAATGGAGCATATGAAGGAACAATATCGCAATTTCAGATTGGTCAATATTACCAAAAGACATTGTATGATTGGGATCGTAATGTTTCCCAAACACTAATATACGAATTAATTGATCCGCAGGGGACAATGAATATCTCACTCTTAAGACCAGGACAAAAAACAGAAACGGTGACAGTTCCGGTTAATGAGTACAAGACTTTTAGTAATGGCACTCTTGCCCGTAACCCTTTTGTTCCGGGAGCTAATTCGGTACAATTAATTTATGCTGACTTGGGAAAGATAATTCCGGTAGATGAAAATGGCAATCCAATTGCTGGGGCTGACCAACCAATCTACAATAATGATCCTAATGATCCGCACAAAGCAGGAGCAACCCAATCACCAGATTTAACAGCGCTAGGTTGGGTACTAGCAGACTCTACTCAAGCAACGATTATTCCTGGAAACCCAGGTGCAGATACCCTGGTCCAATATCGACGCGTTGTTGTTAATACTGAAGAAAAGGTTATTACCCAAACTGTTGAATATAAATACGCTGATGGAATTACACAAGGACGACCAGTATTACCACAGAATGTTGTACAAAGTTTGACCTTTGTACATACGGTTATTACAAACCCGGTAACAGGAAAAGTAATCTCAGATACGTGGACGCCAGCAGGACAATTTACAGCGGTAGCGTCACCGGAGATTGAAGGTTTCTGGGCAGACCAAAAACAAGTTGGCGGAAATGATAATGTTACCCATGAAACACCGAGTATGGTATTTACAGTCTTATATGCCGGACCAAATGAATCAACTGAAGAAAAGACAGTCACTCAAACAGTTCGTTATGAGTATCTTGATGGAGTGACAGATGGACGTCCGGAATTACCGAAAGATAATGTTCAAACGTTAACGTTTACTGCGACTATTCAACGCAATCCCGAAACTGGGGAAATTATAAGTACTACTTGGTCGCCAGCACAAAACTTCACGTTAGTTGATACTCCTAAGTTAGACGGCTACTACTACAGTGATGCCAAGGCAGGAAGTATTGAGAGTGTGACGCATGAAAGCGGTAATACTGAATATATTGTTTACTATGCAGCACCAACATCGACAACCGAAGATAAGGTGATTACCCAGACTGTTCACTATCAGTATGCAGATGGGAATAGTCAGGGGCGTCCAGAACTGCCAAAAGATAATGTCCAGTATATTACATTTACCCAGACAACACTTACAAATCCATTTAACGGTAATGTTGTTGCGTTCTATTGGACCCCGACAAATGATCAGTTTGAACTAGTACAAACACCAACGATCAACGGATTCTATGCAGATATTGCAGTGGCAGGAAGCGATAACTATGTAATCCCAGAAGATAGTGATACTTACTATGTCGTTAATTACGCTGCTCCAGTAAGCACGGTTACTGAAACAAAAGATGTCACTCAAACAATCCGTTATGAATATCTAGATGGTGTTACGGAAAACCGTCCAGAATTACCACAAACCGATATTCAAAAACTGGTATTTAATCGAGTAGTGGTAACCAATCCATTTACCAATGAGATTATTTCAGATACATGGAGTCCAGCGCAAAACTTTACGGCCCTCGAAACCCCAGCGCTTGCAGGATTTTACTATGATCTAGCTCAAGCTGGTAGTAATGCTGAGGTAACGCATGAAAGTGGTGATACTGAGTATGTTGTTAAGTATGCTCCTGCACAGGTTTCCACCACGGATAAGACAGTGACCCAGATAATTAAATATCAATACGCAGATGGGGTTACAACGGGACGGCCAGCATTACCACAAAATAACGTCCAGACGTTAACGTTTACGCAAACGACATTAACGAACCCATTCACAGGTGAGGTGCTTTCAAGTACATGGAGTCCGGCACAAAACTTTACGCTGGTTACGACCCCAGAACTGGCAGGTCTCTATTACGACTTAGCTCAAGCAGGAAGTACGGTGAATGTAACGCATGAAAGTGGTGATACTGAGTATGTAGTTAACTATGCTCCAGCGACGGAAACGACTGAGAGTAAAGTGGTGACCCAGACAATTCGATATCATTATGCAAACGGTGTAAGTGGAAACCCGGCATTATTACCGACCGATAATGTTCAACAGCTAGAATTCACGCGGACGATTTTAACGAATCCATTTACAGGCGAAGTGATCTCGGATACATGGAGTCCGGCTCAAAGTTTCACTTTGGTAAACAGTCCGCAGCTTGATGGTTACTACTATGATCAAGCGCAGGCCGGAAGTTTGTCTACAATAACCCATGAAAGCCCGAACCTGGTTTATGACGTATACTATTTAGCACCTGATACTACGACCGAGACTAAAGATATTACGCAAACAATCCGTTATGAATATGCAGATGGTCAAACAGCAAACCGACCGACATTACCGTCGACAAATACGCAGACATTGACGTTTACGCAGACAATTGTTCGTAACCCAATTACTGGTGAAGTTGAATCAGCTAGTTGGACCGGACCACAAAACTTTAATATTATCAACACTCCTGAATTAGCAGGGTACTACTATGATGTAGCACAAGCAGGTAGTAACCTTCCTGTGACCCATGATGGTGCCAATACAGAGTATGTTGTTAAGTATGCACCAGCTAAAGTGGTTACTGAAGAACAACAGGTTACTCAAAATGTTAAATATGAGTACGCTGATGGGGTAACCGCGGATCGTCCTGGCCTGCCAGAAAATAATGTCCAGACGCTTACTTTTACTCATACAGTGACTACTAATCCATTTACGGATGAAGTGATTTCAGATGAGTGGACACCGGCTCAGAGCTTTAGTTTGGTAGATACGCCAATTTTAGAAGGCTTCTACTATGATATAGCACAAGCCGGAAGCAGCCAGGTGGTAACTCACGATAGTGCTAATACAGAGTATGTTGTAAAATACGCACCGGCAAGTGTTACTACCGAAGATAAAACGGTGACCCAAACTGTTAAGTATCAATATGCAGATGGAGTAACAACGGGACGGCCAGCATTGCCACAAAATAATGTCCAGACGTTAACGTTCACACAAACGACATTAACAAACCCATTCACAGGTGAAGTGCTTTCGAGTACGTGGAGTCCAGCACAAAACTTTACGTTGGTTACGACCCCAGAACTAGCAGGCTTTTACTACGACCTTGCACAAGCTGGAAGTACAGTGAATGTGACGCATGAAAACGGAGATACTGAATATGTTGTTAAATATGCCGCTCCAAATGTTACGACGGAAACCGAGAAGGTAACTCAGAATATCAAATATGAGTATGAAGACGGTGTAACGGAAGGACGACCAAGTCTACCTGATGATAAAACAATTACTGTTGAGTTTACTCATACGGTAGTGACAAATCCTTGGACTGGTGAAGTAATTGAAGACAAATGGAGCCCAGATCAAACAATCGAAGCGATTAAGACGCCAGAAATCGAGGGCTTCCATCCAGATCAAGCCGAAATCCCAGCGATTACAGTTTCTCACACAAATGAAAATATTAACCATGTTGTAAAATACGTGGCAGATGAGAATGAGCAGCCAGTTCAACCAGAACCGGTTACACCTCAACCAGATGAGGATGATTCAAAAGACCCAACTACTCCTGAACAACCAATCATCTCAGCAGATAATGAGACTCCGGCATCAGATCCGGTAGACCAACCTAATACGGAAGTTAATCAAGAAGTAGTTGTTCAACCCGTATCAGTTAAGCCACTTCAAAAGACTCAACCGGTAGCTCAACCAGCCACAATGAGTGTAAGTGAGAAGGGTGAGACGACAGATAGTCCGGCAAAAGAAAATCAGCAATTGCCACAAACTGGTGGGCAAAACCCAGTTGCAGTTACTGCATTAGGATTGTTAGCTGGCGTTGTAGGACTATTAGGCCTTGGATTAGGAAAACGGAAGACAAAAAACTAATATGTAATTTAGTAAAGCAAGTTAGGGTTGGTAATTAGACCTGATAAGTTTGAAAATTACTAGTAACAGAGGCCGAGAAAAAACATTTCGTTTTTTCTCGGCCTCTCGTTGCTTTTTGCAATTATTTTATGAGGTGAAGCTTACTAAAAAGATAAATAAATTCAAGAAAGTTAATAACCATAAAAGAGGATAATAAACCAAGCGTGCTAAAACAAAGCCAATCAGCGACTGTTGCAAACATCCTGATTAGGATTCTTGCAGAGTTGATGATTCGGTTATTCGTTTCATAGTGTTCTCCATTAATTCTTGAAATGCGGTCGGTAAAAGTGATAAAAGATTAATGCAAGGATAAAAGTTAGGCAATCGGAAGCAGCCTGGGCAGCAAGAATTCCAATATAACCAAAGAAGTGACTTAAAATTGCAATTGAAAATGCAAAGATTAATCCTTGACGGCTAAAGGATAGCCAGAACGCTGGAGTTGCTTTTCCCATTGATTGAAAGGTTGTCGTAAATACTAAAATGATTCCGGCAAGGGTAGTAGAGGATGACAGCCAACGTAACATAGCTGCCCCTTCCTTAACAATTATTGGGTCATTCATAAACCACCGAATTATTTCAGGAGCAAAAATTAAAAGTAAAATTGTTAAGACGATATTTAAGGTTGCCACTACAGCAATATCAAATCTAACAACATCATTAAATCGCTTTTGATCACGAGCTCCATAGGCATAGCCGATTAACGGTTGCGCTCCGAAAGCAAAGCCAACCATTATCATGATAATAATTGAATTTGCTTTCATTGCAATCCCCATTGCTGCAACACTATTAGCGCCATAGTTAATTAGATAACGATTAGTCATTGCCGTTGCAAAAGTAACCATGATGTTGGTAACAGAGGCAGGAATCCCGATTGCGTATATTTGCCATTTTAATTGATTGCTAATCTTGGTTTCATGAATTGAAGTAGTAAGCTTTTTGCTTTTTGTTCGTAGGTAATAAATCATTAAAATGTCGGCGATTACACTCGAAGTTACTGTTGCAAGTGCTGAACCGGCAGCGCCTAGACCACAGGTGAAAATAAAAATAGGGTTTAAGATGATATTAATCCCGGTTCCAACCATACTGGCGATCATTGATTGGATAGCTAATCCTTCTGTTCGGAGAATATTTGTCGGTGATAAACCGAAAATAATGAATGCAGCACCCCAGGCAATAACAAGGTAGTATTCACGCGCATATTTCCAAGTTGCCGGTGATGCTCCTAATAAGTGCAAAATAGGGTTCTGAAAGATGAGCATAATGACGGTGATAATTAAGCCGCATACTATTGAATAATAAAAACAATATCCGCTAACGTTTCGTGCAATTTTATCCTTCTGCTCGCCAAATAGCCGTGAAATGACTGAACTACCACCGAGGCCAAAAATATCACCAAGCGCAATCATCAGGGTGAAAATAGGTGCACCTTGTGAAACACCGGCGACTAGGTCTGGATTACCGGTTTTGGCGACAAAGAAAGTATCGACCATGTTATAGATTAACGTGACGGCCATCCCTAAAACGACTGGCATTGCTAACGTAAAATAGGCCTTTTTTATTGATGCATGTTCAAATAATTCATCCACATGTGGTCCCTCCTTAAAGAAAACGGGTGGAAAGAGTGCGCATAATTGCCTCTTCCCACCCGAGTAATTTAATTCGTATATTTCGTAAATACTTTATCATATTTATAAATAACTAGTAAAGATTTTTTGGATGTGGTTCCCCTTTTATCTCGTGTTGAACGTGTTTTATCATGTCATCAGTTAATTCAACAACATGGGGGTCATCCAGAAGATAGTAAACTCTTGTGCCAGCTTTCCTTGTGCAAACTAATTGATAGCGCCGTAAAATACCTAGTTGTTTTGAGACAATTGGTTGTGCAAGATCAAGGTCATTAACAATTGTCTTTACGTCAACTTCGCCATCGTGATGACGTAGGTAATATAATATTCGTAATCGGGTACTATTGCTAAGGACCTTATAGATTTTAGCTGCCTCGTTAATCAAATCTTGTGATGATGCCATTAACGGTAACACTTCCTCTAGAATAGTCGTTTAGTAAGTATTATACCATTTGAATAAGGTGAGTAATCAGCCCGCTATCCCAGAACACGTAAATTCCAACACCAATGTAGATTATTTTCATTAAGACTTCACTATATCGTGCCATGGTCTTTTTAATTACCGGTAAATTGCCAATTAACTTAATAAATAAGACTATCAGGACGGACAGAAAAGCAATAAAAATCAAGGCAAGACCAAATTGACGTAGTGTAAGGCCAGTCAAAATCGGTAAGAAAATTGAGAGGTTACAACCGGTGCAAACTGCAAGATAGGTTATTAGAGTAGTCACAATCGGGCTATGCTTTTCTAAATGATCAGGATCTTCATCGTTATCATGAAGGGCCATATAGATCGGCAGAATTCCCAGAATACCTAAAATCCATTCAGGGAGAAAAACAGCAAGGGTCTTTCCGAGTAAAAAACTAATAGTAACGAGGATTAAAAGGGCACAAAGGTAGCCGACGATTACCTCTCGAAGCCTATAACGGTCAAGTAAAAAAATTAGGATAAAAAAGAAATCAAGGTTTACTGCAAGAAATGTGATGAAGATAATCCACCAATTCATAAATAACACTCCTATATATCAAAATCGATATATTTAAAATATACCAAAATTGATATATAGTCAACCTAACCTTCAAAGTAGGCGTATAATTTTTCGGCAGTAAGATTTTTCCGTTGGTCGGCATTAAAGTCAGCCTTAATTTCACCATCTTTGAGGACAATTAGCCGATTACCATATGTGAGGGCATCTTCAAGATTATGGGTGATCATCAAAGCAGTTAAATGATCTTTAGTGATCCGTTCGTTAGTTGCGTGTAATAAATTTAAACTCGTATGCGGATCGAGGGCAGCAGTATGTTCATCGAGCAAAATAATATCGGGACGTTTAATTGTTGCCATTAGAAAACTTAATGCTTGTCGCTGTCCCCCCGAAAGAGCACCGGTTGCAGTGTTCATTCGCTTTTCGAGACCGTTATTCATTGTTGCAGCTAGTTTAGTAAAGCGCTCCATATTGCTTTTTAACTTACGGGGAATAAGATGCCGCCGTTCGCCACGTTTTGTTGCTAGTAGCATATTTTCAGCGACTGTCATCCGTGCCGCCGTGCCAAGCTTGGGGTCTTGAAAAACCCGAGATAAAAAGGCGGTTCGTTGCTCTTCAGTTGTATTGGTAATATCTTGACCATTATGCAAAATCCTTCCTTCATCAGCATGCAGGTTTCCACCAATCACGTTAAAGAGAGTTGATTTACCGGCACCGTTAGTTCCAACGATGGTGATAAAGTCGCCTTCATTAATTTTTAGGTTAAGGCCTTTGAGAATGGTAGTTTCGTTAGAAGTGCCTTTGTTGACAATGGTTTTGACACCCTGTAATTCTAAAATAGGTTTACTCATGAGGGCGAACTCCTTTCAAAATTGGCTTTTTAAGATGGATGCGTTCTTCAAGTTGTGGTAGCATCATGCAGATTGCAAGGACAACGGAGGAAATAAGGTTGAGGTCGTTGGCTGAGAAACCTAACTGTAGTACGGCTAGTAAAATAATACGGTAAATGATACTACCGAGAGTAACAGCGACGAGTCGTTGGTTAAGCGTTAATTCTCCAAAGGCAACTTCACCGATAATGATGGAAGCAAGGGCAATAACGATTGTTCCAATTCCCATGTTAATATCCGCATAACCATTATTTTGGGCAATCAATGCGCCACAGAGACCAACAATTCCGTTTGAAACCATTAAGCCGATAATTACCATTATGTCAGTGTGAATACCGAATGATTTTGCCATGGTCGGATTATCACCAGTAGCAATGAAAGCTTGTCCATAATCAGTAGCAAGGAAGAAGACGAGAATTACTGTAATAATCGCAATTGTGATCATTCCCAGAAAAACACTATCAAAGTACTGGGGAAGACTACGCATGAATGAGCCGCTAAAGAGCGTTTTTTGACCGAGCAGTGAAACGTTGGATTTACCCATAATTCGGAGGTTAACTGAATAAGCGGCTGTCATGGTCAAAATTCCGGCTAACAAACTAGGAATTTTTCCTTTTGTATAAAGCAGGCCGGTGATTAAACCAGCTAGCATTCCTGCTCCAATTGCGATAAGGGTTGCGAGAAAGGGATTAATACCATGAGTAATTGCGGCGACCGCACTAGCAGCACCTAATGGGAAAGTCCCTTCAACAGTCATGTCAGCAAAATCAAGGATCCTAAAAGTCAGGTAAAGTCCAAGACCGAGTAAAGCCCATAACAGTCCTTGACCAATTGATGATACGATTAGATTCATTTGTAAACCTCTCCTTTCGTTTTGGCATCTTTTTCAAATTGAGCAGGAATCTGTAAATTGAGTTTCCATGCTTGTTTAATGTTAAGAACCGGCGTCCCGTGTTTCATATACTCAATTGGCGTGTCTGCTGGTTTTGACTTCCCTTTGAGAATTGCAACCGTCATTTTAGCACCTTGAACTCCTAATGCCCGTTGGTTAACACTATAAGTTGCAACGCCACCTTGTTTAACCATTGTGTCGGTTGCAGGGAAGACTGGTTTGTTCGCTGCATCGGCGTTTTTGACTAGTGTCTGCATTGCACCGGCGATTGTATTATCGGTTGGTACAATCACTGCATCGACTTGACTAAGCATTTGTTCAGAGACTTGGTTTAAGTCGTTGCTATTTGCGATTGAATAAGATTTTAAGCTGATATGCATTTTACGACACTCGCGTTTGATTTGGTGGTAACCAGCTACCGCGGAGGCATCGCTTGACGTGTAGATAACGCCAAGTGTTTTCATTCGTGGCATAAATTGTTTAATTAAATTAAGCTGTTCATGAATTGGTGCCTGGTCAGATACACCAGTGATATTGCCACCAGGATGCTGATTATTTTTAACTAGCCCTGCTGCTCTTGGATCAGTAACAGCCCCCAGAACGATTGGTGTTTTTGTCGTTGAATTTGCTAGTGCCTGTGCCGCTGGTGTTGTGATCCCAAAAAGGACAGTTGAGTTGTCGTTAACAAGTTTAGAAGCCATTGTTTTAAGATTGCTTTGATCACCATTTGCATTTTGGTATTCAATCTTAATGTTCTTACCGTTGTGGTAGCCTTCCTTTGCTAGTTCATCGACGTATCCTTTATAAATCTCATCTAATGCTGGATGATGCATTAAAGTTAAAACCCCGACTTTGGGAATTCGCTGTCTACTTACAAACCCATTATTTTCCTTGAAGAATGCGAAACAAAGGAAAGCAATAATAATTGCAATTAAACTGTACATTCTTTTCATCTGAAACTTCACCTCACAAAATAATAAAAAACGAGAGCCCACACTACGGACTCTCGCTTTTGAAAGGCAAAATAAAAAGTCCGCATGTGGATCCATGCGGACTGAAATGAACATCAAACTCAGCCGGCACAGATGCAATCTGTCTTTTCAGGTCGCATCCATGACGAAACAACCTGAATCACCGGCTTTGCCAACGAGTATTAACGTTGATAGTTTGATATACGTTCATTATACTTACTCCCTACATAATTAATTGTTGTTAAGTATAGCGAATGTTTATTAAACTGTCAATATAATTATTAAAATCTGCTAAGAAAAAAGCAAGATAGCGGAAATGTTTCTGCTATCTTGCTTAGAATTCTATTACGCTCTTAGTTCATGCTGATGTAGAAGCTAGGAGTGTAGTAGTTGATGTTACCAGTTTGAACATTTTGACCTGGTGCAGGAGCTTGGATGTAGCCACCATTACCAGTAGCAATTGCAACGTGGTAAGGAGCGCTATCTGGGCCCCAGAAGTAAAGGTCACCGCTTTGTGCATTTTGAATATCAGAGTGGTGAGCACCAAGGTTTGTTTGTTGGTAAGTAGTCCGGTAGTTTGAGCCAAGACCGTATGAGTATTGAACTAAACCTGAGCAGTCAAAACCACCTGGTTGGTTACCACCCCAAACGTAAGGTGTGCCGAGTTGTGCTTGGGCAGTAGCAACGGCAGAAGCAGTAGAACCATTGCCTTGACCAGCAGCTGCTTGGGTAGCAGGGGTTGCTGAAACAGCAGCGGTGCTTTGAACAGTAGTATTGCTTTGTGGAGTTGCAACAGCTTCAGTAGCAGCGTATGTAGTTTGTGTTGGCGTTGCAGTAGCGTTAGTAGCTAGAGTAGTAACGTTATTGTTTGCAACATTTGCACTGGTTTGAGCAACGTTGATAGTAGCAGAAGCAGCACTTACTTGGGCTGGTGCTTGAGATGCAACGTTAACTTGAGCAGTAGCATTGTTATCAGATGCAGCTGAAACAACAGTCATTGGTTGTGCTTGATCAGCGACATTGCTTGCGTTTGTAGCAGAAACAACGGGGGTAGTTGAAGCAGTTGTTGTTTGTTGTACAGCAGCTTGACTAGCATTTGCGTTATCAGATGCAGTTGGTGTAGCAACAGTTGCAGCAGCAGAAGCAGTACTGATAGCAGAAGATGGGATAACTAATTGTTGACCAACGTAAATTACGTTAGGGTCAGCTAATTGGTTAGCTGATGAGATTGAATCAATAGTAGTAGCGTATTGTTGAGCAAATCCCCAAACAGTATCTCCTGATTGTACTTGAACTTGGGTGTCGGCACTTGCCGTGTTAGCAACAGCTAATGCACCAGCAGCACCTAAAGCAGCGACAAGAACTTTTGACATTGTTTTTTTATTAGCGATAATAATTCACTCCTGAATTTGTTTGTTTTTTATTTCATATGATGCATCTTTTTGTGCACTCTTTTACTATATGATGATATTGTGAAGAAGATATGAAAAATATCTTAAGGGTGGCGGTTGTTACATAATTGTTAAATTGCTGTAATAATTTGAAGGGATTGAAGAAAGTATCTTGGACTTCATGGAGAACGTCGGAATATTTGATGGAAAGTACAATTATGTTTCATAGCAGTTAGGTTTACTTTATAAATTGGCAATAGGTAGGGTAGATAATTGATTTATGATAGCAAACCTGCTTTCATAAATATATGAAAGTAATAGAATTTGATTATTATGATTGGGATGAATTTGAGGAGTATTTAGACAGTTTGTCTGATAAGGATGCTGCTAAATTGTTAGCAGTGATTAATAATATTGAGGAGCAAGGACTAGCGATTGCTGAGCGGTAAAAATGGACAAAAAAGTTAGAATCAAATCTTTATGAGATCCGTTCTAAACATTCTTCAAATATTCAACGTGCAATCTACTTCCATTGGGAAAACAATAAGTATGTTATTACGCAAGGGTTTACTAAGAAAACTCAAAAAACCCCAAGGCGCGAAATCAGAAAAGGATTACGTAGACGCAATATTTATGAAGGGAGCCATCAACATGAGCAAAATTGATGAATACATTGCAAAACGAAGCCAGAGAAGCGCTAATTTTACTAGGGAATATAAAGAAGAAAATCAGCAATTACAGGTCGCTGTTGAAGTTCATAGTCTCCGGGACAAACTTGGGATGAGTCAGCGCGAGTTTGCAAAGTTAGTAGGAAAGCCACAGTCAACAATTGCTAGAATTGAAAGTGGGAAAATGAACGTTTCTATTAACGTTTTAAATGAAATCGCTGATGCAACTAATCAAAAATTGACAGTTCGGTTTGAACCTATAACAGCTTAAAACATTTTTTAATACTATGAGTAATAATTCTCTTTTAGATTTAATGGGGAATTATTTTATTTTAAATAAAAATAACTCCTTAATATGATGAGTGCTATTTAACCATATATTTCTGAAAAATAGCCATTAATCCAATCATTATGAACAATAAAGTTCCTAGGTAGTTGTTAAGATGGTCATTACGAATGATTACCATGATTGCAATTATGGTAAATAAAATTCCTAAAACCATTTTACCGGTTAAAGAAAATTTCTGATTAAAATTGGTCCCTTTTTGTTTGTATGCTTGTTTGCTCATTCCTAAAAAGAACGGTTTTACATGCTCACCATAAAGGATAGCTACTCCGAAAATAATTACAAAAGAAAAAGTACAAAAATTAACGGTCGGAGAATTATAATCTACTAGATAATTTGTCAGCAAGAAAAACAATCCATACATTATGAAGAACAGTCCCCTAAAAATACAAAAAGCGTTATAGGCCTTTCCTTGATCCAAATACTTTTTCAAATTTTTGTCTCCCTTAAGTAAG
Organism: Limosilactobacillus caviae; assembly: GCF_014635905.1. GTDB lineage: Bacteria > Bacillota > Bacilli > Lactobacillales > Lactobacillaceae > Limosilactobacillus > Limosilactobacillus caviae. The sequence goes on from NZ_BMDS01000001.1 coordinate 349,817, forward strand.
GAGTCGATCGAGACTTTGTATATATCGCTAATTTTAACAAGCGTATCTAAGTCGGGATAACTTTTCCCCTTTTCCCAGTTGGAAATTGTTTGCCGAGTGACATGTAATTTCTCGGCAATTTCTGCTTGAGTAAATCCTAAGTTATTACGTTGTTCCTTGATGTAGTTTCCGAATTCCATTATGGTGCTCCTATGTTTTTGGATAAGTATATGAAATTTATCAAGATAAAACTAGCAAAGGTTTATTGCGTCCTTGATATATCCGCGGTTGTGGGAGGTAATTGATGTGCCGGAATCTTTTCAATAAATTGAAGCTACACCCCAAAATATGATAGTATGGATAGCAGTTTTTAGCTCGTAATAAGTAAGAAAAAAGAGGAGAGAATATAAATGGCAGTATTAGATGTTGAAGGTCTGACGATGAGCTACGCCGATAAAAAGCTCTATGAAGATGCCAGCTTTCAACTAGAAAAGCACGAACACATGGGAATCGTCGGACAAAATGGTGCTGGAAAGAGTACGTTAATTAAGATTCTTATTGGAAAGACCCTCCCAGTAGATGGAAGTATTAAATGGCAAAAGGGGGTCAAAATTGGTTATTTAGACCAGTATGTTGATATTCCGGCGGGGATGACCCTAATTGATTTCCTTCATACTGCTTTTACGGAACTGTACCAACTCAATGATCAAATGAATAAGCTGTATGCCGACTATGCAGAGAAAATGGATGATGAACTCCTCGCTAAAGCTGGTCGTATTCAGGAAAAACTAGATGCGAATAACTTCTATGAAATCGAAACAGAAGTAGAACGAGTAATGAATGGTTTAGGGCTAACTGACATTGGCAAGGACCATGTTGTTTCTGAGATGAGTGGGGGACAGCGATCAAAGATTATTCTTGCTAAGATGTTGCTTGAAAATCCGGATGTTATTTTACTTGATGAACCGACAAACTATCTTGATACTGCCCATATTGAATGGCTAATTAGTTATCTTAATGATTTTGACGGTGCAGCAATGATCATTTCACATGATTATGATTTTCTTGAGCAAGTTACGAATACAATTTGTGATGTATCATTTGGTAAGATTACTAAGTATCGAGGAAGCTTCCAACAAGCAATGCGTCAAAAGGAAGAACGCAAGGAAGCTCAGGAACGTGAATATGAAAAGCAACAGGTCGTTATCGAAAAGGCGCAACGTTTTATTAGTAAAAATAAGGCGGGATCAAAATCGACAATGGCTAAGTCCCGAGAAAAGATGCTTGCGCGGATGAAGAAAATTGATCCGCCAGAAGATAATTTGAAAGCTACCTTTCATTTTCCATATGAGAATACCGGATCTGCAAATGCATTACGAGTGGAAAAATTATCTGTTGGCTATAACCGCCCGTTGCTTGCACCAGTTACTTTCTCAATGACGATGGGTGAAAAATTGTTATTTACCGGATTTAATGGGGTCGGTAAATCAACATTAATTAAGTCAATCTTGAAGAAAATTCCAGCGCTAGGCGGAACGGCAACATTCTCGCCATCTGCACGGATTAATTATTTTGATCAGGATCTTGAGTGGGATGACCCGACGCTTACGCCTTTGCAGACAATTCAGAATATGTTTCCAACAATGCAACCGCGGACGATCCGCACAAAATTAGCACGGGCGGGAATCAATGCTGCCAATACGATGAAAGAGATGAATCTTTTGTCGGGGGGCGAACAAACAAAGGTCAAATTAGCGATTCTTGAACTAACGCCATGTAATTTCTTAATTATGGACGAACCGACAAATCACTTAGATGATGAAACAAAAGAGGGATTAAAGAAAGCTCTTCAAGATTTCCCGGGAAATTTAATTTTGGTTAGTCACGAACAGGGATTCTTTGAAGGATGGCTTGATAAAATCCTTAATGTTGAAAAACTTAGCTTGAAGTAAGTATATTTTTCATATCTATGAGACAATGAATTCAAAAGGAGGGATAACGATGCCCTATACACTTTCTGAAATCATTGTCTTATTTTTTACATATTCGTTTATTGGCTGGCTGTGGGAAACGTGTTACTGCTCAATTAAGGACCACCATTTCGCTTACCGTGGTTTTTTGTTTGGTCCATATTGTCCAGTATATGGATTCGCGGTTACAACGATCTTGATTACGACCTTTCCGTTTCAAGATAATATTTTTTTACTATTTGTAGTCGGATTCATTGTTGCTTCGATTTTTGAATACGTTGCTAGCTGGTTTTTGGAGAAAGTGTTCCATATGAAACTATGGGATTATTCACATCTGAAAGGGAATATTCAAGGACGAGTTGCTCCTCAAATATCATTTTTCTGGGGGATTGGCGTAGTACTATTAGTTAAGTTTATTCAACCAATTGTCCAGCGGGTGATTAATTGGGAAGAGGCATGGACTCACGGCATGTTAGCTTTAATTATTGTTTTAGTGATGGGGACGGATACTGTTTTGACCATTATCAGTGTAAAGAAATTCCATGTTACGACCCAGCAATGGGATGAACGAGCAGCAGCATACCGTAGAAAATTACGCGAACGTCTTGAAAGTGCTCAACCAGAAGACCGGGCTGTCCTTAAACACCGTCTTCATGATTGGCATCACCAATTTGCTCATCATTTAAATAATGAAGGTGCCAGCAAGCAATTGAGTTGGAACCATCGTCGGTTATTAAAGAGCTTCCCAAAGATGAAAATTACAGATAGCAAGTATTTTAATGAATATAAGAAAGATATTAAGAGTAAATAAGGATAGTTTCCAATTCTCGCTTTATCAGTAGAAACTAGTTATAATAGCGTCAGATTGGACATAAAGGAAAGATATATGATGAAAAAGGAAAGTAAAATTATTATTGCAAGTGTGCTTGCATTTCTAATTGTTTTATTTGGAATTGTAGCGGTTATCATCCATCAATCTCCACAGATTCAACGTGAAACGCACCCCACAGATATAACGGTTAATGAATTTGTTCGGCAGATTGCACCAGCCGCGCAGCAAGAACAAAAGAAATATCACATTCCGGCAAGTATTACGATTGCGCAAGCCGGCCTTGAATCTAATTGGGGTCGCAGCCGGTTAGCAAATAAATATAATAACTTATTTGGAATCAAAGCCAATAGTGATGATGAAAAAGTTCAAATGTATACTACCGAGAATATCCGCGGTAAAAATGTTCAAGTAAAGCAATACTTCACAGTTTATAATAGCTGGGCAGATTCGATTAATGCTCACACATTATTAATCGTTAATGGAACTGCTGATAACCATGCCCGCTTTCGTGGTGTACAAACTGCACGGAATTATCAACAAGCAGCCTATGAGTTACAAAAGAACGGATATGCAACTGATCCCAACTATGCAAGCAAGTTAATTTATGCGATTAAGAAGTTTAACCTTGCGCAATACGATAATATAAAGTAATTAAAAAACAAAAAAAGTGGGAAATAACTCTTTCGATATTGAAAGAAATTATTTCCCACTTTTTTAACCTATAAGACACTTATTAATCTGCTTCGCTTTGGACATTGGTGGAAGCAACCCGTTGACGACGGAACCAGTGAACTAAGAGACCAAGGACTAAGCCGGCAAGTGCTGGAACAAGCCAGGATAATCCCATACTTGCAAGTGGCATCATATTGCGGAGTGCAGCTACTGATTGACCAAATGCGCTTTGGCTAACAACAGCTGGGAAAGCAACAACCATATCACCGAGAGCTGGTACAACGGTGAAGAGGACCACGAAGAAGTAAACAACACCATCACGATTAAAGAGCGGCGATGCAACTGATAAAAGGATTAGTACCATTGATAATGGGTAAAGGAACATTAACATTGGTGTTGACCAAGCGATGATTTGGTCTAATCCGAAATTAGCAGTAAGGAATGAGGCAAGACAACTAAGTGCAAGCCATGCATGATAGCTAACCTTTGGGAAGTGCTTGTGGAAGTCTTGGGCAAAGGCAGCGACTAACCCAACAGCAGTAGTAAGACAAGTAACTGTTAATAAGAATGCAAGGACGATTTGACCAAATGCCCCAGCGTAAGCGTTGACTAATTGGTTAAAGGCAACTCCACCATCAGGAGAAACTTTGAAGCGTCCAAGTGACATTGCACCAAGAAGGATTAATAATAAGTAGATAAAAGCAACGGCACCCATTGAAAGTAAACCAGCCTTAGCAACAACCTTGGAAACTGCCTTTTCAGTACGTTGGCCCATTGAGCGAACCGCAGTAACAACAGTAACCCCGAATGCAAGACCTGCAAGGGCATCCATTGTATTGTACCCTTCAAGGAAACCATTAGTTAAGGCATCGTGAACGTACGCGCTGGTTGTTGGTGCAGTAGCAGGGTTACCAAGCGGTTTAGCAAAACCTACAACGAATACTAAGAATAAAAGCACAAGGAAAACAGGATTTAATACCTTTCCGATGTTAGCTAAGATATCATTTTCACGGTATGAAAAGAAGAATGCAGCGGCGAAGAATAGTGCTGAGAATAATAGCAGTGCAACTGATTGATATTGCTTGTCAACGAAAGGAGCAAGTCCAACTGTAAATGAAACAGTTGCTGTCCGTGGTGTACCGAATAATGGACCGATTGTTGCGTGAATAAGAACCATAAAAACTAAAGCAAAGCCAACGCCAAGTGGTCGACCGATGTCAAAGACCCCTTCTGCACGAGTAACCGCAACGGCGAGAACTGACAGAAGCGGTAAGAGAACTCCGGTGATCAAAAAGCCAACTGCAGCTGGTCCCCAATGACTACCAGCTAATTGACCAAGGTGTAATGGGAAAATCAAGTTTCCGGCCCCAAAGAATAAACCGAAAAGCAATGATGCAACGACTAAATAGTTTTTGAATGTTAACTTGCGCGATGTTAAATCTTGCATGTTTTCTCCTCCTAATCTGATCCCAACAAAAAAGTCCCTTAGCCAATATGGCTAAGGGACGCTGAGCGTGGTACCACCCTATCATTGTACTGCTATTACTAACAATACCTCACACGTACGGCCATCATGGCGATACGCTGACACGATAATGGGTGTAACCACTACAGCTTACTGGTATTTAAGCTGTAGACTCGAAAGTGATTTTCAATTAGAGTTAAACTGTCTCCTCACACCACCCGAGACTCGCTGAAGTTATCGGCTAATTTACTCTTCTTTCTCATTGCGATCGAATAATTAAATTGTTGTAATTAATATTAACTCGTTTCTCATAAAAGTCAACAGTAAATTAAAATTTATTTATAGTTTTTTAAATCTTCACTGCTTTCGGCATATGCTGGGTCCCCATTTAATGCTCGTGCAATTGCTCGCTCAACTGCAGTGTTAGAAGTTACATTTGCAATTGCTAATGGTTTTTCATAACGTTTAGCGTGATGGTTAGCAAGTTGACTGATTCGGTGGTGGATAGCATCGATGCAGACGATTACAAAGTCAGCGTCACGGATTTCGCGCTTTAACTTGCTGCTAGAAACTTTTTCTTCAGCAGAAGCATCTAGTCCGCGGAAAAGTCCATGGTGTTTATCAATAACTGGTTTAAGTCCCTTAACCTTGCTCCGAATACCAGTAATTACAAGAACCTTACGCTGGTGAAGGTCATAATCCAATTTTTTCTCATAATCATGACGCGGATTAGTAGGCTTTTTGACAACTTTTGGCTTAGCAGGTTGTTTAGTTGTATCGTAATCCTGCTTTTCATGAATCCAGCGAATAGAGCCGTTTTTAGCATCTGCCAATCCGTTACCGCGATCGTAGTAGGCAAAGTCAATAACCATCCCAGCTTTAATGTCGCGACCGGGATACTTGAACGGATCAATGACAATTGTATTTTCTGGTGCTTCGTCGACAATTGAATTACCTTTAATTGTTTTGTTTAGTTGGAGGATATCCGAACCGGGAACACGCGTTAATTCACCATACTCAACAACATTAATTTTCTCAGGCGTGTATTCACGAAGGTGGTCACCAGTAATCCGTCGAATGACTGGGAGTCCTCGTACTTTTTGCTCATAGTCTAATTGGGCGATATCGCCATCTTCAACAGGGAAAGGCAGTGCGTGGAGGATTGCTTCTGGATAATAACGGTGATTAATCTCGGCACCGCTTAGTTTTCGGTGAACGAGATAGCAATTGTCAGCAGCTAGTCGTTCTTCTTCAGTAATTTTCTGTGGGGCAGAAGTGGCAGGGGAAGGTGCAGCTGCTGTTGAAGCTGTTTGCTCTTTATTAGCAGCGGGTCCAGTTAAGAGTGACTTAAGTGTTTTGCGTGCCTGTGGCGGGAGATTGCTGGCCACCGGTTGAACTTTTCGCTGAACGAACCGTGGAGTTGCCGGTTTAACAGGGGTGCTATCTTGATAATGGTTTAAGATATTAAGAATGGTGGTAAGACTCCGCTGTGTTTGTAAGAGGCTTTGGGGATCATCAGTGGTGTTATTTAAAAGGTCAATTAGTTCTTGACGATAATCATAAATTTCCATATTGCTTTCCTTTCTTAAAATAAGTTACTAATTTCAATGATAGCAGTTAGTTAGCGCAATGTCAGTAATTAATGTGGTTAGCAGTAGTTTCAAAAGGTATAATAAGAGACAAAATTAGGATTGCGAGGACAGAAAATGGCACAACGGTTAATAAAATTATTTTCGCACAATGACTTAGATGGATTCGGGGCTCCATTGCTATTAAAAACGTTGCAACCGGTAATGTTTGAGAACACTGAGTTCGATATGACAAACTGTGGCGCAGGCCGGATTGATGAAGAGTTAAGCCGGTGGATGCAGACAGCAGAAGCGGGGCGCTTTACAGATGTGTATATCATGGACATGACACCGGATAGCGATTACTCATTTAAAATGCTTAATGAACGCTTTGCCAATCATTGGTTGGTTTTTGATCATCATGAAAGTGAAGCAGAGTTGCGGCAAAAATACGCAACAAATAGTATTGTGCCTGCTGATCCAGCGGTTAATCCGAGTGCAACTAGTTTAGTATGGGATTGGTTAAAACAGCAACCAGCTTTTGCTAAGGTTGATGAGCAGCGGCAAAAGGAGCTTGCTTATCTAGTTGAACTAATTCGTGCTTACGATACGTGGGATTGGCAAAATGATCCTGAAATGGATGAACAGGAACGAGTTGATGCTGACAACTTTGACCAGCTCTTTTGGTTTTATCCCCTACAAGATTCCGAGGAGTTTGTTCAAAATGTCTTTAATACTAGCTGGCAAGAGTACCAAGACGCAAATCGTTTGTTGATTCGAACGCTTAATGAACGGCGGGCTAAGTACCTTAAGAGCCACCTGAAAGACGTTTTAGTAGCGGAACTCGATGGTCATAAATTCGGCGTAGTATATGCGAGTGATTACAAATCGGAAATAGCTCATGAATTACTAGAACAACATCCAGAAGTTGATGCCGCATTGGTGGTTAGTCCGGTTAGTATATCGCTTCGGAGTAATGGTAAGCTGGACGTGGCTAAGTTTGCTGAAAAGTACTTTAACGGTGGCGGACATGCTGATGCTGCTGGCGGTCGGTTAACAGTCAACCCAATAGAAGCCGGCGAGCAAGCGGTGATTGATGATCTTAAGCAGACAATTGATAATCAGCAGAGTAAACAGAAGTCAAATGAAAGTACCCTTGCCGATAACCTTGATCCGGAAGTTGCGGCTAAGATGGCGGCATTGTTTGGGAAAAAGTGACTTGTGATAAGTGATTCTGAGAGTTAATAAAAAAGCTAGAAGGTATCCTAGAGCGAGAACAAGAGCTACAAATAATAGTTCTGTCTTGCTCTTTTTTTGTCTTAATACAAAGTAATCATCATGAAATCTAAGTTAAATTTTAACTAAATTGCTAATGCTGAATATCCACAGGGCTATAAAGATGGGACTGATTTCTTATTACTTAAAGTTGGAGCTAACAAAAAATTAGTGGTTGCTTTTTAATTCTAATCTAAATATAATGATTTTAATTTGTTTTTAATATTAGCGAGGGGGGGAATTATTATGTGGGATGGAACACATATTATGACGTTAAATAATGGCTACCATTTATGGACGCATTCAGAAAATACTACGGGTCGAGAAGATTTGCTGTGCTTGCATGGTGGCCCTGGAGACACGCATGAAGTTTACGAAAGATTTGGACTAGAACTGGAATCTCTTGGTATTACCGTACATACTTATGATCAGCTTGGTTCTTGGTATTCTGACACGCCTAACTGGAGTGATCCACAAATTCGTAAGCAGTACCTAGATATGGAATACTACATTAGCGAAGTTGAGGAAGTACGCCAAAAGTTAGGTTTAGAAAAATTCTATTTAGCAGGTCATTCTTGGGGTGGCCTTCTATCAATGGAGTATGCTCTCCGTTATCCGGAACATCTGAAGGGTTTAATTATTATTAGTATGATTGATAATATAGCCGATTATGTAACGCACTTGAAAGAAATTCTTAATGATGAATTTGCTTCTTATCAGGTTGAATATATGAGTGATACGGAATTACGAGGAGAGTATCAGGACTCAGCGTATCGCAAGTATATTGATCACATGTATAAAGAATATGTTAATCGCAAACAGCCATCCAAGATGAGTCACCAAATTGATATTCAATCTAAGCCGGTTTATAACACATTCCAAGGTGATAATGAATTTATTATTAACGGTGACTTAGACGGATGGGATCGAAGCAATGACATTCATAATATCAAGGTGCCAACGTTATTAACGTTTGGAGCTCATGAAACAATGCCGCTTGCGACAGCACAAAGGATGCAAAAGTCAATTCCTAATTCACGACTGGTAATTACGCCAAATGGGGGCCATAACCACATGGTTGATAATCCAGAGGTGTTTTTCACTAATTTACGTCGCTATTTCACAGATGTTTTTCAAGGAAAGTTTGGTGAGTAATTATGCAACAGCCTGATAATATGTTAGAAAAAATGGGCTATCATCAACAACTTGACCGCCGGCTAACCCTTAAAGATCTAGTTGTTTATGGATTGGTATTCATGACCCCAATTGCACCATTTGGAATTTACGCTTCAGTAGTTATACCTGCTAAAGGGATGGTTGCGCTTGCCTATTTAATTGGGGTAATCGCTATGTTCTTTACGGCTTTGAGCTATGGACAAATGTCACAGGCGTTTCCAGTAGCCGGATCAGTTTATGCCTATGCGCAACGCGGGATTAATAAACACGTTGGATTTTTAGCTGGGTGGATGATTTTATTAGATTATGTATTTGTACCGGCATTACTTTATGTGATTGCCGCCAACTCTTTAAGAACATTAGTGCCGGGGATTCCGCCGTATGCATGGGTGGTAGCATTTATCATTATTAATACTGTTATTAATATCCGAGGTATCGAGTTTACCAATAGAGCTAATTTTATTTTTCTCGGTCTTGAATTAGTTGTTTTGCTGATATTCTTAGTTTGCGGAACCTATGGCGTTATGCATGGGGTTGGGGATGGTTTTACCATCAAACCTTTCTACATTGCGAAAAACTTCAATCTTAATTTTGTATTTACAACGGTTTCCGTCTGTGTATTAAATTTCCTTGGATTCGATGCAATTAGTACTCTTGCTGAGGAAACAAAGGGTGGAAATAAAGTCGTGGGCCGCGGAATAATGTTAGCTTTATTTGTAGTAGGACTATTATTTATTGTACAGACTTACATTGCCGCTTTATTGCACCCTGATTACACATCATTTAAGAATGCAGATACCGCATTTTATGAAATTGCTTTTTCGGTTGGTGGTCGCCCGTTAGAAATTATGACAATTTTAGCAACAATCTTTTCATGGGGAATTGCTAATTCAATGGTTGCTCAAGCTGCGATTTCGCGGATTTTATTTGGAATGGCTCGTGATCATAATTTGCCAACTATTTTAGCTAAAGTACACCCTAAATACAAAACGCCGTATGCTGCTAATATTTTAGTTTGTATAGTTTCATTAGTTGTGGGGGCAATCTTTGTTAACCAGGCTAATGTTTTGTCCGCGTTGGTTAACTTTGGAGCCTTGGTATCATTTTGTGTAATTCATGTTTCAGTAGTAAATTATTATCTCCGTATTCAACATTCAAAGAACTACTTAAAACATCTTGTATCGCCCCTGATTGGTTTTATAATCATTGCTTATGTTCTGCTAAATATGGATACTCTTGCTAAGATAATCGGGTGTACATGGTTTGTAATCGGTATATTCTATTACTTAATAATGCTGCATACTAAGGATTCAATTGAACTAAAAGATCTCGAGTAAACTAAAAAAAGCCCCTCAATCTGAGGAGCTTTTTTAGTTAACTAATTATCCATGGATTAGGGATGCGGCCAGTTTTAATGAAATATTCAATAAAAAGGTCGATCAGTTGTGATGATAGGATGGATTTGAAGAGTAATGTCTGGTAGTTGTTCTTCGAGAATTGTTACCTGCCACTTGATGTAATAAACTGTGTCAGTCGGTAAGTTAATAAGTAGTTGTAGATCGTTAGTAACGATAGCAAGGTCGTGGCAATTATGTTCAAATTGTGCTAGTTGATCTGGCTTAAGATGACCGTGTTCTAGTGGCAGATACTCTTGATGTTTTTTCCATGCAGTTTGTAATAGTTTATCGAGAATAGGGATAATTTGTTTTTGCGATAAAATCATATGAATGACTCCTTTGAATTAATTTCAAAGGTTTTAATGAGGCGGTTAGCCTCAGATATCAAAAATCCCAAGTCGTTTTGGCTTGGGATTTTTGCGTTTAAATAATTATTTTGTGTATTTAAGAATTCTTAAAAATGAATCAGTTAATTCAATTGCTGTCTTAGGATCTTTTGACTTAAGTTCAAAACAAAGTTGATCAACCTTAGAAAAATTAGTTTGAACTTCAGAAGGTTCATTGTTATTAAAGTCTGTATTTTCGAGTAGTTGTGTAATTGATATTTGCAAAGCGGCCGCAATTCGTTTTAAGGATTTTAAACTTACATTTTGGTCGCTTGTTCGTTCAAGACGAGATATAAAATTAACGGATAAGCCGCTTAACTCAGCTAAACGCTCTTGTGTTACCCCGAGATGTTTTCTAATTGCTCGCATGTTGTCCCCAATATCCGCGATAACAGTCACCTTCTTTTTTATTAAAGATAACTGAAAAAATATGCTGATATAACTATATTCGTAAATGTTTTTCACTAGTTAAAACTGTTAATAAATGCATATGTTTATATATAAATACTTATCGGTGAAATAACAAATTTGAATAATCATTGCTTTTAAAAATTTTTATCTATCACGTATATATCTAAGATAAAAGAATATCTAATGGATGACAAGCGATAAATAAGAAAATGCCACCATTGCAAACTGTTAATATAGTGTTATTTTTAAACGGAGAATTATATAAATTATCTTATTTTACTCGATAATACTGTATTGATAAGAAGTTTTGTTTTAGGGAGGATTTTGATATGAAAAAGCTCCTTGCGATAACTGTTGCAGTAGCTAGTGCACTATCATTAGCTGCTTGTGGGAATTCTACAAATTCGACAAGCAAGAAGAGCAATAGTGTGAGTTCATCAAAAAAAGTAGTTAAGCGTCATCAAAAAGAAGCATCTAGTAGTTCGACTAGTTCATCACTGGCTGAGTCATCAGCATCTATAAGTGGTGAGCATCTAAATGGAGCATCTTCAACTGTACAAGACAATGCACAAAGTAACAGTTCGAATGATAGTTCAGTTAACGCAGAAAGTACATCGGTTGATGATGAGGGAAATACTCATCATATCACAATGTCAGGGCAAACAGCTGATGGTTACCAATTAGGAACCGATATTGTTACGAGTCCAGATGGCCAATCACGAGTATATGAGTATACCAAAGCTATCGATAATTAAAGTGGGGGATTTTAAGATGGTAAATAAAGAACGTTATAAATTAAATAAAAATGGTAAATTTTTATGCAAGATGGCATTATCAATGGCGAGCGTTGCAGTTGCTGGGACTACCGCAACCGTTCATGCTGATGCTGCTCAACAAGCACCAGCACAAGAAACAGCCCAAGCTAGTCAAAGCGCTTATCAGCAAAAAGCTAGTCAAAATGAACAACAATTATCTGACTTGGCGGCTTCTAATGCTGTTAAAGAAGATCATGCAGCAACTTCTTATGCAGCAGCTAATTCTGCTAATGAAGCCCAAACTAGTCAACAAGTATCTGACCTTAATGATCAATTAACTGCTCAAAAACAGCAGGCTGCTGATCAAATTCAAGCTGCTTCTGCCACTATGACTGATCAAATTAACGCTCAAAGCAAAACGGTCAATGATTCAGCTGCATTTGCTACTCAACAGCAACAAGCTGCTAATTCGGCCGCTGAATCTCAAATGCAAACAGCTAATAGCAGTGCAATCGTTCAAGCTCAGCAAGCTGCTAGTCAAGCTGCTCAGCATTCTGCTGCTGCCATTAAGTCAGCGCAAGATCAATACCAATCAACAGTTAATGAAGCTACTGGTGTTCGCGACGGTTCAATCAAGGCTGCTAACGATTCTTATAACCAAGGAGTAGCCAATGAAAACAATACGTATCAAGCTAATCAGCAACAATTAGCTAATGAATTGACTACTGCCCAAAACGCAGTTAGCCAGGCTCAACAAGATGTTAAGAGCCATACTACTACTGAGACTGTTAACGTTCCGGCTCAACAAGCTAAGAATCTCTTACGCATTACTAATGCGATGGAAGATCAAGGCAACGGACGTGCATATGGGTTCGTTGGGATGGGAAATCCTATTTCGACGATTGACGCAACATTTCCTAAATCTAATTGGACTAATCCATTGTATCGGAACTTAAATTACGGATTGTACGATAATAGTGTTGTTACCGTTAACGACACAAACGTTCCAACGACTGTCGAAGAAATGCCAACTGATTTCATTCCTGGCTTAATTGCTTATAATCCTAAACTAGATAAGTCGCCGGTCGTTTCTGAAAACGGCTTAACTGATGCTCAAAAAAACATTGTTGCTAGTTTTATGGTTTCGTGGGCTAATGGTTTCCGTAACTGGATTTACAATAATAATCGCGGCATTTGGAATGATGCTAATAAATACGCTTTTTATAGAAACTTTACTCCTCGCACATTGAAATATACGATAGGAATGCAGCAAGCAGGCAATGAAATTGCTCAGCAGCGTACCAATGACCATTTAACTAATAACACTCATACGCATAACTTTACAAATTTGGATTCGTTAAAAAACGTTAAAAATCTTTACGAACAACTTTGCCAATCAATCAATATTTGGAATGGTAACTATACAGCTGGTAATGTTATTAGTAGTATGGAAAATCTTGAAGGACTTGTTCCATATATTAATGCTAACGGTCAACCAACTTTATTAGGCTATTTGGTTGGAGCTTATAATAGTACGCAAGGAATGTGGTATGGCGAAATCTATAATGATCAGGTGGGCCATTATAACCTTGGTGGGCATGCTAGTTCAATTTTAAATAACGATCGCGGATATGCCACGGTGGGGTTAGAAAAAGTTCCTGAAACTTTAGCCGGTGACAATAAAACACCTACAAGTTCACATATTAAAGGCGCAAAATATGCATTAACAATAGATGCATATGACTGGAGCTTTTATGTCGAAAACACTACAGATACTAGTGCTATTTCCGCTTCAAAAGCTCCTACTAATCTTGCTAATGTTGTAAACGTAGCTAATGCTAAAATTGCTGCATTGCTTGGCTCAGATGCTAGTGCTCCGGAATTTATTGCTGCTCAAAATCATACCAAAGGTCATACTGAAACTCGGACTGTTGTTCCAGCTCAATACACTAACGCCTTGAAGAATGCTCAAAACAATTTAACTGACGTCCAAAAGAATCAAACTGTTAAGTCTAATCAATTAACGGCTCATCATCAATCTAATTTACAATCCTTGACTGATCAAAAGAATGCTGCTGTTAAGAAGGCTAACGACGCCTTTGATGCTACTGTTAAGCACGCAGCTGCTGCTCGTGACAGCAAGATTGCTGAAGCAAAAGGCAGTCACAGCCGCGTTGATCAGTTTAAGCAAGAATTGGATCAAAAGTATCAAGACTTAGTTAAGGCCGATCAAGCTAAGATCGCTCAAATTGAGGCTGAACGTCAGCAAAAAATTGCTCAAATTAAGCAGGATGCTAAGAAAAACTATGATGCTAAAGTTGCTAAGATCAATGCTGATAGTTCAGATATTCAAGCTAAGATCGATGCATTATTGCAATCACATAAGGATTTTGTAAAAGCTAATGCAGATAAGCTTGCTCAATTAAAAGCTGACGATACTAAAGCTTACAATGACTTGAAAGCTAAGTTAGATGCTGAATTAGCTGCTATGCTTCCTAAGAATTCTCAAAGTGCAAATGACGATCATGTTATCAATACTAAAGATCATACTGTCGTATTACCTGATAAGAAGTCTGATAGTCAAGCTACTGTTTCAAGCGATTCTAAGTCAGTTAACGTTGATTCTAAGCATAATGAAGAGGTTCCAGCTACAACTGTTGATACGCCAAACAACGGATTAAAGACTAGTTCAAGCGCTGAAAAGCATAACAATACATTATTAATTTCAAGTGCTAAGGCCACTACCAATAACGGTACTGAATCTCTAGTTTCACTTGCTGATAAAATTTCCGCTGTTGTAACTAATTTAGCTGATGCTGATGTTACTGCGCATCAGACTAACAAGCAACGGACGTTGCCAAGCACTGGTAATTATAATAATTGGGGTGTAATTGCCTTGGGAGCTATAGCAGCTATGTTTGGCTTAGGCTTAACAGGTAAAAAACGTCATGTTTAATTGCTTGGCAACGAAAAAAGCGCTACGTGAGTGGCGCTTTTTTCGTAATGAAAACATATGAAAAAGTGAACATATATTAAGAAAAGGAAAATGAAAAAGAGTAAGTTTATTACAATATTAGCAATAATGATAATAGTTATTGCTTTGTTTACATGGTTAGAATTCAGGGGCCTTAAAAGTGATGTGTTGAGCAATACAATTGGTACATTAGCTGGAGGAATACTATCAATCCTCTTTGTTTTCTGGCAATTAAATCTGGATAAACAAAGACAGGCTAAGCAGGATATCGTTAATTTACTTAATTTAATTGACGAATTTCCATCACTGGTTAGTGAAGAATATTTAAAGAATTATTTACGAGATATAGTTGATGATCGTAATAGATTTGATGCGGTATATGATATGCTAGATCCTTATTTCAAAGAACTTCATAAAGCAGTTGATCAGGCAGAAACAAGTTTGATTTTACTTGGCGATAGCAATCATGATATTAAGGGATTTTTGCAAGATTCAAATATTGTTCAGATTGAATTACGTGAATTTATTCAAGAAGCTAGTGAATGTAAAAAGGCGATTATTGCTGATAAACCATATCGAATAGATGCAGCTAACCGCCTTGAATATAGAAAAAAACGAGTAATTACTAGTATGAAAAACTTGATTAAGACTTTGGAAAATATTGCTAGTCAAGAAAAAAGCTTACAAGAAATTGATTTTAAAGGGATCACTCAGGAAGTTCATTTGTTTATAAAAGGATATGATCAGGTTTATCAGAAATTAATGGAGTTGGTGGGCAACGGTACTGTTAAACAGCGACAAGTAAATAAAAAAGACTGTTATCGTCAAAAAGACTTTACTAAACAAGTTCATGAACTAATACCAACTATTAAAAAGTATCATGCGAAATTACCAGAGACTGTTGCACGATATTATAAAAGTGGCGAGCAGAATGAAGATAAGTATAAAAATGTTATACAACAAGTTTTGCTGTATAAGGCACTTGATAAAAAAGCGGAATTCATTCAATTCAAACGTAAAGATCAGATTGGCTATTTATTTAAGGATAAACCAGGTGAGGAGTAATGAAATTTAACTATAGTGCTTCACAGCGGGAGGCACTCACTGCAATTAAAGCTTTTATTGAAAGCAACAAAGATATATTTATACTTACAGAGCAAGCAGGAAGTGGAAAAACTGCTTTGATTCCAGAGATTAATACTATGGCTAAGCAAGTAAAAACCTTATCTGCAACAAATCAAGGGTTGAGTGATCTAATCTTTAATTATGGATTGAATGCGCACACAGTTTATCATGAATTTTATGGTACGCCTGAGAGAAGTATATACGGGACGCAGAATCAAATTCAAAGTATTTCTGTCAATTTTTTATTACAAACTTATTATAGCGAAAATACTATCTTTATTATTGATAATGCTGAATTATTACCAAACATTGATAGTGGTAATACAGAGTTACAATATGGCAGCGGTAAAGTACTGGATGATATTTTACATGTTGTTATTGGTCGCCATAATAAATTAATTTTTATTGGTGATGAGTGTGGACTAAAGCCAGTAACAGATAATCAATCGCAAGCACTTCAAATAAATTATTTTGAATCAAAAGGTCTGCATGCTGAAACCCATATTCTGCGAGATCATCATCGGGTAACGCCCAATATCTCATACTATATTAACAATTTACAAAATACTATAAAAAATGGTGTTGGGGCGGTGTATGAAATAACAGATAATCGCCACGATATTTTTAATTTAGACCGAACAAATCATAGTGAGCTTGAAAAAATGAAAGAGATTGCGAAAAAAGTCGCGATTTCTCCAATTGGTAGCAGTATGATTGTTGCTAATTCAATGAAAAAAGCGCAAGAGTATAATCGCTTAATTCGTAATTTTCAGCGAAAGCAACGATTTCTTGAAAAAAATGACCTACTAATTTTAACTAAGAATATTTATTTTGAACATGGTAACAAAATCCTCCCAACGGGTTCATTTATCTGGATTGAGTCAATTGATGGCGATCTAATTACCCATTCTGTTAAGGTACATCATAAAAATATTGAGTTACATTTTTTGCCAGTAACGTATTGGGTAATAGTATCAGGAAAAGCAGTTAAACAGTTAAAGGGTAATTTATTAACTAATATTTTGTCAACAAACCAATCTGCTTTAGAGAACAATGATTTAGTACTATATATCGACTATTTAGATCGGCATCAAGAAGAAATTAACGAGTATAAAAAGCAAAATCAAAAAATTGAAACTGATACTGAACATCAAAAACATGATCGTCGAACAAAAGAATATTTAGAGATGTTGAAGAATAATTTACAACAAAAGTTGAATCAATCGTTTATTAAGTGTTCAAAGAAAGAATTAAAGAAACTGCTTGTTAAATATCCTGAATGTGATCCAAAGAAACAATGTAAACGAATAGATCCATATAAAAAAACTTGGGAACAGATTAATGAGGATCCCTTTTATAACTGTATAGTAGCAAAATACGGGTATGCAACAACGGCATATAAAACGATTGGTAACGAATGGGAAAACATCTATGTCGATTTTGAAAATCAGAATGGGGTGAAGTCCTCAGCTATTCGGTGGGCTTATATAGCTCTTTCGCGATCAACTAAACGTTTGATTGTTTTAAATAAGCGTGGAATTTTCACGGATGGATTTAAAGTTGACAAGAAAATTGCAAGTGAAGCTAAGATAAGACAGTTGCAACAGCTTAGTAAGTTTGAGAGTGTATCTTTTGGAAGCATTCATGGGAATAAAGTATTGTTAGAACAACTATTTATTCATCTCAAAATGATTTTCCAAAAAACGGGAATCAAGTATGTAGGTATTGATACAGCAAAAGTTGCTAATAATTTTGTTCGCTATTATTGTCAACTAAAATCAGGAGAAATATTTGAATTACAGATGTACTTTAGTCATAAAGGATGGTCAAAAGCTAATATCTATATTAGGTCGGAATATCAGGAGGAAGATTTGAAACAGATAGATCAATTTAAGCAACAATTAGAAAAGCTAAACCCATGTAATAACTAAAGCGAGGATAATTATGAATGAGGAGAATACACAAGAAAGGATAAGCAGGATTAAAGAACTGCGTGATAATTATAAAGGAAGCAATGATATTAATGAATTGAATCAGGCCTATAAGGAATGTCAAAAAGCTGACGATCAAGGTATTGATGTTAGTTGGCAGTTTCCATGGGTGATGTATGATTACCTAAAAAGATTAGCTGACGAGAATATTCGGAGCTACCTTCATACTCTAGACGTCATAAAGAATAAAGGCTTTTTTACCAATGGCAGTATTCCGCTTACAGTGCAGAAAAATTTTATTATTGCCGTTCAGAATAATATTTGTTGGGTGGCATGGAAACTAAAAGAAAAACAAGATTATCCTAATTTATTTGCGCTTTATGAGCGAGGATTTAAATATTTTGCAGATTTTGATGAGCGTTTGATTGAAAACACCAAATTATTCCATCGTGATAAGTCACAATATTATGGTAAACAAGGATTCTTTGAGGCACTAGTAAACACTTTGGTTACTAGTGCAGATCTTCCTAAAAACCAAGCAGATTTAGATGTGTTAATTTCTAGACTCCAACAAGTAGATGAATATTTTAATAAAAAACATGTGCCATATTATTATTTTTTAGTTACTAAAATAACTAGGACTATTAGTGGGTTAACATGGAATTACTATAAATCACAAAACGAAGAATTATTAAATAGTAGTGTGAAAGCTTATCTGAGATTAGGACTTAATTTTCCTGAAGATACTAAAATAGTTAACATTATTTTGCCGCTCATTCAAAAATATCATGGTAAGGATGATAAATATTGTGATAATTACCCGGGAAATTTTACTAAGGTCATTGATTTGCTTGATTTAGGAAATTTTTCGACGGAAGACTACGAAAAGTATCAGATTGAAGATGGGAAAAAGTATCCAGGATTAGCTGAAAGAACAGTAACTAGTTATTTAAAAGCACAGAGTAAAAGCTATTCCCACACTTCACAACAAGTAAAAGAAATTTCTGCAAAAGTTATTCCAATATTGGAAAAGCATAATGATTATACTTGGGCAATATACTTTTATTGTCAGATTTTAATCCAAGGTGGATTTTATGATAATGCGCGTAAAATTGGACTGCAATTGGTGAAAAATAATATAGCAAATCCTAATATGTGGGGACTCTTAGCGACTGCATGGCAAGAAAACTTTACCATGAAAATGGCATGTTTATATCAGGCTTGCACACGGGGAACGATGAGCCAAAATGTGCGAAAAAACTTTATTGACGGATTAATTGCGCTGAAGGATCCTAACTATTATCCAATTGCTAAACGCGAAATTTCACAATTAAAAAATAAAGAACAAGTACAACAATATAAAAGTTTTGAATGGTTTAATGACACAAAAGAAGCAAGTAAAAATGATATTATTCCGCAACTTGATGTAGTCGTTTCTAAACTTTTGTATCCAGATGCAGAACCATGTCGTTTTTATGTTGATTGGCAAAATGAACATAATTATTGGGTAGTTATCCCGAATGCTAAAAGCAAGTTATTTGTTAGACGTAAAATTCGTAAGAAACTAGTTGATAAAAAACTAAAAACTAATCAAGGCTACAGCGCAGTTTTAATTTCTTATGATGACGACTCAACAAAAGTTAAATATGTTGGTGCTGTTAATGAAGTAAGAGATGATGAATTTACAAAATTATATATAAAAGAAGACTGTGGAGTATTTTCGGCAGTTCGGGATTTTGGGTTTATTGTTAAAGATAATCAGGCGTTTGACGAAGATTATTTCTGTAATTCAAAAATTGTCAAAGAAAATAACCTTAGAAATTACGATACGATAAAGTTCCTTGCGAAATATTCATTTGATAAGAAAAATGAAAAGTGGAAGTGGGGCTATTATAAAATTTTGGCGGTTAACCATGCGAATCCTGCAGAATTTAAGCGAATATTCCAAGGAACTACAACCATTAAGAAGAATAGGACAGGGCATGCGTTTGCTTTTGTAGACGATGGAGATGATTCTTGCTATGTTTCTGGAGATTTGTTAACTAAAGCAGGAATTGAGTTTAATAGGGATTCTTCAACGACAGATTTTAATTCACACGACCAGTTATCACTAAAACTTCTAGCAGAGAAAAAATATAATGACAGGCGTAAGAAGTGGGAATGGGCAGCAAGCTCTATCCAAGAAGTAAATAAAGGAGTGAAATAATGGGTGATACGCAGTACGCAGAGTTAAGAAAATATACAAGAAAGTCAAATAGTCTTGGTATTCAGGAACGTAAAAATAGTAATTGCTCAATGGACGGGATAAATTATGGCTGTGACTATAGTAATTGTATTGTTAATAGTAATTTATGCTACATATAAGGAAAATACTGATTCAAGCTCAACACAACCTACTTCTCGACAACAGTATAAAGTTATAGAGAAAGAAAGCTTACAGAAACAAGATATAGAAAGTAATAATTCAGAGAAAATACCTCTACATTCTAAAAATAATAGGTATAATTTTACAGGCTACGTTACGGATATTAATTGGCATAATACTAAAGATAGTCAACTCCAGTGTTGGTTAACAATAGTAAGTGGTGAGCAAGAAAAGGAAATGAGTAAGTATATCAAAAAGGATATGATGGGTACTCTTCAACAATATAAAGCAATTAAAATAAATGATTATGTTCATGTAACCTATGCTTTACGAAAAGGATATAAGAATATAAAGACATTACGAGTTTTAAAAACTGGGGAATGGTGGAATCTATAAGGGAATCCTTTTTATCTGAAACCTATTGCTTCGCCTCGTCAAATAGTGATAGCTACTGATAGGGTTAAAATGGAAGAAAACAGCAATTAACTTATTGTCAATAGTCGTAACGATAGATATGATCGACAGTAGGTGACTTCAAGAACATCAAAATTCCTGATTTAGACAATGGAACAAATACAATGAATCTTTAAGTGCACAGAAGATTAGTTAATAACAAAATAATAGTTTAAAATCCGATGACGGCAGGTTTGCCATCATCGGATTTTTAAACAAAAAAAGAACCATGACATAATGCCATAGTTCTTTCGTGAAAAGTAAATCATGCGGTTGTGTGATTATTGTGGGTAACACTGTTTTCACGATAACCAAAGTAGAATTGAACAGCGGCAACGGCAATGTTTACCCAGTTCATTGTAAGGAACCAGCCGTTAAGAGCACTTGCATCGTGTGTCATGCCGTAATATACCCAAAAGCCAATTACAATTGCACATACGTTAATCCATGCGAATGTCTTTTGTAGAACTTGATTGTCAAGAGCAAACCACATCCATACAACGTTTACTACGAACCAGATTGCAAGAATCCAAAAGATAACGTCGAACATAGTATTATCTCCTTTCAAATCTGTACCTACACATACGAATAGATATGTCACCCAATAAAGAAGATTTACCTTTCACTCTCTATTATAAACTGGTTTTTATAGTTACCAAGAAAAAAGGCTTATAATTATGCAAGAATAGTACACTTATTCCATAATGATTTAAATAAAAACGTATCAAATAGTGTGAAATTAGCTAATTTTCCATGGGTTTGGTATACGACCAGTCTTAATAAAGTAGTCGGTAAAGCGAGTAGTAAGTTGTGGAGAGATAATCACAGGACGGTGTGATTCAGGGGTAACTGGACGAACTGTTAAGTCAATTATTGGCAGCTGTTCTTCATTAATTGAAACTGACCATGAACAGTAATAAATTGTTTTGTTTGGCAAGTGAAGTAATAGCTGTATTTCTTCACTAATAATTGCTATGTCGTGGCAACTGTGAATAAATTGAGGCAACTTTGTGGTAACTATTTGGCTATTAGTAACTGGAAAAGCTATTTGGTGGTCATGCCATGCGGTAGTTAGTAGCTGATTAAGAATAGGGATAATTTCCTTTTGCGTTAAAATCATAATAATCTACTCCTTTGAATTAATTTCAAAGGTTTTCAAGAGGCGATTAGCCTCAAATTTTACTGGAATGGAGAAGATTTCAGTAAAATAGGTTTTTTATTTATACAAGTGCATTTTCTATTTTTTTACGTATATATCTTTATAGAACTACTTAAAGGAGAGTGAACTGTAAAGATGAATGACTTCCTTCGTAAAAAATGGGAGATGGCGGGCTTAGCTGATGATTACATTTTTAACAAGGTCATGTTAGATTATGATATCTGTTTAGAAGTTTTACGCCGAATTTTACCTGATTTGCATATTAAAAAGATTGAGTTGCCGAATAACCAGCAAGAATTCGCCCTGGCTCCCGATGCTAAGGCTGTTCGTTTTGATATTTATACTACGGATGAAGCAGGTAACCACTATGATGTAGAGATGCAGGTTGCGGACCATCATAATATTGCTAAACGGATTCGCTACTATCAGACTGCTAGTTCAATGGAGGCTTATGACAAAGGGCAGCCTTATGAGCAGGCTGATGATTCTTATGTAATTTTCTTTTGTAATTTTGATCCCTTTCACCTCGACCAGCAACGTTATGTACTGCATAAACATATTGATGGATTACCGAAATATATAGTTGAGGATGGGCAAACCGATATTTTATTTAATGTTCCCTCATTGAAACATGATGTTGATCCAAAGATGCAGGCATTTTTAGATGTGATTGCCCAACGGAAAGTTGAAGAGACCGATCCGCTTGTCGTAAAATTAAAGAAGCGAATGACAGTTGTAAAGCGGAATCGGAAATGGAGGTCGGAATATATGCGACGCTCATTATATGAAATGGATCAAGAGGCTCGTGAACGTAGGATCCAAGAGGGGGAACGTAGACTTCAAGAAGGAGAGCGCAAAATCCAAGAAGGGGAGCGCAGACTTCAAGAAGGGGAGCGCAGACTTCAAGAAGGGGAGCGCAGACTTCAAGAAGGAGAACGTAAAATTAAAGAAGGGGAACGCAGGATTCAAGATGGAGAGCGTAAAATTAAAGAAAAAGAACAGAAAATTCAAGATGTGCAGGAAAATTTAAAGGAAAAAAACCGTAAAGTTCAGGAAGAAGAACATAAGTTAAGCAGAGAAAAACAAAGATTACAAGAAAATCAGCAAAATTTGATTAAAAAGTTTATCGAAGGACTACGTGAATATGGTGTTGATGAAACAGCTATTAAAGAAAAAATAAAAGATAATTTTAGCCTTTCAGATACTGAAATAAAAGATTATTTTTCTAAATAGAATAAGGGGAGTCTCCAGTTTTGGAGGCTTTTTATGTTCGATAGTTTCAGAAAGCGCAGTAAATGAAGAGTAAGGTATAATATGTGTTTAGAATATACGATTTATAGGGGAGTTTCTTTATGAAAAAAATAGCACTAATTATGTCCCTTTCGTTCATTATTTTAGTAATGGGTGCTTGCGGAAGAACACATTCTGTTACTAAAACAAGTAGTGATACGACTAGTTCTTTGTCCAGTAGTCAACAAGCAAAAGATGATGTTTCATTGAACGCCGCGCAGTTAACTCCTGAACAGACAGCGGCCCTTGTTTTATATTATGGGGATGCGCACATGCCAGGGGCTGATAATTATGATTACTCTGCTAATATGGAAAAACGTGACCAGGGCGCAGTAGTAAAAATATATGATAGAAAAGCGGTCCCACAAGGAGAAGGTCCCACTGATAAATCATACCCTGAAGGAGCAAAAGAGCTTTATACCGTTAAACTAACTTCTGGTACTAATGAGAATGGACACCGTTTAAATTCAATTTATTATACAATTGTTGGCAAGAAAATTTATTATGCAGATAGTCGGGGCAGCATCCGTAAAACAGGGGTAACCTTGAATGAAATGGTGACATATGCCAAAACTCACGGGGAAGTAAATCGTATCTTAAATGTAGCTCAAAATACTCAGATTATGGACATGCGGGGCAAAGTTACAATCACCGATAAAGATGGTTTAACGACTCAACAACTAGGAACAATGGTTGCCCTCTCAAAATACCCTGATTGGTTTAAAGATCATGTTCAGAGTGGTGCGATGTACTATGGCACGCATTATGGTTATGGTGAAGTCTCGGATTATCAATATGTAACAACTAATGGCGATCTAACTAGCTATATTTGGTTTAAACGTGATGGCAATAGTGTCACAATCAAAACAATTGAGCCAGATAAGAATCAAAGTATAGCAGAAACTCCGATGACCACTACCCATACGACAGTCTCAGCCCTAACAAATGAGAATCAACAAAATGAAGTTAATACGCTTGCAGATCAATTAAAGGCAATCGACCAAAACTAGAAGAAGGATATATTATGAGTAAAAAAGATAAGTATGATGTTCAAAAGTTTACAGGAATTCCAGTTGAGACAGATGCTGGAGGAAAGTATCAATTAAAAGCTGACCAAAATGGTGAAACAAAATTACATACTTGGCGGACCGGAAAGCATACTAAGGGTAAATTTAGGCATCCCGGTCAGCTAATGCTAACAGAAAATAACCTAACTGTTGTGATCTTAAAAGCAGAATAAGGATCGGCATAGTGAAACGCCCCTTCAAAGGTTTCTAACTGTAGATGTTACGGATGACGTACTGAAGCAGGGACTTGCAGAGCTAAAGGAGTAAGGTTAATGAAAACGTTAGTGATAGTAGCACATCCGCACCTTGCAAATTCGACAACTGAAGCATTTTTAAAAGCAGCTGCTGCCAATGAAAATAACGTTATCTGGCACGAATTGAAAGCACCGTTTGATCCGTCTCAAGAACAAGAACTGCTAAAATCAGCGACACGGATTGTTTTCCAGTTTCCGATGTATTGGTATAGCGCACCAGCAATCTTAAAGCAATGGTTAGATGAAGTGCTGGATTCACGAATAACGAGCAATCAGATTCTTAAGGGGCGTCAGCTAGGGATTGTGACAACTTTGGCACATTCTGCTTCTGCATTTCAGCCAGGTGCAAGCCAGCAATATACGATCGCTGAAATCTTGCGGCCTTATGAAGCATTAGCACATTCTTTAGGAATGAAGTTTTTACCACCGTTTCCAATTTATCAATTTGCGCAACAAGACGAGGCTGAACGGCAACTGTTATTTATTCGCTACCAGCAATATTTAACTGTTAATAATTTCTTGCATTTTAGCAACCGGACACAATGGTTTGTTGAGCGGCTTAATGACAAAATTAACGAAGAACATGATCCGCTTCAGCAGGCTAAGCTAGAACAATTATCGATGTTATTGACTGAGCAACAAGAAGAACTAGATGATTTACATGCTTCGATTGGATGGTTACGCGCAAAAGAGGATGATTGATATGAACGAAAACCAACAATGGGCTCATAATGAGTTGAAAAATTTAATAAAAAATAGCCCATCTTATGAAGATCAAGCTTTCTACCGCGGATTAGATCAATTAATGCTTAAACAGGCACAACGTCTAATTAACGCAACCGGAGAACTTGATGGTCGTAGCTGGGCTGATAAATAAACTGGTTTAAAAATATAAAGCAGAAGTCTACCTACCACTTCAATAATAGACTTCCACCTTATCAGATAATTGTTTCAAAAAATGAAACTAGGGGGTTATTAATACCCATTCATTTTAACTGCACTATTAAAATGAAAAATATTACTGATAAAATTTATAAATATCATTTGATTGATAATGTCTTCAAAGGGAATTTATAGAATAATATTTAGTAATACTTTACGGGTATCAGAGAATTATGAATCAAATTCTCGTCTTTTATTATAGAACAAATTATCATTAAAAAGTATAAAATTCTTAATTTATCTTATTTTGCTGAAAGTTGTAAGTCCCTTTTGAGCTTTTCGGCTAAAATAACTGCTTGGTTATGTTCTTCGTCACGTGCACCATAAAGCAGGATAACATTTTGCGTTGATAGCTGATTTTGAACAATTGCTTTTAAGGAGTTGTAGTAGGCGGGCTTTGCGGCTAGTTCAGCTAGATAACGTTCACGGAATTCTGGATAACGGGCGACGTCATGATTGAACCATTTACGTAGTTCGGTGCTGGGACCAACCTCTTTTAGCCATTTATCAAGGTGTGCATTTACTTTTGAAATACCTCGTGGCCAAATACGATCTACAAGAATTCGGTAGCCGTTTAAATCAGCTGGTTTTGTATAGATTCGTTCAACTTTAAGTTCCATGAGTGTCGATCTCCTTTGATTAGTGTTAAGTTTAGGATAGTTCTTTTTAGGAGGAAAATAAACATGCTGACAAAATATCAACAATTTTTTACCGGCCGTCCAACAACCGAAATTGCAAAAGACCTATTGGGAAAAATGGTAAAGTATCAGGACGGAGATGAAATAGTTGGTGGCTATATTGTTGAAACTGAAGCATACTTAGGGGAGCAAGATTCAGCATCACATGCTTTTAATGGGCGACGAACCGGTTATTCTGAATCATTATATGGGATGCCTGGCAACATCTACTTATACCAAATTCGGGGTCATTATTGTTTTGATATTGTCGTTCAAGATGCCGAAGAACCACAAGGAATTTTGCTACGAGGGATTGAACCAGCTATAAATGTAGAGAAAATGGCAGAAAATCGTCATATGACTGGTGTAAATATTACAAATGGTCCAGGAAAACTGGTGCAGGCACTTGGCATTCATTCGCGTGATTTGGATGGTCAGCCGATGGAAACAAGTCCGCTAACAGTTGATTTACAAGACTTTAAAATTCCCCGGGAAATTACTACCACAGCCCGTGTAGGAGTTAATATCAAAGGAGCTAACGGGCTTAGTCCACGCCGGTTCTATGTGAAGGGTAATCCCTATGTGTCTAACATGAAAAAGCGGGACATGGATATGGCAAACCATGGTTGGAAGGAGTAAATAATGGCGTTAACTTATCAACAATTATTAACAGCAGTTCCGGTTGTCTTAGATGCTGGAAATGTTCCTAACATTGTCGGTGATGCTGGGATTGGAAAATCTGCGCTTGTACAGGAAGTAGCCATGAATTTAGATGCTAAACTATTTACGACTATTGTAAGCTTAAGTGAAAAAGGAGACTTAGCAATTCCGGTCCCGCCATTAACAAGCGAGTCTTTTGTTGAAACAAAGGATTATGGGCGATTAGCTAATGTTCAATTCGGCTATTCCGAAACATTAATTGATATTATCAAGTATGCAGAAACGCATCCTAATCGGTTGATTCTGTGGTTCTTAGACGAATTCAATCGGGGAACACAGGCTGTCCAAAGCGAATTGATGAACCTTGTCCTTCAACGAAAGATTAATTCTTTACGATTACCCTCAACGGTGCGGATTATAATTGCAGAAAACCCTGATTCAACAATGACTGGCTTTGCAGATCGAGAATACGGGGTTGCAATTGGCGATGCAGCGATAAAAGATCGAACAGTTCGCCTTGTAATGACTAGTTCAACAACTGAATGGTTAAAATGGGCTAAGACTGCTGGAATTAATAAGTTAGTGATTGCTTACCTTGCTCAGTACCCAAATCAATTATTAGTTATTGAACCTAATGAGGAAGATTTAGCACCAACCCCGCGTGCATGGGAAAGAGTTTCGCGAAACTTAGACCAGCTTCAAATATTAGATGATGAAACACAACAACAGCTTGCTGCGGACATTTTTAGTGGCGACCTCGGTGCGGAAGTTGGGGTAGCTTTTGCGCAGTTTATTTTTGCTCAGGGCCATGAGTTGACAGTAAAAACATTAAAAAATGCGGAAAATGGTGAACAACAGTTTAATCAGGCGGATGAAGCAACAAAAATTAAGGTACTGCGCTCGTGGATCGGTCCAGAGTTAGCAACAGAAAAAGCTGCTATGCTGTTTTTGAAATATTTACAGCTTGTCAGTAATGATGGGCAATATGCAATTGTTCAAACTGCTGGTGATAAATTAACCGAGCTTCTTCAACCAATGTATGAGCAAGCAATTAAACATCCCCAAGGAGCTGTTAGTCGGCTTTACCAATATTTTGCGGAGGTGGCTACCCGTGGTGATAATCGATGAGCTTTGATAAACTCTTTTCACGGTTTAATCATTCACGTTCCGCTAAAGACCAACGACAAAACACAGATCAACGTGTCACTAGGGGAGTTATTAGCCTTTTACAGAGACAGCGGTTATTAGGTGAAGTCCTTTTGCAGCTTCCCAGAAAGTTTGATTTACGATTTTCTGCAGTAATGGGATTAGAGTGGGAAAATAATAAATTACTATTATTCATTAATCCTGATAAGTTAGATAATCTTAGTTCAGATGAAATTGAGAATCTACTTGAACATGAAGCATTGCATATCATTTGGTTACACCCTTTAAGGTATGCTGCTAATCCGCACCAGCACCTTGTCCAAATCGCAACAGATGTAGCAGTTAATCAATACATTTCAGAGCC
The DNA here is from genome assembly GCF_014635905.1 of Limosilactobacillus caviae. Classification (GTDB taxonomy): domain Bacteria; phylum Bacillota; class Bacilli; order Lactobacillales; family Lactobacillaceae; genus Limosilactobacillus; species Limosilactobacillus caviae. The sequence goes on from NZ_BMDS01000001.1 coordinate 378,110, forward strand.
ACCTCGTAATACAGCTACCCTTAGCCAATTACAGCAGCTCCTTCGGCAAAAAATTGCACCACGGTTGGATTCTCAGGATTACCTTGATTTATTGGAAAAACTACCAATTGAGCAACAAGAAAAATTGCGACATGCGGGAGTTAATCTAGATAAGGACAGAGGCAAAGGAAATGCAGTAGATGATAATCTTCAAAAATCGGATTCACATCATGGCTGGCGGGCAACTATAAAGGATGGGCACCAACTAAATAATCAACTAATTAAGTTGGCAAGTATCAAGCAGCTCTTGGCTAAAGCGTGGGAACAAACTCCTCAACGTGATCGGGGCTTATTGCCTGGAAATATAAAAAGTCAGCTACAAAATATAAAACAAATGAAGGCAGTTAACTGGCAACAAGTTCTTAAGCATCAATTTGGCTTGCTCGCACGGGGACAGATAGAGTCACACGCGAGATTTAATCGTCGTCAGCCATTACGGATGGATTTAGCAGGTAAAGTTACGAGATTGACACCAGCTATAGATATCTTTGTTGATAATTCTGGTTCGGTGAGTGATGAAGAGTTAGATCAAGCACTGGCAACGATTGAAAAGATGATTAGTCATACCAAATTGACAGCGACTGTTTACTCCTTTGATGCTAAGGTTACCTCAAAGGAGCAGCTTCGTGGGGGAAAGAAATTTATCCATACTCGTAGCGGTGGCGGAGGTACTAGTTTTCAGTGTGTTTTTGATTACCTCCATCAACATAACCTAACAAAGCGTGGACGAACAATCATAATTATTACCGATGGCTGGGGAGAAGAAAGGATTAATACTTATCATTATCGAAACATTTATTGGCTAATGATGACAAAGACAGATCAATTATCAGTAAAAGATCCGGTTGGTAAGGTCTTAGAAATGAGGTAATCATTAATGGCAACAATATTAAATCCACAGGCAATGCAAAAAGTACTTACTCATAGTAAAGAATACCAACGGGCAATCGGATTGCTTAATAAACAGTGGGATCCCGATGAACAGCCAATCTTTCGTAATGTTTTACAGTCAGCTGATGTCCAGTTTGCACGCCAATTACAGATTGCGGGACTGGTTAAAGGCAAAATTAACTTGGGAAATTACCAGGCAGTAAATCAATTATTAATGCAACACGATTCGTGGTTTTCGGAGAGTGCCCGTAAGACTTTGTTAAATCCTTTTATAGATTGAAGCAAATTTATAAGAATTGTTAGAGAGCATAGTATAATAGTAAGTAATGTAACCTTTTAAGGAGGTCCTGCACATGGCAGTGGATAACGAATTAATAAAAAATGACCTGTATGAAGCAGTAAATGGTGAATGGTTGAAAACGGCTAAAATACCTGATGATAAGCCGGCAACCGGGGGATTCAATGACCTGGTTGATGAAATTGACAAGCAGCTTATGGATGACTTTGATGCCTATGCTGAGGAGAAAGAACAGTCTGATGATTCACGATTTAACGAGATGATCAAACTATATCGCCTCGCTAAAAAATTTGATTGGCGAAAAAAGGTCGGACCGCAACCACTAAAACGAATGTTAGCTAGTGTTGACAGCCTTAAATCATATGCTGACTACCAATCTCAATGGAAAAACTGGATATTAGCGGGGATGCCTTCTCCAATTAGTTTTGATATTGATGCTGATATGAAAAATGCTACTGTTTATGCACTATTTGCCTCTTCACCATCCCTTATTTTGCCTGACAAGAGTTATTATGAGGAAGAAAAGAAAGAGCAGCATGACCAATTACTCCAACTCTGGTCTTCAATGGTCGAAGCATTAATGGATAAGCTTGGCTATAGCAAAGAAGAGGCGTCTAAGATCATTAACGACGCAATTAAGTTTGATGCTCTCCTTGCTCCTAACGTCAAGAGCGCCGAGGAAGCAGCGGATTATAGTAAAATGTATAATCCACAAAGCGTTGCGGAATTAGCGACAGCGACAGATCAGCTTGATATTGCGTCCGTGATTAAGCAATTAGTTAATGAAGAACCTGAAAAAGTAATTGTGATGGAACCAGATTACTTTAAGGCACTTGATAAAATCTTGCGGGGTAACTTTGAATTATTTAAGAGCTGGGCATTAGTTCGTGTCATTCGAGAAAATGCCAGCTACCTTGATGATGAGATGCGTGAAATCAACGGTCGCTATAGTCGCGCATTATCAGGGAGCAAGAAACCGGTTAGTCAGCGTAAGTTCGCTTACTACCTTGCACGTGATATGTTTAGCCAGGTTGCTGGGGATTACTATGGTAAAAAATACTTTGGCCCCCAAGCAAAAGCGGATGTGCACCACATGGTTGAACAAATGATTAAGGTTTATAAGGGACGGTTAACTAATAATAAATGGCTTAGCAAAGATACCCGTGATAAGGCAATTCTTAAACTTGATAAATTAGGAATTCAAGTAGGGTACCCGGATAAGATTCCTGCTCTTTACGATCAATTTAAGGTTGATGAAGAGGAATCCCTAATTGCTAACTTAAACCAACTAACGGTAGTGGCTAATAAGGAATTATTTAGTCGTTGGAACAAACCAGTAGACCGGATGCGGTGGGAAATGAGTGCCGCAACAGTCAATGCCTACTATCACCCATTTAAGAATATTATTGTTTTCCCCGCTGCAATCTTACAAGCACCATTCTATTCATTGAAACAAAGCAGCAGTCAGAATTATGGTGGTATCGGAGCCGTTATTGCTCATGAAATTTCACATGCTTTTGATAATAACGGATCATTATTTGATGAATTTGGTAACCTCAATAATTGGTGGACAGACGAAGACTCCGCACACTTTAAGCAATTAGCTCAAAAAATGATTAATGAATTTGATGGTATTCCATTTGCTGGTCAAAAGGTAAATGGAAAGTTAACAGTGTCTGAAAATATTGCAGATGCAGGGGGATTAAGTTGTGCCCTTGAAGCAGCTAAAACGGAGGCTGACTTTAACGCCCAAGAATTCTTTATTAATTGGGCAACTATTTGGCGGATGAAAGCTACTGAACAATACATGCAATTGCTGCTTTCGATTGATGTCCACGCGCCACAAAAATTACGGGCAAACATTCAAGCAGAAAACTTGGATGACTTCTACACAGCGTTTGACATTAAACCGGGTGACAAGATGTATCGTGCACCAGAAGAACGGGTTCATATCTGGTAAAACTTAATTTTTAATCTGTAAGAGTGTGGAGATGAAGCGCTATTGATGCCTTCTGTCACGCTCTTTTTTAATGGCTACAGAACTTAGCGTGACATTTTGAACCCCATCTTGTAAGGTGTTAATAAGCTTAATTTCCCGGGAAATAAATTTTAGATGAAGGTAGGAGAACTTATTGAAATTTGCCGATAAGATAAAATTATATCGTCACCAGCATAATTGGACTCAGCAAGAGGTAGCAGAACGGCTTGCAATTTCACGAAAGACAATTTCTAGTTGGGAGAATAGTCGGAGTTATCCTGATATATTCATGCTGGTTCAAATAAGTGATCTCTACCACGTTAGCTTAGATAATTTATTACGGGAGGATCATGAAATGATGGATAATTATAAGGAAGAACATATCTCTAATAAAAAGAGCGATAGGGACTTTAGGAAGAGTTATCTTTATAATGCTGTTGGAAGTATATTTATGATGTTAAAGTTTATTCACGTTTTACCAGGACATGGTGGTATATTTGGAGTATTAATTGGAGCAATAATTGGCTTTACGATCGTGAATTTATACCTCTTGTTAGGCGAAACTAATTGGAATAGGGTGCGGACTAACGAAAAGATTAGTTTTACACTGGCTTTTATTATTATTTTAAGTCTAGTATTAGCAATTAATTTAATTAACCCGTTGAGTCATATTCCAGGAAGGAGTGCGGACTATACTAGTGGCATAATTACTGGCCGTATTGTAGGCTCTATGATAGTTTCATTATCGTTAACCTGTTCATTCAGTTTGTTCCCGCAATTTAAGGAAAGGTCAGAGAAATAATGCATAACATTAATGTTATTAAAGGCGATATTACGAAAGTAAAAGTAGACGCAATTGTTAATGCAGCTAACACAACCTTGATGGGTGGTGGCGGTGTTGATGGTGCAATCCATCGCGCGGCCGGGCCAGCTTTATATAATGCCTGTGAAAAATTTCATGGATGTCCAACGGGAGAGGCGCGGATAACCGGTGGCTTTAATTTACCAGCAGAGTTTATTATCCATACACCAGGTCCGGTTTGGCATGGTGGAGATAATGGTGAAGATCAACTATTAGCTAACTCTTATCAAAATAGTTTGCAGCTAGCAGATCAACATTTGTGTCGAACAGTTGCTTTTCCATCTATCAGTACTGGCGTTTATGCTTTTCCGCTTCAAAGAGCAGCTAAGATTGCTATTGCAACGATAAAGAACTTTTTACCTACTGCTAATTATGTTGACCAAGTAACAATGGTCTGCTTTGACGATAGGACATTTGCAGCATATCAATCACAACTTTATTAATAAACTGTTCAAACTAGTGGCAAATTTATTGTTAAACGTTTATAATTTTCTGGATTGACTTTTTCAGAAAATTTTTTTGTTTTAAAGGAGGTTTATTATGACGCACACTAAATTACGGTCATTTACTTTTATTCTTGTTGCATTTATGCTTGGGTGCAATGAGTTTATGGTCGTAGGTGTTTTATCAGATATTGCTCGCAGTTACCATGTCCCGCTTTCAACGGTTGGTTTTCTGGTTACCGCGTTTGCAGGTGTTTATGCAATTAGCACACCCATCATTACAACCCTAACTAGTAATTGGAACCGGTATAAACTTTTGATGTTATTAATGACCATTTTCTTTATTGGCAATACATTAACGGCAATTGCACCCTCGCTTGGCTGGCTCCTACTTGCAAGAATTATCACGGCTGCTGTAGCGGGAACTATTATCTCACTAATTAATTTGTTGGTAAGTATCATTACACCGATGGATAAGCGGCCAATGGTTCTAGCATGGGTCGGCGCTGGCTTTAGTATTGCATCTGTTATCGGGGTTCCACTTGGGACAACAATCGCAACGTTGCTTTCCTGGCATGATAGTTTTTGGATAATTTCTGGGTTAACGTTAATCGTATTTGCATTGCTTGCATGGTTAACGCCTCGCGATACACCACAAGTGAAGGGGAGTATTTTAGAGCAACTAGCGCTATTGAAAGACCACCGTGTTTTATTAGGAATTGGTATTACAGTAGCTGTTTTAAGTCTGCAGTATACTTTCTATACGTATGTCCGTCCGCTAATTACTAATGTTATGGGCTTTAGCTTAACTAGTTTAAACTGGCTGTTGCTTCTTTTAGGAGTGATGAGCATTATCGGGAATGAAATTGCTGGTTTAGTTGCAAGCAATAAAGGGGTTCAAAAGTTACCGGTTGTTTTCACGATAATGACAATTTTAAGTCTTATTTTGGGAGTCGCATTAGGAAATAAGGTTACTGGGATGCTTACGCTAGCTGCGCTCTGTGTGGTTGTAATTATATATGGAACAACAATTCAGTTGGTATTTATTAGCGTGGCTGAAAAAGAATACCCCCAGTCACTAGCTTTGGCGACATCTTTAATCTCAATTTTTGCTAATGTCGGAATATCGCTTGGCTCATTTACGGCTTCGACTACGGTTAGCTTTGCGCGGCTGACTACACTAGGATATGTAGGGGCGGTTTATGGTATTTTAGCCATCGCTTTTTCTTTTGCCCTTCGTCGTTTTTACCGAAAATAATCAATGAATCTGCTGAAAAGTAAGCAAATAATAGCTATAATAAATCAGTAATACTAGTAGGGAGATTATTATAAGTATGAATATTGTTTGGACATGGGATGTTGTTCGGCGGATTATTGAAGTCCTGTGGTTAATTAATGTTGCTTTTGCAGTTTGGACAGTTTTTCGTAGCCGGCGTGATATTGCATCAACGTGGGCATGGTTGTTAGTATTAAGTGTTTTGCCGGTAATCGGTTTTATTATGTATCTTTTTGTTGGCCGTCAGTTGTCACATGATGAGATATTTAGTATTCAAGATGAGCAAAAGCAGTTACGAATTAAATATCTTGAAAAACAACGAAAGCTAAGTGAAGAACATGAATTAATGCCCAAAGGAAGCAGGCTGTCGCGAGATCGGCAGTTAGTAAACCTTTTTCTGAGCTTGAATGATTCAGTAGTAACTTTTAATAATAAAGTCCATGTTTTTGTTGATGGAAAGAAGAAATTTGACAAATTAATTGATGATATAAATCACGCAACTGATCATGTGTATATTGAGTACTACTCTTTTTATGCTGATAATTTAGGCAAGCGTGTATTGAAAGCTTTGGAGGACGCGGCAGCTAGGGGAGTAAAAGTGCGGGTCCTTTATGATTTGAGCGGGTCTCATGGAACTACTTTTAAGTTTTTTAAGCATTTAGAAGAATTAGGTGGAGAAGCGCAGGCGTTCATTGCTGCCGCCAAAGCTTATTTCCAAACGCCGCGGTTAAATTATCACCTTCACCGTAAGCTTGCTATTATTGACGGGGAAATCGGCTATATCGGTGGCTTTAATATCGGTGATCAATATGTTAGTGAAGATCCCAAATTTGGTTATTGGCGTGATACGCACCTTCGTGTTGTCGGTCAGGCTACAATGATGATGACAGTCCGCTTTGCGATGGATTGGAATACGACTTGCAGGAAGACACATAAAAAGAAAATCAATCTTGAAAATGAATTTAAAAACTTTGAATTAGTTGCTCCAACAGGTGATCCAGATGAGGTTCCGATGCAGATTGTTTCTTCTGGTCCTGATAATGAAAATTACTCGATCCGCCGCGGTTATGAATCAATTATTAGCTCCGCACGAAAGTATGTTTATATTCAATCACCTTACCTTATTCCAGAAGATTCAGTGCTTGAGGCGTTAGTGATTGCTGCAAGAAGTGGGATTGATGTGCGGATCATGATTCCTTGTATGCCCGATCATCCATTTGTCTATCGTGCAACTGAATACTATGCTAAATACCTGGTTAATAATGGCGTGAAAGTTTATAAGTATAATAATGGCTTTATTCATTCCAAGACGATGGTTAGCGGGAGCAACATCGCATCTGTTGGTTCAGCCAATATGGATTACCGTAGTTTTCGTCTTAATTTTGAAGTTAATACGTTTGCATATAATGAAGAACTAACGGCTCGCTTGAAGAAAGATTTCGAGGACGACATGAAGAAAAGTACTTTACTTACGCCAGAATATTTTGATAGTCAGTCAAAATGGCGGAAATTCAAGCAATACTTCTCAAGATTGTTATCGCCAATTTTATAAATCGACAATTATCCCTGGTGAATGTTTGTTTTAATACTTCACTAGGGATAATTATTTACTTAAATTTTGCTTTTTGGTAATAATTTTATTTATAATAAATATGATCTTTAATTAAGGAATGATAAATTGGTTACTATAAATGATGTTGCTAAATTAGCTGGCGTATCGCGCTCTACCGCTTCACGAGCGTTTACCCCTAATTCAAGTATTAAACAAATTACAAAAGAGAAAGTATTTGCAGCTGCTAAACAATTAAACTATTCGCCTAATTTCAGCGCTCGTAGTTTAGTTACACAGAAAAAGTATGTAATTGGCGTTTTTATGTCAAGAATTCATGCCGACATGTCAACTTATTTTTCAAATATAATTAGTAGCGCTAATGCTGGGCTTCCTTCTAATTATCTATTGTCAGTTGCCGGTATTGACCAGTTAGAAGACTTTGACCAGTCTGTTAGAAATCGCTTTGATGGGGTAATTGTTGTAAGTCAATCCAAGAATGATGATACCTTTATCGATAAATTGAAAGAAGCCCGGATTCCTACAGTTGTGGTATTAAGGCGAGTTGATTTACCTGAAATTGATAATATATATGCTAATGATCGAGTAGCAATGCATAATCTAGTTCAATATATTTATCGGCAAGGGCATCGACGATTAGGGATTATCAACGGATCTGCCGAGTTCATTACTAGTGAGGTTCGTTACATAGGAATTAAAGAACAAGCTGAAAAATTGAAAATGAGCATTATCCCATTTGCAACTAAACAAGGGCAATTTTCATTAACCACAGGGGAGGTAATGATGAATGAGATTTTGAATCTGCCACGATCTGATTGGCCGACTTGTGTTATATGTGCTAGTGATGATATTGCTTTAGGAGCCTTAAAAGCATGTCATCAACATGATTTATCGGTTCCGCGGGATATATCAATAACGGGGTTTGATAATATTCCATATTCAATGGTATCAACACCATCATTAACAACTATTGAGAATCCATTGTCATTAATGATTGAAAATGGGATGAAATTCTTGCTCCAACGGATTAGTAATTCGGCAACGGAAAGACAGACTCTCGTCATTGAACCATCCTTAATTATTCGCAGTTCTGTTAGCCCGCAATAAGAAAATCATTTACTTATTGGATATAAGACTTAGGTTATTAAGATACCTTTGTCTTTTTTATTCATTTAAATGGGAACGTTCCCAATAATTAGTGGTCTAATGAATTATAGATGATACCGGTTACATCTATACAGTAAGTATGTTATTTTGAGAAATTGTATTTTTTTACTATCTTTTGGGAGCGCTCCCAAAAGGCAAGAGAATAATGGGGTGAAAACAATGTTATCAGAAAAAGCAGTTAAATCACGACCGCCTTATCGTATCGGTATCGGATTAGCTATTGGGGTCCTTTCGTGGTTATTACCATATGTTGGAGTTAATAGTACTTTATTGCCTGCGTTGTTACAGAAAATTGCACCAGCCCAGAAAGTGCAAATTATTGCTGAGGTTGCCACTATTGGAATGATAGTTGCAGCTATTGCTAATGTTGTTTTTGGAGTTTTGTCGGATAGAACAAGGTCGCGACATGGTAGGCGAACTCCGTGGATTATTATTGGCTCAATTGGCAGTGCGATTTGCTTTTGGCTAATTACAATTACAACTTCAATCCCAATGTTGTTAGTAATTTGGGGTGTTTATCAAGCAGCACTTAATGCAGTTGTTGGTCCATTATTGGCAATTCTTTCTGATTTGGTTCCTAAAAAGTATAAAGGGACAATTGCATCATTTTACGGAATTGCTAATTCAGTTGCTAATCCTTTGGGGACGATTGTTGCATCCCAATTTTTAACCAAAATTAATATGGGAATATGGACAATGATTGCAATTCAATTAGTATTGGGTTTTCTATGTGTTGCTGTTATTCATGAACCTGGGAATAAAGATGATAAAGTAGAACCATTACATGGCTATCAATTAATTGAAGCATTTATTTTTCCAGTTCACGGACAGTTAAGAGACTTTTATTTATCATTATTCGGGAAGTTATTAATAGTTGCAGCGCACTATATTATCGTAGGATATCAACTATATATCTTTATGGATTATATGAAATTAAGTTCAGGAGAAGCTGCATCAAGTCTTTCAATTATGTCTACAATTTTAATGTTTACCGGGATGTTTTTTGCAGCTATTTCCGGCCCGATTGCTGATAAGATTGGAAGCATTAAGAAAATGATGGTTATTGCTTCCGTTGGTTTTGGAATTGGTGTACTAATGCCATTCTTTGATCCGCAACCTTGGACGATGTTTGCATACGCTGTTATTGGCGGATCATGTTATGGTATCTATAACTCAATTGATCAGGCATTGAATGTTTCCGTCTTACCTTCTAAAAAAGCGGCCGCTAAGGATTTAGGAATTTTAAATTTGGCTAATACGATTGGTCAGATTCTTGGCCCGATTGTAGCTTCTGTTGTAATTACTCAAATGGGCTATCACTTAATTTTTATGGCAGCATTTATAATGTGTGTAATTGGTGGGGTACTTTTCCAAATGATCCGAAAAGTTGCTTAGTATTAAAAAATAAATGAGGTGTTTTACTTGAAACAAATACACAATCCTGTTTTAACAGGTTTTAATCCTGATCCATTGCTTTTTCGTGATAATGAAAAATATTATCTTGTAGTTTCAACTTTTGAATGGTTACCAGGTATTAGAATTTATTCCTCACAAAATTTAGCAAATTGGAAATATGAGACTTCGGTAATTGGTGAATCAATGAATATTAATTTTCGAGGAAACCCTCGGGGATGCTCTATATGGGCGCCGTTTGCTACATATCATAATGGTAAATATTATTTAGTTTATACTAATGTTAACTCAACGCGTGTTCCGTATAAGGATGTAGATAACTATATTGTTACGGCAAATGATATTCATGGACCTTGGAGTAAACCGGTATATATAAATAGTTCGGGCTTTGATCCTTCAATATTTTTTGATGGCAAAAAGGCATATTTTCTTAATGTATTGTGGGATTATCGAATGGAGACGCATAATAAGTCCTGTGGTATTGAAATGCAGGAAATTGATCCTGTTTCATTTTCGCTGATTGGTAAACCGAAAAAAATATTTGATGGTACTAGTGCTAGAAAAACTGAAGCTCCTCAAATATACAAACATAACGGTTATTATTATTTAATGACAGCAGAGGGCGGAACCGGCTTAGAGCATCAGGAGACAGTTGCTCGCTCTACAAATATTTGGGGACCCTATGAAGTAGATCCTAATACGCCATTAATAACGTCGAAAAATCATCCTGAACTCAAACTACAATCAGCAGGACATGCTAGCTTAATGGAGACTAGTAACCATGAATGGTATATTGCTCACTTATGTACGCGACCGCTTTCTGGGAATAAACCAATTCTTGGACGGGAAACCGCTATTCAAAAGGTCAAATGGACGAATGATGGCTGGCTACATTTAGCTAATGAAGGCAATTTACCAGAAGTTGATGTACCTGCACCTCAAAATGCTGCATCAATTCATCCTATTACGCATAAATTCACAGATGATTTAAAGCATGGATTAAATCAAGCCTATTGGAATACTTTACGACAATTTTCTGATCCTGAATGGCTTGTTGCTGATAGCAGGGGACTATTAATTCGTGGAGGTCAATCTCCACAATCTTTATTTGATCAGCATATGATTGCTACTCGTCAATGCGATTTTAAGGTGAAGGTTGCTGTTGATATGGAATACCGGCCTCGTACTTATATGCAACTAGCTGGCATAACTTTATACCTTGACACACTAAATTATGCGCTTTTGGTTATTACTGTAGACGAGAATAATAATCCGGTTATTGAGTTACAAAAAGAAGTTCAGGGTGAGTTCAATAGAATAAAACAAATTCCTATTAATGATCATGGTCAATACCACTTAGAGGTTACTATAGACAACGAAGCTGCAAGCTTTATCATTGATGATGGGAACAATAGGCTTTCGCTTGGAACAACTGATATTTCGTTTTTATCAGGAGGATTTACTGGGAATTTTATCGGGTTGAACGTAATTGATATGCATCGTCGCAATTCAACGGCGGCACTATTTAAAAACTTCAGCTACATCCCTTTTTAATTAGAAATAAAATAAAAACTGTAACGCTAACTAATTGGTGTTGCAGCTTTTATTGTAGAGCCATATAAAAAACGGCATGTCATGTAATGAGAAAGGCTTCTCATTACATGCCTAAATTTTTAATAATCAAATAATTCAGTTGAAAGGTAACGGTCACCGCCATCAGGAGCAACTGTAATTACTTTTTTGCCTTTGCCGAGCTTCTTAGCAACCTCAATTGCGCCCTTGATGTTAGCACCAGCAGAAATACCAACAAGGATTCCTTCTTGGTGGGCAACTTCACGAGCAGTGGCGATTGCATCATCGCTCTTGACTTCGAGGATTCCATCATAAACGTCAGTATCGAGGACTTTAGGTACAAATCCAGCACTGATTCCCTGAATCTTATGCTTACCGCCTTTACCATCCTTCAAAACTGGTGATTCAGCTGGTTCAAGTGCATAAACCTGGACAGATGGGTTGGCGTTCTTCAAAGCGTGACCAACTCCCGTCAATGTACCACCGGTTCCAACACCAGCAACAAAAGCATCAGGAATATCGTTGCCAAATGCTTCAAGAATTTCTTTTCCTGTTGTCTTTTCATGAATATCAGGGTTAGCAGGATTATTAAATTGCATTGGCATGAAGTAGCCTTTTTCATTTACTAGCTCTTCTGCTTTCGCAATTGCCCCCTTCATTCCATCAGCACCTGGAGTAAGAATTAATTCAGCACCGTAGCCTTGCATGAGCTTCCGACGTTCAACGCTCATTGTTTCAGGCATTGTGATGATCAGGTGGTAACCCTTAGCAGCAGCAACCATTGCAAGACCGACACCAGTATTACCTGAAGTAGGTTCGACAATAGTACCGCCAGCTTGCAGTTTACCGGCTTTTTCTGCTTCTTCGATCATTGCAAGGGCAATTCGGTCCTTAATTGAGCCAGCTGGATTGAAGAATTCCAGCTTAACGTAAACGTCAGCAGCATCGTCAGGAACAACCCGATTTAACTTAACGATTGGCGTGTTTCCGATTAAGTTTGTAATAGAATTAGTGATTTCAGTCATAATATTTACTCCTTTACCAATTGTTTTGTTTTTGCGTCGTTAGCAACGGTCTGAAGCCAATTATCGAAGAATACTTGTTGGGTTCGCTGCCAGCTAAATTGGGGATCTTTCATATGAAGCGGATCACGGAAATAGTTTTGCGGCTTAATATATTCGACACCAGGATGTGTATTTCGTTCCCGTAAGTACTCTTTCAATAACGCATCTTGACCATATTCGAGGTGTGAGAATAAGAAATATTGATTCTTCTCGCGCGCACGAAATGAGAATAAACGATTATCTTTAGTAGTAGCATTAATAATCAAACGTGGATCGCGAGCAATCTTGTTAATATCCAACTCAGCGTACCGAGCATGGGGAGCAAGAAAGCCATCATCTAAACCCGTTAATAACGGATCTTCATGTTGAATATAGTTATGAAAAACACCAAAGATTTTTTGAGGAAGAGGCATTTTAGAAATCCCATAAAGATAATTAGCAGCTGCCATTGCTCCCCAGCAAACATAAAGCTGTGGAATATTATTAGCGACCAAGCCGTCAATTAGTTGGTGAACTTCATCGAGATAAGTGATTTTTTTGAATGGAAGCTGTTCAATTGGCGCACCGGTAATAATAAAAGCATCCATCGTTGCAACCTCTCCTAACTCTAAGGGCTGGGAAATTTGTTGAACAAGCTTAGGAACAGATCGTGAAGTATAGTGAGTTTGAGGATAAAAGTATTGAACATTAACACGGTGTGGCCCAGCGGAAAGGACCTTTGTAAACCGTTGCTGAGTATCTTCTTTGTCGTGCATTAGGTTAAGAATTCCTATTTTTAATGGAGTTGTCATTATGGAATCACCTCGATTTAATCTAAAACAAACTAAAAAACTGTTACTAGAACCTTAAAGCATCAATTAGCCACATTTAAAGAGAAGGGCTTGCCTAGCCTTAATTAGTTTAGCAACAGCTTGTTAGTTTTTGTTGAACGGTGGTGGTTATAAAAGTCATGAACGACATCTCCTCATTTTATCGATCGCACTTATTATTAGTAATTAAAGTGTACCCGCTGGAATAGGAAATGTCAATTTATAGTACCTAGCTTTGTTCAACGATTTTACGGTAAATTTTTGTGGTGAGACCATAAATTACAAAGTAAAGACATAGCAGAATTAATGTGATTGATACTGCGATTATCGTCATTAATTGAACATTGTAAAAATTAAATTGGATTAAAATTTGACGGATCGCCGGAATAGCGAAACAAAGGTTAATAATCGCACCGACTACTGGTAGCATAAAGACCATCAATACTTGACTATGGATGCTCTTAGTTGTTTCTTTTTCACTTAACCCAACTTGTTGCATTGTCTTGAAACGAGCTTGATCTTCATAACCTTCAGTGATTTGTTTGAAGTAGATGACAACGGTTGTCGTGATACCAAGCGCAAAACTAATGAGAATTCCTAAAAAGACGATCCCGCCATAGAGACTTGTTAACTGGCTCTTAAGGTTTGTTCGAGAAGAATATACTTGGTTTGGTAAATGTAGCTTAGCCTGTAAATCATTCTCAAATTGAAGATGCTCTTTTTTGCTTCCGTTTAAGTGATAGTCGATTCCGATAAAGCAAATTGTGGCAGTATTTGCGGGAAGGTTATTGGTAATTACAAAAATAGGAGAATAAATCGAATGGCTAGGGTTGAAGTAATAATTGAAATTATGGAGGACCTTTGCCTGATACTTTTGTGAGCCTACTTGTAAGGATCCCTGATGTTCCTTGGCAGGAGAATAAATTAACGCCTTGTCTTTTCCTAGTTTGACTTTTTGGCCTGAAATTCGATTATAAGTAGCGGTTGACATTGTAATGATCGAATTAGTGGTTTGATTAGTCATATTTTCTAAACCACCTTGAATAATAAAATGATTGTTTTTCCAGTATCCGTATTGTGGCGCGCTGGTGGTAAATGTTAGCGGCTTATCAAGGTGGGCCTGATGTTTACTTGCAACTGACTTGATAGTAGCTTCTTGCTGAGAAGAAAGCTTTTGCGAAGTAATAATAGTAAGATCGCGAGGCGCAAAGGAATTAACAGTATCATTGATTCCCGCATACATGGTTAATGAGGTAAAGAGGATCACGAGGACGGAACTGCAAAGTAAACAAATCGTTGCAAGACTAGCGCCGTTTTGCTCCATTCGTTGTAGCATTCCTGAAATGGCGATGAAGTGACGAGGCCGATAATAATATCGTTTGTTCTTTTGAAGAATTTTAAGAACAATGATACTTCCAGTAATGAAAACAAGGTAGGTTCCAATTACCACTAAGAAAACTGCCAACATGAATGTCGATAAGGCGGATATTCGGGGCTTAACAGTAATTGTAAGGTAATAAGCGAAAGCAAGGGCAGCGACCCCGAGAAGTCCAGCAAAAGTGAATAGCTTTCCGTGACTAGCAATTTTAGCTTGTTTGGGCTGCCATAATTCATTGGGATTTAAACGAAATAGTTTTATTAAGTCAATAACCATCAAGATTAAGAAAAAGCCGCCGATAATTAAAATTGTGGTGGTTACAGCAGGCCATTCTACCCATGGTTGTGATAAATGCTCAATTTGCAACAAATGGGCAAAACCGAGAAATGCGAGGCGGTCAAAAATAACTCCGAATAAAATTCCGATAAAAAGACTAATTACTAGCAGATATAATTTTTCAATAATTGTTAATACCTGTAAATTACGGCTAGTCATTCCTAACATGCTGTACAGACCCATTTCCCGCTGACGTTGTTGCCATAAGAAACGGTTGACATAAATCATAAATGCAAGGGTTACAAGAATGATAAAGGTTGATCCTGTCTGCATTAATGCTTTAGTTACAGCTGCACTTGGCAAATCTTTAAGACTACGGTTAATTTCAACCGCCTTAAAAATATAGTTAATAGCGACTAGCATTATCATTGAAATAAGGTAAGGAATGTAGACCTTAAGATTACGCTTAAAACTAGAATTGATTAGTTTGAAGAAAAGCATTGTTTATTCACCGCCATTCGTTAAGGTCATCATTGTTTGGCTAATTTGCTGTTGATAATCTTTTAGTGAAAGATCTCCACGATAAAGCTCATGATAGATTCGCCCATCCTTAATAAAGAGGGTGCGTTTAGCATGACTAGCAGCAGCGGCACTGTGCGTAACCATGATGATAGTTTGACCGTTAGCATTAACCTCATCAAAAAGTTCAAGAATTTCGTTGCTGGTGTTTGAATCTAAGGCCCCAGTTGGTTCATCGGCGAGGAGAAGGTCAGGATGGGTAATTAGGGCACGTGCAATTGCAATACGCTGCTGTTGTCCTCCTGAAATCTCACTTGGGAAACGATCAATAATTTTATCAATTCGTAAGCGGTCAATTAGGGGCTTGATTCGTTCTTCCATTGTTGTAACAGGTGTTTTTGCTAGGACAAGCGGTAAATAGATATTGTCACGATTTGAGAGGCTGTCAAGTAAGTTAAATTGTTGAAAAACAAAGCCGAGATGTTCGCGACGGTAATGTGCTGCGTCGTCTTTTGATAGTTGACGAAGATCTTGCCCATTAAGAACCACCTGACCATTAGTTGCCTGTTCTAGGGTTGCGATTATATTTAACAAGGTACTTTTACCAGCACCAGATTCACCCATGATTGCCACATACTCCCCTTCTTCAACTTTAAAGGTAATATCTTTTAAGGCCATAACAGGGTTCGCGGAGTTAGGGTTGTATACGCGTTGAACGTGTTGGAGATTTAATACTGTCATAATAGTTTTCCTTTCTGGTAAAGTGCTAAGTTTGATTATGTCTTAATTATAAAAAGGTTCTGTACTACTTCCTACTTACGGAAACGTACAGAACCTTACAATTTTGTAAGCTTTAAATTAAGCATGTTTAACGTTGGCTGACTGAAAAGATAAAATGGCTGTTGTTCCTCGGCCTTGGATTGATGAAACGCTAACCTGAAAGTTTAATTGCTGAGTAACCTTTTTAACAAGGTACAACCCCATGCCAGTAGCAGCAGTTATTTGGTGACCATTTTCCCCAGTAAAGCCATTTTCAAAAATTCGTGGAAGATCAGTCGTTGGAATTCCGCAACCATGGTCAGTGATCCGTAAAGAATTAATTTCCCAGGAAATATTAATAGTATTGTTGGGGGCTGAGTATTTGATTGCATTTGAAAGTAGTTGTTCAATACAAAAGCGCAACCATTTACGGTCAGTAAGAATAGTAACTCCAGTTAAATTTTGTAACTCAGGAATAAGCTGTTTATTAATAAAAATAGCTGAGTTTTGCTGTAGGATTGCGTTCACTAGCTGGGCAATATTAACCCATTGAAAATCGTAATCGTGGTTATTGATCGCTAGGCGTTCATCGCTTAATAGTAAATTTAGATAATAATTTGCTTGGTACGTATTTCTCTTAACTTCTTCACTGGTGACTGTTGGTGAATTTTCTGCAGCAGCAGTTAAACTTGTTAAATAATTTTTGATTTCGTGGGCAAATAATTCAAGGTGGTCAAGTTGTTCATGTTGTACTGCTTGTAATTGACGGATAGTCTGGATGTTTTTTGAGCGTTCTTTCTGCAGAATTTCAATAAGTCTTCCTTCAGTTATATTGGCGGGGTTAAAGTTGTCAAGCTGTGAAATCGTTAAATGGCGAAGACGATAGAATTGAATTGCACCTGTCCAAATAAGCCAAATGATAAAAATTGGAAGGGAGAAACGAATAGTGTCACCCCAAAAAACGATAGGAAGATTATACAAAATTGCTAGCAGACCGATTAGACCAATTAAAATTATATAACCGATAGTAGCAGGGAATATTGAACGGCAAAATAATTTGAAATAATACTTATTCATGATCAACCACCAGGCGATAACCAAGGCCACGTTCTGTGTGAATACATTGACGTAAACCAATTGTGCTTAGTTTAGTTCTTAGACGGCTAATATTGACGTTGAGGGTGTTTTCATTGAGATATTTTCCACCTTGCCATAACCATTGCAGTAGTTGATCTTTAGAAACAGTTTTATTGCGATGACTAAGTAAAACTTGTAGCATTGCCCCCTCAGTTGGAGTAAGTTGCGCAGTGCCGTATGCATTTGTAAGAACATTAGTAAGCGGGTTAAATGAATTATGCCCCCAGTCTAGTTTTTCCGTATCGGTTACCTGCTTATTTCGGCGTAACAAAGCTTGGATCTTTGCTAAGAGGACGGTCATTGTGAATGGCTTCATGATGTAATCATCAGCCCCAGCCGTAACTGCGTGCATGACATTGGTATCAATTTCTGCTGCGGAAATTACGATGATCGGTACTTGACTGTATTTACGGACTTCCTGAATCCAATAAAAACCATCAAAAGTAGGAAGAGTGATATCAAACAAAACAAGATCTGGCTTTGCAGTAATAATCTCGTTTGCAACGTTTGCCCAGTCCTTAACTGTGATGGTATCATGTTGCCATTTGCTTAAATTTTGCGCAATTGCATGGATAATGTCGGGATTATCCTCAACAATAAATATTTTAGCCATAATTTTTCCTCGTAAGTAGATTTAACATCATAATACATTAGTTAGTTCAGAAAGGAAAATACATGTTTGACAATTTTGAATGGCTGTTTGAAAATAAGGCAAAAGGAAGTGGGAATGGATGGACATTAAGGATAATTTATTAACCCTAGCTGATGGTAACAAAATGCCGCAAGAGGGTTTTGGCCTGTACAAGGTAGATGGACAGGAAACGATGAATCAGGCGGTAAGCAAAGCGTATGAGATAGGTTATCGCTTATTCGATACTGCACAACTATATGGCAATGAACAAGAGGTTGGAAATGCCTTTAAACAATTAGCAATTCCACGTGATAATATTTTTGTTACAACAAAAGTCGCTGAGGGAAACCAGGGCTATGAGAAGGCAATCGAATCGGTCAAAGAATCATTACATAAACTACAAATGGATTATGTTGACTTATTACTTGTTCACTGGCCGATTGAACGTTCATTTTTTGATACATGGCGGGCGTTTGAAGAAATGAAGAAGGCGGGACTTACACGATCGATTGGTGTAAGCAACTACCAAATGATTCATCTTCAGTATTTAGCAACGCAAGCAAGTGAAATGCCTGTTGTTGATCAAATTGAACTGCATCCCCTATTAACGCAAAAACCGCTATTACAATTTAATCGTCAGCATCAAATTGTAACGCAAGCATGGAGTCCGCTTGGCAGGGGAGCCGTTCTTAATGAGTCAATATTAAAAGATATTGCCGTTGCTCATGATAAATCAACCGCGCAAGTGATTTTACGCTGGCATTTGCAAAACGGCGTGTCATTTATCCCTAAGTCAGTTCACGAAGAACGAATCGCACAAAATGCTGATATTTACGATTTTGAACTTAGTGCACAAGAAATGGCGCAGATCGACTCATTAAACGCCTACCATCGGACCGGCCGTGAACCAGAATTGGTGTATGAATATAATAAGCAATATTAAAAAAGCAGCAAAGCGATTGGAAAATTATCCACTCACTTTGCTGTTTTGTACTACTCTAGGCCCAGTTCTTTAGCATAGGCAGATTCTTCTTCACTAAGTCGTTGACGTTCACGTTCGTTATACCATGGTGAAATGGTGAAGGCGAGAACATCATTAATTAGATAGATTGAACTATTAACGGCCATTGCTAAAGTAGCTGAACCTTGCTTGTAAGAAACAAACCAAAGTACTAATTGGGCAAGACCGGATGCAAGCCACCAGAAGTATTGATTGTTAAAACGTAAGAAACAGATGACACCAGCAGAAAGACTGATGGAGAAACTAATTGCATCAATCCATGGTCGTGGATCATCAGTTAAATTACCAATCAAGTAACCTGAAACGAGATATACCGCAATGGTTGCCACAATAGCGATTGACCATGAACGGGCATTGAACTTACGAATCTTAGAAGCCATGTTAACGTTCCAGTTTGCAGAAAGTAATACTGGTAAATCGAGGGTAATAACATAGGCGATTTGCTCAACAATACTTAAATAATTTTTAGCACTAAAACCAGCAATAATGAAACACAGTGCTGATAAAATGCCTAAGAAACCATTTACTGACTTTGCTGCATTAATTGCTAGAACACAAAGGACACCAGGCGTGGTACCGATAAAAGTAATGACAGTAACCCATGTTATCGGGGCACTTACTAAGGTCATAACCTGACAGCCTAAACTGAAAAAGAATAGGTAATAGTTTTGTTGTGGCCAGCCCTTTAACTGGTGGGCAAGAAATTTTAAATAATTGCTAAGCATCAATATAACTCCCTCTACTATATGTTGTATAAGTTGTGCTTTATATCAGTTAAGAACACAATATGTTGTGGCTATAAAAAGCGACGTTTAATAGTATAGCGGGTCAAAATCAGAGATGCAATACCTAAAATTTTGTTTAATCAGTTGCTTAGAGCAATTGAACAGCGAGGGATTAACCCTATTACCGAAAATAATAAATTAAAAAATTTTTGCTGTAATATTAAAGAAACTAAAATAGCTTATCAATGTTATAACTCAACTTTAACAATCTTAACCCGATATGATGATTGTGGCGCTTCAACGGTTACAATGGTTCCGGCGGTTTGATGAAGGAGGGCTTGACCGAGCGGGGAGTCGAAGGAGATCTTTTGTTTAGCAATATCAGCTTCTTGCTTACCAACAATATGGTAGATTTCTTGCTCATCATCATCTTCAAATTCAATTGTGACGGTCGTACCAAGGTCAACAGTATGATCATCGCTAGGAGTCACAATTTCAGCGTATTGAAGCTGCTTGTTGAGATAACGCAGCCGGCTTTCGAGGTGGCGAAGTTCTCGCTTAGCAGTACTGTATTCCGTGTTTTCTGATAAGTCGCCAAGGGCGCGGGCAGCTTTTAACTGTTCTATTTTTGCTGGACGCTGCTTTTGTAATCCAGCAATTTGTTCCTCAATTTCATGATAACCATTAGCAGTCATTTTTTGAAAATAGACATTTTTCATTGCTTCTTGAATCTTTTTTCGTTGCATTGGTATAATATCTCCTTATGTATTAACAATCTAGTTATATTTACTAGATATAATTATGATATGATAGAAAGGAAAATTCAATTTGGAGACGGAGGACAATAGATAATGAACGAACAAGAACAGCATATTGACCAGTTCCTTACTTCGTCCAACTATCATCAGTTATCTGCTAATCAGCAAAAACATGCACAGGATATTTTGACTCGTTTTAATAACCAGATGGCAAATGATCAGCATTTGACCGATACTACTTGGACACCAGAAGCAGTAAAAGCGGTCATGGTCGGGGAATTTATCGCTGATCCATCATTAACTAATCAATTTGGGATTGCGGTTGTTCCGGTTTTACGTGCTTACCAAGAATTTTTGAAAGTTGATAATCTCGCTGAAGTCGTTAAGGCAATGGAAGAACAACGAACAAAAATGAATGAATGTCGTAAAGCACATAAGACATGGGCCCAATTACACGGGGATGAAGAGCGCGAAGAAGAATCAGCGCCAGTTCAGGAAACTCCAGCTAAAGAAAAAGTTACATGGACACCTGAAAAATTTAAGGACTTGTTAGCAAATATTCAACAAGCTATTAAGACTGATCCGCACTTTAACAACCTTGAATTGGATAATGTCGAACTGAATTATGTTGTACAAGAGTTCTTAGAATTAATGGTTCAAGAATGTGCTGAATATCCAGATCAGTGGACTTTCAGTAACTTACAGCGGGTATTGGGCATGATGATGCCATTGGATCCGCATATTTCAATAAAGCAGATTCATAATATTGTACCAAGTGCACAGGCATTATTTGAATATATGAAGCAAAATGATTATATTGACATGGATCAGTATAAGCTCGGTTTAAAGGCAATTGCCAATATGCAACCGTCGGAAGACATGCTTGCTTCATTAAATCGTGATGAACGTGAAACGCAATTAGTTCTATCGTTCATTAATAGTAATGGAATCGATACAGATGATGCAGATGTGGCTGAAGCATGGATGGATGATCATAAGCAAGAAGTTGCTGACTTTATGCGTGGCCTGTTAAATCCATGGGGTGAATATGAGCGGAAACGTTTAATTAAGCGTCAACGTGAAATGCAACAAAAGCAACAGCAACAAATGGCTGTAAGTGACCATACCGATTCGCAGTTAAAGCGGAAGAAAAAGTCGCTTCAAGGTATTAAGTTTAGTAAAAAGGCCCGGCGCAAGTTACGTCGTCGGTAATTAATAAAGGAGGAATCCGTAATGAGCGTTGAAATTCCAGAAAATATGGAAGATGTAGCAATGCAACTAGCTCAACACAAGGTCCGCGGTGAGCAGGTTGATGAAACAACTGTTATTCAAAATGCGGTTCGGGATATACTCCAAGCATTTTTTGACGAAGCTCTTGAAGGTCATTATGATGATGTTAACTGGGATGAAAATGACTTAGTTGTTACTGATGTTATGGGTAATGAGGCTGGTCGTGTTCACCCACAGTCAGATTCATTTGTTAATGATTTTAAGACGGATGCTGACTCGTTAATTGAACGACTCGAGGAGGAAACGGCTAGAATTGTTGGTGGTCGTTAAAGCCTAATAAAAGAAAAAATGACCAGTGGAATATTTCCATTGGTCATTTCTCTTTTTAAAGACGATTTTTAATTTCATATGGCTTGGATTTTTTGTGCTCAGCTGGTAAAGCATCTTTAGCATAAAAAATAGCATATTCTTTATCGTTAGGATCCTTTGCGATAACAAGATCGTCATTGCGACGCTCGCGCTTGAAAATTTGGCCCTTCCGAACTGCTTCATTGTAATCATTAATGTTAGCAACTGAATCGCCAGGATTAAAGAAAATTCTTGTTTCCATTGTCATTTCCTCCTTACGCACGACTTGGTAAATCAACTTGTACTTTTGCTAGAATATGTCCTTTGGCGGCGTGAATGAAATCATTAAGCCAGTACTTGTTTTCTAAGGGTAATGTGTCATCCAAGGCAAACACCATTAAGGTATAGTTATGAGTTTTATCAGGTGGTTGTGGACCTACATAGCCGCTGGTAATAAGTGGATCGCCATTTACTAGTGAACCGGCATTACTATTATTTCCTTGAACGAATTGAGCGGCTAAGTTTCGACTAGCATTAGCAGGAATATCCGTTAATGTTCCGGGGATGTTAGCTGCTAGCCAATGGATCCACGTGAAACCACAAACAGGTGTTGAATCGTAATCAACAAATACAATCGCAAATGTTTTGGTATCGGCAGGAGCGTCTGTAATCTTTATTGGGAAAGACTTGATTGGGTGATCAGCTAATATATCCGCTGCAGGCGCGTATTTACCATATTCATCGGCTAACATTCCGTTAACTAATGGTACTGAGATTTGCATAAAAATCCCTCCTCATAAACAATTATAATCTAGGTCAGTCTAAATACAATTCCCGCAGTTCTTTTATTTCAGCAGGAGTTATCCCGAGATATTCATTAAGGTAATGATCAACATTTCCATAATTTTGATTAATATTTTTTATTGCGGTATTGATATAATCAGGTGCGACAGAAGCAAGGGCGGCACGATTCGTTACCAATTCTTCACTAGCCCCGTTATCCCGCATTTCTTGTAGCCAGTTATTTCGGAACTCTTGGGTAACAGTATTAGTCAATAAGTAATCTTCTATAATAACTTTTTGTTCTACCCCTAGAGCGCTAAGGATAAGAAATGATGCCATTCCAGTCCTATCTTTTCCAGCAGTGCAGTGAAAAAGCAAGGCACCGTGTTTATTGCTTAATAGAAGCTTAAATAAATCTTGATATGCTTGCTTTGCAGAATTGACAGTTGTCATTCGCTGGTAGACATCAATCATATGATGATATCCATTACCCGGCTTCTGCATTTGTGCAGCGATTTCCTCATCACTGTGCGATGCATCGGTTTCATCTGATTCAAAAACCGGTAAATGATAGTAAGCAGCAGTAGCAGGAACACGGTCAGGAGCCTTTTTTACCTCATCAGGGGCACGCAGGTCAACATCAATTGTAACCGGGATTGCGTCTAGTACTTTTAAATCATCTTGTCCCAATCGAGCGAGCGATCCAGTTCGAAGCAGACGTTGCCATTTCGTCGTGTGGCCGTCGCTAGTAGGATAGCCGCCTAGGTCGCGGAAATTATAGCCATTTTTTATTGGTAATAATCGTTGGTTAGCCATAGGAATCCTCCTCATATTATTTCTTAGTTTTATTGTACACTGGATTTATGTAAAAGCGGACTTAAAGCTTTTGCCAGCATTTTTCCTTCTGCAATGGCGCCTCGCTGATCGGGGTGTAATCCATCTGTAAAACTATGCTTCCAGCTATTTGTTTCGATGATGGGACACTGATGATTAGCTGCAATTGACCGAATTTCTTGGGCAAAAGTTTGACTAAATGGAATCATTATTGTCAACGGGGTATTTGGAAAAGTTAATTTGATTTGTTGGACAAACAAGTCAAAAGCGGCAATGAATTGTTTTACAGGGAACCGGCGATCGTTGACACCTAAGTTAAGTACTGTTAAATCAGGACGGTTAGGGGTCCATAAGTCTTGCGCATCGATTCTTGCTAAAAACTTATTAGCAGTAGGAACGCCACCAGTGGCAGAACGTAATACCCCGCCAGCGGAATAGGCAATTCGCACGCTATCGGTATTGAGGATATCAGCGCTAATGGCTGCATAATTTTTCTCGGGACGATAATCAAATGAAGGATGGTCACCAGCAACCCAGCATCCAGCAGTAATAGAGTCGCCAATAAAGTTGATTATTGACCGTTTGGAAGATTGTATAAGGTTTCCTTGATTTAGAATAATTCCCTTGATCGCAAAGCCCTCATTACCAGTCCATACTTCATCAATATCGGTATTACCAGCTGCCATAATCTCAATAATATGTGATTCAGGGCTTACAGAAATTGCGATTTTTCCTAAAGCAGCTTGATAGCGATGCCAGTCCCCGTTATCAATCCGAATAGCAAAAACCTGGCTTGGTGAAAGGAAGTTTTGATTTGCGATAACTTCCACATAGCACTTGGTTGCTCCTTGAATTTTAAAACGTAGATAACTACCCAAATTGGTTGTATACAAGGCGGAAGTGTTGTTAATTTTTTTAACCGTCCAACGACCTGTCCGCGAAGCAAGCTTAATTAAATCTTTTGGGATATATTTTTTCATAAAAAGCCTCCGTCTATGTTAAATAGTGTAGCATTTTGACAGGCGACGGGGCTATTTATTTTTATTTTATAGAAAACGTTTTCTTTATTGATAACATTAATTTGAAAGCGCTTGTTGACGGGCGGGTGAAAAAGGAGTAAATTATATTTAGTAAAAGTTTACTAATGTTTGTTTGATGTATGGAGGTTATTCTGATGGATAAGCAACAATTTTTAGCTGAATACCAAGACGTCTTTAAGGAACCAGGACAAGATGTATTTTTCTCACCAGGTCGGATCAATGTAATTGGGGAACACACTGATTATAATGGCGGACACGTTTTCCCTTGTGCTATTAGTATTGGTACGTATGGAGTATATGGTCTGCGTGAAGATACAACGGTTGCTATCTACTCGGCAAACTCAGCCAAGGAAGAAGATAGTAAGATTATTACTTTTGATATTAATGATGAAGAACCACAAAGCGCAAAAGATGAGAAGTGGGTTAATTACTTCAAAGGGATGCTGGTTTACTTAAAGCAACGCGGTTTTAAGATTGACCATGGTTTTAATTTATACATTCATGGATTCCTTCCATATGGTTCAGGCTTATCGTCGTCTGCATCAATTGAAATGCTGATGGGTAATATCTTAAAAGATGAATTTAACCTTGACATTGATGAGATTGAACTTGTTAAGCTTGGTCAAAAAACGGAAAATGATTTTGTCGGCTTAAACTCTGGAATTATGGACCAATTCGCGGTTGGAATGGGTAAAGAAAATAATGCAATTTACCTTGACTGTAATACCCTTGAATATAAGTACTTGCCACTTGAACTAGGTGACTACGAAATCGTGATTATGAGTACCAATAAGAACCACTCATTAGCAGGTTCAAAGTATAATGAGCGGGTTCAAGAATGTGAAGAAGCTGTTAACCGGCTTAATAAGAAACTTAATATTACTAAACTTGGTGAATTAGATTCCGATACGTTCGATCAATACACTTACTTAATTAATGATGACACGTTAATTCGCCGTGCCCGTCATGCTGTTAGTGAAAACGAACGAACAAAGAAGGCCATTGACGCAATGGAAAAGGGTGACCTTGAAGAATTAGGCCGGTTAATCAATGCTTCTCATGTCTCGCTTAAATATGATTATGAAGTTACCGGAAAAGAATTAGATACACTAGCTGAAAATGCATGGGGTCAGCCAGGCTGCCTTGGTGCTCGAATGGTCGGTGGCGGATTTGCTGGTAGTGCAATCGCCATTGTTAAAAAGTCAGCTGCCGATGAATTTAAGAAAAATGTTGGTAAAATTTACCGTGACAAGATTGGTTATGACGCTAGTTTCTATGATGCTGAAGTTGTTGATGGACCACATAAGCTTTAATAGTATTTTAGTGGGGGAATGAGAAAATGAAGTTAATGGAAAAGTTTGCTGATCAGGTAATCGCCAGTGGAACGTATGAACCGCTTGATCGAATTTATATTTTAAATAAGATTCGCGGATTCGTGGGTGATGAAGATGTTGAAGCAAAAGACGATGAACCGGTTGTTAGCCAATTAGTTGATTTAGCCGTTAAGCGTGGCAAGATTGATGATGGTCAGACTGCTAGAGAGATTTTAAATGATCAATTATACGATTTGATGACACCAACGCCATCAGCAGTTAATCATAAATTCTGGGAAAAGTATCAACAGTCACCGGCAACAGCGACTGACTGGTTCTATAATCTTTGTACCAGTAACGACTATGTTAAGGTGGCAGCAATCAAGAAAAATGTTGTTTTTGACAAGCCAACTAAATATGGAAATCTTGAAATTACGATCAACCTCTCAAAACCAGAAAAAGATCCTAAAGCAATTGCCGCCGCTGCTCATGATACAGCTAAAAAATATCCGCAATGTGCTCTTTGTATGGAAAATGAAGGTTATAAAGGACGACTTGGTCAAGCCGCACGGAGCAACCACCGGATTATTCGGATGACAATTGGCGGTCAGCAATGGGGATTCCAATATTCACCATATGCTTATTTCCATAAACACTGTATTTTTCTTGATAGTAAGCATGAACCGATGAAAATTAATCGGCAAACTTTAATTAACTTGGTTGAAATCGAGAAACAGCTCCCTGCTTACTTTGTCGGTAGTAATGCTGACTTACCAATTGTCGGTGGGTCAATGCTTGCTCATGAACATTATCAAGGTGGTAAGCATGTCTTTCCAATGATGAAGGCTTCAATCAAAGAGAAACTAGCATTTGATGATTATCCAGCCGTTGAAGCCGGAATCGTAAATTGGCCAATGAGTGATATTCGGCTAACAAGTACAAATACGGAGCAATTAATTGATCTTGGAACGCATATTATCAATGTTTGGGATCATTATAGTGATGAAAGTCTTGATATTAAAGCGTTTGATGGTCAAACACGCCACCATACAGTTACGCCAATCATGCACCGTGAAGATGATAAGTTTATTCTTGACTTAGTGCTGCGTGACAACAATACTAGTGATAAGTATCCGCTAGGCATCTTCCACCCACACGAAAAGCTATGGCACATTAAGAAGGAAAATATTGGTTTGATTGAAGTGATGGGTCGAGCAATTCTTCCGGCACGGCTTAAGAATGAATTAAATGAAGTTAAGAAGTTCTGGCTCGGTGCTGAAAATAAGATTGCTGATAGTCACCTTCCGTGGGCTAAGGAAGTTCAATCAAAGGTAAAGATTACCGAAGACAATGTTGATGAGGTAATGGAACAGGAAATTGCCAATATATTTGCTAATGTTTTAGAGAATGCCGGTGTATTTAAAGACGATGCAAGCGGAAAAGAAGGTTGGCAACGGTTCGTTGATGTCTTAAAATAGTTTTAACCTAAAAGAGAAAGGGGCACTGAGGCAGAATGGCAGTAACATTACACGATATCGCAGACAAAGCAGGGGTATCGATTGCGACAGTATCGCGAATTTTAAACAATGATGTGACTCTTTCTGTAAACGAAAAGACGCGTCAACGGGTGCTAGCCACTGCTGAAGAGTTTAACTATACTAAACATAAGCGGGCACGAAACAACCAGGTGCAACGCGTGGCAGTTGTTCAGTGGTATTCTCTCACTCAAGAATTAGACGATTTGTATTACATGGCGATTCGAATGGGGATTGAACGGGCAGCTCAACAGCAGGGATTACAAACAGTTCCAGTTTATCAAAACAATATGGAAGAAATCCCGCGCGATGTTACGGGCATCATCGCGATTGGGAAGTTTAGTGACTCGCAAGTACAAGCATTGCGGCTAGTAACTTCTAATATTGTATTTGTTGATTATGATAGTCTAGCAGCTGGATATGATTGCTTGGTACCTGATTTTGAAAATGCAGTTCGTTCTGTTATTACAGAATTTGTCAATGAAGGAATAGACGATATTGGAATGTTGGCGGGGACTGAAAGGACAACTGACCAACAAATAGTTCCTGATTTGCGACGCTTTTATTTTGAGAGCACCTTACGTCAACAAAACCTCTATCATCCAGAATTTATATTTGCTGGCAACTACACCTCGATGTCAGGATATAATGCGATGAAGAAGGCAATTGCAACGCTTGGTGATCGAATGCCGCATGGGATTTTTATAGCAAATGATCCGATGGCAGTAGGTGCGTTGAAAGCAATTCAGGAAGCCAAAATTAATGTTCCTAATCGGATTGCGCTAATTAGTTTTAATGACACTGCAATTGTTAAATATGTTTATCCAAGCATGTCTGCGGTTCATGTAGCTACGGATGAAATGGCTCACACAGCAGTGGATATGATGATTAAACGATTGCAAAACCCTAGTAATGACCCATGTAAAACAGTTGTTGGAACGCACTTAATTCTGCGCCAGACAACTCGCTAAATCTGCTAAAAAAGCAAGGTAACCGGGAATCTCTTCTCAGTCGCCTTGCTTTTTTCATTTCTTAATTCTTTTTTGATACCACCGATATGCAAAGTAAAGACAAATAACTGCCATTATACCAATAGCAATCGTAGTATATTCGTTGAAAATGATTACGATTTTATTCCAGGATTGGCCGACCCATGCCCCGAGGACGACAAGGATTGTATTCCAGAGGGCACTTCCAATAACGGTTAAGACGCAAAATTTTCCTAATGAGGTTTGGGCAATCCCAGCAGGAATCGAAATTAAGCTTCGGATAACGGGGATGCATCGCCCGTAAAAAATACCACTGGTGCCGTGATTATTAAACCAATTAACTGCTTTTTGCGCATCGTCATGATGAAAGCCGAGCGTCTTAAATAACCGATGATCGAGAAGCCGTGTAAGTCGTGCAACTGTTAATTGGCGACCGACTGCATATAGAATTAGCGCACCAATCAATGAGCCAATGGTTGCAGCGCTAATCACGCCAATAATCGACAAGGTCGTCGTAGTAGTCATAAATCCGCTCATTGTGAGAATAATTTCGGATGGTAGCGGAGGGAAAACATTTTCGAGGGCAATTAATAAGGCAATTGCTATGTACCCAAATTGATTAATAAAGTCCGTTATCCAAGCATTCATAAATTACTCCTGTTCAATTAATAGTCTTTAATAACGATATCATATTAGCAAAACTTTCAGGGAAGATTAATCCTTTCTTTAGTTAAAATTACGAATTATTAATGATCCTTTATAGCTTTGAAGTGAATGAAACATTAGGGATAGTTCTAAAGTGTTCGGTTTTAATTGAATAAAATCTTAAAATTTGCTAAAATCTTGCTAAAAATGTGCTAAAGTATAATAAGACTACATAAGGGAGATTGATGTAAAGTGAAGCGATATCGTTTCGGGCGCCTTAGTATGGGCTGGCAGATTATGATCGGGCTAGTCCTTGGTATTATTTGTGGATTAATTTTCTATCAAAATAAGGGTGCCATCACTGTTATGCAGAGCTTAGGAACAATCTTTATCCGGCTGATTCAGATGATCGTAATGCCAATCGTTGTTTCTTGCTTGACTGTTGGAATTGCTAATATTGGTGATATTAGAAAGTTAGGACGGATTGGTGGAAAGACTCTAATTTATTTTGAGGTTTTGACGACCATTGCGTTAATCTTAGGGATAGTAATGGCTAATGTTACGCATCCTGGATCATTCATTGATATTCATAAACTTCATGCGACTGATATTTCACAATACATGTCAACTGCAAAGTCAGCTGAACACAATAGTGGATTTTGGCCATTGATTTTGTCGATTATTCCAACGAATATTTTTAAAGCAATGTCAGATGGGGATATGATGCCTGTTATCTTATTCTCTGTTCTTTTTGGACTTGGTATTGCAGCTGTTGGTGAAAAGGCTAAAATTCTGATTGACGTATTAAATGGTGTTTCAGAAGTTATGTTCAAGGTTACTAATTGGGTAATGAAGTTTGCACCAATTGGGGTCTTTGGATTGATTGGAATGACAATTGCTGAAATGGGAATCAGTGCATTACTGCCATTGGGATTATTTATTCTGATTGCATACGTGACGATGCTTATTTTTATTGTTGTTGTTCTAGGAATTACCGCCCATATATTCCATTTACGTTATTGGAAGACGATGCGAGCTATTCTTGATGAGATTGTATTAGCATTTACAACTGCTAGTTCTGAGGTTACGTTGCCACGATTGATGAGAAAGACTCATGAGATGGGCGTAAGCAAGGGAATTACCGCCTTTGTTATCCCAACCGGTTATACCTTTAACCTTGATGGATCTGCTATTTATCAATCATTAGCTGCAATCTTCTTAGCACAGGCTTATGGTCTCCATCTTAGTCTTGCTCATCAGATTACCTTATTAATTGTATTGATGATTACAAGTAAGGGAATGGCTGGTGTACCAGGAGCCTCGTTTGTTGTCCTTCTTGCTAGTGTATCAACGATTGGTGTTCCAATGGCGGGATTAACTTTTATCGCCGGAATCGATCGGTTTGTTGATATGGGACGGACTGCCGTTAATGTGGTTGGTAATTCAATTGCTACACTTGTTATTGGTGAATCAGAAGGTGCGCTTGACCGTGAAAAGTATAATGCGTACTTAGATAATTACGGAAAAGAGACCTCTACAAAGACCGAAACTAAATAAAACTCAAAAACGAGGTGAAGAAAAATTCTTCGACCTCGCTTTTTTATGCTACTTTTGTTCATTTTGTTCTTCTGGTAGATTATTTTGCGACGATGCTAACCTAACACCACGATGTTCGACACTAGTGCTAAAGACAATTTGTGTACTAGTCTTACCAAATCGTTGTTGAATAGTATTGATAAAATCGTCTAAATCAGTAGTTGAGGGAAAGACAACCTCCATTATTTCAGAATAATCACCGGTTACACAATTACATTCAATTACATTCGGAATTTGTTGAATGTACGGATAAAACTCCTGCTTTTGTCGTGGTTCAAGTTGAACTTGAATGAAAGCTTTAACATGAAAATCGATTTTTTCCATGTTTACACTTGTATGATAACCAGTGATAATTCCGCTTTTTTCTAATTTATTAATTCGCGCTGCAATTGCTGGGGATGAAATAAAACATTCTTTGGAGAGCTCTTTCAAAGAAGCGCGGGCATTTTTTTGAAGAAGATTAATAATCTTTCGGTCGATCTTGTCCATTTAGTACGGCCTCACTTTCAAAAATTAAAGATATATTTGATATACTAAGGGTACTCTAATTAAAGATTAATGTATAGTATAAATTTTATAAAATAATAAATTAATTAAAATTTGTTTGAAGCATGATTATTTCAGTTTCTATTACTTCCTTCCTCAAAAAAATGGTATAATTTAAGTAAATATATACTTGTTGTTTGAATGGAGGTTCAAACTTATGGATCAAGAATATCAAAACATCCTAGTTCCAGTTGATGGTTCTAAGGAATCAGAATATGCATTACACCGAGCTATCGCTATTGCCAAGCGAAACGGCGCTCATATAGATATCTTAAATGTTATTGATACACGAGCAATGGCTTATAATTTTGCTGGTATGTCAGATGGAAGTATTGCGTACCAATTGGTTGACAAATCAAAGCAATACCTTGATGAATTATTAAAGGATGCTAAGAATAAGGATGATTTTGATAACCTTGACATCCACATTCGTCTTGGTAATCCAAAGACTATCATTTCGTTTGACTTCCCTCGTGATCACCACAACGACATGATTATTATCGGTGCTAGTGGATTATCACGGATGCAACGGGCAGTGATGGGGTCAGTTACATCATACGTAAAGCGTAACGCACCCGTTGATGTTCTGGTTGTACGGACTGATGTAGATCAAGTTAAGTAATTGTTTATATAAAAAGATTAGGGCTAATGGTATTAATTACTATTAGCTCTTTTCTTATATCTTGTTGCGGCTGACAACATTAGTGAGCACCCATGAAAACCCAATAATTGTAGTTTACGATTGTGCCTTAGAATAGAATGTATGAAGAATAATAAACGGGAGGAGCCACTCGAATTAGAGCAGTTCCTCCCGTTTGACAGAGAAAGATATTTAATTATTTTTTAGTGACTTCCATAACCACATCAGTAGTCGTCACTTTATCACCAGCGTCTTTCAAGAGCTTAATATCAAAGTCTTTACTGTTAGTGACAGTAACCATGACAGTATCATCAAGGCCAGCTTTCTTAATTGCTGGGTCCCAGAATTCCATTAGTTCTTGGCCTTTGTCAAAGTGTTGATCCTTATCAAAGTAACTAATAAATCCTGTACCACGAAGCTTAACAGTATCGATACCAACGTGGATAAGTAGCATAATACCATTATCAGATTCAATACCGATTGCGTGACGAGTAGAGAAGGTTGCTCGTACGGTTCCGCTAAATGGTGCGATAACCTTACCATCAGATGGTGTGATAGCAAACCCTTTACCCATGTTGCCAGAAGCAAAGGTCTCATCATTGACATCCTTTAAGTCAACAAGGCTACCAGCTACAGGTGAAGTGATGTTAGTAACACCTGGTTGTGGAGTAGGGGTGGATTCACTAGCAGTGTTGTCAGTGTTATTAAATTGCTTACCCCAAGTTTGTTCTAGTTCAGCAACAATCTTAGCATGTGATTTTTCATCCAATTTAACTTTAAGAACAAAGATAATGATACCAACAATAATTAAAGCGATTGGAATTAAGAACATGTAAATCTTAAATACATTTACACCATGTGCTGTGACAGTGGCAGCGGTAGCACCACCGGTCATACCAGCGGCAACAGTAGCCATAACAACAACCCCGTTAGCAACAGCCCCACCAAATTTATCAAGTAATGGACGAATTGATAAGGTGAGTGATTCGTCACGGTGACCTAATTTAAGTTGACCATATTCAACTGAGTCGGTGATAGTCATAAGCACAACTAAGAAAATAATTGGTTGTGGGATAAAGAATAATTCAGCCCCAAGCAAAACTAATGCTAATGACTTACCAGCAAAGGCAAAAATTAAGGCACCAAGGACTTCAATGGAGGCAGCGCCATAGAATAACTTGTGACGACCAATCTTTCCAGAGAAGAGCGGGAAGGCAAAAACAGAAATTACACCAACGATTGTGTTTAGACCACCAAGGATTGAGAAGGCCTTGGCGTCACCTAAAATATAAGTGAAGTAATAAAGTTCAAAACTATTTAACAAGGTTTGTCCAGTTGTGAAGAATAGGTAGGACATTGCTATAGCTAAAAGCTGGTCATTCTTGATT
Source organism: Limosilactobacillus caviae (assembly GCF_014635905.1). GTDB lineage: Bacteria > Bacillota > Bacilli > Lactobacillales > Lactobacillaceae > Limosilactobacillus > Limosilactobacillus caviae. The sequence continues at coordinate 411,583 of NZ_BMDS01000001.1, forward strand.
AGAATATGGAGAATGTCTTTAAGCTTAGTTTCTTCTTTATTTTCACGAAGTAATGATTTCTGTTCGTGAGTAAATAGCCCAACACCAATGGCAGTAATTGCTGAAATTGCAGCAACAATTGCGGCAAAGATGAACCAACCACGGTCATCACCAGTACCACCATTTTGGTTTATCGAGAAGAATAGAACCATTGGCATGATAACAAATCCGATGATCTGCCCACCAATTGTTGAACCAACCCGGGCAAATGTTGCTATTTTATCACGTTCATGTGAATCAAAAGACATCGCTGGGACCATTGACCAGAAACCAACATCATTAAAGGAGTAGAACACATCCATAATGATATAAATAATAGCAAATACAACTAAGTATAGAATAGGATTGCTTGTGTTCAATCCTCCTAGTGGTGTGAATAAGGCTGCAAGTAAAATGGCTGAAATAATACCACCGCCAACAACCCATGGTTTAAATTTACCCCATTTAGTGTTAGTTCGATCAATTGCGTTTCCGATTAACGGATCAATTAATAATTCAACGATCCGTAAAGTCATGATAATACCACCGACATAAGCAACCATTCGATTATCGAAGGCTTTATCATTAGTGGTAAATAAGTGACCGGTAACATACATCATAAAGTAGGTAGAAAGTAGTGCAAAGAAAGCATCATGTCCGAATGCACCTAAAGAATAGGCAAGGCGAGAGCGGACAACGTGTGGATCTTTTTTTGCAGTATCAATTTTCGTATCCATGTTAACTCCCCTTTTCTACAACAACATAAAATATCTTACAGCCATAATAGTAAGCGTTTTCACAGGAAAAGTCAATGTAATTTTAGTAAAGTTTTACGAAAAAGAGGGTTAATATGAAAAAAATTATTCTTTAAAGGCCAATTGCATTACCTGTGCCTGCGAAAATTTTAACTTGTTAGCGCTTAAATTAATATATTTATTTATGATTCGCGGATCAGCATGAATATCGTTTGCTAAGAAGTCATGAATAGTAGTAACACTTTCACCAGCAAGACGTAGATGGAGGATTGTCATTGTGACTGCTAATTGTTCTACTTTAGCGGCAGAAAGGGTAGCAGGGGCCGTTTCAACAACACCTTGATAATAACCGTTCATAAATACTTTATTCATAAAATCATCTCCCATTTAATCAAAACACTATTTAGGCTGCTTGTTAAGAAATTTAAAACTAAAAAACGACCGAGATTTCTCTCAGTCGTTAAATCAAAAATTATTTGATTATTGTTCTTCGTACCAGCTGTAGTGGAAGTTACCAGGACGGTCTGTACGTTCGTAAGTGTGAGCACCGAAGTAGTCACGTTGAGCTTGAAGCAAGTTAGCAGGAAGCACTTCTGAACGGTATGAGTCGTAGTAACTAATAGCAGCACTAAGTGAAGGAACAGGAATACCAGCCTTAACAGCAAGGGCAACAACGTCACGAATAGCCTTTTGGTACTTCTTAGCAATGTCCTTGAAGTAGTCATCAAGGAGTAAGTTCTTCAAGTCTGGGTTCTTAGTGAAGGCATCAGTGATGTTTTGTAAGAATTGTGCACGAATAATGCATCCTGCACGCCAGATTTGTGCTAATTCGCCATACTTAAGGTTCCAGTCGTAACGTTCTGAGTCAATACGCATTTGTTCAAATCCTTGTGCGTAACTCATAAGCTTACCGAAGTAAAGTGCTTGACGTACTTTTTCGATTAATTCTTCCTTGTTGTCGATTGAAACAGCTTCAGTGTCAACTGGTAATTCCTTGCTTGCTTGAACACGTTCGTCCTTCATCATTGAGATGTAACGTGCGTAAACAGCTTCAGTAATAACTGATTGAGGAGCACCATCATCAAGGGCAGTCATTGAACTCCACTTACCAGTACCCTTGTTAGCACCACGGTCAAGGATCATATCAACGATAGGCTTGCTCTTGTCGTCACCAAGGTCATCCTTACGAGTAAGGATATCAGCAGTAATGTCAACAAGGTAGCTGCTTAATTCACCCTTGTTCCATTCAGCAAAGGTCTTAGCAATGTCGTCAACAGGCATCTTTAATACGTTACGCATGATGTTGTAACTTTCGTCGATTAATTCTTCATCACCGTATTCGATACCGTTGTGAACCATCTTAACGTAGTGACCAGCACCGTTTGGTCCGATGTAGGCAACACATGGCTTGCCGTCTTCTTCAGCCTTAGCAGCAATCTTAGTAAGGATTGGAGCAACTAAGTCGTAAGCTTCCTTTTGACCACCAGGCATAAGTGATGGACCGTGAAGGGCACCTAATTCACCACCGGAAACACCCATTCCGATAAAGTTAATACCAGACTTGTCTAACTTGGCGTTACGAGCCATGGTATCGTGGAAGTTGGTGTTACCACCATCGATTAGAACATCACCCTTGTCAAGCAATGGTAATAATTCGTCGATAAGAGCATCAGTTGGCTTACCAGCCTTAACCATCATAAGAATCCGACGAGGCTTTTCTAGTGAGTCAACGAATTCCTTAATAGTGTAGCTAGGTACTAACTTCTTGTCACTGTGGTCACGCATCATATCGTCAGTCCGGTTACGGTGACGGTTGTATACACCTACAGTAAAGCCACGGCTTTCGATGTTAAGTGCAAGGTTCTTACCCATAACAGCTAAACCAACAACACCAATTTGTGCTTTTTGATCAGACATTAAAGTCACTCTCCTCAATACTTATGTAATATATTTCACAACCTCGATTATAACAAAATTTGGTGATAGTGCAAACGCTAAACATCAAATTTTATAAATAAAAAAGCAATTTACAGTAAAAATACTATAAATTGCTTGAAATGATTAATGATTTAAACGGTAAACCCACTTACGACCATCACGGGCTAACAGTTCATCTGAAGCTGCTGGTCCCATTGAACCTGGTGTGTAGTTAGGGAATTGAGGCTTTTCAATGTCCCAAAGTTTCCGAATAACATCAACGAACTTCCATGCGTAAGCAATTTCTGCCCATGAAGCAAAGTTAGTGTGGTTTCCTTCAAGTGCATCGTGGAAGAGACGTTCGTATGGTTCTGGAGATTCCTTCTTGTCAGAATCACTTTGTAAGAATTGTAAGTCAACGGGTTCAGTAGTGAAACCTTGCCCAGCGCGCTTGGCGTTTAATTGAATTGCAAAACCTGAGTTAGGTTCAACAAAGATAGTCAATACGTTAGAGTTAAGGGATTGATCACTTTCAGAACGAGGGTTGGCAAAAATATCGATTAATGGTTTCTTGAAGACAACGTCAATACGAGTAAATTTGTCAGCTAACTTCTTACCAGTCCGAACGTAGAATGGTACACCAGACCAACGATAGTTATCAAACATTAACTTAGCAGCAACAAATGTTTCAGTACCAGATTCTGGGTCAACGCCATCTTCATGACGGTAAGCGTTAGTCCCTTCACCAGCATCATATTGTCCACGAACAAAGTTAGCAGCTGCTTCGGATGGAGTATAAAGACGAAGACTACGAAGCGCCTTAATCTTTTCAACCCGAACATCAGCATCAGTAAATGCGACAGGTTGTTCCATTGCCAATTGGGCAACGATTTGCATGATGTGGTTTTGTACCATATCACGTAAAGCACCAGATTGGTCATAGTAACCAGCCCGTTCTTCAACACCAAGCTTTTCACTTAATGTTACCTGGATGTTGTCGATGTAACGGTTATTCCAGAGAGATTCAATCATTGTGTTACCAAAACGTAATGCTTGAATGTTTTGAACCATTTCCTTACCAAGGTAGTGGTCAATCCGGAAGATTTGATTTTCGCTAAATGTTTGTGACAATTCATCATTAAGCTTTTTAGCAGATTCAAAGTCACGTCCAAATGGCTTTTCAATAACAAGACGGTTGAAGCCATTGTCAGTTAATAATCCTTGCTTCTTCAAGTTTAGTGCAATAGTACCAAAGAATTGTGGGGCCATTGACATGTAGAAGAGGCGGTTGCCTTCAGTACCGAATTGTTCATCTAATTCAGCGAGGCGTTGCTTGAGAATTTCGTAGTGTTCAGGCTTAGTAACATCGTGAGATTTGTAGAAAAAGTGCTTTGAGAATGCATCTGCTTGACCATTCTCAGTTTCAGGAATGTTACTAATTGATTCACGAACAATCTTTTGGAATTCTTCGTCAGTTAATGGACGACGTGAAGTTCCTAATAATGCAAAGTGGTCAGCTAGGTAGCCTTTTTGATATAACTTGAACAAAGCAGTATAAAGTTTACGCTTTGCAAGGTCACCAGTAGCACCAAATAATGTAATGACAGCCTTATTTTCTGTAGCCAAAATGTTCACTCCTTCTGAAATTTCAGAAAATTCTTATACCGTGACAATTATATACTCTTAAAGCACAATCTGCACTAGTAAAGGAAACGTTTTCTGAGATGAATTCTTAGAAAAGCTAAATGGACCATTGATGATAAATGGCTTATTAATCAGTGGTTGGCAAGCGATTATCAATAAGTGGTCTAGATCAAAAAACTTTTAAAATAAATTTGTGATTAATTGGGCTAATTGCTAAAAACCTAATAAAAAAGAAAAAGAAGAGCTAATTAGACGCTCTTCAAAAAGTTAAACAAATTGTTTCCGTTCTGCGATAACTCCACAAACTGTAAAGAAGATAGCAGCAATTGCAATTACAATTAAACTAGCAATCCAATTATGGGTTTGAGAATATAGGTTACCAACTACAATTGGTCCTAATGCTGCAATCAAGTAACCAATTGATTGAACCATTCCCGAAAGATTCCGCGTATCAGCAGCGCTCTTTGTCTTAAGTCCAAATAGGGTCATGGCAAGGACAAATGTTGTCGTTGTACCCATTCCAAGGAAAAGCGCAACAAATGCATAATAGACAAAGGAATTAACAGGGAAGAACATCATCCCCGTCCCAATAAGTGAAACGATACCTGCGAATAGCATAATAGGCTGACGGTTTTTCATCTTAGTAGCGATTACAGGTACCAAGAATGCAAACGGCATTGAGAATAGCTGTAGTAATCCAGCTACTAGGCTTGCTTGGTCGCTGGATAAGCCGGCATCCATTGCAATTGTTGGCAGCCATGCAACAATGCTGTAGAATACAAAACATTGTCCCCCGAAGAACAAAAGCAACCACCAAGCATTAGCATTTTTCCACATATTTGTTTCAGGCTCGTTAGCAGTATCATCACTAGCAGCTCGTTGATTATATCGTAGGTTAGGTGCCCAAACGACTGCTGCAATTAGGGCGATGATACTAATGATAATCACAGCGGTTTCCCAGCTTGTAGCGTGAGTAATTGGTGTAATAGCATAAGCACCAATTGCTGCAAACAGGGTCATAGCAACATTGTACATTCCCGTAACACTACCAATACGGTTAGGCAGCTTATCGGAAATAATTGCGGGTAATAATACATTAATACAAGTAATCGCTGCCCCTACTAAAATTGTCCCAATCATTAACGATGAGAAATTTAAAATTCGGAGATATGAACCAACAAACATTAAAATCATTGCTAATTCAATTGTTAATTCATTACCGATCCGTTGAGCAAGGGTAGAGACAAGAGAAGATAATAATCCAAAACAAAGTAATGGAATTGTTGTTAAGATTCCGAGGCTGGTTGTTTCAACATTAAATGTGCCTGCAATGTCTTTAACAACAGAAGGGATTGCTGTAATCGGCATACGCATGCAGACACCGAGGAGCAATAAGCCAAGGATTAACAACGGACTATGCTTTTTGACTTTTTCCAAAAAATTCATCCTTTCATTTTATATCGGCCTGATAATAGACTAGACAATTATATCATAATGTTCTTTCAGTTATGATTAATATACGGTTAGAAGTGGCTAATCCAATTTAAGAACCAGTTTGACTGAAACCGATTCAAAACATATAATCAACAGTGAATATTTTTTCGGAGGAACACTATGACGGCGATATACCCATACCTGACATTTGAAAATGCTAAGGAAGCCATGTCTTATTACGAGCAAGAATTTGGCGCTCAAATTACATATCACGAACCCTTAACTAAGGAACAAGCAGAGAACCTCGGACTGCCGATTGACCAGTTAAATCGGACAACGTTGCGCGGTGAATTTTTAATTGCGGGTCAAAAGATTATTTGTGCAGATGCGACGATGGGAAATCCCCAGACATCTACTTTGATTTCGATCTTACTTGATTTTGAGAATGAGGAAGATAAAGCACGAGATTTGTTTAATCGTTTGGCAAACTCTGAAAATCAACGAGTTACGGTGCCTTTTGGTGATTGGGTATTAGGTAATGTGATGGGTCAAATAGTGGATAGGTACGGGATAACCTGGCTGATAAGTGCTAGTAAACAGGGATAACAGGTGTAAAAGAGAATGAATTAGTTCCCAATTTCCTGCTATATTAAGATAAAAAGAGACTTAGAAAAATTTTATTTTTCCAAGTCCCTTTTTTTAAGCATTAATTTCGCTCCAACGTTTAGAAAGAATAGTGTAAATTCTTTCAATATCTTGAGATGTTCCCCGTAATTCATAATCAGCGAGAAATGGTGCGTCAAATTCTCGTGAATACTTACGGGCAGTTAGACAGTACTGTTCGTTGAAGTTTTTATTACCACTACCAACGACACCGATGCATTGCTTAGCGTTGTCGTTGTAAGAAATATATTCTCCCAATGCGTTTGTCATGATTTCGGTAAAGCCAGAATCAATCCCATTTCCCCCATTTAAGTATGTAGGAACAAAAGCGAAAAATGGTTCTGTTTCGTCAGCAGGAATGGTCTGATCGCTAACTTCCTTTAATTCGAGTAATGGTCGGTCAGCGCTAATACTGTGCTGCTGTTTAGCATAACCTTGCATCCGCGTTAAGAAGGAACGGGTATTTCCCTCAAGTGAGATATAAATAATATTCATTGGTGCCATATTTTTTTCTTCCTTCTAAATTAGATTTAATTTGATTGTAAAATTTACAAAGACTATTTTAGTGGAATCTGGTGCTAAATAAAAGAACAATTCCCTTATTGTTGTCAAAATGTAAAATTTTACTGAGCTGGGGTGGTAACAATAAAGCTATCAATATAAGAATGGTGGTAGTCCTTAATTTTTAAGGATAGACTAGCCAATTTAATGGTTTCTCCCTCATGAACGTTATGATAATTATCTAAAATATAGCCCGATAATGTTACGACATCATTGTCTTCGGGAATCTTAAGTTCAACGTTAAAAAATCTTTCAAAGTCATAAACGGTTGTTTTGCCATCAACACGGTACTGATTTTCGCTAATTTTTGAAATCATATTGTCTGATACGTTATCAATTTCATCACGAACAGTTCCGAATAATTCTTCATAAATGTCTTTATCAGTAATAATGCCGCTAGTACCACCGTATTCATCGACGACAACGACCATTGGTACTCGTGTCCTAATCATTAATTTAAGAACTTCGGTAATAGGAGTCGTCTCAGGAGTGGTGGGTAAATGCCGAAGAACTTTGGCAAGTGATACGTTGCCGTTAATCTGCTTTTGCCGGATCAAATCATAGTTAAAAACATAGCCTAGAATCTTATCTTTATCATTGTTGGCAACAACGGGCAATCGGCTATATTTTGTTTTTAAGTATAGCTTGATTGCATCATCAACAGTCTCGCTTATGTCAATAACCGTTAGCTGGGTACGATCAATCATAATATCTTTAGCAACTTTGTCATTGAAGTCAAATGCCCGTTCCATGTATAACAAGTCGTTATGTTCTAATTCGCCGCCTTTTACGGCATTGCGTGATAGGCTGATAATCTCACTTTGCGATAAAACATCTTGGCTTTCATCGGCAGGTTTCATTCCGAGCATTCTAACAATTCCATTGGCTGAAGAATTGAGTAACCAAACAAATGGGTAAAAAGTAATGTGGAAATAATGAAGCGGCGTGGTAACAAACATTAGTGTTTTAATCGGCAAGTCGATACTAATGTTTTTTGGTACGATTTCAGTCAATACCACTTCAAAGTATGTTAAAAGTAAAACACCGACAATCGCACTGATAACGTGAATGGCACTATTATTTAATGGCCAATTTGGTAAAGATAAAGCATTTGCCAGAAGAAATTCGATTGTATCTTCACCGACCCAACCAAGAATAATTCCGCAAATTGAAACCCCAACCTGAGTAGTTGATAGGTATTCGGTCAAATTGGTAACCATCTTAATTGCTCGGTTGATTTTTGGTGACGGTTTATCACGCTTTTCCTGCATTTCTTCTAAGGCGGTAACTCTCGCTTGAACTAGGGCAAATTCAGCTGCAACAAAAAAAGCAGCAAAAATAAAGGTAATGATAATAATTATAAAATTAGTTAACAACTGGCTGTCATTCAAAATAACATTCCTCGTTTCGATAAATGAGTATAATTCCTGTGTATTATTTTACCATTCGCCGAAGAGGTTACCAGTTAAAGAAAACTAAAAAGAAATATTGGATTATTTCGTTCATTAACTAAAAAATGATAAGATTAGTAGGGATAAAGAACTTAAGAAAAGAGGTTTCATGTTGAGTAGTATTACAATTAATGATTTGGTTTTTGATGCCAAGTCAGGAGATCAGTTAGATAACGTTTCATTAGAGTTGAAGTCACCGCAAATAGTAGGTATCTGCAGTAATGATACAGGTGCTGCAACAGCTTTAGAGGATTTGCTGGCAGTTCGTGGGAAAATTTTGAATGGGGATGTCACAATCAACGGGGTACCATTCAAAAAGTATAAGCGGCAAAGCAAAAATGAAATCGGCCGAATTGATGATGTAGTCCTAAAGGGGAAAACAATTGAAAAAGCAATCAAACATGCATTGCATCATAAAGAAAATGCCCTAACGCCAGAGCAAACTTTCGAGATGATTAAGGCGCTGAATTTAAAACCTGACCAAGTAGTAGGAGAGTTGAGCAAATCTCAACAGCTTGAATTGCGATTAATTATCCTGCTTGCTTGGCAACGCTCAATCGTTATTTTAAGCAATGCGTTTGATGGCATTGAAGGCTTCTTGGCAGCCTTGTTAAAGATTACACTCAGAAAGTCAACGCGTTAGTCTTATTTACCAGCAAGAATATCTCAACATTAATGCGTTTTGCAGGTATTTTATATTACTTTAGCGGTAGCCACTTAACTTCTGCTCGTGACTTATCGATGAATGATGGGGTTGACTGTACGGTTACTGTAATGGGAACCGGTTTTCCAATTGAAAATGCTGTAAAATTAGGTGCTCATATGTTGGAAGAAGCAAGTGATGAATTAAGGTTTCTTTTCACGGGGAATATTCAAACGCTGCTTCCACTGTTGGAACAAAGCACGATTACTGATGTCCGAATTGAGGACGCAACAATTGAAGATGAATTAATGGCATATTAATTTAACTTAGGAGGTTATGATGAGTCGCATTGTTATTGTTAGTCGCCGTCATGATAAATTAGTATCAACAGTTATGAAAAAGGTCCCAGAAGCAGTTGCACTTACTAATTTTAAATTTGAAATTCAAAATGGGGATGTTTTGTGCTGGCTGCCTACTGTTAATGAGGCTGTAGATGATGAAGTACAGGAATTAGCTGCTTTGCTTGATCATTCGCTATTTCTGCCAGCTAAGATTGTGATGCTTTCGATTGCCGGGACAGCAGACGATGCGACGAATCAGCAATTGCAAAAGTGGTATGGAAGACAAGCAACCCAAATAGTATTTGCGCATCAATATGCAATAAAAATGATTGATGAATTTGAATTACCATATACGATTGTTAGAGCATTGCCAATCATTAGCGATGAAACGACATTGAAAATCGTTGACGAGGGTAAATCGTTACAGGGTGAAGGAATTGGAATAGCACAGGTAGCGCAAGTGATTAAACGAGCGGTCACTACCGATGTTTTTAAGAATCAGTCGGTTGGGATTGCGCCGTAAGAAAGTGGGTAAGGATATGGATAAATTAGAGGAATATCAAAGATGGCAAAACAACTTGGCACGAGTGCGGTTTCCACGGTGGAAAGAGCTTCCGACGCTGGGTTTGTATGTTGATCAGGTAGTAGCAATTGTAAATGAGCAGCTAAGCCATTTAGGGATTGAACCGCTTACGAAATCGATGGTAAATAATTATGTTAAAAAGAAGGTTATCCAAGCACCGATAAAAAAGAAATATGCGGTAAATCAATTAGTGGACTTATTACTTATTGGACTCTTAAAATCTAACTTCTCCTTAGATGACATTCGTGCAGGGATCGCACAAGTGACAATAAATTCATACCCACAAGCTGCTTATGACCGTTTTGTTGAAATATTAAATGCGCTATTGGCTGGAAAAGAAATTCCAAGTGATAACGTGATTAACCCGCAAAGCGATCGGTTAATGACTTTAGCATTAAAGTCTGTATTATCACGAATGCACGCTGCTCAGCTATTGAATGCAATGCAAAAAATTGCCCAGCCTGCTCCATTAGATGAAAAATGATTTTATATTTTTTGTTGCAATTACAACAAAATAGATTTAATATGATGCTAAGGAGAATTTTTATCAATGATTGATATTCTACGTGAAATCGGGATGATTGATCGTGCGTTAGACTCAATTGCTAATATTGAATTTAAACAAATTGATTTGGCGCGCGGTCAATATCTCTATGTTGTCCGGATTTATGAACACCCAGGGATTATTTCAGAACAATTATCGAACTTGATAAAGGTAGACCGTACAACGATTGCCCGTGCTGTAAAGAAACTTGAAAAGAACGGCTTTATTGAAAGAAAAAGCGATCAAACGAATAAGAAGATTAAGCGGCTATATGTAACCCAAAAAGGGAAAGACATTTATCCATTCATTATTCGTGAAAATCAGTATTCTAATAGTGAAGCTTTAAAGGGTTTTTCAGAAAAAGAGGCCCAACAAGTTCATGATTACCTTGTTCGGATCCGTCAAAATATTGATGGCGATTGGGACACGGTTAAGCATGGTGGCAAACGTCAATATTAATTAAATGAGGAGATCATTTTATGAAGCAAGTAACGATTGATCCAAGTTTTTGGGAACTTTTTCCTGATGCACAAATTAATATTCTATTTGCTAATGGGATTGACAACCATGATAATGAGGATACGTATCCTGAACGTAAAAAATTATTAGCGGATGCTACTCATGAAGCTGATAAATTTTTAACTAATGAAACTTTTCGTTTAAATCCTGTTGTTGACCAATGGCGTAAAACTTTCCAACAATTTAAGAAGAAAAAGGGTGCTCGTTCCTCTATTGAGGCATTGTTAAAACGTGCTAGTCAAGGTCGGCAATTTGAGCCAATTGAACCCCTGGTTGATGTATATAACAGTATTTCATTAAGCTACGGCGTTCCGGTTGGAATTGAAGATCGTAATAAAATTGCTGGCGACCTTCATCTTGGTGTAGCTAAGGGTGGCGAAGAATTCCGTCCAGTTGGTGCAGAAGACGATGAGCCAGCTCTTGAAGGGGAAGTAATTTATTATGATGATGAGGGTGCAGTTTGTCGTTGCTTGAATTGGCGTGAAGCTCAGCGGACTATGCTAACGCAGGATTCACAAGATGTTGTTGCTGTAATGGAAGCTACCAATTCAGAACAGATTGAGCGGGCCAATGAAGCAATGGAAAAATTAAGCGAACTGATTAACCATTATTTTGGTGTTGAGACGTCAAAGGTTTATCATTTAACTAAAGAACATCCGGTTGCTGAAGTGCCAGAGAATTTATAATAATAAGAGAAAAACGCTAAAAATTGACTGTTAGTCGATCTTTAGCGTTTTTCTTAGTTTTGTGTTCGTTTTTGCGCGTCAGTTCGTATTAATTTGTAAATTGCGGCAAAGAAAGGAACGGTAAACATCATTCCAAGGATTCCAGAAATCCCACCACCAATAATAACTGCTGCAAACACCCATACGCTTGGCAAGCCGATTGACTTACCAACGACTAATGGATAGGTAATCCGATTATCCAATTGCTGTAAAAGAATAATAAAGATTAAAAAGATGCCAGCTTGAAGCGGTGAGATGGCAAATATGATAATAACACCAATACTTGCACCAAGGATTGCACCAATTATTGGGATCAAAGCGCCAAATGCAGTTACAACACCAATCATTGAGGCATAGGGCATCCTTAAGATCGTCATTCCAATAAAACATGAGATTCCTAGAATGGCAGCATCTTTGCACTGACCAATGATGTAGTTACTATAACTTTCATCGAAAACCCTTATTACTTTAATTATCTGTGCCTGATAACGACTGCAATATGTTGTAAGCAGCTTTGAAAATTGATGGTGAAGCATTTCTTTATAAATCAGGAGATAGATTGAGAAGAAGATGGCGATTACGGCAGTTGTAGCAGCTGAGAAGACAGAAGAGGCTGTCGAAATAACAGTTCTAAAGGTTCCGCCTACACCAGTTGTAAGGTATTTACCAACCTTTTCCCATTGAATATTGCGCGTGTTAAAGTTATTGAGAAGCCCCTTGAAATCACTGTTATGTTCAAAATAATCAATGAAGTTATTAATTACATGACTATGATTTGCAATTAGCAATTTAACGCAGGTGACTAATTCCGGAATAACAAGCGAAAAAACAATCGCAACTAATAAGATGATTGTTAAATACGACATTATGATTCCAAAAGGTCGTTTGAACTTTTGCTGTTTACTTTTTGAAAATAAATGTGTATATAAACGCTCATACTGATTCAATAGCAAGTTAACGATATAAGCAATTAAACAGCCAATTAATAGTGGCACTGCGGCCGAAAAAACGGTTTGAATAATTTTAGCGATATTTCCCCAATAAGTAATTGCTAGGTAAAGAACAAATAGGGCAAGGGCCAAAGAAAGATGGTGATGATTAATATAGCGTTTCAAAACGAGGCTCCTTAGTTGGTAAGTTTATTATAGAGATTTAGCAAATATTCGTGACTTTCAAGCTGTTCACGACAATCATTTTGATCTTTTAGATTGATTTCATAAATACTTGTTGCAGCTGTGTTCAGACGAGGCAATACAGCTGCCCAATCAATCTTACCAGTTCCTAACGTAAGGCTGTCATGAGTTTTTCCCATTGAATCAACCAAATGATAATGAACAATATTATTCTTCAGATGCTCTAAAGATTGCTGGAGCCCTTGATTGTCACCGTGAAGCTCAATGAAACAATGAGAAGTATCAAAAGCCAGCCTGTAATTATGAGCAAGGATCTCGTCTTCTTGGTCAGGATCCCCGTAAGCAAAGACTGGTGCAATTGAGTTTTCAAACATAATGTGATCGCCGCCAGCTGCTGCAAAACGATCTAAACGCTGATAGACTGCTTCTCGTGCTGTTTCGACGTTTGGATAAAGTGAAACAAAATAGTGTGATTCAGGGCCGGCATATCCGCCGTGGATTAAAACTTGAACGTCTAAATCATCTGCAAGATAGAGGAGCTTTTCTGTCGTCATCTCAATAAAGCGATATAGGCCAGGGTATAGTCTTTCTGGAGCAACAACTTCTGAATGATGCTCATGGAAACTCATTGGATGGTGGAGAACGATATGCGTAATTCCGCTATCCTTGACATATTGGATTGCATCATAGAGGCGGTGATACCCTTCTGTAGTAAAATCACCACTGGCGGTAAAGAACTCGTAAGTCATGGGCTTATATTTTAGACGATTATCAATTTGTGATTGCTGACTGCTTCCCTTTAATCCTAATTGTGGTTGAAACATAAAAAAGCCTCCTGATTAAACTATCTATTGTTATATCTTACCAGATTTTTAACCAATCGCTGTGGTAAGATACCATATTGAGGGAAGAGGTGTTTCACATGAAACAATGGTTGCCAAGTCAACCGCTCATACTAACGCCAATTATTCCATTAATGTGGACGACTGGCTGGGCTTGCATGGCATCTGCCTATACCGTTCTAGGAGTTCAACCGCCTTATTCAGTTCAACTACAGGAGTCAATCCTACTTATATCAGCCGTAATTCTGGTGGCTAATATCTATAACTTACTCTTAATATCTCAGCGAATTGAACGGTACCGTGATTATCCAACGTATGGTCCGCGAACATTATTATTAGCAATTGTCCTAATTGTTTCCATTGTCATGGCATGGGGGCAGCCCAAAGCAATTTTAGTACCGAATCGTTTAACCTTTTTTGTGGCCGCTTTTATTATTTTGAATTTTTTGCAAGCACTTCTTAGTGAGTTCTTTACTCTTTTTGAGCGGCCCGTTACAAGACGAAAGCTTGCTTCAATGTATTTACCGACAGTAACTTTATGTTTGTCTGGCCTTATTATTCCTGCTTGCGTTAACGTACATGATAGTTGGCAACTGCCGCTTATGGGATGTGGTTGTAGTTTGCTAATTTATTTTACTTGGGAAACTTGGCAAAATTTACCAGGGATACTTAGTAAAGGTTCGGTGAATAATAGCATAATGTATGAATTGCTGGTTGGAATAAATCTCGCGTCTGCAATGCTTACTATTATTAGCGGAGTGCTATTTTTTGTTTTTAGTATGGTTGAACGGAGGTTTATCTTTAGCCTCTATTGCTTTGTAATTAGTCTTCCTATTAATGGGATAAGCGGCCTGCTGATCAGTGCTCTTCAACGTTATAATAATGATTATCGCTATGGACACGTTAAAGGAAAACCGCAACGGTATATTTATTGTGGGATGCTGATAATGATTATTTTTATTATCGCTGTATTTTATCTAGCAGCTTAATTGAAAATTATTTCTAGTAAGAACATTAAATTATTGCGGACTAAATTGTAAAATATTGCTGTTAATAAACAAATAATCTTATAAAGACAATAAAATATATGATAGGTGTGCTAACATTATACTTGTATAGAAAGCGCATACAATTTGGGAATAACTTAAAAAGGTTGGTGTTGTGGTATGCATGGATTTATTGGCGAATTCTTTGGCACAATGGTTCTTATTCTATTGGGAGCCGGGTGTTGTGCTGGTAATAGTTTAAACAAGACATATGGTAAACAAAGCGGCTGGTGGTTCATTTGTATTTCATGGGGATTAGCAGTTACGATGGGGGTCTATGTTGCAGGTTTTCTCGGTTCATTGGGACATTTAAATCCAGCTGTAACAATTCCGTTTGCTATTTTTGGCCTGTTCCCATGGAGTAATGTGGTACCTTATTTACTTGGTCAATTCCTCGGTGCATTTGTTGGTGCAGTATTAGTAATTATTCAGTTTTATCCACAATTTAAAGCAACTCCAAATGAAGAAGAAGGAAATAGTGTTGGTATTTTTGCTACCCGTCCTGCAGTGAATAGTCCAATTTTTAACTTTTTATCAGAAGTGATTGCGACCTTTGCATTTATTTTTGTACTTTTAAATCTTGGTAACTTTACTCAAGGCATGAAACCATTTATTGTCGGGCTGGTTATTGCTGTTGTTGGTACATGTCTTGGTACGACAACAGGTTTTGCCTTAAATCCGGCTCGTGATTGGTCACCACGTTTGGCATATACTATTTTGCCGGTTCCAAATAAAGGAGCTGCAGAATGGTGGTATGCTTGGGTTCCAATGTGTGGGCCAATTGTTGGGGGCCTTCTTGCATGTGCTTTACAAACAGCGCTTGTTTAATGATGATATAAAAGGGGAGGCTAAGCAGCCTCTTTATTTAGTTTAAATGCGGTAGCCCGTAGGAGAAAGCTAATGGAAAAAGAAATATTAAAGAATAGTAATGAACAATTAAAAAAATTCGCAATGATTGTTAACGGCGATAAGCCCATGCGCAAAGTTAAGCCTGAAGAAAAACTAAAGGCAGGGGTAGATTTAGGAACCTCTTCAATCGTTTTAACGGTCCTTGATTCTAAAAATAGAATTGTGTATGGAGCATATGAATATGACCATGCAGTTCAAGACGGTATCGTAGTTAATTTTATGGAATCAGTTAATATTTTAAGGCGCCTAAAGGAAAAGGCTGAGAAAGTGCTAGGATGTGAGCTTAAGACAGCCTGTGGTGCAATTCCTCCGAAGACTGGTGAAAAAAGTGCTAAAGTGGTTGCTAATGTTATTGAAGAAACAGGTATGATTTGTACAGGTATTGAAGATGAACCAACAGCGGCAGCTAAATTTCTGCGATTAGCTAATGGTACGGTTGTTGATATTGGTGGAGGAACCACTGGAATTAGTGTTTTCAAGAATAATAAGCTCATTCATGTTATTGATGAAGCAACGGGTGGTTTCCACATGACGCTTGTTCTGGGCGGACGCTATAAGATTAAGAATGACGAAGCAGAACAACTAAAGCGTAATAAAGATAAGGAACCTGAAGTGTATGCCGTTATTAAACCAGTTGTAGAAAAGATGGCAGCAATTGTTCAAAACATGGGTGCGGAAGTTATCGACCCAGTAATCGTTGTAGGCGGTGCTACTAACTTTGCGGAATTTACAACCACATTTAGTAAGTCTTTGAAGCGTAAGGTTTATAAGCCGCTTTATCCACAATTCGTAACGCCATTGGGTATTGCAATGTTTGACGATTAAAACAATAAATAAAGTGAAATACACGTAAAAAGCTCTCTCAAATCGACTTCTGGGCCGATATGAAAGAGCTTTTGCTATCTTTAAATAATTTTTTCAGTATAAATCCATTGTATTACTGAACGGTCAAAAACGTTTATTTCACTTGCAGGAATAATTGGTTGTGAGCAATCTACTGTATAAACCCAACCGGCTTTGTTACGGACATCGTTTAAATCGTTGATTGAATAGATGTAAGGATACCCGTTTAAATCGCGGGCTTTAAATGAGATTTCGTTCTTATTAAAGAAGTCTTTTGAAATTTCATAAACAGATTTATTAGATCGCCATTGGAGATTTCGCGGGATGGTATAAATTTTCTTAATTGCAGAATTATATTTACGATATTTTGAAGGTGTCATCCCAACTTTCTGTTTAAAAATCTTAGTAAAGTAACTTGTTTGTGAGAACCCAACCGAATGAGCTAATTTATTTATTGGCGTATTTGTAAAAATAAGCTTTTCTTGTGCAAGAGCAATCTTTTGCAAATTGATGTAATTGATGAAGTTGTCATTAAAGTAGTTCTTAAAGATTCGACTTAAGTACGAAGGAGATAAATATATTTTTTGAGAAACGTTTTCGAGGGTTAATGATTTTTCGAGATTGGAGTTGATATATTTTAATGCCATCATGATATTTTTTTCAATATCAGATGGTGACGAATCTCCTGCATTATTGCCATTGACTGTGAAATTCGTTGGAAGCGGATAGACGCCAGCACCAGTTGGAGCCTCAGAGATACTTAAAATGCTGTTAAGGGATTGAGCTAATGAGGAAGCCTTAGAAGCCTCAATTGGATCTAAGATAATAATTTGATTGGATTTATCACTAATGATTTCTTTGAGTGATGTTTCGATATATTTTCCACACAATTTAATAAAGTCAACATCAATATGTGAGGCATCAAGAATAAAAAATCCGCTCAAAGAACAATTAACAGCCAGTGGAAAAAGAAAGTAGTTTTTGAATCCTAGTTTCCTTAAATAATCTAGGGATACATTTGAATCAAAAAGAAGCGTATTACAATCTACAACAGTGCCAGTCACACTTGTGAAAACAATATTATTCTTAGTGAGATCTTGAAAAGTTTTAGTAACTCTTTGGATGTCGTTAAGAAACTTTGATGAATATTCGTACATAAAAAATCCACCTAACTTATCTTATTTAGAGGTTATTATCAACTATACCCCTACCATACTAGCATATATTTATGCAAAGTAAGCGCTATTTTGTCAATTTAGTAACATATAATTATGCTTTTTTGTCTTTCTATCTAATATACAGATTTTTAAGATAATATATTATAAACGCCATGTTATAGAATGAACATGTACCAAATTGTAAGCGATTTCTTTCATCGCTGATTGTGTTTATACTTTAGGAGGCAATTTTTATGGGACAAGAAGCACTTGGTTTAATTGAAACTAAAGGACTTGTAGCATCAATTGAAGCTGCCGATGCAATGGTTAAGGCAGCTAATGTTAAATTGATCGGTCAAGAAAAAATTGGTCACGGATTAGTAACTGTTATGGTTCGTGGTGATGTTGGTGCTGTTAAAGCATCAGTTGACGCTGGTGTTCAGGCTGCTGAAAATATTGGGGAAGTTGTTTCTAACTACGTAATTCCACGTCCTCAATCTGAAGTCGAAAAGCTCTTACCAAATAAAGAATAAGTTTTTAAAGGTTAAAGCCCTTATACAGACTGCAAGATACAAATATCTGTAATAAGAGCTTTATTATTAGGAGCTTTTATAAGCAGGAGGCAAAAAAATGAATGACTTTCTAAATTCTACTAGCACAGTTCCCGAATTTGTCGGTGCTAGTGAAATTGGTGACACTATCGGAATGGTGATTCCACGTGTTGACCAACAATTACTAGATAAATTGGATGTTACAAAACAATATAAGACACTAGGAATTTTGAGCGATCGTACTGGTGCTGGTCCGCAAATCATGGCAATGGATGAAGGTATCAAGGCTACTAATATGGAATGTATTGATGTTGAATGGCCACGTGATACCAAAGGCGGCGGTGGTCACGGATGTTTAATCATCATTGGTGGTGACGATCCAGCTGATGCACGTCAAGCAATTCGTGTTGCTCTTGATAATCTTCATCGAACATTTGGGGATGTTTATAATGCGAAAGCCGGGCACCTTGAACTACAATTTACAGCTCGTGCTGCCGGTGCTGCTCATCTTGGCTTAGGCGCAGTTGAAGGAAAAGCTTTTGGATTAATCTGTGGTTGTCCTTCAGGTATTGGTGTTGTTATGGGAGATAAAGCGTTGAAGACTGCTGGTGTAGAACCACTAAACTTTACTTCTCCTAGTCACGGAACAAGTTTCTCAAACGAAGGATGCTTGACCATTACCGGTGATTCAGGTGCCGTTCGTCAAGCTGTTATGGCTGGACGAGAAGTTGGATTAAAGTTGTTGTCACAGTTTGGTGAAGAACCAGTTAATGATTTCCCATCATACATTAAGTAGATCTGGAAGGAGGACTACTTTATTATGAAACGTCAAAAACGTTTTGAAGAACTAGAAAAGCGGCCAATTCATCAAGATACATTTGTTAAGGAATGGCCTGAAGAAGGTTTCGTTGCAATGATGGGTCCAAATGACCCTAAGCCAAGTGTAAAAGTTGAGAACGGTAAGATTGTCGAAATGGATGGCAAGAAGCGGGAAGACTTTGACCTAATTGACCTCTATATTGCTAAGTATGGAATTAACGTTGACAATGTTGAAAAGGTTATCAATATGGACTCAACTAAGATTGCACGGATGTTAGTTGATCCAAATGTATCACGTGAATCCATTATTGAAATTACTTCTGCACTAACTCCAGCGAAAGCCGAAGAAATTATTAGTAAGCTTGACTTTGGTGAAATGATTATGGCTATCAAGAAGATGCGTCCGCGTCGGAAACCAGATAACCAATGTCACGTTACTAACACGGTTGATAACCCTGTTCAAATTGCTGCTGATGCTGCTGATGCTGCGCTTCGTGGCTTCCCAGAACAAGAAACTACTACTGCCGTTGCCCGTTACGCACCATTTAATGCTATTTCAATCTTGATTGGTGCTCAAACCGGTCGTCCTGGTGTATTAACACAATGTTCTGTTGAAGAAGCAACCGAATTGCAATTAGGAATGCGTGGCTTTACCGCTTATGCTGAAACTATTTCAGTTTATGGTACTGACCGGGTATTTACTGATGGTGATGATACACCATGGTCTAAAGGATTCCTTGCATCATGTTATGCATCACGTGGTTTGAAGATGCGGTTTACTTCAGGTGCCGGTTCAGAAGTTTTGATGGGTTACCCAGAAGGTAAGTCAATGTTATATCTTGAAGCGCGTTGTATTTTACTTACCAAGGCTTCAGGTGTTCAAGGGCTTCAAAACGGTGCCGTAAGTTGTATTGAAATTCCAGGTGCTGTTCCTAACGGTATCCGGGAAGTTCTTGGTGAAAACCTATTATGTATGATGTGTGATATTGAATGTGCTTCTGGTTGTGACCAAGCATACTCACACTCAGATATGCGGCGGACTGAACGGTTTATTGGTCAATTTATTGCCGGTACTGATTACATTAACTCTGGTTACTCATCAACTCCTAACTACGATAATACATTCGCTGGTTCAAACACTGATGCAATGGACTACGACGACATGTATGTTATGGAACGTGACTTAGGTCAATACTATGGTATTCATCCAGTTCAAGAAGAAACAATTATTAAGGCTCGTAATAAGGCTGCCAAGGCATTACAAGCTGTATTTGAAGATCTTGGACTACCTAAGATTACTGATGAAGAAGTTGAAGCTGCTACATATGCTAACACTCACGATGACATGCCAAAACGTGACATGGTTGCAGATATGAAAGCCGCTCAAGATATGATGGACCGTGGTATTACTGCTGTTGATATTATTAAAGCTCTTTATAACCATGGATTTAAGGACGTTGCTGAAGCCGTATTGAACCTTCAAAAGCAAAAGGTTGTTGGTGATTACCTTCAAACTTCATCAATCTTTGATAAAAATTGGAACATCACTTCTGCTGTAAATGACGGAAATGACTACCAAGGTCCAGGTACTGGATATCGTCTATATGAAGACAAGGAAGAATGGGACCGGATTAAAGATCTTCCATTCGCACTTGA
This sequence comes from Limosilactobacillus caviae, assembly GCF_014635905.1. Classification (GTDB taxonomy): domain Bacteria; phylum Bacillota; class Bacilli; order Lactobacillales; family Lactobacillaceae; genus Limosilactobacillus; species Limosilactobacillus caviae. The sequence goes on from NZ_BMDS01000001.1 coordinate 432,337, forward strand.
TCCAGAACACTTGGAACTATAGAGAGGAGGTAATCTCTTATGGCTGATATCGATGAAAATTTACTTCGTAAGATCGTTAAAGAAGTTTTAAACGAGACTAATCAAATTGATACTAAAATCAATTTTGACAAGGATAATAACAGCACTGCAACTGCTACCGAAGAAGTTCAACAACCAAACAGTAAGGCGGTTCCTGAAAAGAAACTTGATTGGTTCCAACCAATTGGTGAAGCAAAACCAGGTTACTCAAAGGATGAAGTTGTAATTGCCGTTGCACCTGCATTTGCGACAGTTTTAGATAAAACTGAAACTGGTATTCCACATAAAGAAGTTCTTCGGCAGGTAATTGCCGGTATTGAAGAAGAAGGACTTAAGGCTCGAGTAATCAAGGTATACCGGACCTCAGATGTTGCTTTCTGTGCTGTTCAAGGTGATCACTTATCTGGTTCAGGAATTGCAATTGGTATCCAATCTAAAGGAACAACTGTTATTCACCAAAAGGATCAAGACCCATTAGGTAATCTTGAACTATTCCCACAGGCTCCGGTTCTTACACCAGAAACCTTCCGGGCAATTGGTAAAAATGCAGCGATGTATGCTAAAGGCGAATCTCCAGAACCAGTTCCAGCTAAGAACGATCAACTTGCTCGTATTCACTACCAAGCTATTTCAGCAATTATGCATATTCGTGAAACTCATCAAGTTGTTGTTGGAAAGCCTGAAGAAGAAATCAAAGTTACGTTCGATTAAGGAGGCATAACAGATGAGTGAAGTTGATGATTTAGTAGCAAAGATCATGGCACAGATGGGAAATAGCTCATCTTCTGACAGTTCAGCAAGTGCTACTTCAGTAAATAATGGTAAGGAAATGACAGCAGATGACTATCCTCTTTACCAAAAACACCGTGATTTAGTAAAGACGCCAAAGGGATCAAACCTTGATGACATTACCTTACAAAAGGTTGTAAATAACCAAGTTGATCCAAAAGAATTACGTATTACTCCAGAAGCTCTAAAACTCCAAGGTGAGATTGCCGCAAATGCTGGTCGACCAGCAATTCAAAAGAACCTGCAACGGGCTGCTGAATTAACGCGTGTACCAGATGATCGTGTCTTACAAATGTATGATGCATTACGTCCATTCCGTTCGACAAAGCAAGAATTATTAGATATTGCTAAAGAGCTTCGTGATAAATATCATGCTGAAGTATGTGCGGCTTGGTTTGAAGAAGCTGCAGATTACTATGAAAGCCGAAAGAAGCTCAAGGGTGATAACTAGTATTTGATAAAGTAGGGAGTTTTTTGTATGGCAACTGAAAAGGTAATTGGTGTTGATATTGGTAATTCTTCCACTGAAGTAGCGTTAGCTGATGTTGCCGATAATGGAACAATTAACTTTATTGGCTCTGGAATAGCCCCTACTACTGGTATCAAGGGTACAAAGCAAAACCTAGTTGGAATTAGAGATTCCATCAATCAAGTTCTTAATAAGGCTAATTTAACAATTAATGATATTGATCTTATTAGGATTAATGAGGCAACACCGGTTATTGGTGACGTAGCGATGGAAACAATTACTGAAACTGTCGTGACTGAGTCAACCATGATCGGGCACAATCCTGATACTCCAGGCGGTATTGGGACAGGAGCAGGAATAACGGTTAAACTATTAGATCTTGTAAAAAAGACTGATAAAAATAAAAACTATATTGTTGTTGTTCCTAAAGATATTGATTTTGAAGACGTTGCTAAGTTGATTAATGCATATGTTGCTTCAGGTTATAAGATTACAGCTGCAATTTTAAAAAATGATGATGGTGTGTTAGTTGATAATCGATTGAATAAGCCAATCCCGATTGTTGATGAAGTTGCCATGATTGATAAAGTTCCGTTAGACATGTTGGCAGCTGTTGAGGTTGCTGGTCCGGGACAGGTTATCTCGCAGCTTTCGAATCCATATGGTATTGCTACCTTATTTGGATTAAATTCCGAAGAAACTAAAAACATTGTTCCAGTCTCACGTGCGCTTATTGGTAACCGCTCTGCTGTTGTTATTAAGACACCAGCAGGGGATGTCAAGGCACGTGTAATCCCAGCAGGAAATATTATCATTAACGGTGATACGGGAAAAGAAGAAGTCGGCGTTTCAGAAGGTGCTGATGCCATTATGAAGAAGGTTTCTAGTTTCCGTCATATTAATGATATTACCGGGGAATCTGGGACTAATGTTGGTGGAATGCTTGAAAATGTTCGCCAGACAATGGCTGACTTAACTGGAAAGAAGAATAGTGAAATTGCTATTCAAGATTTGCTGGCTGTAGATACACAGGTACCTGTAGAAGTTCGTGGCGGTTTGGCTGGTGAGTTCTCTAATGAATCGGCAGTTGGAATTGCTGCAATGGTTAAATCTGATCACCTTCAAATGGAAGTAATTGCTAAGTTAATTGAAGATGAATTCCATACGAAAGTTGAGATTGGTGGTGCTGAAGTTGAATCTGCAATTCGTGGTGCTTTAACAACGCCAGGAACAGATAAACCGATTGCAATTCTTGACTTAGGTGCCGGATCAACAGATGCTTCAATTATCAATAAAGAAGACCAAACTGTAGCAATTCACTTAGCTGGTGCTGGTGACATGGTTACGATGATTATTAACTCTGAATTGGGATTAAATGACATTCACTTGGCAGAGGATATTAAGCGCTATCCATTAGCTAAAGTCGAAAACATATTCCAAATTCGGCATGAGGACGGATCAGTACAGTTCTTTGAAGATCCGCTTCCGTCGTCATTGTTTGCCCGTGTCGTTGTAATTAAACCAGATGGGTATGAACCGGTTACCGGAAATCCAAGCATTGAGAAGATCAAGCTGGTTCGCCAAAGTGCAAAAAAGCGTGTGTTTGTAACAAATGCATTGCGAGCTCTTAGGTACGTTAGCCCAACAGGTAACATTCGTGATATTCCATTTGTTGTAATTGTTGGTGGTTCTGCCTTAGACTTCGAGATACCACAATTAGTAACAGATGAATTAGCGCATTTTAATTTAGTTGCTGGTCGTGGAAATGTTCGTGGAATAGAAGGACCAAGAAATGCCGTTGCGACAGGATTGATTCTCCGTTATGGCGAAGAAAGAAGGAAGCAATATGAACAATGATTCAGAGCGTCCTTCAATCATCGTGGGTGTTGAAAATGGAACTGCTATTCCCAAGAGTGCTACACCACTATTTAACGGGATTGAAGAAGAACAAATACCAGTAGCGGTCAGAGAAATCGATATTGATAACGTTGTAAGCCGAGCATATCAATCGGCGCTTGCATCGCGATTATCGGTTGGGATTGCTTTTGATGGTGATCGTTTTATCGTTCACTATAAAAATTTAAAAGAAGATAAACCGCTATTCGATGAAACAATTAGCGATGGTAAGCAATTACGAATTCTAGGAGCAAATGCAGCGCGATTAGTAAAGGGAATTCCCTTTAAGGAAATGGTAAACAGGTGATTTAGTTATGAAGTCTTTAGGCTATGTAGAATGTAATGGATTATCTGGTGCTATTGTTGCTGCTGATCGAATGCTAAAGACTGCGGATGTTGACCTTAGTAGTATTCAAAATACAAAGGGAAATGGCTGGGTTACATTACAAGTTAGCGGTGAACTATCTGCTGTAACGGTTGCTGTTGAAGCCGTTAAGGATTATTTGCCGAATGTGTATGTAACGTCAGTGGTTATTGGTCGTCCTGCTTCGGGATTAAGTTCTTTAGGAAAGACAGATTTATTAAATCAAGGTCCCAAGAAGAAAGAGCCTAATCAAAAACCGATGGAGAAAACAATAACGATTAAACCGGAGCCAGTTGAAGATAGCATTAATGAAAAAGTAGATGAACAGGTCGAAGAATCTTCAATTAAAGATGAAGAACCACTGTCATCAGATAATTCTAAAACAGTAGACGGTCCTGATAATGAGCAGGATGTAAGTTCTAATAAAAAGGTCACATGCAACATGTGCGGTGATCCAAAGTGTCCACGAAAATTAGGTGAACCACATAAAAAGTGCATTCATTACAACGAATTAAAGAAAAAATAGGAGGAATATATTATGAATAACGCTTTAGGAATGATTGAAACTAAAGGTTTAGTTGCATCAATTGAAGCAGCTGATCAAATGGTAAAGGCAGCTAATGTTACATTAACAGGTCAAGAAAAAATTGGTAGCGGATTAGTAACTGTTATGATCCGTGGTGATGTTGGTGCTGTAAAAGCCGCTGTTGATGCTGGGGTTCAAGCTGCTGAAGGCGTTGGTGAAGTTGTATCATCTTACGTAATTCCACGTCCTCACGAAGAAGTTGAAAAGATCTTACCAGTATCAGGCAGTGACGCTGAATAGTTAAAATAAAGGAAGATTATTTATGGATGAAGAACATTTAAGGACGCTTATTCGGGCGATTATTAAGGAAACCCTTAATCCTAATCTCGTTCCGATTGGTGTTTCAAATCACCATGTTCACTTAACTGAAGAAGATTTTCAAAAACTCTTCCCTGGGCAGAAAATAGAAATGCTTAAGAAGTTGCGGCAACATGCTGATTTTGCTGCAAAACAGACAGTGGATTTAATCGGACCAAAGGGAACAATCAAGAATGTTCGATTAATGGGACCATATCGTTCACATTCACAAGTTGAAATTGCTCGTTCTGAAAACTTTACGCTTGGAATAGATGCGCCAATTAGGATGTCAGGTGATCTTGATGGTACGCCGTCAATTAAGGTTCGATCACCATATGCTGAGATTGAAATTCAAGGTGTAATTGTTGCTAAACGACACATCCACATGAGCCTTGAAGATGCTAAACGTTTTGGTGTTAAGCTTGGCGACTCTATGCAGGTTGAAGTTGATGGCGATGGTGGACGTAAGACAATTTTTGATGACGTTGTTGCCCGTCCACGTGAAGATTTCGTTCTTGAAATGCATATTGATACAGACGAAGCCAATGCTGCAAATGTTGGACTAGGTAACAATTCTTACGGAAAAGTCATCATTAAGAAAAAAGATTAACTCTTTAAGGATTACGAGGGGGTGAATAAATGGATAGCCTATTACAACAGGTTATGCACCGATTAGAAGAACGAAAGCGTACTAGTACGGATGTTTCTTTTAATCAGCAGGTTGCCCCGCCTAGTGAACAAATTTTTTTGCGGAACGGAAAAGTTATTCTTAGAAATATATCAATTAGTCTAGTAAAGGATTTGTATTCAATGGAAAAAACTAATGCTTGGGTTAACTGGGTGTTAGAAGGAATTAGCTATGATGTTAAATTTTATTTTTTGATTAACGAACAAATGGTTAATTTTATTCCACGAATGATGATTTTAGACTGGCCAATCCTCTTTGTTGTTGATAATGAATCGCCAGTGATTGCCAGTCATAATCGAATTATTACAAGAGGAGAAATAGCTGCTAAACCAGATAAATCAATTCTTGTCAGATATCAAAAGCAGTTTATTACTGATGAAGCGATTGATATTTGTAACTATAAAAAAATAAAAATTAAGATTAGGACTGAAGAAAATTGTATATGGCGAGAGTAGTAGGTAGTGTTGTTGCAACCCAAAAGGATCCATCTCTAGTTGGGAAAAAGCTAATGATTGTCCAGCAGATTAATTCTGACCAGCAACCGGTGAGATTTGAACAGGTCGCAGCCGATACGGTAAATGCTGGGATTGGTGACAATGTATTAATCGTAAGAGGCGCTGGTGCAAGACGTGCTGATAGAGAACGTGATGAGGACCAACCTAGGGATGTTAATGATTGTACTATTGTAGGAATAATTGACCGTTTTGATAAGTAGTACACATTGGAGGAATTAAAATGGCTATTTACACAAAAGGTGGTGACAAAGGAGAAACAAGCTTATTTGATGGTACAAGGGTGCCTAAAGACTCTTTGCGAGTTGAAACTTACGGAACTTTTGATGAATTAAATGCCAATATCAGTTTGGCAGATAAATTTTGTGAGAGTAAACGTAATAAAAAACTTCTGCAAGAAGTCGAATATAAGATGTTTTTTCTTCAAGGTGAGATAGCTACCGAAAAAAGGCAATATTTTACAGATAAAAGTAAAATTATTACCGATGAAGATACTCGTCGATTAGAAAAAATAATCGATGAATATACAGCTAAGTTGCCGCCAGTTCATAGCTTTATCTTACCGGGGTCAAGTACTGCTGGTGCACAACTCCATGTTTGTCGGACGATTTGTCGACGAGCCGAAAGATTATTTGTCAGATTATCAAAAGATGTTAAGTTTCGTCCAGAGTTAGAGCGATACGTAAACCGATTATCTGATTTCCTGTATATCGTGGCTCGTGATGAGGACTACGAGGATTTATTAAATACAGTTACTGATAATGTGATTAAAATCTATCAACGTTATCAGGAAGAAAAGGACGTGCGTTAAGAATGAATGAAGAACAAATTAGTAAGATTGTTGAAAGCGTAATCAATAGCAATAATTCTAAGAACTTATTTGATCGTCATAAAATGGAAAAGGTAATTGATGCAGCTGTTGCCCGTGCTAATGAGCTTGGCGTAGGCGTAACAATTGCAATTATGAAGGCTGATCAAGTACTTCAAATGAGTTACCATATGCCAAATGCTAACTTAGTAAGTTGTACGCTTGCTCCTAAAAAGGCATGGTCTGCACTTGCAATGAAGGAACCAACAAAAGATATCAGTAAAGATATCCAACCTGGTGCCGGATTGTACCAAATGGAAACAATGCTTGATGGTCGCTTAGCATCATTTGCTGGTGGTATTCCATTGAAGATTAATGATGAAATTATTGGTTCAATTGGTGTTAGCGGTGGATTGGTTGAAGAAGATCAATCAATTTGTGAAGCTGCTGTTGCAGAATTCTTGAAGGAGAGTAAATAGATATGCAGATCAATGATATTGAAAGTGCTGTTCGCAAGATCCTAGCGGAAGAATTAGATAATGCTAGTTCTAACAGTACAGCAGTTACCAACGATGATGGACATCGTGGTATTTTTACCAATGTTAATGATGCAATTGCTGCTGCTAAAGCTGCTCAAGAAGTATACCGTGACAAGCCAATTGCGGTTCGGCAACAAGTAATTGATGCTATCAAGGAAGGTTTCCGTCCATATATTGAAAAGATGGCAAAGGACATCAAAGAAGAAACTGGAATGGGAACGGTAGAAGCAAAGATTGCTAAATTGCATAATGCTTTATACAACACTCCAGGCCCAGAAATCCTTGAACCAGTCACTGAAAACGGCGATGGCGGAATGGTTATGTATGAACGGTTACCATACGGTGTTATTGGTGCTGTTGGTCCAAGTACAAATCCTTCTGAAACAGTTATTGCAAATGCAATTATGATGCTTGCTGGTGGAAATACGCTATACTTTGGTGCTCACCCTGGTGCTAAGAACATAACTCGTTGGACGATTGAAAAGATGAACGACTTCATTGCTGATGCAACCGGTCTTCACAATTTAGTTGTAAGTATCGAAACACCAACAATTGAATCCGTTCAACAGATGATGCAGCATCCAGATATTGCTATGCTTGCCGTAACCGGTGGACCTGCTGTTGTTCACCAAGCAATGACTAGTGGTAAGAAGGCTGTTGGTGCTGGCCCAGGTAATCCTCCAGCAATGGTTGATGCTACAGCTGATATCGACCTAGCTGCGCATAATATTATTACTTCAGCTTCATTTGATAATGATATTTTATGTACTGCTGAAAAGGAAGTTGTTGCAGAAAGCAGCATTAAGGATGAATTAATCCGGAAGATGCAAGATGAAGGTGCTTTTGTTGTTAACCGTGAGCAGGCTGATAAACTTGCTGATATGTGCATTCAAGATAATGGTGCTCCTGATCGGAAGTTTGTTGGTAAGGATGCAACCTACATCTTAGACCAAGCTAATATTCCATACACTGGTCATCCGGTAGAAATTATCTGTGAATTACCAAAGGAACATCCATTAGTAATGACAGAAATGTTAATGCCAATCTTACCGGTTGTTTCTTGCCCAACGTTTGATGACGTCTTAAATACCGCTGTTGAAGTAGAGCAAGGCAACCACCATACTGCAACTATTCATTCTAATAATTTGAAGCATATTAATAATGCTGCTCACCGGATGCAATGTTCAATCTTTGTTGTTAATGGTCCATCCTATGTTGGAACAGGTGTTGCTGATAATGGTGCTCACTCAGGTGCTTCAGCATTAACAATTGCTACGCCAACTGGTGAAGGAACATGTACTGCAAGAACCTTTACTCGCCGTGTTCGTTTGAATTCGCCACAAGGGTTCTCAGTCCGTAATTGGTACTAATGGGAGGCATAATGCCGATGGAAAAATTTAGTATGCCAACCCGTATTTATTCGGGAACAGATAGTTTGAAGGAGTTAGAAACCCTTCAAAATGAACGAATTTTATTAGTTTGTGATTCATTCTTGCCAGGTAGTGACACATTAAAGGAAATTGAAAGTCATATTAATGATAGTAATAAATGCGAGATTTTCTCTGATGTTGTCCCAGATCCACCACTGGATAAGATTATGGAAGGGGTTCAACAATTCTTAAAGCTGAAACCAACAATTGTAATTGGTATCGGTGGTGGTTCTGCAATGGACACCGGTAAAGGAATTCGCTTCTTTGGTGAAAAACTTGGTAAGTGCAAGATTAATGAGTATATTGCAATTCCAACAACAAGTGGAACTGGTTCAGAAGTTACAAATACCGCTGTTATTTCTGATACTAAAGAACATCGTAAGATTCCAATTCTTGAAGACTATTTAACACCAGACTGTGCTTTGCTTGATCCTAAATTGGTTATGACTGCACCAAAGAGTGTTACTGCTTATTCTGGAATGGATGTTTTAACTCATGCCCTTGAATCATTAGTTGCTAAGGACGCTAATTTATTTACCGTTGCATTATCAGAAGAAGCAATTGATGCGGTAACTAAATGTCTTGTTGAATGTTACCGTCATGGTGACAATGTTGACGCACGTAAGATTGTTCATGAAGCGTCTAATATTGCGGGAACAGCCTTTAATATTGCTGGACTTGGTATTTGTCATTCAATTGCCCACCAATTAGGTGCTAACTTCCACGTTCCTCATGGTTTAGCAAACACAATGTTATTACCATATGTTGTTGCATATAATGCTGAACACTGTGAGGAGGCTCTGCACAAGTTTGCAGTTGCTGCTAAGAAAGCCGGAATTGCTGCACCTGGGGTTGGTGACCGTTTGGCTGTTAAGCGGCTGATTGCAAAGATTCGTGAAATGGCACGGCAAATGAATTGTCCAATGACCCTCCAAGCATTTGGAGTTGATCACGCAAAAGCAGAAGCAGCTGCCGATACAGTTGTTGCTAACGCGAAGAAGGACGCAACATTCCCAGGCAATCCGGTTGTTCCTTCAGATGATGATCTGAAGATGATTTACGAAGCAATAATTCGTTAACTTAGTTTATTTGGAGTGATTAGATGTCTAAAAAAATACTTGCAATTAATTCTGGTAGTTCATCAATCAAATTTAAACTTTATTTGATGCCAGAAGAAAAATTATTAATTAGCGGCTCTGCAGAAAATCTCGGTTCTTCAACAAGTCAGCTTTCATACAAAACTGAAAAAACTGGAGAAACTAGACAACTACCATTAAAGAATCATTCAGAAGCAATTGATCATATAATTGATGTTCTGATGTCAAGCGGGGTTGTCAAGGATAAGTCTGAAATTTACGGTGTCGGTCACCGTATCTCTCATGGTGGGAGCTACTATACGCATGCAGTAGCGGTCACTCCAGAAGTAGAAAAACGAATTGATGAATTAAAGGTATTATCTCCTCTCCATAATCCAAATGGTTTAGCGGGAATAAAGGCTTTTGAGAAATTCCTTCCAGATGCCAAAGAAGTTGTTACTTTCGATAATTCGTTCCATCATACGATTCCTAAGAAGGCTTATATGTATGCTTTGCCATATGAGTTTTATGAAAAATATCAAATTCGTCGTTATGGGTTCCATGCTCCTTCCCACCAATATGTTTCTGAAAAGGCACGGGAATTATTTGGAAAAGAAAAGACGCGCCGCATGATTACATGCCATTTGGGTAATGGATCGAGCGTTTCAGCAATTTTAGACGGGAAGTCAGTTAACTCATCAATGGGCTTTACACCTTTAGCAGGGGTTGTAATGGGAACCCGTTGTGGGGATATTGATCCAGAAATAATTCCATTTTTAGAAGAAGAACTTAACATTGATTCTCACGAAATGCGCCGAATTATGAATGAAGATTCCGGTTTAAAGGGATTATCAGGAATTTCTAATGATGAACGGGAAATTGAAAGTGCGGCTAAAAATGGTAATGAACGTGCTCAGTTAGCATTAGATGTATTTGTTCACTCGATTCAGCAATATATCGGTGCTTATACAACTGACCTTGACGGATTAGACACCTTAGTATTTACTGCGGGAATTGGCGAACATGCTGCTTATATTCGTAGTCAAATTTGTAAAAACCTTGATTATCTTGGGGTTAAGATTGATGAAGAAAAAAATAAGCAGAATGCGCTTAGTATTGAAGCACCGGATAGTAAAGTTAAGGTTGCAGTTATTCCGACAAACGAAGAGATCATTATTGCTCGTGATGTAATGAATGTAACTCAGCAACAGTAGGATAGGGATGGTGTTATGGCTAGACAGGATATTCAACGAACAATTCAAGAATATGTTCCAGGTAAGCAGGTGACATTAGCCCATATTGTAGCCAATCCTACGCCAGATATTTACGAAAAATTGGGAATTCAGACACCTAAAAATGCACTTGGGATTCTAACAATTACGCCTAGTGAAGCATCAATTATTGCTGGTGATATTGCAACAAAATCCAGTAACGTTACCTTAGGTTTTATTGATCGTTTTAGTGGGTCAGTTGTTATCGTCGGTGAAGTTTCCGAGGTTGAATCGGCTTTGCGTCATGTTGTTGATAAACTACATGCATTACTAGGTTTTGATGTTCCTGAGATTACACGAACATAGTTTAGAAGTGTATTCATTCAGTAAATTGTATGAATGAATACACTTCTTTAGAAAGGAGGGGGATGCAAAATGACGACGCACCAGCGGATCTTGACGTTTAATAATGGTTTTAATTTTCGTGATCTTGGCGGGTATAAGACGCTAAACGGTCAGGTCTTAAAATGGAACACTCTCGTTCGTTCTGCGCATCTCTCCTATTTTGATCGATTTGAGCAACGAGAACTTTATAGGTATGGCATAAGGGCAGTGATTGATTTCCGCTCAACATCAGAAGTTGCATTGTATCCGGACCAATTAACATCATTGATAAAGTATATTCGAATACCAGTATTTGATAATGATATTACTGAGAGCAACGTTGACATTATTGAAGCGCGGAAAGTATTTTCCAAAGATCCGCGAGCGGGATTTAATCGGATGCTATCTGTGTATCGCCAATTTGTTACTGATGAGCAAGCGCAGGAAGCTTTTCATCAATTTATAAAAAAACTATGCCTGCATTCAACGCAAGGCGGAATTTTGTTTCATTGTTCGGCAGGAAAAGATCGAACAGGGTTAGCAGCTATTTACTTGCTAAGTTTGCTAGGTGTTCCAGAATCCACAATTTATGAGGATTATATTTTAACTAATAAAACTTCTGTTAAAAGAATAAAGGAACGGTTGCGCTTTGCTGTGGAGGCTGATCTGGGTGAGAATTACTTGCACTCAATTTATGATCTTTCAACAGCTAACAAGTGTTATTATGATCAGGCAATCTCTCTAATCAATTCTAAATATGGCGGAATGCAAAATTATTTACATGATGTCTTGCAAATTAGTAATTCAATGGTTGAACAGTTAAAGTATCTGTACCTAGAAAAGTAATTTAAGTTGTTTGAATACTTGAGTAAAGATGGGCAAAAGCTTAATTTTACGGTTAAGCTTTTGCCCATCTTACGATATGATTAAAATAAGTAAAGCGGTAACATTATTAACTGCTTTATTTATACATAATTATTTTAGGTGATAGTAATGACAACTCTTCTTTTAATCCGTCATGGTGAAACTTATGCGAATCGGCTAAATTATATTCAGGGAACGCTAAATAATAGGCTTGCAACACTAACAGAGCGGGGCATTGCAGATGCAAAAGCCTATCAAGAAGTGTTAAAGCATAACCAAATTGATTTTGCTTACACTAGTCCGTTAAAAAGAGCATTAGCGACCAGTAAAATCATTTGTAATCACACCAATATCAATGTGCGGGTTGATTCACGACTGTCAGAAATCTCATATGGACAGTGGAACGGAACGGCGATTGCTGACTTGAAAAGGCAGTACACAACATATTTTGATTCGGAAACCAACGATGTTTATCCGCACTCGATTGAAATCAACAATGGTGAAAGCTTCGCACATGCACGGAAGAGAGTCTGGACGTTTGTTACTGAAATTTCACGAGAATATCCTAGTCAAACAATCTTAGTTGTGACACACGGCTGGGTAATCAAAAATATTATCTCTTTGTGTTTGAATAACACAGACGGTACTGCTTTTAAGAATCCGCGAAATTTGAGTGTTAGTAAAATTCAAGTTGATCCGGTGACTGGAAAGCAGAAGGTATGTTATTATAACAGGCCACTTAAAGGAATTGATAAATTATGAATCTTTTGGCAGTCCTAATGATTTTTATCGGGTTGAACATTGATACTTTCATTGCCCTGTTATTCGTTTTACGAAACTATAACTATCGATTGCCAATTATTGCTTTTGTTACAGCAACGATTACGTTATGGATTTTAGGGGTAGTGTTAGGAAAAGGCTTAGCAGCGCTTTTTCCTGACTGGATTACGGGCTTTATGGGAATCGTTTTAATTTTTCTAGCAGTATTCGGTCAAAATGACGATGATAATGAGAATATTAATACGGGTTTTATATCATTGTTCTTGTTTTGTTTAAGCCTTGGCGGTGATAACTTAGCCGTTTATATTCCTTGGGCGGTAAATTTATCGTGGCTGGAAATACTCCAGATTGGAATAATTTTTACAATTTGTTCAATTATCCTTATCTTATTAGGGAAAGCAATTATTTCATTCGGTCCGATTGCAGGATTATTAGAAAAATATGGTAATTATGGAAGTAAGATCGTATACGTTTTAGCAGGATTATATATAATTTGGAATAGTCATTTAATAAATCACTTGTGGATATTAATTAATTAAGCTCTGCAAGCAATTTATCGATATTGATATTTTTGACGGCGGAGATGGGGATAACCTTTTTGACTCCGGCACTAAGCAATAGTTTTTTTGAATATTCAATATCAGCTGGGTCATTTACCAAATCAATTTTAGTAATAACGCCGATTGTTGGCTTACTAAACATTGAGCAGAAACCAGCAGGGAAAACCAATCGCTTATCAACAGCACTTTGTAATAAAACCACGATATCCGCATCCATTGAAGTTACACGGAGCGTGCTCATCATATTGTGATGTTCCATGTATTCACCTGGTGTGTCAATGATATTTGAAGTGAACTCAACAGCTTGCGTTTTGTTATATCTAATTTGCTGATGTTCTAAACGTTGGGTAAGTGTTGTTTTTCCACAAGCGATTGCACCAATAAACATAGTCCTTTTCATGTTACTGCCTCCAGTAAATTCTATAAAATTATACTATTTAACTGTATTATAATAAAAGCGGTTACACATAGCCATGGAATATTAAATAATTAAGTGAGGAATACAAAATGTTAACGGCACATGTAGTTTATGCCACAATGACTGGCAATAATGAGGAAGTTGCAAATATTGTTTGTGATAGTTTAACGAAATTAAACGTAAAAGTGATTGAGTCAGAGATTTCTCAGACGGATGTTACTGAGTTTGCTAAGGCCGACATTTTAGTTGTATGCGCATATACATATGACGAAGGCGCAATGCCCGAAGAGGGACTAGATTTTTATGATGACCTCCAGGAAACGGATTTGACGGGCAAGGTCTATGGAGTTGCAGGCTCAGGCGATAAATTTTATGGTGAATATTTTAATACAACCGTTGATCACTTTGATGAAGCATTTAAAAAGGCAGGGGCAACATCAGGGGCTGAAAAAGTGAAGATCGATTTAGAGCCTTATGAAGAAGATATTGAACGCTTAAATACATTTGCAAAAGGATTGGTTGAAACTGCGACTAAGTAAGTAGTTTGAAAGGAATGGTTATAATGGCAAGAGTTGGGGTATTAATTGGTAGCTTAAGTAAAGATTCATACAGTCGAAAGGTAGCTGATTATTTTACTGCTCTTCCTACTAGTCTTGAGTTTGTAGAGTTGAATTACTCAATATTACCGTTCTATAATCCGGATTTAGAGAAAAAGCCGCCAATCGAATGGCAAGCATTTAGAAAAGCAACAGATAGTGTCGACGCGTTACTGATTGTGACACAGGAGTATAATTATTCGATTCCAGGGGGATTGAAAAACGCATTAGATGTTCTTTCGGTTCCTTCGCCTAACCAGCATTTGATGGGAAAGCCAGTATTAGCAATGACTGATTCTGCAGGCGAAAAGGGAGGTATTATTGCTAATGCACACCTTCACCAGGTATTACGGTACTTGGGGATGAGGGTAATGAATTGTACAATTGCGATTGGTAATGTTCAATCAGTATTCAAGGATGGCCGTAATCATGATACAAAACTTGCAAGCCGTTTAGCTCAGGATATTAAAGATTTTGCCCAATTTATCGGTGAGAGTAGCTTGCCATATCAAGCATGTATTGATATGGGGCATAATTTCTGCTATTCACCAAATGAATTGGCATTATTAGATGGTTCAGGAACTAAGATTGCGACAATCACATTGGATAATTCAGAGAGAAAAACGGTAGTGATTGAGGAAGTTACGGTGGCTCCTGAATGTCGCGGTCAAGGGCTCGCAAACAAGATAATGACAACGCTAATGTGGCTTGTTGAAGGAGCGGACCGCCAAGTAAAGGCTAACTGTCCATTTGCTAAAAGCTATTTAGAAACACATCCGCAATTTCAAAATATTTTTGTAAAGTAAAAGAGAAACTACACTCAGATTAATTCTGAAGTGTAATTTCTCTTTTTTTGTGGGGGCTAGTGAAACACGTCTTTGCTGTTGCGGTAGAGTACGTCCTGTTTTTGATCAAGATAGTTGGCATATCGAGCTGCCGCAAAGAAGTAATCAGAAAGGCGGTTAATAAAGCTCAACACGTCTTGGTTTATTTCTTCTTCCTGCATCAATAGAACAATGCGTCTTTCTGCACGACGAGTAGTTGTTCGCGCAACATGAAGTGCAGAAGCTACCTGACTGCCGCCCGGAAGGATAAACTTTTTTACTGCTGGAACTGTTTCTGTGTAAGTGTCAATTTTTTGTTCAAGCCAAGCTGTTGGCTCTTTTTGATGAAATTCAAATGAATGTCGTTCGTCTTCAGCAGGAGTCGCTAAATCGTGCCCGCAATCAAATAACAGTTGTTGTATTTCTTCTAATTCATTAGATAACTTTGCTGTTTGCGGGGTTAAAAGTGATCTAGTATAACCGACCCATGAATTAAGCTCATCAATTTCTCCATATGCCTCAACACGTGGATCACTTTTGAAGAGGATTTGCTTTCCGATGATCCTTGTTTGACCCTTGTCGCCATTCTTGGTGTAGATTTTCATTTGACTTAATCCTTTCATTATTTTGCTCTAATTTTACTCCTTAAACAATAATGAGTCGGCTGATTTTACAATAATCGACTAAATAATACTAAAAGCGGTTAAAAAACTCAAAAATATAATGCTATCACATCGAAATAAAAGGGTAGTTAACGGAAATTACAAAAATATACTAATAGATTTGCAAAAAAAGACAAAAATGGGGACTACAAGAAACTAATAATTATTTTTTCTTAACTAATCCAAATATGATTAATCTTTCTTTGTCATATGTGTTGTTAACTATTGAACTTGTTAAACGAACATCGTAATCTAATAAGCGTATAAGAAAACGCTTACTATAGAACTGGCGGTGGTATTGTGAGTAAAATTCATCATGGCGGAAATATTGAGGAAGTAGCGAAAAAATTAAACGTCCCTGTTGAAGAGATAAGGGACTTTAGCGCAAATATTAATCCACTAGGTTTTCCTTCTGACCTTTGGAATGTATTAGTACAGTCATTTGCTAATATCGAAGTATACCCTAACCCGAAGTATCCTGAACTGAAAAAAGCAATTGCAGGACAGCTTGATGTAGATGCAGATGATGTGTTTGTTGGAAATGGCGCTACCGAAATATTGGATGAAGCTATTAGGGCTGAAAAAGCGACTGATGCATTAATATTAGCACCAACGTTTGGCGAATATGAACGTTTATTTAAGCGGACGGGAGTAAAAGTCCACCATTATCAGTTACAAGAGAAGAATGATTTTGTCCTTAAGATAGATAAACTTATTGATTTGCTGAGGGCTCATCATGAAATAACCGTCATTTGTTTAACTAGTCCTAATAATCCTACCGGTCAGATAATTTCCCCTAAAGATTTAAGGATGCTTACCGATTTCTGTAATAAGCATCATCGATTGTTAATTTTAGACGAATCTTTTATCGATTTGACAGTTGGTAGCCAGCCAAGCTTTGTTACCGAATTGACGGATCAAGACCGAGTATACATTGTTTGTGCTGCAACTAAGTTCTTTGCAATACCGGGATTAAGGCTGGGTTATGGAATTGCAAAAAATGATAAGTTGAAATCATTAATAAAAGTCCAAGAAAATACATGGTCAGTTAATGGAATCGCTGATGTATTTGGTCAAAATATGTTTAGGGCTAAGAGATACATAGAGTTAACTCATCAATGGCTGGATGTACAGCAACCGGCGTTATATGAAGAACTTAGAAAGATTAAAGCAATAAAAGTCTTTCCTAGTGTTACTAATTTCTTTCTGTTCAAGTGCTCTGATCCGGACTTAAGAGAGAAGTTAATAAGGCAACGGATTTTAATTCGTCAATGTGACGACTATGAAGGACTTGGATCAGAATATTATCGAGTGGCAGTAAAAGGTCCGCAGGATAATGTATTGCTTGTGAATACGCTAAAGAAAGTTTTAGGGCGTGATGAAAGATGAAAAAAGTTTTGATTGCAGGGGTAACAAGTGGTTCAGGCAAAACGACAGCAGTTCTTGGAATATTAAAAGCATTGAACGACCAGTATAAAATTCAATCATATAAAGTAGGACCTGATTATGTTGATACAAAATTTCATACTAGAATAACTAAACGTCCCGCACGTAATCTTGATAATTATCTCGTACCTGAACCAGCAACGTTAAATTATTTATTCACAGCTGATACAAAAGGGATTGATTTAGGAATTGTTGAAGGCGTTATGGGATTATATGACGGACTTGGGACAGATAAAGATGCTTATTCGACTGCTAGTATCGCCAAACAATTAAATATTCCAGTTATTTTAGTAATTAATGCGCGTGCTACTTCTACTTCAGCCGCAGCAATCTTAAAGGGATTTATTGAGTTTGATCCTGCTGTACCGATAAAGGGAGTCATTATTAATAATGTAATGAGCAAAAATCATTATGAACTGATTGCAGGAGCGATTCATCGATACTTGAACTTACCGGTTTTAGGTTACCTACCGCACAATGAAGCATTGAGTTTGCCATCACGCCAATTAGGATTAGTCCCAGATGATGAGTTGCCAAACATTGATAAAAAAATTTCATTAATAGCAGAAGAAGTTAAGAAACATATTGATCTTGAGCAATTAGTTGAAATTGCCCGACCGCTTACTAATGTTTATCGCGATCCATTTTCCAAAATAATGGTAAAACTCCGGTTGGGCCTCGCAAAGGATAAGGCGTTTAACTTCTACTATGCGGATAACTTAAGCTTGCTTAAAAAAGCGGGTGTTGAATTAGTTCCGTTTAGCCCTCTTAAAGACAAGAAGCTTCCTAATGTGGATGCTTTGTATTTTGGAGGCGGCTACCCAGAAGAGTTTGCTGCCCAGCTGGCCGCAAATGTAGCAATGAAAAACGAAATAATGGCATTTTCTCAAGCCCAAAAGCCAATTTATGCTGAGTGTGGCGGCCTGATGTACTTGGGAAAAACATTACGAGAAGAGAATAAGAATTACTCAATGGTTGGAATTTTTAATGGTGAGAGTCAAATGACCTCGCGTTTAAAGAAATTTGGCTATTGTGTTGCCTATCCTAAACAAGATTGCTTGCTAGGAAACAAGGGACAAAAAATTATTGGACATGAATTCCACCATTCTACGTTTACACCCCTAGATAAGCATCTAACTTCAGTTCTCAATATGCAGAAAATTCGGGATAACAAGATAGTGGATGCATGGGATGGCGGATATCAAGTAAGAAGAACATTTGCTAGCTACCTCCACGTTCATTTCTATCAAAATCAGCAATTATTTATTCAATTTTTGCGCAATTTAGGAGCTGAGATGCAATGAACATTGTAATTATGGTGTTGCTCGCGTTTGTCCTCGATCTTTTGATTGGTGATCCTCATCCTTGGCCACACCCAGTAAAAGCAATTGGACGATTAATCGCAGTGTTAACAAAGAAGTTTAATAAGCCGGAGTATTCTAGGAAAAAGCGTAAATACTTAGGCGTAGCAACATGGCTGATTACGGTCGGTGGCACTGGTCTTGTAGCCTATGTTGTAATGCAATTAGCAATGTTTAATTACTATTTATACATGATTGTAGGGACATACTTAAGTTACACTTGTTTGTCTGCTCGGCAATTAGCAATTGAAGCAGAAAAAATAATGAAAAGTCTTAAGCAGGGAAACCTCAAAAAAGCGCGTTACCAAGTAGGCATGATTGTTGGTCGCGATACCGAGAATTTAAGTGCTGAAGAAGTTACTAAAGCGACAATTGAGACGGTTGCCGAAAATACGAGTGACGGTGTGGTCGCCCCGCTGCTGTTTTTAGTTATCGGCGGGCCGGTTCTCGGATTAATGTATAAAGCAATTAACACGCTAGATTCGATGGTTGGATATAGAAATGAAAAGTATCGGGATTTTGGTGAATTTTCCGCTAAGGTGGATGACATCGCAAACTACATCCCAGCCCGATTAACGTGGCTTTTCCTAATAATCAGCAGTTGGATACTTCGTGATGATACTAGCGAAGCGATTGCAGTCGGTAAAAGAGATTGTGAGAAGCATTTAAGTCCCAATAGCGCATTTAGTGAGGCGGTAGTAGCAGGAGCACTTCATCTTCAGCTGGGCGGCCCGCACTATTACTTTGGCGAGTTAGTAAAAAAGCCATATATTGGAAATAATCATCTAGTAGTTGCGGCTAACTGGCATTTAAGGCGGACGATTACGATGTTATATATGGCATCATTGCTTAGCTTAGGATGTTTTGAACTTATTAGATTATTAATTGTTTGGAAGTGAGAAGGATGGAAAAAGAAAGTTATATTACAATTCCCCATCAAATAACCGATAAGAGTTTTCAAATTATTCAAGAAGAGATTGAAAAGATAGACCCTGATTATCGGTTTGAGAATCCGTTACAAGAAGCAGTAATCAAACGGGCAATTCATACAACTGCTGATTTTGATTATTTAAGGAATTTGAAGTTTACCCATAATGTATTGGAAAAAATAAAAGGTGTCTTGATGAATCGGGGAGTTATCTATACTGATACTACCATGGCATTGTCAGGAATTAATAAGCGGCGATTGGATAAACTTGGTGTGAGCTATCATTGTTTGATTCGTGATCCTCGAGTTATCGAAATGGCTAAAGAGAAGGGGATTACTCGTTCGATGGCCGCTGTTGAAGTAGCAGCTAATGATTCACGACAAAAAATATTTATTATCGGGAACGCACCAACTGCCCTTTGCAAAATCATTGAGATGGTCAATGAAAATCAATTGGAAACAGCAGCCGTAATTGGTGTACCGGTTGGTTTTGTTGAAGCAGCTGAGAGTAAGCAGGCACTGTATGAATCAAATATTCCGGCAATTGCAGCACTCGGTAGAAAGGGTGGAAGTAATCTGGCTGCAGCACTGATTAATGCCGTGATGTACAACATGGATATTGAAAAGTTAGGTGATGAATATGGCCGTCACACCAAACAATAATTCAGAAGATAATTACGTTTACTATAACGGACGTAAACTGCGGAAAGGATTTACAACAGGAACAACAGCGACTGCAGCAACAGTAGCGGCAATTAGGACGTTGCTAAATCAGGAGCCGCAAGAGACAGTAACGGTACATGCAGCTAATGGAAAAACAGCAATTTTTGATGTTGAGCAAACAGATTTTGATGAACAACAAGCAAGCTGCGCGATAAAAAAGGATGGCGGCGATGACCAGGATGCAACTGATGGCGCGTTGATCTTTGCAACGGTAAAGCTACGTGACGATAATGAGATTCATCTTGATGGCGGTAAAGGCGTTGGTAGGGTAACTAAAGAAGGTCTTGCCAATAAGCCCGGAATGCCAGCCATAAACCCAACACCACGGCGAGTTATCAAGGCGGCGGCACGTGAAGAAGTAGGTGAGAAGCGCGGCGTAGATATCGTTATTTCGGTTCCAGAAGGCGAAAGAATAGCAAAGCTTACCTATAATCCGCGGTTAGGAATCGTTGGTGGCATTTCGATTTTAGGAACAAGTGGTGTTGTTACTCCGATGTCTGAATCGAGTTGGAAACACTCAATTTCAATTGAGATGAATATTCATAGAAAACGTGGCGATAACACAATTGTATTAGTTCCAGGAAACTATGGTGAGGACTTCGCCAAGGATGAGCTTGGGATACCGAATGCCAAGCTCGTACAGATGAGTAACTTTGTTGGTTATGTTTTACATGAAACTCAGCGGCTTGGTTTTACTAAAGTGCTAATTGTTGGGGACTTAGGGAAAATGATTAAAGTTGCTGGCGGAATTTTTTCTACTCATAGTAAAGATGCGGATGCTCGCGCTGAAATAATGGTTGCTAACCTTGCTTTAATGGGTGGCGTGCCAACAGCATTTTTACGAAAGATTAACCAGTGTTTAACAACAATTTCAATGATTAAAATGATTGATGAAGCCGGTTATCAAGAGGTATACCAGATGATTGCCGATAAGATTAAGTTGCGTGCAGAAAAATTGCTTGCTCATCGTGAACCACACGTTGAAATTGATGCAGTAATATTTTCTCGTGAGAGCGGCTTCTTAGCTGCAAGCAAACCGCTTCAAGAGATCAAGGGTGAGTGGCAATGATTACAGTATTAGGAATCGGTCCAGGTGATCAAGAATACATGCTGCAAGGAACACACAAATGTCTAGCCCAAGCGGATGTGGTGATTGGCTCATCACGACAATTGGCTATTTTTCCAGATATGGCGGAAAAACATATGAAACTACCTCGGTTAGCTGAATTAAAAGATTACTTACAAGCTAATCCGCAAAAGAACATAGTGTTGCTTGCGTCTGGTGATCCGCTCTTATATGGTATTGGAACTTGGATAAGAAACCAATTACGTGACCAGAAAGTCAAAATTGTTCCGGGGATTAGTTCAGTTCAATATATGTTTCACCAATTACAAATATCGATGAATGACTGTTACCTAACGAGTAGTCATGGTCGTGTGCCAGACTTTGATTTTTTGTTAAAACACCCGAAAGTAGGAATGGTAACGGATAAGGTAATTGGCCCTTACGAAATAGGTCAGGCAATAAAAAAACGTGGTCTCCATCGAATTATTTACGTGGGGGAGAAACTTAGCTATCCTGATGAACAAATAACTAAGTATGACGAGCAAACGATTGAGAATCGTGATTATGAGATGAATGTGGTGATTATTACCGATGCGTGATGAAGAGTTCTTAAGAAATAAGGTGCCGATGACTAAATCAGAGGTACGGGCAATTAGTATTGATAAACTAGACTTAAGCAATAAGAAATCGATGTTAGATGTCGGTGCAGGAACTGGAAGTATTAGTATTCAAGCTGCCCGTGAATTTAAACAACTAGCTGTAACGGCAGTTGAAATGAATCCGGATGGTATTGATATTATTCAGCAAAATATAAATAAATTTGGCTTGAATAATATTAAATTAATTCAGGGTACCGCCCCAGCAGATATACCAGGCCAAAAATATGATGCGATCTTTGTTGGCGGTAGCGGTGCGCATCTTAATGAAATTATTCGCTTTGCAAGCACTCATTTAACTGAAGGCGGTGTAATTGGCTTAAACTTCATTCTGTTTGAGAATGCAATGCAGGTTGAAAAATTATTACAGGATAATGGATTTAAGGAGATTGAATTAATTGAAGTAGGTGTTTTGCGTTGGCATAAGTTAGGCAAAGGACATTTCTTTAAGCCGAACAATCCAACAATTATTGTAAGTGCGCAAAAGTAGAAAGGATGATTAAAATGGCAATTGTAAGTTTTGTAGGTGCAGGTCCCGGTGAAACGGACTTAATTACGTTAAAGGGATATAAATTATTATCAGAAGCTGATGTAGTAATTTATGCCGGTTCATTAATTAACACGGACTTACTAAATTATTGCAAAGATGGTGCTGAAAAGTATGATAGTGCGAAGATGACCTTAGATGATATTGTTGACCGAATGGAAGAATCGGTGAAAAACGATAAATCAGTCGTACGGCTACAGACTGGTGATTTTTCAATTTATGGGTCGATTCGTGAACAAATTGAAGAAATGAAAAAACGCGGGATAAAATATCAATGCGTTCCTGGTGTTAGTTCATTTCTTGGTGCAGCTTCAAGTATGGGTGTTGAGTATACAGTCCCAGAAGTTGCACAGAGTGTCATTATTACAAGAATGGCGGGACGCACACCAGTACCAGAAGGCGAATCACTTAAGTCATTAGCTCAGCACCAAACTTCAATGGTAATTTTCCTTTCCGTTCAGGGAATTAAAAAAGTAGTTAAACAACTTGAGGACGGCGGATACCCGACAGATACGCCAGCTGCAGTTATTTATAAGGCAACTTGGCCTGATGAGAAAGTTGTCCGTGGAACACTAGCAGATATAGCTGAAAAGGTCCATGATGCCGATATTCGCCGAACTGCATTGATTATGGTTGGAAAGTTCCTTGGGGATGAATACAATTACTCACACCTTTATGATGCAGGCTTTAGTACAATGTTCCGTAAAAAGAGTAAGTAAAAATGAAACGGTTTGTGATCATAGCGTTAACAGCAGGTGGTGCGAAAACTGCCCGTCAATTGCAAGAACACTTACAAGAACAGTCATATCATACGGAAGTCGTCTTACCACAACGGTTAGCTCAAGGGAAAGAAAATTATTATCCTAAGGGCGAATTTACAGCGACGATGCATCGACTATTTAAACAGTATGATTGTGTTATTTGCATAATGGCAACAGGGATTGTAGTCCGTTCATTGGCAGCAGTAATTGTTGATAAGACGGTAGATCCTGCAGTTATCGTAATGGACGAGCAGGCTAACAGCGTAATTAGTCTTCTTTCAGGACACGTTGGCGGAGCAAATCAATGGACAAAATTAATTGCTAGGTTAACAGGAGCAACCCCTGTTATTACCACCGCAACAGATACGGAAAAGGTTCAATCACTTGATGTTTTGGCAAAACGAGTTAATGGTTGGTACCCAAATTTTAAAGAAAACACGAAAAAAATAAACCGATTATTAGCTGAAGGTAACAAGGTTGAACTATATATTGAACCCTACTTACGACACTATGTAAAGCAGTTCGATGGCTTTGAAGTATTAACAAAGATAAATGAGCATCAAGATGGGGTGCCGTTAGTTATCGTTTCAGATCATTCTAGATTCGCTAAAAATAAAGATGCTATCCACGTTATTCCGCGGGTTAATGTCCTTGGGATTGGGTGTCGGAGGAATATCACTAATGAGATGATGCAACAAACATTTGCTGAATTTTGCGCAAAGCATCAGTTATTATGGGAATCAATTGTAAAGATAGCCTCAATTGATATTAAAAAGAATGAACCAGCAATTCAATATTTAGCTCAGGTATTTAATATTCAAGCGGAGTTCTACTCGGCTCACGAACTGCAGCACGCAAGCATTAATTATCCTGAGTCGGCTTTTGTCTTGAAGACGGTTGGAGTTGGAAATGTTGCTTGTGCAGCTGCTGATTATGCGAGCGGTGAGCGAAACGCTACAGAAAGATACGCTAACCACGAAGTAACAATAGCACTTAGTCGGTTACACGAGATATAGGAGGAAATAAGATGTTATATGTAGTTGGATTAGGACCAGGATCAAAAGAGTTGATGACAGAAGAAGCACGCCAGGTAATTGAAAATACTCATACGATTGTCGGTTATGCTACTTATGTTCGTTTGATTGAGGACATGATTGAAGGCAAGGAGTTAGTTGTTACTGGAATGCGTGGCGAGATTGAACGGTGTAAAAAAGCGCTTGAAATTGCAGCAACAGGAAAGGATGTTGCGATTATTTCAAGTGGTGATGCCGGTATTTATGGGATGGCAGGACTAGTTCTTGAATTAGCAGGCAAGATGGATACCCATATCGATGTCAAAGTGATTCCTGGTGTAACTGCAAGTATTGCAGCAGCAGCGCATCTTGGCGCACCATTGATGAATGATTTTTGTCACATTAGTTTGAGTGACCTAATGACACCGTGGGATGTAATTACAGAACGAGTCGATGCAGCAGCTAAGGCTGATTTTGTAATTTGTCTTTATAATCCACGTAGTAAAGGTCGACCACACCATCTTCGTAAGGCTTTAGATATTATTCTCAAGTATAAGTCGCCTGATACTGTCGTTGGAATTGGTAAAGATGTTGCTCGGCCAAAAGAGATTGATAAGGTTACAACGATTAAAGATCTTGATGAAACTGAAATTAATATGACTTCGATTGTCATCGTTGGTAATAAAAATACATATGTTGAAGATGGCAGAATGATTACTCCACGAGGTTATACCTTATGATTCTTTTATTGGGTGGAACTACAGAAAGCTTAGCCGTTGCGGATGAATTGACTAAACATAAGGTTCCGTTTGTCTTATCGGTTATTAGTGATTATGGTGCGGAACTGGCCCGCCGTCATGCTAAAAACATTGTTGAAACAACATTTACTGATGAAAGTCTGTTAAGTTTTTGCCACGATAACCAAATCAGCTTCATTCTTGACGCTACTCATCCTTTTGCCCGAGTCATTTCACAACTAGCAATGGACAAGGCAAATGAACTCCAAATACCTTATTTGCGTTATGAACGCCAGAATATTTACAGCAAAAACGCCAAATTAAAAATGGTGGACTCATTAGAAGAAGCTTGTGAGTATTTAAGGACGGTAAAGGGGAACGTTTACTTATCAACTGGAAGTAAAACGGCACCGGAATATGCGGAAAAATTGGGCGTTGACCGATTACACGTCAGGGTCTTACCAACAACCCGCGTAATGGAGAATTTAACTGCAGCGGGGTTTATTGCATCTCAAATTGACGCGATTCAAGGCCCCTTTACAGTAGCATTAAATTATGAATTATTTAAGCGTGCCAATTCAGTTGTGGTTGTTACAAAAGAAAGCGGGCGCCAAGGCGGAATTCAGGAAAAAATTGCCGCATGTGAACAATTACAAATTCCGTGTGTTATTATTCGTCGACCGCAATTAAATTATCCTGCGGTAGTTGCTGATTTGAGCGAGCTAAAAGAGTATTTGGAGGAAAATTATGAGTGGTAGAGTAACGCTCCTCGGTGCAGGTCCTGGGAATCCTGAACTATTAACATTAATAGGTAAACGGCGGCTGGGAGAGGCTGACGTAGTATTATATGATCGGTTAATTGATCCATCATTATTATCATTTACAAATGATGATGCGGCCCTAGTTGATGTTGGGAAAATGCCTCTGCGCCATAAAGTGAAGCAGTCCCAAATCAATGAGATGTTAGTTGATTATGCAAACTCAGGGAAAAAAGTGGTTCGGTTAAAAGCTGGCGACCCATATGTCTTTGGTCGTGGTGGCGAAGAGGCTCAGATACTACAACAGCAGGGAATTAATTTTGAAATTATTCCTGGAATTACTAGTGCTATTGCTGGGTTAGCGGCTGCTGGGATTCCGATTACCCATCGTGATTTTGCGTCGAGCTTCCACGTGATTACGGGACATCATAAAAAGGATGGGCAGCAACTCGACTGGGAAAACATCGCTAACCAAGAAGGAACGCTTGTTTTCTTGATGGGGATGGCGCAACTGCCTAATATATGTCATCACTTGATAGCACATGGAAAAGCGATGGAAACCCCTGTTGCAATTATTCAGTGGGCAACACAATGGCGACAAAAAATGGTCAGTGGTAACCTTTCGAACATTGTGGAATTGGTGAATAAAAACGGGTTATCATCACCAGCACTAATAGTAGTAGGGAATGTTGTTAAGCTTAGTAAGCAGTTGAATGTTGCTAAGCCGCTTGCAGGAGTCCATGTATTAGTACCATATAGTAAGGGACAGCGATTATTTAACTGCTTGGAAGATTTAGGCGCAACTGCGGACTTTTATCAGCGATCAATAGTGGAATCCGTCCCAGCTAAGTTACCTGTTCTTGATTCATATTCGTCAATCCTATTTGATGATTATCTTGCTTATAAAGAATTTATTAAATTACTTACAGCAAGCAAAAAAGATATTCGCGCATTGGTAGGTAAAAAGATTCTTGCAGGTAATCAAAGTGTTGCCAAACATCTTGCAACACAGGGGTTGTTGGTAGATGAAGTTGTTACAACGACCAAACTTTCTGATGATGTACTTGAAGTTGGCGGTCAAAATTCGTCTTATTCACATAAAGAATTTCTTAGTCTCTACCAACGAAAAGAACAAACACATGAGTTGCCGTTTGACCTTGAAGAATTTAATGCAGTGATTTTCCCTAGCACTGCTAGTCTACGGGATTTTAAGAGTACGTTAAATGAAGAGCAGTTTAAGCAATTAAAGGACCTAACAGCCTTTGTGATGGGACAATCCATTTATGATCTTGCAACGCAGAATGGTTTTAAAAAAGTAATCAATTGTCAGCCAAATATCAAAGCAACAATTGAGCAGGTAAAGGAGGAGTTAGCAAGTGAATAAAAAAGCAATATTAGCAGTAAGCTTCGGGACAACATATCCGGAAACCCGTGAAAAAACAATTGGAGCTACGGAAAAGAAAATTAGTAAAGAGTTTCCTGATTATGATGTATTCCGCGCGTTTACATCAACGATTGTTCGGAAACGTATCTATAAAAATGAAGGAATCAAAGTTGATAGTATCCAAGAAGCGTTAGATAAATTAAGAGCGCAGGGTTATGAAGAAGTTTACTTGCAATCTTTGCATATTATTCCGGGAATTGAATACCAATTAGTCCAAAATGCTATCGATGGTTATTCACCACAATTTAAGAAACTTGTTGCTACTCCGCCATTGCTTGACAAATTTGCGGACTATGAACAGCTGGTTAATTTTTTGAAGAAGCAAAGTGCGTATTTACCATCTGGAAAAGCTATTTTATGGATGGGACATGGAACAGCTCATAGTGCCTTTACAACTTATGCTTGCTTAGACCACATGCTTGCAGGAACAAAAAGCTATGTTGGGGCTGTCGAAAGCTATCCTGATGTTCATGATGAAATTAAGCGGCTAAAACACGCAAAGGTTGAGAAAGTATATATGCAGCCATTGATGATGGTGGCAGGAAATCACGCCCATAATGATATGGCATCAGATCAGCCGAACTCTTGGAAGACGATCCTAAAAGAAAATGACATTGTTGGTCATCCTGTATTAAAGGGATTGGGTGAGTATGAAGAAATTCAAGAAATGTTTATTGCTAAATTACGAACGACAATTGAGAGGGGATGAATTAGGTGGCAAGTTTTTATGGAATTGGTGTTGGTCCTGGAGATAGTGAATTATTGACTGTTAAAGCAATCAATACGATCAAGAATTTAGATGTTTTGTATGTACCGCAAGCGCATAAGGGAAGTAAAAGTGTTGCAGAAAGAATTGCAACCCCATATCTGCCAGCAACATTAGCAATAAAGAAGCGCCATTTTCCAATGGTAAAAGATTGGGATACTAAGATGGAGAGTTGGCGTAAGATTGCGGATGAAATTAAAGATGATGTGCAACAAGGAAACAATGTTGGTTTCCTTACACTAGGGGATCCATCCGTTTACAGTACTTTTAGTTACCTTGCCGACATATTGATACCAGTCATTGATGTTCAAACAATCGCTGGAATTTCATCATTTAGCCAAATTGCAGCTAGCTTATCAATTCCATTAATGCTGGATGAGGAATCTCTAGAAGTGGTCCCTGCAACGGCCGATAAGGAAAAGTTAGCAAAGGTAATTGACCTAAATGATAATGTTGTCATTATGAAAATTGCCACTAATTTTAAGAAAGTTTATCAAATCCTCAAAGAAAGAAAGTTATTAGATAAAACCGTTATTGTCGAAAATGCATCAATGGCTAATCAAAGGGTGCAACGGTTAACAGAATATTCAGCAAACGACCAGCTACCGTATTTTTCAACCGCGTTATTAAAGAAAAAAGAGGCGTAATTATGGGAGCATTGAAAAAATATCGAAAATTTATGTTATTTTTAGCAATTGGTTTTATTTATACCCTTGCTTATCCGATGACAGCTCACGCAATGCATATCATGGAAGGAATGCTGCCGCCTAAGTGGTGTATTTTCTGGTTTGTTGTATCCGCACCATTCTTCATTTATGGATTATATCGAATGCACAAGATCGTCAATTCAGATATTCCTAATGCTAAGGTTATGTTAGCGCTTTGTGGAGCTTTTGTTTTTGTTCTCTCGTCATTAAAACTGCCGTCAGTTACTGGTTCATGTTCTCACCCGACAGGTGTTGGGTTAGGAACAGTAATGTTTGGCCCAGGTGTTATGTCTGTTTTGGGTGTTATTGTGCTATTATTCCAGGCTTTATTGTTAGCTCATGGTGGATTAACTACTCTTGGAGCTAATGAATTTTCGATGACCATTGTTGGACCAATAGTTGGGTATGCTGTTTGGAAACTTTGTCGAGCAATGAAGGTTAGACGGTCTATATCATTATTCCTTTGTGCAATGTTTGCGGATTGGTCAACATATGTAACAACTGCCTTTCAATTAGCAATTGTTTTTCCAGATCCAAACGGTGGTGTTGGAGCAGCACTTGTCAAGTTCCTCGGAATTTATGCCGTAACGCAAATTCCATTAGCGATTGCTGAAGGCTTATTAACGGTTATTGTTTACAACTTAGTAATCAGTAATGATCTTTGGAAGGAGTCGGCTTTACAATGAAGAAGCGAACAAAGACTAACATCATCTTATTGATCTGTGTTATATTGCTGGTTCTGATTCCATTTATTTTTGTTAAGGGTGAGTACGGAGGTAGTGATGACCAAGGGACTGAACAAATAAAGAAGTTTGATCCCCATTATAAGGTGTGGGCACAACCCGTTTGGACACCACCATCGGGCGAGATTGAAAGCCTCCTTTTTACCGTTCAAGGTTCTTTAGGGACAGGAGTTATTTGTTACTTTATTGGTGTAGCGCATGGCAAGAAAAAAGCGAGAGAAAATTCTAAGAATAATGGGAAGCAACAAGTCACAGGTAAGTAATTAAGAAGAAGGCGGTGACTATTTCATGCTGAGTATTGATAAATATGCTTATGAAAATCGAATTGTTAACTGGTCACCAAAACTTAAGGCTTTATTATGGCTTGGCGGAATTATTCTTGCTTTTCAACCAATTCAATGGCTGAAATTAGCAGTTTTGGTAGTAGTTGCAGCAATTACGATTTATGTGACAAAGGTATCTTTTAGGCGCTATCTTAGCTGGTTTTATGCAATTATTCCCTTTGTCCTTTTAAGTATTATTGGAATTGTAGTGACGGTTTCTCCGCAACGAAGCGCGCTAATTTGGCCAATAAAATTTGGAAGCGTCTATATTGGGATGGCAAAGGTTATGATGCCAAAAGCTGGGCAAATGGCGTTGCAGTGTATGACGGCAATTGTTTGCACTTATTGGTTTGCATTAACAACACCGTTTATTCAGATTTTGCAGGTACTCAAAGCAGCGAGGTTTCCTCGTGTTATGATTGAGGTTACGATGCTAATGTATCGCTTTATCTTTATCTTTGTTGATGCATTCGATCAAATTCATCGAGCACAAAAACTACGATTCGGATATGATTCCTTTGGACTAATGATTCATTCATCTGGTATTTTAGCGAAGATGCTTTTTGAACAAGTTATTATTAACTATGAAATGATGACAAAAGCATTAGATGCTAAATTATATGATGGAGAATTTTATATCTAGGAGGATGCAATGATTGAATTAAAACACCTTAGCTACAGTTATGACGATAGGGTAAAAATTCTCGATGATATTTCATTAAAGATTGGTGCAGATAATCATAAAGTAATTGGCTTTATGGGTCACAATGGTGCGGGTAAATCAACCCTTTTTCTTAATTTAGTTGGTGAACTAAAGCCGACTAGCGGAGAAATATTAATTGATGGAGAACCTGTAGAATATTCCAAAAAAGGACTACGTAAACTGCGGCGGAAAATAGGAATTGTTTTTCAAAATTCAGATCAGCAAATTTTTTATTCAATTGTTAAAGACGATGTTGCTTTTGCACTGCATAATCTTAAAGTTCCTAGCGAAGAAATAAATAAACGAGTAGAAAAAGTATTAAGTGAACTTGATATTCTACCATTAAAGGAACGACCAATTCAGTATTTAAGCGGCGGTCAGAAAAAAAGAGTTGCGATTGCTGGAATGATGGTAATTGGTTCAGAATGGATCCTGCTTGATGAGCCAACGTCCGGCCTTGATCCGGATGGTCGAATTAGAATGCAAAAACTGATTCAAAAATTAGTAAATAACGGACAGCGAATAATCTTATCAAGCCATGACATGGACTTCATGTATGAGACCTGTGACTACTTCTATTTATTAGGAAAAGGGAAGATTTTAAAGCAGGGAGATAAGCAAACCGTCTTTGATGATGAACAATTATTGCGGGAAAATAAGCTTGACCAGCCGTGGCTAGTAAAAATTCACCAGAAACTGGGCTTGCCATTATACGATAGTGAGCAAGAATTATTTGCGATTGAAGGAAAACATAACTGATTTTGGCGAAACCAAATATTAATACACAAGTTGATGGAGCAGATACAGTTTACTCCATCGGTACATAATTTTATTAAGCTTATGGAGGAATGATCATGTCAGCACAGTCCATAATGTTTCAGGGAACAGCATCAGATGCCGGAAAAAGTTGGTTAGCTGCAGCTGTTTGCCGAATATTATCTAATCAAGGGAAAAAAGTTGTTCCATTTAAATCACAGAACATGGCGTTGAATTCATTTATTACTGATATTGGTGATGAAATGGGACGGGCACAAGTCTATCAAGCGGAAGCAGCACGGGTAAAACCAGATGTGCGGATGAACCCAATACTGCTTAAGCCATCAACTGATAAAGATTCGCAAGTAATTGTAATGGGCAAAGTACTTGCTGACATGGATGCTGCAAGCTACTACAAGTTTAAGCCGCAATTAATTCCCAAAATAATGGAAGCATATGAAGGACTTGCAAGTGAAAATGATGCGGTAATTTTAGAAGGAGCCGGCAGTCCTGCTGAAATTAATTTAAACGATAATGATATCGTTAATATGGGGATGGCCCGAATGGTTGATGCCCCTGTAATTCTTGTTGCCGACATTGACAAAGGCGGCGTATTTGCTTCTATTTACGGAACCATTAAATTAATGCCGCCAGAAGATCAGCGACGGATTAAAGGGATTATTATTAATAAGTTCCGGGGCGATAAAAGTTTACTTGAACCGGGGAACAAGATGATTGAAAAATTAACGGGAGTACCTGTTATTGGTGTCTTACCGATGAGTGACATCGATATTGATGAGGAAGATAGTGTTTCATTAACTCGGAAGTCGCGTCAAAAAGAAGCGGGGAAAGCATTGGACGTTGCTGTGATTGATCTTGATAAAATTTCTAATTTTACCGATGTTCATAGTCTTGAAATCCAACCGGACGTATCTGTTCGTTACGTTGTAAAAGCAGACGAATTAGGTACGCCAGACCTTCTAATTCTCCCTGGAAGCAAGAATACAAATGAGGACCTTGCTGCTCTTAAAAAGAATGGGCTATATGAAGAAATTTTACGAGCACACCAAGATGGTAGTAAGGTGGTTGGTATTTGTGGCGGTTATCAAATCCTTGGTCGAAAACTTTATGATCCCGAAGCAATTGAATCACCAATTAAGGAACAAGCAGGTTTGGGGCTGCTTGACACGGAAACAACCTTTAACGAGCAAAAGACAACAACACAGGCCGTTGCCAAAAGAAAGAATTATACATTAAAGGGTTACGAAATTCATATGGGGACTACTAAATTAGGCCTAAATGCAACGCCTTTCTCTGTTATTTATACGACTAACGGTCAATCAGAGTCGCGGGAAGACGGGGCGGTTAGTAGCGATGGAACCGTAATGGGGACTTATCTTCATGGAATTTTTGATAATCCTTATTGGACGCGGCATTTTTTGAACAAAATTAGGACAAGCAAGGGTTTAGCGCCACTTGTTAACACTAATGTTTCGATTAGCGATTATAAAGATCAGCAATATGAGAAACTTGCTCAATTATTTGAACAAAATGTTGATATGGAAAAGTTTGAACAGATTTTGCATGATTCAACAAAAAGTAAAGGGTGATTAAGATGATGGAAGCACCATATCCGATTATTTTAAATTTGGCGAAAAAAAACGTAGCAGTAATTGGTGGCGGAAAAGTTGCCTATCGTAAAATTAAAAAATTGCTCTTGGCTGGTGTAGTACCGACAGTTATTAGTCCTGAGTTAGTTGCGAATATTGATCAAGCTAAGATTAACTGGATTCAGGATATTTATCGGCGGAAATATGTTGAAGAGATGGATATTATTATTGCATGTACAAATGACGCGCAGGTTAACGACCGTGTCAAAGCGGAGGCAACACATTTTCAATTAGTAAATAATACTAGTGATAAAACTAATTCTGATTTTTATAATTTAGCAACACTTAGCTCAGATGATATGTTTATCAGTATTTCGACAATGGGAAAATCACCCAGTGTTGCTAAAAAAATGAAAAATGAGATTAAAGAATGGGTTAGTAAGAGATTTCATAAGGAGTTTGAATAAGAATGTATTTGATGTGTGTGAGTTTGAATTATCATCAATTACCAATTGAATTACGAGAGAAATTTTCTTTTTCGGCTGACGAGATTCTCAAAGCCAATAGGTTGCTTAATGCGGAAAAGAGTATTTTAGAAAACTTGTTGATTTCAACCTGTAATCGGACTGAAATCTATGCGGTAGTAGACCAGGTTCATACGGGTCGTTATTACATTAAACGTTTTTTAGCGGAGTGGTTCCATTATACGGTAGAAGAATTTAATCAGTATGTTTCAATTACCACCAAGGATGATGCTGCAAGTCATCTTTTCCGAGTAATTGTGGGGCTAGATTCTTTAATTAAAGGTGAGCCACAGATCTTGGGACAGATGAAAAATGCATTTCAAGTTGCAACAGATCAAGGAACAACCGGAGTAATATTGAATCATCTGTTTCGGCAGGCAATTACATTCTCTAAAAGAATGCATACAGAGTATCGGGTAAGTGAACTGGCTCAGTCTTCTGGTCAAGCAGGATTACATCAAATTAAAAGCGATTTTGGTTCATTAGAAGGTAAGAGTTTGGCGGTAATTGGGTTAGGACATATTGGTAAACATACTGCTTATAATGCTAGTAACATGGGTTTTAGCAAAGTTTTACTATTGAACCGCACGGACCAGAAAGCTGAACAGATTGCTAACGAGTTGCAAGGAGTAGTGGAGGCACGACCATTTAGCCAGTTAGATTCAGTGATGGCAGAGGTTGATGCTGCTGTTTTTGCTGCTTCAGTAAAAGAGCCACTATATCGGGTAACCGATGATCGTCAGCAAGTGATTGTTGATTTGGGTGTTCCACGAAATGTCGCCTATGATAGTGAATCCGCCAATTACTATGATATTGATAATTTGCACTCAATATTAGAAACGAATGACACCAAGAAAAATCAAATGTTAAATCAAATTGCTAAAGAAATTCCCCTTGAAGTTAACAACTTTTATGTTTGGGAAAAGCAATTGCATATTGTTCCTGTAATTAGAGGGCTTCGTGAGCATTCATTAAAAATTGAAGGAGAAGCATATGATAGTCTTCTACGTAAATTACCAGAATTAAATGCCCATGAACGTAAAGTGATTAGTAAGCATATGAAGAGTATCATTAACCAGATGATTAAGGGACCAATCAAAGAGATCAAAGAGTTATCAGTAACGCCAGGAGCGACAGCGGATATTGACTTTTTCTGTAAAATCTTTGGGATGGACAATTTAAAGGTGGAGAATCAAGAAAATGACAGATAAAGTAATTGTTGGTAGTCGGAAAAGTAAGCTGGCAATGGCGCAAACCAAGCTAGTGATTGCATCGCTTAAGGAACTTTTTCCGACAACACAATTTGAAATTAAGAATGTTATTACTGAAGGTGATCGTAATCAGCAAGCAAGCTTAGCTAAAATTGGTGGGAAGGGTGTTTTTGTAAAAGAGATTGAAGAAGAGCTGAAAAACTGTACCATTGATTTTGCTGTTCATAGTCTTAAGGATGTAATGCCTGTACTGCCTGATGAATTAACACTTGGCGCCTTCCCTAAACGAGTATCGCCATTTGATTGCTTGGTGAGTCGGCAGAAAATTACAAGTCTTAACAGTCTGCCACATGGAGCACGAATTGGGACTAATAGCCTACGCCGGCAGGGACAATTATTGAATCTCCGTCCAGATTTAAAAATTATCCCAATTAGGGGTAATATAGATACTAGGTTAAAGAAAATCGACACGGAAAACCTTACTGGGGTTATTTTAGCTGAGGCAGGATTAGAGCGCTTGAACATTGATCTAAGTGACTACCATAAGCTGTCACTAAAAGATAGTATTATTCCAGCTGTTGGCCAGGGCTGCCTCGCTATTGAATGCAGAAAAGCTGATGAAAAAGTTCTTAAAATGCTTAGTCAGATTAATGACTCAGAATCAACACAGTGTATTCATATCGAACGAGAATTCATGCGTGAGTTAGGGGGAAGCTGTAATTTCCCAATTGGTGGGCATGCTTACTTACAGGACCAGCAGATTGTTTTTGACGGGTTAATAGCATCCCCTAATGGTGAACACTTAATTAAAGAAGTAGCAGTTCCTGCCAATAAGCCTGGAGTCGGCAAGATGGTTGCTGATCAGTTATTGGCTAAGGAT
This sequence comes from Limosilactobacillus caviae, assembly GCF_014635905.1. Classification (GTDB taxonomy): domain Bacteria; phylum Bacillota; class Bacilli; order Lactobacillales; family Lactobacillaceae; genus Limosilactobacillus; species Limosilactobacillus caviae. Next base: position 467,792 of record NZ_BMDS01000001.1, read on the forward strand.
AATTTTGGAATTATTGAAGGAGATTAGTAATAATGTTGCAATTTGATCGTCATCGTCGTTTACGTACTAGCGCTGCAATGCGAGATTTGGTAAGAGAAACTCATTTAAATAAAGATGATTTAATTATGCCGGTTTTCGTGGACGCAACAATCAACGGCAAAGAAGAAATTCCGTCAATGCCGGGAATTTACCGGTATAGTCTTGATACCATTTTGGATGAAATCAAGGAAATCGTGGACCTTGGTATTAAATCAATTATTATTTTTGGTGTTCCAGAGAAAAAAGACGAGGTTGGAACCGGCGCTTGGGAAGAGAATGGTATTGTCCAACAAGCGATTCGGTTAATCAAGAAAAACTATCCTGAATTAATCGTAATTGCAGATACCTGCTTATGTGAATACACCAGCACCGGTCACTGCGGAATTCTTAAAGACGGAATAGTCTTAAACGATGAATCCTTAGAATATCTTACTAAAACAGCAGTTAGCCAAGTGGCAGCCGGTGCGGATATTATTGCGCCATCAAATGCAATGGACGGTTATGTCGCTGCTATTCGTCAAGGATTAGATGAAGCAGGATTCAAGAACACACCAATTATGTCCTATGCGGTTAAGTTTGCTTCTTCATTCTACGGTCCATTCCGTGACGCAGCAGATGGTTCGCCAAAGGAAGGGCCAAAAGATCGTAAAACTTATCAAATGGACCCAGCAAATCGTTTAGAAGCCTTACGGGAAGTAGCAAGTGATGAAAAAGAAGGTGCTGATTTTGTAATGGTAAAGCCAGCGATGGCCTTCCTTGATGTAATGCGTGAAGTTCGCAATCATACCCTTTTACCGTTAGTTGCATACAATGTCTCTGGTGAATATGCAATGGTCAAGGCAGCAGCAGCTAATGGCTGGATTAATGAAGACCAAATTGTTTATGAAAGCCTAGTAGGGATGAAGCGTGCAGGTGCTGACCTGATTATTACTTACTTTGCTAAAGATGTTGCTAAAAAGCTCTAATATAAGGTGGTTATTATTTTGACTAAGTTAGATACAACAAAATCTCAGGCTGCGTTTAAAGAAGCGCAACAATATATGCCAGGTGGGGTTAATAGTCCGGTTCGGGCATTTAAGAATGTTGGTGGTGACCCACTTTTTATTGACCATGGTAAAGACGAATATATTTACGATATTGATGGAAATAAATATATTGATTACGTTCTATCATGGGGTCCGCTAATTTTGGGCCATGCAGACGATCAAGTAGTAGCTGAGCTTGATAAGGCAGTTGCCAAGGGAACAAGCTATGGTGCGCCTACGTTACAAGAAACTGAATTAGCAAAAATTGTTAATAAGATTATGCCATCAATAGAAATGATTCGGATGGTATCTTCAGGAACGGAAGCAACAATGAGTGCTATTCGGTTAGCCCGGGGTTACACTCACCGAGAAAAAATTGTAAAGTTTGTGGGTAATTATCATGGACACAGTGATTCACTATTAGTAGACGCAGGGTCAGGTTTAGCAACGTTTGGCATTAATACTTCACCTGGTGTGCCTGATGACCTTGCCTACGATACCTTAACAGTTGCCTATAATGATGTGGACGGTGTTAAAAAATTATTTGCAGATCATGGGGATGAAATTGCTTGTGCGATTGTTGAACCGGTAGCGGGGAATATGGGTGTTATTCCTGGTACCCAAGACTTTTTACAAACTCTTCGTGATGTTACCAAGGAACATGGTGCTCTTCTTATTTTTGATGAAGTAATGTCTGGCTTCCGAGCAGCATATCATGGTGTGCAAAGTTTAGTTAACATTACCCCTGATTTAACAACACTAGGCAAAGTTATTGGTGGAGGACTTCCAGTGGGTGCATTTGGTGGTCGTCGTGAAATAATGGAGCAAATCACTCCTGCTGGTAATATTTATCACGCTGGGACTCTTTCTGGGAATCCATTAGCAATGACAGGTGGAATCAGTACGCTTAAGCAATTAACGCCTGAGGATTATGTTGAAATGGATAAAAAAGTTACAGCATTAACTGATGGAATTAAGAAAGCTGCAGATAAGTATGGTGTACCAATGACTGTTCATCATGTTGGAACAATGTGGAGCTACTTCTATAATGGTGATTCAATTAATAATTTTGATGATGTAAAGGCATGTGATCAGAAACTCTTTGAAAAGTGCTTCTGGGAATTATTAGCGCACGGTGTTTATGTTGCACCTTCACAATTTGAAACTAACTTTATTTCTACCAAGCACACTGACGAGGACATTGAAAAGACAATTGCAGCATTTGATGCAGCATTTAATGCGGCAACCAAGTAAATAAAAGATTAAAAGGCTGTGGCAAGGAATTGTCACGGCCTTTTTTGAAAGAAGTGAAAAAATGGGAAAGCAAAACTTAACCTTTGTCTTAGGTGGTGCCAAGAGCGGTAAGTCAGAATTTGCTGAAAGTTTATATTCGCGCCAAGAAAAGGTTTGCTATATTGCAACCGGTGTAGTAAAAAATCCGGACGGTGAAATGCAATTACGAATAAAACGCCATCAAGAGCGCCGATCAGCTAATTGGACAACGCGAGAACAATATAGAGATATTGCAGAAGCGATTGAAGATAATCCTTTAGATGGCTACTTACTTGATGATGCGATAATGCTAGTCACAAACTTGTTTTATGATTTTGTGCTAACTAAAACAACGCCAGAAAGAATAGATGCTTATTTAGAGCAAGCTTCTTCGACTGAAATAGCAAAAATTCGCCAAATGATTCTTGATGAGTGGGCAAAAATTTTAATGGCGCAAAAACAGAATAGTCAGTCAATGGTAATTGTTAGCGATGAAGTTGGCTTAGGAGTAGTACCAGCAACCAAACAAACACGGATTTTACGCGATTTATATGGTGAGGTTAACCAGCTAATTGCCAAGAAAGCAGATAACGTCTATTTCGTTGTTAGTGGATTAGCCCAGAAAATTAAGTAGGTGATGAAATGAAAGATGCATTGATTTTATTTGGACAGTTTTTTACTAAGCTGAACATTCCCATCCCTGTTGATGATGCAACTAATAAATTCAAAACGAGTATCCAATATATTACCCTTTTTAGCTTTTTATTAGGATGTATTGAAGGGCTAATCTTTTGGGGCTTTACCTACCTTTTTCCATTATGGTTTGCGTGGATTTTATACTGGATTACTGATGGCTTATTAACCGGGGGCTTTCACCTTGACGCACTCGCCGATACGGCCGATGGCTTTTTCTCTTCCCGAACGTCTGATAAGATTTTTGCAATTATGAAGGACAGTCGGCTAGGGACAATGGGGAGTTTGGCACTGCTCTATTATTATGCATTAGTTACTGGATTAGGAATTGTTATTAGCCATTATTTAAACCTTATTCATATGATCCTATTGACAATTTGTCTAACAATGCTAACTAAGGCAGGTTTGTCGCTCCTCTTTTATAAAATGGTTTATCCCGGTAACAAAAAAGGGCTTTCAAATATCTGGTTAGGAATTAAACCTTGGCGGATAGTGGTTGCACAGGTTTTTGCAATTTTTATTGTTACCCTTTGTTTTTCATGGGAGGGATTAGTTAGCTACTTGATGATCCCATTAGTAGCCATTTTCTATCATCGAAAGGTGACAAAAGTATTGGGAGGAACGCCGGGAGATACACTAGGAGCATTTGCCAGTCTTTCCCCGTTGATCTTTTTGATAACATTTACTATTTTATTGAGGTTTGGATTATGAAACTGATTTTAGCACGACACGGCGAGACTAATTATAACCACCTGCGAAAATTTTACGGGTCGGCTGATGTTAGCCTTGATGAGAAAGGCAAAAGGCAAGCACGGGAATTAGCAGGAAAGGTAAGAAAACTGCATCCGACATTATTCGTTAAGACTAATCTTCAGCGAACAAAGCAAACAATTAGTGCAACAGAAGCATTCTTTCCGACAACTCCGACAATGATAATTCCTGATTTAGCTGAAAAAGGTTTTGGCAACTGGGAAGGGTTAGATGCAGACGAAATTGAAGCTCGGTATCCAGAAGATTGGAAAAAATGGCTGGCGGCACCGTTAACGTATACACCAGCAACAGTCGAGCCATTTGATCACTTTCAGACTCGAGTACAGCAAGGCTTGCGGTGGTTATTGGAGCATGTTACGGAAAGTGATGTAGTTTTTATCGTAGCCCACCTTGGTTCTCTTCGTCTGATATACCAAGAATTGGTTGACCCGACAGCAGATTTTTATTCGCTTGATTTTAAGGCGTCTTGCTATAGTGTTTTAGAACTAAAAAATGGAGAGGTATCAAGGTGGCAGCTTAACTTGTAGGGGTGACGACAATGGCAATTTTAATTACATATCCTAAACGTAAGATTCCTGTTTACTGGCGAATGCGTTTAGAACAGATGACAGATGTTATTTATTTTCCTTTTCGGGTATTAGAACCGGTGAAGTTAAGGAAAGAAGATCAAAATAGGGTAAGGACTAGTAAAGCGCTTGTTATCACTAGCTTGTTTGGAGCTAAAACGTTTATTAACGAATTAAAATCATTAAATACATCAGCACCAATCTATGTTCTCAGTGAGAAAATTGCAAAACTTTTAGAAAACAAAGTAGCTAATCCGATTACTATTTCGCCGGTAGAAAATCGTGCTTCATTGGCTACTGTTTTGAAAGCGGATGCAGTTAAGGATACATGCTGGCTAATTGGTGATAAAGCTTTAAAGTATTACGGTGATTTTGCTGGTGAGAAAGTGGTAATTTATCGTAATACATGGGATAAATTGCATGAAAGCAAAGGATTAAAAATCTTCTTAAAACAGAAGATCACGATGGCGTTAGTAACAAGTGCTTCTAATTTTGATCGAATGTATGAAGTGATGACAAAAGTAGATAGCAATGAATATAAAAGGATTAGCTATTTTACTCTTGGTAGAAGTACAGGTGAATATTTAAGACGCAAGGGGCTAGATGTAACGGTTCCGGAGACAAAAACAGGAGTCTTAGAGCAGGCATTGAGTGACATCTACAAAGCTGAAAAGGATAAATAAAATGAAATATAATGAGACAAAATACAGACCACTAGTACAAGGCGCAATGAAACAAATGCAGGTTAAACTGGATAACCTTGCCAAACCAGTTAAGGGCCTAGGCCGACTTGAGGAACTTGCTGATCACTTAGCTGGAATCTATGGGACAGTTGACTTTAACGTAAAGCCACGCAAATGCTTAGTCTTTGCGGCAGATAATGGTGTGGTAGAAGAGGGAGTTTCAGCGAGTCCGCAAAAAATTACGGCAATACAGGCAGTGAATATGATGAAAGGGCATACCGCAGTCGCAGCTCTGGCTAAAGCATTTGATTGCGCCGTTCAGGTTTATGATTTAGGAATAAATGCTGATTTAAGATCTCCATTAGTGGAAGAACATAAAATTAGTTATTCAACTAAGGACATGCTTGTTGAACCGGCAATGACTCGTCAAGAAGCAATGGAGGCTTTTCAATTTGGCTTTGAGATGGGAATTAAGGCGTTTGAAGAAGGAAACCAGGTAATTGCAGTTGGTGAGCTGGGGATGGGTAATACAACTGCTGCCTCAGCAATAGTTGCGGCAGCATTAGGAAAGACCGGTGAAGAAGTAGCTGGAAGAGGATCGAATATTTCAGATGAACGATTGAAGCATAAGATTGATGTGATTAACAGGAGTTTAGCTCGTGCAGGTTTTACAAACCGAAAAATTAACGATGCTCTTGAAATTCTCAGTGAAGTAGGTGCTTATGAACTTGGTGCAATGGCTGGTGCAATTTTGGCTGCCGGTGTGATGCATAAACCTGTTTTGTTGGACGGCTTTCTTTCGTATTCCGCAGCGTTACTTGCTAATTTAATTGTGCCTGGGATAACTGATTATATGATTCCAACTCATAAATCAAAGGAGCATGGATCACAAATTGTATTAGAGGCACTTAAGCTGAATCCATACATTGATATTGATATGTGTGTAGGTGAAGGTAGCGGTGCAATGATGATTCTGCCATGGTTGGATGGAATAAAATCTGTGCTAGATAATATGAATACTTTGCAGGAAATGGATTTTAATTTTATTCCGTAAACTGTATTATTACTGAATTTACGAGAAGATATTAGTACACAATTTATTTTAGCTTTTGCTTTGATGCTTGGTGAAATATGAGTTGTAGTTTATTGCACTATAAGAAAATAGTGATTCTATGAGGAGATAATTTGATGAAAAAAATCAAGTTAATTAGTAGCTTATTAGTTATGCTTTTATTATTTGTTGTTTTAACAGGCTATACAAACAATGATCAAAAGGGTAATAGTACAATTAATGTTACCTATACCCTTAAACAGGGGAAGAAAATTGTTGCGACTAAAAAAACAACCTTAAAAAAGAATGATAAGGTTGTCACCGGCTTAAAGAAAAATTGGAAAGTTAAAGAAGTTAAGGGATTCATTACGTCGATTGATGGAATGAAGGAAAACCAAAAGAAAGGAATTTATTGGACGTACACTGTTAACGGAAAAAAGGTTAATAAACTGGCTAATCAACAAACGCTAAAGAATAAAGATAAGGTTCAATTTACGTTAGACAAGGCGGAATGATGTAAATGAAAGTACGTGTTCATCCAGTAAGTAAGCATATGCAGGTCAAACGAATGACGCTAATTGCGATGCTGGCAGCACTAGGGACTGTTTTACGGGTCTTTAAGATAATTCCAATCCCTAACGTTCAACCTGTTACAGATTTGATAATGATTGCAACATTAGTTCTTGGCGTTGGCTTTGGAATTTCATTAGCAATGATGATAATGATCTTGTCAAATTTGCTATTAGGTTTTGGTATTTGGACCGTACCACAGATCCTAGCATATGTCGTTTGTGTTCTTACAGTGGCTGGTCTTGTCAAAGTAACACCCTTAAAAAGGCATTTTACATTACAGCTTATATTGGCAACTTTTCTAGGATTTGAATATGGATTTTTTGTTAGTTTAGGAATGTCAATTTATGGTGGTTGGGCTGCTTTCTTAGCTTATTGGCTTAGTGGATTGCTATTTGACCTATATCATGCATTAGGAAATTTAGGCTGTTACTTTATTTTATATAAGCCGTTAACGGTAGCGTTTAAGCACTATTTGCAAGAAGGATAAATGATTTTGATAAAGACCAAAGTAGTAGGTATTTTCTATTTCTTTGGTCTTTAATTCTATCTGGCATTAGATATATCAGTAGTTTGATAGAAAGTGTAAAAAAATGTAAAATATAATCAAAATGTAAAAGAATGTAAAAAGAGGGTGAAATGCTATGAATAATTTACAAAGAAATCCATTTGATCCTAGTTTTGGAACACCACCTAATATTATGCTACCAAACTATCAGAGTGGTTTTGAGAGTCCAAAGGCAGTTGCACAAGCAATTGATTACGGTGACCCTAATCGAGTAATTTTTATTACAGGTTTGCGTGGATCAGGAAAAACAGCTTTATTAACTAAAATTGAACAAGAAATTAAAAAGCTTAATAATACTTATATTTTAGAAATTGATAATAATCAACATATGGTTCAATCATTTGGTCAAGGCCTTAAAAATATTTTTAAGGTTTATTCATTGCTTGACCGACTCTCATCAATTTCAATTATGGGCTTTGGCCTAAGCCTTGCTAAAAATAGTGAAGATTATACTACACAGGATATTGAAAATTTTATGGCAATATTGACGAAACTTGATAAAAAAGTAGTCATTTTTATTGATGAATTTAATCATAAGGAAAATACTCGTGAGTTTATTCAATTGCTTCAGAATCTTAAACGCCATAATTTGAATTTTTATTTAGTTGCAGATGGTTTACCGCAAATGATTTATGAAATTGAACATGATCAAACATTAACCTTTCTTAAACGGGCACGTCATATTCAAACTACTTTATTAAATGTCAATTTAATTGAAGAAGAGTATCAAAGGTACCTTAGCTTTCCACCAATACTTAACCATCAGATGGCACAACTTACAGGTGGATATTCGTTTGGCTTTCAATTACTTGGTTACAAACTTTGGAATGCACTAAATCTTAGTCAACAATTACCAAATCAACAGACTTTTGAAGTAATTAGGCAACTTTACATTCAAGATTTATTTACCCAGAGTTATGATATTATTTTTGATAATCTTTCAGAAAACGATCGAAAATATCTCATAGGGACAGCTAATAATATGACAACTACACAAATTGCTTTGCTAATGAATTACGATCGAACAGCTAAGCAACAACAAAATTATGTTAATCAATATCGCCGCCGGATGATTCAACAAGATTTAATTGCACCGGCTGGTAATGGTCAAGTGCGATTTAAATTACCGTTATTTAAAGAATATCTTGATGATACTCAGGATATCAATTCTGTTCGCTATGACCCATTGCTTTAACTATATAAAATAAAAATTCGTCAAAAATTAAGGTACGATATAATCTAACCGATAGTGAAGCAGACAAATATTTAAATAATTAACTAAATTGGGACTCAAAAAGCCAAAGTAGCAAAATAAATGTTACTTTGGCTTTTAATAGTTATAGTTAGAGAATTTATACTAGCCGACCTTAACTGGTGTGTCAGCTTTTTCACCATTAATTAGTTTGAAATTATTATCGAAAGCTTTAAGAACCATGTTACGGACAGCGTGAGTGGTGTAGAAAGCGGTGTGAGGGGTGACTAATACATTTGAGCGATCAATTAAGTCCTTCAAGCGCTTGTCAGGGAATTCTTTACCACGCCAATCCTCATTAAAGATACCGACTTCATCTTCATAAGTATCCATTACGAAGCCAAAAATCTTTCCACTGTCTAAGCCTTCAATAACTGCATCGGTATCGACCAATGCACCACGGGAACAGTTAACAATTACAACGTTGTCTTTCATTTTAGCAATTGATTCCCGGTTAATCATGTGGAAGTTTTCCTTAGTTGCTGGAACGTGAAGTGAGATTACATCAGCTTGAGCGTAGAGGTCATCAAGACTGTCCACGTAGTAACCCTGCTTCTTTAATTCTGGATTTTCAAATGGGTCATAAGCGATTACTTTAGCTCCAAAGCCTTCCATGATTTGCATGTAAACTTGTCCAATGTGACCGGTACCGATAACACCAACAGTTTGATCACGGACTTCACGACCAATTGTTGGTGCCCAGCGTAAGTCACCATTAGCAATCTTTTCGTCTAATACTTTAGTTTGACGAAGAACCCGAGCAGTTTGAATAGCAGCGTGTTCTGCGATTGCGTTAGGGGAATAAACAGGAACGTTAGTGATTTCAAATCCTAGTTCTTTTACCTTGTTCATATCAATATTATCGACACCAACGTTACGCAATGACATCTTTGTAATGCCTTGATCTGCAAGTGCTTGAAGGGTATCAGCGGTGTAATCAAGTTGTTGATAAACGACAACGCCATCAGCACCCTTTGCCTTTTTAGCAGTTTCAGGAGTCAACAGTTCGCTGGTATATTCTACTTCAACTTCTGGATGGTTCTCGGCCCATTCTTTGACATAAGGTTCTTCATCTTTACGGATGCTGAACGCAAAAATTTTTTTGTTAGTGCTGGAAGAATTTTGCATAGATTGATTTAGTACTTGTTTGACAATCTTTTTAACTAGTTCTGGGTTTACATCAACGTTAGCCATAATATATAACCTCGTTTCTTTATAAGGAACTTAATCCCATATGCAAATTAAACAAACTATATTATAGCTCATAATAAATAACTAGTTAAACGCTGTCAAATAGTGAGTAATATTATGGATAGCAGTATATGAACTTACATTTTAATTTGCATTATTCTTATAAAAGAGTAATATGTAGAAAGTTAGGTACCAAACGAGTTGACGAAAGGAAGAATTTAATGGCTACTAGTGAAGAGTTAACAAAGGAATTATTCTCTTTTTCTAATGAGATTCATCAGCGGATTATTCAAAGCCACCGGGCACATAGCGCGTTTATTGGCCGCGGTAAAATTTTGTGGTTATTGGCAAATAATGATTATGTTTATCAGAATCAACTTGCTAATCTTGCCAAAATAAAACCGGGATCGTTAACTCAGATTCTTGAAAAAATGGAACATGAGCAACTAATTATCCGTAAACGTGACCATAACGATAAACGTTTGATTTATGTTCGCCTAAGCAATAAGGGAAAAGAGCAATTTCAAAAAAACGAAAAGTATCATCGTGATTTTCAAGAATTTATGACTGCTCCGTTAACACCGGCAGAGATAGATCAGTTTGTCGCGACTTTAACGATATTACGAAAACAATTTAATACATATATTGATCAGCATCAAAAGGAGATGAAAAATAATTGATACGGATAGCACGAAAAAATTTAGCTTTATGGGCAACCTTAGGAGCAGTTCTCTTTTTACTGATTCAAGTTTCCTGTGATTTATATTTGCCAACGGTTACTGCAGATCTTGTTAATCGTGGAATTGTCCAAAAAGATATGGACGTGATTTGGAGTAAGGGAATTAGGATGCTGATTGTCGCAGCAATCGGTCTTCTCGCTGCGGGGCTTAACGTTTACTTTGCGGCCACCCAATCAATGAGGGTTGGTGAAAAATTAAGGGGTCAAATTTATCATAAAGTTTTGCGTTTTTCTAATCGTGAGATGGATGAATTCGGGGACTCTTCATTAATTACGCGTTCGACTAATGACATTGTACAGATTCAAAACGTAATGGTTCAAATGCTGCGGATGATGCTTCAAGCGCCGGTTATGCTGGTTGCTGCGTGTGTTTTGGCTTATATTCGAGAACCGCGGCTGACAAAAGTGTTCTTTATCAGTTTGCCTATCTTAGCGATTATTGTAATGATGGTGATGTACTTTGCGGTGCCATTATTTAAGAGTATTCAGAAAAAGACGGATCGCATTAATCTGATCTTCCGTGAAGGGCTCACAGGAGTGCGTGTTATTCGGGCCTTCCACCAAGATGAACGCGAACAAAAACGTTTTAAAACTGCTAATGAAGATTACACGCAAACCGGGATCAAGGCTTTTACGATTGTTTCGACATTATTTCCGGTTGTAACGCTGATTTTAGGGATGACTAATGTTGCTATCATCTTACTTGGTGGTCACCTTGTGGCAAGTATGAATATGCAGGTCGGTGATTTAATTGCTTTTATGACCTATGCTACTCAGATTATGATTAGTTTTATGATGCTTTCAATGATTTTTGTTTTTGTTCCACGGGCTTCGGCATCTGCTGCGCGGGTTAACGCTGTTTTAGACCAGTCAATTAGTATCCATGATGTAGCTAAAAAAGGCCAGGAGAAGATTTCAATCGATCAACCAGCATCCCTAGAATTTAAGGACGTTGACTTCCGCTTTAACGGTGCGGAAAGACTTGCATTACAGGATTTGAACTTTAAAATTACTGCGGGACAGACTTTAGCAATCATCGGTGGAACCGGCTCTGGTAAATCAGCTTTAGTTAACTTAATTCCGCGTCTTTTTGATGTCGAGAGTGGTGAAATTAAAGTTAACGGAGTACCAATTAAAAAGCTCAGTCAGCATGACCTTCATAAAGTTATTTCAATTACGCAACAGCAAGCGGTTCTCTTTAGCGGGACAATTCGTTCTAATCTTCAATTTGGTTATGAAGATGCAAGTGACGAGCAGATATGGCGTGCACTGGAAATTGCACAAGCAGCAGATTTTGTTCGTGAAGAGGGCGGACTAGATGCTGTCGTAGAGCAAAATGGAAGCAACTTCTCTGGCGGACAGCGTCAACGACTGGCGATTGCGCGGACGATTATTAAGCCGGCTTCAATTTATATTTTTGATGATTCATTCTCCGCGCTGGACTTTGAAACTGATGCTAAATTGCGGGTTGCTTTGGCTAAAGACCCGCAAATTCAGCAGGCGGTTACGGTAATTGTTGCCCAACGGATTTCAACGGTTGTCGATGCTGACCAGATTATTGTTCTTGAAGAAGGCCGGGTAGTTGGTCAAGGGACTCACCAAGAATTAAAGACCCATAATAAGACTTACCAGCAAATAATCCAGTCACAGGTTGAGAAAGGGGATGTCGATCGTGCGTAGAGGACCACGTGTACCTGAACAAGCACAGCATTTTTGGCCAACTACTAAGCGTTTGATTGCTTACTTACGGCCTTGGCGTGTGGGTGTTATTGTATCGATCTTTCTGGCAATTATTTCAGTTATCCTCTCAATCTTGGCACCTAAAATTTTAGGTGAAGCCACTACTATTATTTATGATGGAATGTTAAAAGGATATGCGGAAATAAAAGCAGGAGAACACCTAAGCACGCTTCCCATTAATTTCAACCGCATTTGGCAGATTGGAATTAATGTTATCTTGCTATACCTTTTTTCCGGTTTGTTCAGTTTCTTGCAATTACAAATCATGACCCGGGTATCACAGCGTGTTGTGTATAATCTGCGACAAGACTTTGAAGAAAAGATGCGACGGGTACCTATCAAATATTATGATACCCATAATAACGGGGATATTATGAGTCGAATGGTTAACGATATGGATAATATTGCCGGAACACTCCAGCAAAGCCTAATTCAGATTATTACCAGTGTATTAACGGTTATTGGGGTCTTTATCTTAATGCTAACCATTAGTTGGAAGTTAACCATTATTGCGCTTGTGACGATTCCGCTAAGCATTTTAGTTGTTGCGTTTGTTGCACCTACTTCACAACGATTATTTGGCCGCCAGCAAGCAGCCTTAGGAAAAATCAATGACCAGGTCGAAGAAACCTATGCTGCTCATACAATTGTCCGGACGTTTAATAAAGAAGAGGACGAAGAAAAAGAATTTAATCGGCGTAACCATCAATATTATCAATCGGCGTGGAAAGCGCAATTCTTTTCTAGTCTAATGATGCCGATGATGATCTTTATTCGAAATGTCGGCTATTTAGTTGTTGCAGTTGTTGGTGCAATTCAGGTTATCCACGGCCAAATTACACTTGGTAATGTTCAAGCGTTTCTGCAATATACCAACCAGTTTTCACAACCAATTGCGCAAATTGCCAATCTTAGTAATACCATCCAGCAGACAATTGCTTCTGCTGAACGGATTTTTGAAGTGCTTGATGAGCCGGAAATGGACGATAAGATTAAAGAGACGCCGGTATTGGCAGGCACAAACTTGCCAAAGGTTGAATTTAAGGATATTCAATTTAGCTATACCGATGAACCGCTTATTCAAGACTTTAACCTTAAGGCGCCACGGGATAAGATGGTTGCGATTGTTGGTCCAACCGGTGCCGGAAAGACAACCATCATTAACCTTTTAGAGCGCTTTTACGATCCTCAAGGCGGGCACATTTATCTTGATGGACAAGATACTAGCTCTATGACCCGCGATGATTTGCGGAAACATATCGCAATTGTTCTTCAGGATACGTGGCTCTTTACGGGGACAATTTTTGAAAATATTAAGTATGGGAACGAAAATGCATCAGATGAGGAAGTTTATCATGCGGCAAAAATGGCACGGGCTGACGCGTTTATTCGTGAATTGCCTGATGGTTATCAAACAGTGCTGGATGAATCGGCATCTAATATTTCGCAAGGGCAGCGTCAACTACTAACGATTGCCCGGGCATTTCTAGCTGATCCAGAAATCTTGATATTAGATGAAGCTACGAGTTCTGTTGATACACGGACAGAGGTATTAATTCAAGAAGCAATGAATGCATTGCAACAGGAACGAACTAGTTTTGTTGTTGCACACCGCTTATCAACAATTCGCAAAGCTGATCAAATTGTAGTTGTTAATCATGGAAAAATTATCGAAACTGGTAATCATGAGTCGTTAATGAATAAAAAAGGATTCTATGCGGCACTTTATAACAGCCAATTTGCAGGAAATTAAGTTAAGACTAGTAAAAGCGACTAGATCAGGAGACTGATTCTAGTCGCTTTTTCAGATAAAAATTATTAACGAATTGGACATGCACCACCAGCACAGTCGGACTGATCAACAAGGTCAAGTGCTTTATCCTGTTGTTGCGCGTTAAATACATCAATTACATTACCAGTAATTTCGGCTTGTCGTTTAACGAAAAATTCCTTAGTGATTGGTTCTTTAGGCGCTTGTTTTAGTGAACCGCCATAATAAGGTAAGAGTGAAGTAGATTTGATTCCGTTAAGGTACTGCTTTAATAGTACCGGAATTTGGGTAGCTTCTTTATTTTGGAAGGTAATAGTACAGCTAACGGCATTATCAGACCAGTATTTCTGTAAGAACGCCTGAGTAGCGAATTGTTCTGCAATTGATACATTTCCAGCAGAAGCAAAGTTTTTGTTTTCAGCATTAGTTGCCTTAACTGGGAATTCAACACAGATAGTATGGTCAGTATAAATATCAGGTTCCATCCGATAGCCGCATTCTTTTAATGCATCAAGCAGCGGATCAGTATCCTGAAAACGAATCCGTTGAATAAGGTAGCCAGCATAGTGGAAGTGCATTCCTTCAGAAACACCAGCTAATTTTGCTACTGTTCCAGAGGGCTTAACAGTAGTATGTTTGATTGACAGATTACAATTCAATTCAGCGGAGTATTCCTTATCGGCGTTAATTACTGCTTGATATAGGGTGTTGAACTTGTCAATTACTCGTTGGTCGTAGACAGGTTCCATTACTCCATCATTATTTTTTACAAAGCCGGTTACTACTCGGTTGCCAAAGTCGTTTAAAATCCAATCTTGTATCCCTGACATTGAAATCCCAATGCGTCGGTTTTTCTGGATCATTTTACGGGAAACTTCCCAATCATAGTGACTAAATGTAACTCGCTTTGCAAACCGAACACCAAGTCGAAAAGCATCCTTAAGATCCCAACCTTGTTTTTCAGCAACGAGTGGGAAGACTTCAAACAGGTTACAAGGCTCACCGTTAGCAAGGGAAATTTCACCACACGGGTTAGTTCCTTCAACGTCGCCATCGATATTTTCCTGGTAGCCATCAGCTATTCGGCCATAATTCTTGGATAGGCTAGTATTGACGATTCCCGGTTCACCATTTTCTTGAATAGAATCAGCGACCTCTTGGAAGTGGTCAAAATCCTTATCAATACTAATACTGTTATTTGATGCCCACCGGTGATGCTGGAGTTTTTCTTGGTCTTGCTTCATTGTAATAAATTGGTGGTTATTTCCTGAACCAAGAGCTAGTTCAGCTGAACGACGAACGTTACCAGCGATGACAGCTTTGCCGATTAGATTACAGATATCGGTACAGTCAACGGCGCTTAGGTTAGTACCATCCTTGGCGTTAAGCACCTCGTTAACATCTTGAAGCATTTCAATTAGGGGTGTAGGGCCAGAAGCAGTACCGCCAAAGCCGTGGATTTTAGCACCACGCGGACGGATATTTGTCATATCCAAAATAAGCTTATTTACATTATTTTGGTTGGTATTTTTAAAGTGAAGGTCAATTAATTGAGCAACAGCAAGTACCCAACCTTCACGGGTATCAGGAAGCTGATAGTAAATTTCATTTTCCTGGAGCGGCTTTTTGATATCATTTCGATCGTAAGCGCCAGCACTAATTGATTCATCATAAGAAGCACTGCTTTTATCAATTACGATGGATAGGTTAATTTTGTGATCTACGCTTGGGATTTGATTAATGTTATCGTCTGTTACGGAAAAGCCAACACCGCCACCCTTCATTAATTCGTCAAAGAGAAACGCAAAGGGCATTGATACCGCTACTTGCTCATTGTTTAAGTAGCTTGGCTGAATGTGACTATCGCCATATTTTTGGGGACGAATAGCAATGAACCAGCAATTGTTTAGTGAGTCACCGGTCCGTTTCTGGTAATCAGTACCTGAAATCCATAAATTTCGGCCGGATGGTGTTGCGCCGAGACCGTAGATTAATTTGAATAACTGTTCTGCTTCAGCTGTTAACTCATCAATAACAGCTTGTGATGGGTTATCGTTAAGGCGGGGATCAAGGTTAATGTTCCCTTCAATAACACGTTTAACAGTTTCTTTCCATTCCTCGGTGCGATTCTTATCTGCTTGCCACCGAGCGTATGTCCGTTTATATGTAACCCAGCCGAGCGGGCCCCAATGTGGTGTGATTTTTTTAGTAGCTTGATCAATAAATGATTCTTTAAGTGTGATTTTTTGCATGGTAATTAGTGCTCCCTTTAAATTAGATAACACAATATATGGTAATCTAATTCAGCACGATATACAACATATAGTGATTTTTAAAAACCGCAATGAATTAGACGATCATTGCGGTTCAATCAAATTATAAAAATTTAGTTATAGGTTCTTGTCGATTTTAAAGGTAAGTTTAGAGAGCTCTAACCCGTGCATAACCAATTCAGCCATTAGGTTCTTAGTTCGCTTAGCCATTTCAGCAACCATCTCATGAGTCTTGGAACTCAAAAAGTCGCTAACTTCACTAGGTGCCATCCCCTTAACTTGTGGAGCAATTTCATTAACCCAGTGGTACAAATATTCGCGTGAATCTTTGAGGTAATCTAAGTCTTCCTTAGAGAACTCAGCGTGGTGTGATTCAACAAGCATTGAAAGGGTACGGTACATCCAGTAAGCACTCTTAAGATCCATGTTGAGTTTTTCTGGTGTTTCACGGTAGCTGACGTCAATATCTTCGGCGTTTCCGAAAAATGGAATATAAGGAGTAAATGTTGGTACGCCAAAGCTCATCCACATAATGGTCGAAGCAACTTCTGGCAAATCATTCCGAACCTGCAGAATATGGGAATTCTGTGTTCGATTTAGGGAAATTGGCCGGAAAAGCTGTTTTTGCTGTTCAGTTCCTTCATGACCGAGGGGATCGTAAGGAGTTCCTTGGTAGTGACTGCTGAGGATTTTTTGCACGTCTTCGAGGGTAACACGGTGATTGGTTTGCATGATAAATGGAATATCAAAATCCAAGGGGTCGAATTCTACGCTGGGGTTTAATACCTTATGACCATACCATTGACGTGGTGTGTTGTAATGCTGGTCGAATACGTCAGCAGTCCCAAAGATATGGCGGAAGTCCCAACCATATTTATCAGGGTTGAGGTGGTTTTTCTCAACGAATTCTTGGATGCCATTAGACCACATAAAGTTATCAGGGTCATTGAAGTCAACTTGCTGGATTGCTACTCGATTTCCAGTTACGGCATAAGAGTCATCGGGGATCCGTTGAGCAACCCAGTGGTGACCAGTGACGATTTCCATATACCATACATCTTTTTTGTCGCTGAATATAATACCGTTTCCTTCAGCAGAACCGTATTTGGCGACTAGTTTACCAAGGTATGCAACCCCATCACGAGCGCTATCGATAAAGGGAAGGGTGGCAGCAACCACAAGATCTTCATTGATTCCGGTTTCGGTATTAAGCGGATCGCAGGCAAGGACGCGTTCATTTGCATAAACACTTTCGGTTGCACTCATTCCAACGTTTTTTTCGTTAAAGCCGCTCTCGTCGAATACCCCCTCAGTTCGATAATCAACATTAGGAGTACCTTGGTAACGATAACCATCAGCAGGGCGATCAATTACACATTTATTTAAGTATGCCTTTACTTGGTTAGGGTGATTATGATATGCGGGATAAGTAACGAAGCGTTGGGGCGTAAGCGGACCAAATGTATCATCATTCCGCGCTGCCATTGTCGAACCATCGATCGTTGCGTTGCGACCCACAAGGACAGTGGTACAAGCAGATAAATTCTTTTTCATCTTTTCAGGACCTTTCTATCAAACAAACTACAATAATCAGTTTAATCTTCAACATTAACCGGGTCAATCGTCAAGAAACTACTTTTGTTCTAAATCAGCGAAAGTAGCATGAACTAGGGTGGCAAGATCTTCGGCATTTAATTTAACAGAACGGCCCACTTTACCTGACGAAACGAAAATATCGCCTTGTTCTCTGGCCTCGTTATCAATAAAAATGGGGTATTCAAACTTCTCGTAAATTCCTACAGGGGTGTTAGCACCATGCACATATCCGGTAGTTTTGAGAAGATTTTTTAGCGGCACCATATTAACCTTTTTATTGCCCGAAACCTTAGCAAGCTTTTTCTCATCTAAGTGTGTATCGACTGGGATGACGCCAACTAGCGGTCCGGTTACGTTACCGGTTAATACTAGGGTCTTATAAATAATGTGTTCGTCAACCCCGGTATGATCAACACTCATTGAACGTACATCGCCGTCTTGATGAGTTGGAAATTCAGCTTGCTCGTAAGCAATGTTATTTTTATCAAGGATTTGTTCTACCTGTGTTTTTTTCATTTTGCTTTTTTTATTCTTTTTACTCATAAAAATTTCCTCCTAAGTTTATCTGGGACGCACCAATATTTTACAA
Organism: Limosilactobacillus caviae; assembly: GCF_014635905.1. Taxonomy (GTDB): domain Bacteria; phylum Bacillota; class Bacilli; order Lactobacillales; family Lactobacillaceae; genus Limosilactobacillus; species Limosilactobacillus caviae. The sequence goes on from NZ_BMDS01000001.1 coordinate 486,181, forward strand.
AAGGATCCCAATTTAAAATAGGTCTGCTATACTAAAAGTGTAGCTTAAATTGCGAATTAATTAAATCCGAGGAGTTAATTAGATGGCAGACTTAGTATATCGCTCAGTGATGCGTGATATAAAACAAAAAATACTAGACAATAAATATCAAGGGATGCGTTTACCTGATGAACGAAGCTTAAGTGAAATCTATCAGGTAAGCCGCAGTTCCATAAAACGGGCATTGGGAGTACTCGCTCAGCAAGGAATTATTTTTAAAAAACGCGGATCCGGTACATTTATTAATCCGCTATACCTAAAAAACCAGTCATTATTCCACTATGAAGGTAGTAATTTGGGTGTAACGGACAGTTTCCAAGTAGATGGTAAAAAGCAAGGAATAAAATTACTTGATTATCAAGTTGTTCCTGCAAGTAAAGATGTTCAAGAAGAACTGTTTCTTAATGATAACGACTTTGTTTATCAGATTAAACGGCTGCGGTTAATTGATGACCAGCCGTTTATGATTGAAACAGGTTTTATTCCAATTAGAATTACGCCCACTCTTTCTCCTGAAGTTGTTAATGGGTCAATTTTTAATTATTTAGAAGATATGATGGGAAAACGGGTTACGAAGTCATTTATGACGATTGGTGTTTCGCCGTCAACGAATGAAGATCAAGACTTATTGAAGTTAAGTGAAACAGAGCCGGTTGGAACTATTGAAGGGATTTTCTTTTTGGATGATGGGACGCCGTTTGAAGTTTCTAATATGCGAATTCACTATAAATACATGAAATATAGTACTTTTGTTAGCTTAGACCAAGAAAACTAGTGAATATGATAGCAGACTTTAAAGCATTAAAATAGATGTAAAATTTATTTTTTTCAAAAGAAATTTTAATTGTACACTGTTGGTATTGAACGGGGTTAAACAAAGGTAAATTAGCATTTCTGCGGATTAAGATAAATAGGAAAATGTTAAAGAACACCTTAAAAAGATTAATTTTTTATAATTGGACCGTATCAATTTGTAAAAAGGTTGACTTTTTGAAAAAACAGTTTATCATTAACATTGTAAATTTAATGATTTACGTTATGTTGTTATAGAGCACAGGACGTATTGATTTATATAGAAGGAGTGTTTATTAGAATGGCAGTAGATTACGATTCCAAGAAGTATTTGGAAAGTGTTGATGCTTACTGGCGTGCAGCTAACTACCTTTCAGTTGGTACATTGTTCTTAATGGGTGATCCATTATTACGCCAACCATTAAAGGCTGAAGACGTTAAGCCAAAGCCAATTGGTCACTGGGGTACTATTGTTCCTCAAAACTTCATTTACGCACACTTAAACCGTGTAATTAAGAAGTATGACCTTGATATGTTCTACATTGAAGGTTCAGGTCACGGTGGCCAAGTTATGGTTAACAACTCATACTTGGATGGTTCATACACTGAAATTTATCCTGAATACACACAAGACACTAAGGGAATGGCTAAGTTATTCAAGCACTTCTCATTCCCAGGCGGTACTGCATCTCACGCCGCACCTGAAACTCCAGGTTCAATCCACGAAGGTGGGGAACTTGGTTACTCACTTTCACACGGTGTAGGTGCTATCTTAGATAACCCTGATGTTATCGCTGCTGTTGAAATTGGTGATGGTGAAGCTGAAACTGGTCCATTAATGGCATCATGGTTCTCAGACAAGTTCATCAACCCAATCAAGGATGGTGCGGTATTACCAATCATCCAAGTTAACGGATTCAAGATTTCTAACCCTACTATTCTTTCACGGATGAGTGACGAAGAACTTACTAAGTACTTCGAAGGTATGGGCTGGAAGCCATACTTCGTATCTGCTTACAAAGAAGCTGACCGTGATGGCGAATTCGATGGTTACAAGCCACACATGGAAGTTCACGAACAAATGGCTAAGACTATGGATAAGGCTGTTGAAGAAATCAAGGCTATCCAAAAGAACGCTCGTGAAAACAACGATGATTCATTACCACAATGGCCATTAATCATCTTCCGTGCACCTAAGGGTTGGACTGGTCCTACTAAGGATCTTGATGGTAACCCAATCGAAAACTCATTCCGTGCTCACCAAATTCCTATTCCAGTATCACAAGATGACATGGAACATAAGGACATGCTTATTGACTGGATGAAGTCATACAAGCCAGAAGAATTGTTTGACGAAAACGGTCACCCAGTTGCTCTTGTTGAAGAGAACACACCAGAAGGTAACCGTCGTATGGCTATGAACCCTATCACTAATGGTGGTATCGATCCTAAGCCACTTGTATTACCAAACTACCGTGACTTTGCTGTTGACGTTCAAACTCCAGGTTCTGTTGTAAAGCAAGATATGCTTGAATGGGGTAAGTACCTCAGCAAGATGGCTGAATTGAACCCAACTAACTTCCGTGGATTTGGTCCTGACGAATCTAAGTCAAACCGTCTTTACGCATTCCTTGACAACCAAAAGCGTCAATGGATGGAAGGCATTCACGAACCAAACGATGAAAACGTTGCTCCACAAGGTCGGATGATTGATTCACAACTTTCAGAACACCAAGCTGAAGGATTCCTTGAAGGTTACACATTAACTGGTCGTCACGGATTCTTCGCGACTTATGAAGCATTCGGTCGTGTTGTTGATTCAATGCTTACTCAACACATGAAGTGGTTACGTAAGGCTAAGGATCTTTACTGGCGTCGTCAATACCCAGCATTGAACTTTGTTGATACTTCAACTGTATTCCAACAAGACCACAACGGTTACACTCACCAAGATCCAGGTCTATTGACTCACTTATTTGAAAAGGAACGTCCAGACCTTGTTAAGGAATACTTACCTGCTGATACTAACTCACTTATGGCTGTATCAAACAAGGCATTCCGTAACCAAGAATGTATCAACCTCTTTGTAACTTCAAAGCACCCACGTGCACAATGGTTCTCCATTGATGAAGCTACTGAATTAGTTGACAATGGTCTTGGCTACATCAACTGGGCATCTACTGACCAAGGTAGCGAACCAGATGTTGTATTTGCTTCAGCTGGTACTGAACCTACTGAAGAAGCTCTTGCAGCTATTGACATTCTTCATGACAACTTCCCTGAATTGAAGATTCGTTACATCAACATCATTGAAATCATGAAGTTGATGAAGCAAGACAAGAACCCAGAAGGTTTGTCTGACGCAGAATTCAACCGTTACTTCACTACTGACAAGCCAGTTATCTTTGCATGGCACGGATTCCGTGACATGATCCAAGCATTGTTCTTCGATCGTGCAAACCGTAACGTTCACATTCACTCATACGAAGAAAATGGTGACATCACCACTCCATTCGACATGCGTGTATTGAACGAACTTGACCGGTTCCACTTAGCTAAGGACGCTATCCAAAGTGTTCCTGGTTACGAACAAAAGAGTGCTGCATTTGTTGCCAAGATGGACAACATGATTAACAAGCACAACCACTACATCCGTTCAGAAGGTAAGGACTTACCAGAAGTTACTAACTGGACTTGGAAGGGTCTTAAGTAATCAATAATACTGATTGCTAATTAAACACTTAATAAATACAAGAGGCAGGAAAAAGCAAAAGCTTTCTCCCGCCTCTTCTTTTTTTATTGTTTTATTTGTAAACGCTATTAAATAAGAATAGAATTTAAATGTAGAGTATTGGTTTGTTCTTAAGAGAATGAAGGTGGAGATCATTAGTAGTAAAAATGTAAGTTCTAAGAAATTATCCTTTATTTCAATTTATTTTTTAGGTATTAACAGTGTTATTGGTTCTGGAGCTTTCCTGTTACCACAAGCTATTTATAAAGATATGAATTTAGCCAGTGTCCTGGTTTTGCTTTGTGCGGCAATTACTGTTAGTATGGTCGCTTTATGCTATGCTGATCTTTCTAGCAGGTTTACTGGTTCAGGAGCAGCGTGGCTTTATTCGTATAATGCATTTGGTCGCTTTACAGGATATGAATTAGGGATCTTTACGTGGTTTCTTGGCTGTTGTACGCTGTCGGCAGAAGTTGTTGCACTGCTAACAACATTGCGGAGCTTTTTACCGATTTTCGATAATCACCTAGTGTACTATGTTTCTGTATTTGGATTGATATTATTATTCTCGCTGATTAATTTCTTTGGTCGTACATTAGTAAAAATGGTCGATAATCTTTCTTCGGCTGCTAAGATGATTACGATTATTATATTTATTATTGTTGGTGCATTTTGCATTCACTTTGCTAATTTCTCGCCAGTTATCCCACACGCTGCAATGACTGGAGCAATGCCATTTGCAAAACATTTTGGAGCAGCATTTAGTGTTGTTTTCTATATGTTTACTGGTTTTTCCTTTATTCCAATTGCGGCTAAGCAAATGACAAATCCGGAAAAGAATATTCCACGGGTATTAATTGCGGTAATGGTAAGTGTAACGATTATGTATTCGCTAATGATGGTAGTTGCCATTGGGATTTTAGGAACTAGCATGGCTAATTATAGTACACCGATTGCTAATGCCTTTGAGACTGGTGTCGGTCGATGGGGCTACATCTTGGTAATTGCTGGAATGTTAATTAGTATATTTGGCGTTGCTTTCACGGCATCCTTTAATACCCCATCATTAATTGCATCGTTAGCAAGTGAGCACGCTATGTTGCCAAAGTGGATAGGTAAACGAAATAAGCACGATGCCCCGTGGGTTGCGATTATCCTTACAGCTGTTGTATCCCTTATATTGGTTACTCAATCTTACTTATTCCTTGTTTCCTGCATTGTGTTGGCATCATTCGTTCAGTATGTACCATCGATTTTAGCAGTGATTAAGTTTAAGCATACTAATGAATTCCCCAATCATGGATTTAAGCTGCCTGGAAAATATATTATCCCAGTACTGGCCTTGTTAATTTCCTGCTACATGGTAACTAATTTTACAATTAAAACAATAACGGTTGGTGTTGTTGTTGCGGTAGTAGCAGCAGTATCTTATTTCTTTATTAAACGTGATGAAGAACACGAAGCACGCCACCAAGAAAAATTAGCTAAACTAAGAATAAAACGTTAAAATTTAAAAAACATGACGAATAAGAGGTGATTTAATGGAATTAACGATAAAAAGAGATGGCTTGAAGTTATATGGACTTCTTGAAGGAACAACGACAATCAAAAATGATACTGTGGCAATCCTGATGCATGGATTTAAAGGCAACTTAGGGTATGATGATTCTGCAATCCTCTATGCTCTTTCCCATTATTTGAACCAGCAGGGAATACCGACATTACGCTTTGATTTTGATGGTGCCGGTAATAGCGATGGTGATTTTGCGGATATGACAGTATTTAGCGAAATCCTTGATGGGATGAAGATTATTGACTATGCTCATACAACGATGCAAGCGAAGAAAATTTATCTAATCGGTCATTCACAAGGCGGGGTTGTTGCTTCTATGTTGGCTGGCTATTATCGTGATATTATTACTAAGCTTGTGTTATTAGCACCAGCAGCCAGCTTGAAAGACGATGCGTTAAAGGGTATTTGTCAAGGCAGTCATTATGATTCTAACCACATTCCAGAAACGGTTAATGTTAGTGGCTATTCAGTTGGTGGTGGCTATTTTCGGACTGCCCAGCTAATGCCAATTTATGAAACAGCTCAACATTATGGCGGTCCGACACTATTAATCCACGGAGAAGCTGATAAGGTTGTTTCACCAGCAGCTTCGCAAAAGTATAATGTAATCATGCCTAATAGCAAGCTGCATTTAATTCCTGATGAGGGTCATATGTTTAATGGCGCTAAACGACAGGAAATCCTCGAGTTGGTCGCTAGTTTCTTAAAACAATAAAATAACTAATAAGATGCAAAAAGTCTTTATCGGTAATATGCTCTAACGGTAAGGGCTTTTTCCTTTTTCAAAGGCTTCTGTCGTTCTCCTATTTCATGGTATAATTTAACGTCAGATTGTATCAGAAAAAGAAATAAAGGAATGAGTGATTAACGATGAACTCAATCAAAGCAGCGTGTAAAACCTACTTGGTAATTGGGTCGCTGATTTTTGGAATGTTATTTGGGGCCGGAAATTTAATTTTTCCAGTACATTTAGGACAACTAGCAGGTAGTCAATGGATCTCAGCGACAGGAGGATTCTTGCTTTCAGGGGTATTTTTACCGTTATTCGCATTACTTGCCATTAGTATTACGCATGCGAATGGATTGTATGAATTAGCCCTGCCAAACGGGAAGAAATTTGCATTAATCTTTCTTATTTTGGTTCAAATAATTATTGGCCCGTTATGTGCAACGCCACGAACAGCAACAGTGCCTTATACTATCGGGATTGCACCATATTTAAGTAAGGGAATGCAAGGCTGGGGGCTGCTTGCATATACTGGTGCTTTTTTCTTAATTGTGTATTTTTTTGCAATTCGTGAAGGAAAAATCACCGAAATAATTGGGAAAATTTTGAACCCGCTCTTCTTGATAATGCTATTTTTGATTTTCTTATTAGCATTTCTCCATCCTATGGGAAGCACAGCTACGGCTCAACCAACAGCAGGCTATGTTAACCACGCGTTTAGCAATGGTTTTGTTCAGGGTTATAACACGGTTGATGCGTTAGCTGCATTAGTCTTTGGGGTTACGATCATTACGGCGGTGCGGCAATTAGGCTTTAAGAGTCAACAATCAGTTTCTCTAGCGACAACTAAAGGAGGCCTAATTGGAATTCTTGGAATAGGGGTCTTGTATATTGGATTAATATACTTAGGGACTACTAGCCGCCATCAATTTGCGATTGCTGAAAATGGGGGAACAACCCTTAACCAGATTGCTCATTATTATATGGGAGATTTTGGAAATATTTTATTGCTTACTCTTGCAACGATTACTTGTATGACGACGGCAATGGGGTTAGTAGTTGCCTTTGCGCAAGATTTTCATTACCGTTTCCCCCAGATTTCATATAAAGCTTTCTTACGTGGCAACTGCTTATTATCATTTTTAGTAGCTAACATGGGCCTAGATCGAATTGTTTCATGGTCAAAACCGATTTTGATGTTTCTTTATCCATTAGCAATTGTGCTGATCCTCCTTGGGATTTTTTCACCTCTTTTTAAAGGTGCTAGTTTAATCTATCGAATTACAACGGGAATTACAATGATTCCGGCCTTCTTTGATATGGTAAATGCATTTCCGCCTGCTTTGCGGGATACGTCATTTAGCATGTCGCTAATTCATTTTGCAGAACAATATTTGCCGCTATATCATTTAGGATTTAGTTGGTTGATTTTTACTTTTATTGGAATTGTCATTAGTGTTTGTATTTGGTACCCTCAACAGAGGAGTCGTGTATAATATAGGAGTAATGAGGAGGGGAGTACGATGCAACGACAATATTTAAGTATTGATATTGGAGGAACGGAGATAAAGAGTGCGTTAATTGACCACTCAGGAAATATCTTTGAGAAGAATCACACATTAACTCCTCGCCAAAAAGAGGAATTTTTCACAAAAATATTTGAGATAATTACTCCTGTTTTAGAAAAGATAACGGCAATTTGTGTCAGCGTTCCTGGAGTTGTTAATTCGGCTGCTGGTAAAGTAAAATTCACTGGTGCATTAGGGTTTATGGGAACGTTTAATTTTGCTTCCTATATTGAAGCACGGACGCATTGCCCTGTGTATGTTGGGAATGACGCTAACTGTGCAACTCTAGCCGAAATGTGGTTAGGTAACCTTAACGAGGTTCATAACGGTGCTGTAATCACGCTTGGAACTTCTGTTGGCGGTGGAATCGTGATTAATGATCAATTATTGCACGGCCCGCATTATCAAGCTGGAGAGCTTAGTGCGATGATTATAAATCATGATGTAGCAGATCCCCACTATTCGACTGTTGGCGCTACAACTTCTGCGGTAAAAATGATTGAAACAATAGCTGATGTCTGTGGAATAGCTGATAAAGAAGATGGACGGCGAGTATTTAAGGAGATTAACCCTCACAATCAGGTTGCTTGGTCATTATTTGAAAGTTTCTGCCGACGGGTTGCCATTCTAATCTTAAACCTTCAAACAGTTATGGATTTGGACCGGGTGCTTATTGGTGGGGGAATCAGTGCTCAGCATATTTTAATTGATGAAATAAAAAAACAGTTTAGACTTCTGCAACAAAGTGATTACCGTCTTCGGGATGATGTGACGATGCCGGAGATTATGGCTGCAAAGTTTGGTAATGAAGCTAATTTGTTAGGAGCATTATACGGATTATTATTAACAATTAAATAGTATATAAATGACCTCCAAGGGTAGGGTACGCCTAGCCATGGAGGTCGTTTTAAATTATCTATTTACGATATGGGAAATGAGCCATTGATGGTACTTTATCCCATGAAACTGGGAAGCCGGCACCATGAGCGCAAAAAACAGAGTCTGGCGAATTTTCTAAGTCTGCCACAGGATCATAATTACTACTTGCAATTAATTCAGCTGAATTATGACATGGCTGATACCCATCGACAATTAAATCAATTTGACCTTGTCCATGAGTGTAGGCACGCACCTTTTTAGGATAGTCACGCATTGCTGCAACCGGAGCTTTTCCGGTAATTATTGTCAACTGAGAATTATCAGCTTCATCAAGCGTAAAAGTTCCATGCATTTGCTGGATATCATTTATTGCGCGCCCGACCTGATCTGCCGGAACTTGTAGATGAAATGTATACCATGGTTCAAGTAATTGACATGCGTTTTGCGACTTTAATTCCATAAGCCCTTGCCGAACTGCCCGCCAAGTAGCTTGTCGAAAGTCACCACCAACTGTGTGTTTAATGTGTCCGCGACCACCAATAAGTGTAATTTTTACATCGGTAAGTGGCGCGCCGATAAGAACGCCACGATGTTCCTTTGCTTTAAGACTAGTTAGAATCTGATGCTGCCAATTACGGTCAAGGACATCAAGACTACAATCACTATTAACTGTAATTCCAGAGCCGCGTTTACCCGGTTCAAGAAATAAGTGGGCTTCTGCATAGTGGCGCAATGGTTCAAAGTGTCCCACCCCTTCAACCGTAGCTGTGATTGTTTCTTGATAGAGGACATTTCCTTCATCGAATTCTACAGCCAGGTGATAGCGATTTAACAATATTTGCTGAAGAATTTGCAACTGAACCTCGCCCATAATCTGGATCTGAATCTCCTGTAGGTGAGGGCGCCAGGTAACTTGCAGCTGCGGATCTTCATCTTCTAATTCTTTTAGCGCATTAAGACAAGCGTGTAGGTGAGTATTATCAACCTTAACCGCATAGCTTAGTACTGGCTTTATTGCAGGCGTAGGAAGCTGGGGGACGTTTCCTACGCCCATCCCTGGATAAGTGGAAGTAAGCCCGGTAATCGCTCCAACATCTCCCGCTTCTAAGACCTGACTAGTAATAAATTTGGCACCGTTATATACGCGGATTTGATTAGCCTTTTCTTCGTTAAGTAAAACTTTTTTGGCAGGTAGTTTTCCACCGAGAACACGGACCCAACTAAGGCGATTACCCTTTTCATCATGGGATATCTTGAATATTCGCGCCCCAAACTCTTGTGAAAAGGTCGGTGGAATAGTCCATTTTTCCAAACCGTTTAGGAAATTAATAATACCGTCTAACTTAAGTGCTGAACCGGTATAGCAAGGAAAGATTTTTCGTTGCTGAATTAATTGGCGAATTGTCCGCTCGTCGACTGTGCCGGTATTGAGATAGTTTTCTAAGACGGCATCATCTTGCATGGCAATATTTTCTACCACATCAGCAGTTAAATTATCAGTAAAATCAAGGCAGCCTGAAGAAAACGCTGCTTGTAGCTGTGCAATAACTTTTGTTGGGTTTGCGCCAACAGTATCGCTTTTATTAATAAAGATAAAGACAGGCACCTGGTAACGCTCTAAAAGCTGCCAGAGAGTAAGTGTATATCCTTGAATACCGTCGCTGGCAGAAACCACTAGAATGGCGTAATCAAGAACCGGCAAAACTTGTTCTGTTTGGCTGGCAAAGTCGACGTGTCCGGGAGTATCTAGCAATGTTAAATTAATATTTTGATACTTTAGTTCTGCTTGGTGGGTGAACAAGGTGATACCGCGTTGCTTCTCTAATGCATCGGGATCGAGGAAAGCATCACCGTTATCTACTCGTCCTAGTTTTCTAATTGCTCCGGTTTCATACATAAGCGCTTCAGTAAGAGTGGTTTTACCAGCGTCAACGTGAGCGACAATCCCGGTTACAATTTTCTTCACAGTGGTCACCTAGTTAGCAGCGTGATCATTTTTGCGCACGACGAGGACGTCACACTTAGCCATTCGACTGACATAGTGGGTTACTGAACCAAGGACAAAGCGTTCGATCCCAGAAACACCAGTTGCACCAAGGACGATTAAATCGGTATTATGGTCAGCAGGGAATTCGTGGGCAATGACACGCTTAGGATTGCCAAAACGAATGTGGACATTAACATCTTTAACACCAGCATCAACCGCTTGCTTTTTTAAGTCATCCAAGCGTTCTTTTGTCATTTTAACGATATTATATGTCTCTTCATTACTAAGGGCAGCGTTACTGTATCCATCGGTTAATTGAGTAACCTGAACAATTCGTAAAATATCAAGGCTTGCCTGGTTACGTAAAGCTGAATCGATGGCACTTTCTAAAACGTTGCTTGTGACTTTTGAGCCATCAACAGCGACAAGAATATGCTTGTATTGGTAATTGTCTGTCATAAATAGACACCTCCGAAAGTTTATACCTTTATTATAAATGGTTTTTATAATAAAAAGCTGAAAAAAGGAAAGGATTTTTTACTTTGTTAACAAAACATTGCAAACGCTTACCAAAAGACGTAAACTACATTTGGATGACTAAATGACAAAATTATATTTTTAGTCTATTATTGTTGATGTTTTCACAAGAGGAGTGCTTATTATGCGTTATGTTTCGATGACTTCCCATAATATTGGGATGAACTTGGCTACTGAACAGTATTTGATGAACAATAAGGATTTTGGGAAAGAACCGTTAGTGCTATTCTATTATGAAGAGCCATGTATCATTGTCGGCCGAAATCAAAATACCCTTGAAGAGATAAACCATGACTATGTTAAAGAACATAATATCCGTGTAACTCGCCGGTTATCCGGTGGTGGGGCCGTTTACCAAGATTTGGGTAACCTTTGTTTTAGTTTTGTGGTACCAAGCGACAGTGAAGAATTTGGTGATTTCAAATCATTTACGCAACCGATTGTCGATGTTCTCCATCAAATGGGAGCCACGAGTGCAGAAGTTAGTGGCCGTAACGATATTTTGGTTGACGGTAAAAAGTTTTCTGGCAATGCGATGTACTCTCGTAATGGTAAGACGTTCTCGCACGGGACTTTAATGCTTGACGTGGATCTTAGCGTGGTTGCTGATGCACTTCATGTTGCAAAAGATAAGATTGCTTCTAAAGGAATAAAGTCGGTTCGTTCACGGGTTACCAATTTACGACCATATTTAGATGAAAAATACCAAAATATTGATGTTCCAACATTTAGGGATGAATTATTAAAAGGGCTTTTCCATGTTGACAACCTCGATGAAATAAAGGATAAGCAGTATATAGTTACTCCAGAAGATCAAAAAGAGATCGATAAGATTTATGAGCAATACTACAATAATTGGGATTGGGTCTACGGAAAATCACCAGAATTCACTATTAAGAGACGTAAACACTTTGACATGGGAACGATTGACGCCAGATTTGATATTGAAAATGGTGTAATTAAGAATGTTAAATTTTATGGAGACTTTTTCGGTCCACAAGATATTAATAAACTAGCAGAAAAACTTCAAGGAGTTAAGTATGATCATGATGCAATTGCAAAGGTACTTGAAGAAGAAGGAACTCAACAATATATTACGGGAATTCCAACTGCTGAAGTAGCAGATTTGCTTGCATAATTGAGCTTTTTAACTGAATTTAGTAAAATGAGGAGTGTAATTAAATTGCATTCCTTTTTTCATGGGTAAAAGATGCAAGATGTTCGGAAAAAGAGGTTGGAAAGGCAAAATTTCTAATCTTAAAAAGAAAGTTGGCAAAGATAGTGAAAAATAATGAAAAAGTTGTTATTGTAACATCAGTAGCAGCAGTAATTGCATTAGTTTTAGATGCTTTTATGTTTGTTCAACATGGTCATTCGTTGACCTCGTCATCTGTATGGCCACGTTTGCTGCTCTTTATTATTTTGGCGGTTGTGGTTAATGGATTGTCGTTTTTAAAAATGCGATTTTGTGGATATGCGACAATTTTAGTAAATCTTTATTTTGCAATTGCCAGTTTAGCGGCTTTTCAAATGGTAAGTCCGCGTGAGAGTGCTTATGGCTTATTTATTCAAGCGCTTAGTATTGTGGGAATCTTAGTGGGAGCTGCAGGCATTTATTATGGTGCAAAACAGCGGACAGACTACACAAAAGCCAAATTTGAAAAGATGAAGGAGCAAATGAAAAAATGAAGATGTCAGTAACTGATTATTTGTCACAATTGACGAGCGATCAGGTTGTGACAGAACATGTTGAAAAAACAGCTGCTCAATCACAGCAGAAGACAGTATTAACAACTGCCGTAAAATTTATGATTGAGCAGCTTGATACTGGACACCTTGGTCAATATCAAATGACGATTAAAATGAAAAAGGGTGATCCAGTAAGTTTTCGTTTAGAAACAAACCTCATTAATGTACCAATGGATGAGGCAGAGCGCTTAGACGTTAAGTTACTAGATAAAGAAATTGAATATCCGGTTAATCTCTACTTAGTAATGGAAAGCGAAGACGTTAATAAGTCAGGATTACGGATTGATGAATTAGCAAATGAAACTGACCAGGGCGGTAAAGTAGCTGATTTAGTTACAAAGACTCAGGAATGGGTAGCCGAACACCTCGCAGATGTAATGGAAGCGAGAGCGTAAAACTTGCATCGTTTGGTGTAGTATGTTAGATTATAGTTTGCGATGAGTCGAGAGGTCTGGTAGCGACCCTAAGAGCTACCATTGACATTTTGACAGTGGGACGCATTAACTCACCGGATTGTGAGGCGTTCGGTTATTTTACGAAGTGGACATCGTAATTAGCCTGAGATAGTATCAATACACCAAAAGAGCGTTATGACATTTAAGTCATGACGCTCTTTTATTTTTTTAATTTGTAATAGATTAAGATGATGAATGGGAGAATAGTGACAATAAAGGTTACACTGAACATGACTAAATTATTAACTGTAAAGTGATCGATATTTGCATAGATATAGTAGCAGGGAAAAAGTTTTTGAATTACGGTAAATATTTTTGCAAAGCCGTTGGTTATATAAAAAGAGTTCCAGGGTATTATGAAAAACATAAGAATAAACATGATCGGTGTTCCGCCTGCGTCAACAGTAGGGGCATCAAAGATTATCCCAATGGTGAAACCAATTACGCTTAAATAAATTCCAAGGACATTAATAAGAAGAATACTGAGCAGGTTAATAGCTGTAAACGTAACAGAGCGGAGGCCGGCTGCAAGCAAAATAATAATTGCGGTAATTAGAAAATTAACAATTAGTTGGCTGACTAGCTGGGTGAGCATGTATCGCCAGATTGAATAGTGGCTAATATGAGACTGTAAAAGATAGAATTGTTTACCACCGCTAATTCGTTTACTAAAGGTAACGATAGAATTCCCAATAATCCCCATTAGAAGAGCGAGCAATAATAAACCGATTTGATACTTCCCATTATGTGGGACCGTTGGAGCAATGACTTTAATCATAAAGAGGTACCAAATCCCTGGTAGTAAAATAGTAAATAGTATGAAACGACGGTTACGTAAAACCTGTTTTAATTGAATTGTTGTAATACTCATATGAAAGCTCCTATTGGTTAGCTTGCCGATACCATTGTTCAATGCTTTGATTATGCTGATGAATCTCTTTAACAGATACATCGTAGCTTATTTGTCCGTCTTTAAGTAATAGCACTCGGGAAAAGAATTTATCAATTTGGTTGAAATCGTGGGTGATAACCATAATGCTTCCCGTAACTTGATCAATAAACTGCCAAAAGTAATCAATTGATTCTAAGTCCATCCCGACAGTCGGTTCATCTAAAATTAATAGTTTTGATTGGCGAAGGGTACTAACGATAAGAGAAAGACGTCGCTTTTGCCCGCCTGAGAGTTTAGCAACAAGGGTATTCTGCTGGGATTTTAAATTGAACTGTTCGAGGAGACGGTTAATTTTTTCTGAATTATTGACCTTACTAATCTGGGCGGCTAAAGTAATTTGTTCTTTAACCTTTAATGCAGGAATCAGTAAATCGTTTTGCGGCATAATATTGAGGGAATCTTTCTTGTTGATTTGCCACTCAACAGTACTATTAGTTGGCATAAGTGCACCTTCAATAATTTTGACTAAAGTTGTTTTACCAGCACCATTGCTTCCAAGTAGTGCAATTCGTTCATTATTAAAAATGCTAAGATTGATATCTTTTAGAACAGGAGTATTAAAGGTCATCGCAATGTGATTAAGTTGTAAAATGAGGTTATTGTGATCTGGAATTCCTAAAATTAGGTGGTCTAAAGATACTTTGAAAATCTTAGCTAATAAAATAAGCTTATCGATACTAGGATCGGCATCACCGTTTTCCCATTTTGAAACTGCTTGCCGGGATACATAGAGCCGTCTAGCTAGTTCTGTTTGTGATAATTGTTTCTCAGTACGTAGCTTGAGTAATTGCTGAGGAAATATATCTTGCATCGTGAAACTCCTTTGTAAAAATCTATATTTAGAATTTAATTGCTGATCCTAAAAAGGTCAATAGAATGCCTAGCAAATAGCGGATGCATAACTTGCTACTATTAGTTGCAGGAATATTTCCTGGGAAATAAAAAAGTCCAAAGCGAAATAATAACGTTTTGGACTCGTTTAACTATTCTAATAATTACGCATCCCTGTATAGCGGCGACTAAGGATCACGACAAGAACCGTGGCAAGAAGCCCGTAAAGAGCACCAACATATCCTAAATTACTCATAGCCGTAAATGTAACAGCCTGAGAAGCCGTAAATGAGCCTAGGGAAATACCAATATTAGCAAAAATTGAGTTTAGCGAAGAAGCAAGATCAAGTGATTGCGGGTATTGTTTTTCAGCGATGTCAAGGAACATTAACTGGGTAGAAGAACCATAACAGGAAAAAGCAACACAAAGAATGGCGACAATGATAATTGCACCCCACTTGAATGGTAGGGCTGGGGGGCTGGGCCAAAGATGAGAAATAAAATAGTCATAGCTGCATATATCCCGCTTAGACGGTGAATACCTCCGCGATCAGCAAGGTAGCCGCCAAATTTGTTACCGATGATGAAGAAAATACCCATTCCAAATAAGAGCCAGTTTAACCAAGTATTATCGAATCCCATCTCGTTAGTGATCAATGGCCGAATATAAGTGTAGACAGTATAATCGGCTGCGCAAACAGCAACAATAAAGCAGACACCAAGAATAATCCGCGAATCCTTAAAGAGGACGAATTGCTTACTAAGTGTACTCTTAAATTGCGGCGTATCACGGGGAACTAACCAGATTAAAGCAATAAAGACAATAATCGTGATCCCTGAAATCATCCAAAAACTATCGTGCCAAGTAAGGGTGGTGCTGATAACAGTCCCGATAGGAATTCCAATAACCGAGGCAATGCTAAAACCGGCGAAAACCCAGGAGACTAAACTTGCTCTTTTATCACGTGGGGCAACATAACTAGCCATTACGAGAACCATTGAAATAATTGCTCCGGCAACACTAGCAGTTAGAATTCGTGAAAGCAGCATGGAAATAAAATTGGGGGGCCATTGCTGTCCACGTGTTGCCAATAAAAAAGATAACCATGAGGACTAACAAAACGTGGTGTCGTCGCCAACGATTCGCCATTGAAGTAATAATCGGGGTGAAAATGGCATAGACTAAGGCAAATACGGTGACAAGCAGCCCTAACTTACCAAGAGAATCATGGTATTCATGGGCAATGTCAGGCAAAACACCAACAATCATATACTCATTACATCCAAGCATAAATGCAACAAATACAAAAATAATAGCTTGTAAGCGATATTTCATAAAATGTAACCCTCCCTAATAAATCTCAAACTCACCATACTGTAGCAAATTTCTCTGCTTATTTCTAGAGCATAAACCTTTTAACTTGCTAAAAATGGCAGCTTTAGCGAGAATGTAGGTAGCAGGTTATTTTATTAAGGGGTGTGAAGGATGCTTCAGGAAGTTCATACTATTTTTCAAACATTTGGTGCGAGTGTAGTAGTTCCGTTAATAATATTTATCATTGCATTATTACTACGAGTAAAACCGAAAACGGCAATGATGAGTGCTTTCTATGCCGGAGTTGGACTAACCGGATTTACCTGGGTGATCACCGAGTTTACGCCAGTTATTACTAAAGTTGTTCGACAAATGGTAAATAATACTGGGATTAAGTTGCCAGTTGTTGATATTGGTTGGGAAGCTGGGTCATTAGCAGCTTTTGGATCGACAGTCGGTTTATCGTTTTTTGTTTTTGGCTTACTAGTAGAGTTAATCTTATTTGCTGTTGGAGTGACAAAAGTATTTCTTCCTTCTAACATTTGGAATAATTTTGGCTATATGATTTGGGGAACGTTAGCTTTTTACGCTACTCATAATTATTGGCTATCATTAGGACTTGAGTTTTTCATGCTGCTATATTCTTTGGTATTAGCTGAAATTCAAGCTGATCGATGGTCTGATTACTATGGAATTGAGAATACGACTGTTGATGCCCTTCATAATATTGAGCAGGTTGTTCCTGCCATCTTGCTTGACCCGCTCTGGAATTTACTTGGATTTAATAAAATCAAGATGACGCCAAAAGATTTTAAGAAGAAACTCGGTGTTTTTGGCGAGCCAATTACAATGGGAATAATCTTAGGTCTGATTTTGGGAATCCTCGGCAATTTATCATCACTTACAACAATGAAAGCATGGGGACAAATTACAAGTGTCGCAGTTCAACTTGCAGCTGTTATGACAATTTTCCCTTTAATTACTAAAGTCTTTGCACAGGCGTTTACTCCTTTATCTGCGGCAATTGATGAACAGCAAAAGAAGAAGAAGCATGATAAGCAGAATAACCGTTATGATAAAAAACGATGGTTCTTGGCAGTTGACGATGGGGTTGGCTATGGTGAGTCTGCAACATTAATTTCTGGGATTATTCTTATTCCAATTATGGTTTTAATGGCATTTATTCTCCCAGGAAACAAAACATTACCTGTCGTTGATTTGATTGCGATCCCTTACATGGTTGAGTCCATTGTTGCTATCACACGGGGAAATATTCTTAAAGTTGTTGCTACAGGGGTTGTTTGGTTTAGTCTTGGACTATATGCTGCTAGTTGGCTGGGACCAATTTATACTGGAGCGGTTGCCCATTATGGTGTTGCTATTCCAACAGGAGTCGTGATGGTAACTAGTTTTAACTTAGTTGCACGACCGCTAAACGTTTTAGTATTTGCCGCCTTTATTTCAGAAAACCCGCTGTGGATTACGTTAGCAATTATTATTTATCTTGTTCTATTATTTGGGTTACGCAAGTATCGTCCGCAAATTTGGCGGTACCTTAATAAGATGGCTGCAAAGAATGCTTAGTTGTAATGATACTTTACGTACGGGTACTAATAAAAACGTTATAAAGCCAGCATAATAAAAAAGGATTCTTTTTAAGAATCCTTTTTTATTATAGAAAAATTTATTTAGCTAGGTAAATCTGTTCATCAATCAAATCAAATGAATGTAAATTAGCATTGACCTTACTAAGTGCATCATCTTGGCTAAGGTGTGCTTCTTGCCAGAATTTCTTGGAATTAGTTGCGCCATTTTTTTCACCAATAACGAGCAATTTAACTTCGGGGTACTCTGAGCGGAGCAATTGTAAAACGTCCCAGTCAGTCTTGCCTTTATCAGGGGCCCATGACATAATGACATACTCAATACCATTACCGTACTTTTTGATTGCAGCTAACGCATCTAATTTTTCAATTGTGGTAACGGGGTGTTTGCCAGTCTCATTTTCTTTAATCCATGCTTGATTATCTGTGGTATATATCTTTTGACTTGCATCATTATTACGTAATCCTTTCGAAATATAACCATTACCAGCCATAATTTCGAGTGTGGGCGCACCTGCTAAGTAATCAGAAAGAGCTTTTGCAAATGGGGCATTAACATATGACCACATTCCGTATGTTTCTTCAAGGTAATCACGGTAATTACGTAATGCTTTATCTAATTTTGGTAATGCTTCACTGTACTTATTCCAGAGTTTATCCCCACGTGGATCTCCTTGTGGAAACTGACTATTAACCTGTTGGAAGATCGTATCTTGAATATTATCCGGTAATAGCAATTGTGGTAATGGCTGAGGAAGAAGGCCGTTTTTTAATAAGCGGTCACTTTCTAATACATTGTTAATTAGGTATTTAATGGGCGGAAAGTTGTCAAAAAGGTCACGGTAAGTTGTTAGTTCTTGGATGTATGCCGGTTCGTTAACAACTTGGTGGGCCTTTTTTACTCTTTTCTTTAATTGTTTTAATTTTTTAGGATTCATTAGCTACTCCTTATTTAAGCTTTAAGTCTAATTGCTCCTGTTTACCATAGAAGGTATCTGTATCGCGACGATTGTGCCGTCCTTTTAGGTAGCCGTCAATTAATTGAAAAATCTCATAGCGGTCATCACTCGAAAGAATTGTCTGATTGAATGAAAGATTTTTGCTTGAAAAGAATAGTTTTGCCAAGTCAAAATCATCACGATCGGTTTTTCCAGTAAGATAGTCAAGACTAACATCGAAAAATTCGGCTAATTTTCTTGCTTCAACATATGATGGTGTCCGAATACCGCGTTCCCAGTTACCAATCTGTGAAGCAGTATTAGGCTTTTCGTTTGGACCAAGATTTTCATTGAGATGGGTAGCAAGCTCTTTGAGGGTAATCTTTTGACCCTTCCGTAGTGCTCGTAGGCGTTCTGGAAACATTATTTCACTCCCTTAGTGTATCATTATCTATTTTAACATTAGCACAGGGATTTTGGATAAAAAGAATATGCAAAGTAACGGAAAGTGTGCTAAACTATCAGCATTGACCAAAAATACAACATGGGGTTAATTATTTTGAAAAAAGAAATAAAAAAGAAAAAATGGCATCCGTGGCGCTGGGTTATTAGCATTGTAGCAGTAATAACGGTTATAATTTTTGCTGCTAGTTGTTACTTTTTCTCCGTTGCAATGGTTCCAGGACATAAAGATTTTATAAATAACTCAACTAAGATATCACGTAATGATCCATTGTATGAGCAAAAAATGTGGTTTAAGCACACTGATAAGCAAAAATGGACGATGAAGTCAGCAAGTGGTAATTATAAACTAGTGGCCGACTATATCCCGGCTTCTAAACCTACAACTAAAAATGTAGTAATCGCCCATGGCTTTATGGGGGATAAGGAAAAAATGGGCGAGTATGCCGCACTTTTTCATCAAATGGGGTATAATGTTTTAATGCCAGATGCACGAGCTCATGGTCAAAGCCAAGGAAAGTATATTGGTTATGGTTGGCCAGAACGTTATGATATCCGAAAATGGATTAATAAACTTATTCGTCATAACGGGGATGATAGTCAGGTAGTCTTGTTTGGTGTCAGCATGGGTGGTGCAACGACAATGATGACCAGTGGAATTAACCTCCCTCCCCAAGTAAAGGCATTCGTGGAAGACTGTGGATATACTAGCCTTAATGATGAGCTGAATTACGAAGCCGGTAACCTTTATGGGATTCCTAAGTTTTTACGAGTACCATTAATAGGGACGATGAGTTTAATTAATAGGATAAAGAACGGTTTCCTTATTCGGGATGCCAGCTCACTTAATATGTTGCACAATAATCATCGTCCAATGTTATTTATTCATGGTGCAAAGGATAATTTTGTTCCTACCGAAATGGTTTATCGTAACTATCAGGCAACTAGAGGAAGTAAAGAACTATGGGTTGTTCCAGGAGCGGGGCACGCAAAGTCGTATGCTACACATCCTAGCGAATATCGTCGCCATCTGATAAAATTTTTAAACCAGTATATTAAATAATTGGAGGAGAAAAATGCTTGCGATTATTGTTACGATGTTTGTTGCAATTGAACATTTAGGAATTATGGCCTTAGAAATTTGGGGGAATCCAGCCCAACAGGCAAAGGCTTTTGATTTACCACTTAAGTTTACGCAACAGCATGAAGCACGGGTCTCATTTGCTAATCAAGGAATTTATAATGGGGCTTTAGGAGCGGCTATTATTGCTAGTTATTGGTTATTTAGCGGCGCAACCCTAGTGTTGGTATGGCAAATGCTGTTGGTGTTTGTGATGGTTGTTGCGTTATTCGGTGCGTTTACCGCTACTAAAAAGATTATTCTCATTCAATTTTTACCAGCGTTAATCGCATTTTTACTCACATTTATTTAAACTATAAAAAGGAAATTGCTCTGCAAGGGTTGTGGAGCAATTTCCTTTTTTTAATCTAGTGATTGAGTATAAACTAACTCGTCAGTTGAAATTTGTTCGTTTAAAGCGTTCGCTAATTCTTGTGAAAATTGATCATCTGCTAGTCGCATCTGAACATAGCTATG
The DNA here is from genome assembly GCF_014635905.1 of Limosilactobacillus caviae. Classification (GTDB taxonomy): domain Bacteria; phylum Bacillota; class Bacilli; order Lactobacillales; family Lactobacillaceae; genus Limosilactobacillus; species Limosilactobacillus caviae. The sequence continues at coordinate 506,917 of NZ_BMDS01000001.1, forward strand.
CTCAAGTTGAAATGCCTCAATAGATAGCGAAGTAATAAGATCACTATCCATCGAAATATCGCGCATGAAGAATCGTTTACGCTGGAAATATGTCCGGCGTACCATCGCAACTTCATTGGCATTTTGCGGGGTTTCGATAGAGTGAAGGTATTTATCAATTTCACGGTTAATTATTTCTAAGATGTCAGCTGTTTCAGCGCGTTGTTCCTCAGTTAATTGCTTTGGACCGATGTTATTTTGCGGCTCCTTTTTGAGATGTCGATGACGAATAAAACGCCATTTTAATCGGTGCCATAAAATCACCCATAATTCAAGGAAGCTATGTTTGTGCATTCGGAAAATAGACCGTGTAACAAAGATAACTAGGATTTTAGCTTCTTTATCGGAAATGCGTCCTTCCTTATTGAGGCGGTCTAAAGTAGCTAATTCAATTTGATGCGTTTTTCCCATTAGTTGATTGTAAACATTGTGATTGAATTCATGGTACTGGGTCATCTGACTGCTTAGCTGGTCAATAACGATTGCTTTTTCTGGGGAATATTTTTCAGAAGAACGTAATTCGTTAATTGCATATTGGACTGTCTTAATAAGCTCTTTTTGGAACTCGCTCTTTGAATAGCTCTTAGACTTAGGCGGCAAAATAATAGGGTAGCCAATTGCACCTACAGCAATACTAATTAAAATAACAATTGCCGCAATCAAGATCATTGAATTACGAAAAGTAAATTGATGATTATTAACTAATACTGGTAACGAGAAAGCTAACGCGAGAGTAATAGTCCCGTGAATACCACCTAGGGCCATTAAGAGACTATCGCGATTAATGTTGGTTGCATGGATGTTTACTAGTTTGAAACGGACCCAGAGGAATCTTAAGAGAGTGGCGATAATGTAAATAGCAAAGGCTAAGATAACAATTTCTCCTAGGTTTTTCAAAGAAGTTCGACCAAGGACCTGGGGAAGCATGACCCCCAAAAGGACGAATACTAAACCATTCAATGCATCACTAATAATCGTCCAGATGGTAGTAGTTGCCATTTGCATTTTAGTTGAAGTTAAACGCATTCGATCATAAAGAATACTATGAACGACCCCGGCAGCAACTACCGCAAGGATTCCGGAAAGGTGGAGTTCTTCGGCTAACCAATAAATAACAATTGGAGTCATTACATTAATTGGAATAACAATTGAGCCAATGTCAACGTGTTTCCGCATTAAACTAGTTCGGAGACTAATTAATAGACTGCCTAGCACTGCTCCAAAAATGATTCCGCCAAAGAAAACATAAACAAAAATCCAGATCCCATGGCTAAGCGAAAACTGCCCAGACTTATATGTTTCAAGTGCTAAATCTAAAAGAACGATTCCTGATGCGTCGTTAAAGAGTGATTCATACTCAAGTGCACCGTTAACATTTTCCGGTACCTTCATATTGGTAGTAATCGACTTTACCGCAACGGCGTCAGTAGGAGTAACAATCGCGGCTAACATAAAAGCAAGTGCTAAAGGGAAAGTTTCCGGCAGTATCGCGTGTAAAAAGCCGCCGGTAATTAAGACGGTTACTAATGCTAATCCTACTGTCATTGACAAAATCGACTTAATATTGCTCGAAAGATAACGGAAAGATTGGTTTTGACCATCATTAAACATTAACGGAGCGATTACTACCATCATGAATAACTCTGGATGCATTGTGAAGTTTGTTGCTTCAGTAGGCAGGGATGCTAAAAGAATTCCCGCAATAATTTGATAGATGGATAAAGGAATCTTAGGGTAGACGAGGTGTACAACATTAGCTGCAACAACTGCGGTTAATAGAAGAATAATTCCTAAAATCATTTCCATCAGATAATCACCTCACTTATGATTTAAGGTAGATAAGGGCTGGTGTTAAACTATCTACTAAATGCTCGTAAAAATAGAGAGGCTGGAAGGAAACTTTTTTGTTTTCTCCCAGCCTTAACTCTTTTACCGATAATCTTAAAATTACTCACGTCCAATGAGCATCTTAACGGCCATTGCAATATTGTAAATGAACAATAAAAGGGCTAATAAAAGAGCAAATGTTAGCAGGATACCAAATAATGCGCCTCCATGAAAATCAGCTGGATTTAACGAAAAGACGCTAAAGACTAGAATAGCTGCAATTACATATAATAATGGGAATATCTGACTCCAAAAAGCATACCGCGCATTCTTGACAATCGTAGGTCGATCACTATTCTTAGCGATAATCCAAACAATTAAGGGAAATATAACTGGTAAGAAAATGATGCTTAAATATGATAGGGCATTGACAATCCGATCAGTTAAGTTATTATCCTTCACTATATCAGTCCTTTCTTTTAGCATATTATCGCATGAAAACTTAAGGGAGTGCAATTACAATTATCTGAATAAGGATAAGAATACTAGAAAAATAAACCCAATCGCGAGTAGTAATAGGAATTTTAACAGTTATCGTTCGTGCTTGTCCTTCTACAAAGCCGTGTGACTCCATTGCCTGAGCTAATTGATCAGACCACTGGATAGCAACTAGAATCGCCTTAAAGTAAAGGGTAGGCGACCACCAATGTAAATTAACACCCCGCATATGGCCAGCAGTATAAATAGTTGTAACAGCTTGCTTCATTTTCGGAATGAGGTTGAGTGCAGCTAGTACGCCATAAGCATATTTGCTGGGGAGATGGCAATTTTGTTCTAATGAACGAGCAAGGGTTAAAGTATTTGTCGTGAAAGTAAAGACGGTACCAAGACAAACGTAGACATATAGCCGGCTAAATAGAACAGTACCATCAAATAGACTGTGGCCGGGACTAAAGAGGACAATAGTAATAAAAATAGCAAGAGCTGGAAAAAGCGGAACAAAAACTAACCAGCAAAACTGCCGCCAGTGAAATCGGTAGTGCATGAGGATTATTAAACATATTATGATGACAATTAAATTGACCCATAGTTTAGTTATAAAAGTTAATTCGAGCGAAAGAAAAATAACAAGAAATAATTTTAAACTAGGATTCATAGCTGCCTCCAACATATTTAAGATGCTGCTGATTCATTTTAAGATGGAAATCAATAAAACCATCGAGACCATTTAATTGATGGCTGATGATAAGCAGGGTTTGTGGCTTTTTTGTCTGGGCATCCTTGATTAGCTGGAGAACGTTTTTTAGGGAGCCTGGATCTAAGCCGGTAAATGGCTCATCTAATAATAGGATATCCTGTCCCCGCATTAACATAAGCAGGATTTGAAGCTTTTTCTTTTGCCCCCCGCTTAATGAATAAACAATTTGCTCCTCTCGACCAGTTAATCCAAGCAGTTTCAACGCGCTTTGTACTTGCTGATGATTAAAATAAGGATTTTGACTGGTTTTAAGAGCTAAAGCCAGTTCTTCGCCAACTGTTACGTTTAAGAATTGATCATTAGCATGTTGAAATACTAAGCCAAGATGACGGTAATATTTCCCAGGTGATAATTTCTGAATATTTGCTCTTTCATATGTAATAGTTCCCTTATATTTTAAAAGCCGAGCGATAGCCTTGAAAAGGGTCGATTTACCAATCCCATTTGGCCCCGTTACTAGGGTCGTTTTATTCTTAATAAATGCTAGATCAGTCGGTAAAAGCAGATTTTGATTACCCCGCTTTATTGATAGGTGGTCAAAATTAATAATTGCCGGTAGATCTGATGTCGGCAGACTAGTAGTTAGTTTTTGATTAATGCCTTTTTGCAAAAGGTGAGCACTATCTTTTACGGAAAGTTGAGAAAGGCAGCCATTAGTTAAATGCCAAACAAGCGGCTGAAGTTGTTGGTAGCCATGTAGATCGTGATCAGTCATGATGATTGTTGTATGGTAATCATTATTGATCTGTCTTAATTGTTTTAGAATAAATTGCCGGTTTTCTTCATCAACGTTAGCAAATGGTTCATCTAATAATAGAATATCGGGTTGCATTGCCATTGTGACAGCTAAAGCAACTCGTTGCTGTTGACCACCAGAAAGAGTAGATATTAAGCGATTAGCTAGTGGTTGGACATTGCCAAAGTTTAAAGCGCGGTTAATCCTTGCTGGAATTTGCTGAGTTGGTACCTGACAATTTTCTAGAGTAAATTCTAATTCATGACGCGGGGTATCAAGGGCGAACTGCATCAGCGGGTCTTGGAAAACTATTCCGACCTGTGCACCCGTTGGAATATCGACAGTACCTGTAACTATTTTCCCGCCATACTTAGGAAGAAGCCCGGCTATTAACTTAAGAATTGTAGATTTACCGCTTCCCGAAATTCCGGTAAGCAGGTGAATCTTTCCCTCTTTAAATTCAGTATTAATATTTTTTAGTATTGATTGGTCGTCAAAGTTAAATGAAAGATTTTTAAAGTTAATATTTGTCATAGCTTTATTGTTTAATTAGGTGTGCACGTTGCAAAAGGTTAGCAATTAGTTTAACAAGAATACCAGAGAAAACAAACATTGAAACAAAACGGGCAATCAGCATAATTGTTAACATTTGCCCACTGAAATGATTGTACCCATTTCTAAACCAATCCCAGCCGAAAGTAATAAAGGTAAGAGTGAGAGATGAAATCAAAAGCGTTAGCCAATTGTACATTCGATAGAGAGTAAAAGTGAACCCTAACTCAGCACCTATTCCTTGAACGGCCCCTGAAATTAGATTGGCAGCGCCCCATTGATCACCGAGAAACATTTCAATAGCTGCTCCTAGGAATTCACCAAGGAAAGCAGCCCCTGGTGTTTTAAGTAAGAATCCGGCAAGCGGACCAGCCATACACCAAATTCCCATTGTAAGATCATTAGCCATTGGACCATAACCGATTGGTGTTAAGAGAATCGTTAATCCGTTATAAACAAAGCCAGCTGCAAAGTAAATAACACCAAAGATTATTCCAATTAGTGCAAGTAAAATAATATCGCGCAAATGTAATGAACGTTTAGTCATAATTAAAACTCCTTAATTATTAATAAGGGCAAAAAAACTCCATGACAAAAAATCATGGAGTTAATAATTAAGTTAATATCACTGAATCTCCCTTCGCTGGTATTAACCAGAGCAGGTTCAATGGGTATTATCTCAGCCGTTTGGCACCCCAGATTTATTCTCCATTATCATAGCTAAAAAATAATATGAATGCAAATTAATTTTTTATAGAGACCATTATATTTAACAAATAGTGAAAGTAGTTGTATACTATTTATATTTTATGAATATTTATTAAAAAAGAAGTGGTTATATGAATAAAGATACAATGAAGGGAATTGGATTAACTAGTTTAGTCCTTATGATTTTTTCGTCAATTTATGGATTTAGTAATTCTTTAAATGCGTATTTTCAAATGGGATATGCAAGTATTATTTGGTATGTAATTGCGGCACTGCTGTTTTTTGTTCCGTCTTCAATTATGTTTGCTGAATATGGGGCAACTTTTAAAGCAGCTCGTGGTGGGATTTTTTCATGGTTGCGAGGATCGATTGGTGAAAAGCCTGCTTTTATTGGTAGTTTTATTTGGTTAGCTGCTTGGGTTGTGTGGTTGGTTTCATCGACTCAATTTTTTCTCGTTTCAGTATCAACAATGATTTCTGGGACAGATGAAACACAGAGTTGGCACCTATTTGGTTTAGGAGCTAATGAGACGTTAGGAATTCTTGAAATTATTTTCTTATTTGCTGTGACGTTAATTGCATCGCGTGGAATAGATAAAATTGCTAAAATAGCATCAATTTGTGGGATCTTTACTCTTGGTATCTCAGTATTATTTATTTTGATTAGCTTATTAGTATGGGTACTTAATCATGGAACTCTTGCAGAGGCAGTTACGCCAACGGCAATGGTAAAATCACCTAATCCGCAGTTCCTGTCGCCGATTGCTGTGGTTTCATTTATCGTTTATGCATTATTTGCGTATGGTGGCATGGAAACAATGGCAGGGGTGATTGACGCGGTTCACAAACCAGAAAGAACTTTTCCACGGGCAATCATTTTAGCAACTATTATTATGACGGTTTTGTATATATTAACGATCTTTTTATGCGGAGTAACTGCTAACTGGCATCAGCTATTAGGCAAAAGTAATGTTAATTTGGCCAATGTTGAATATGTTTTAATTAATAATATGGGATATGTAATGGGAACTAAGCTAGGTGTTAGTCATTCAACCGCACTGACAATTGGCCGGCTATTTGCTCAATTCACTGCATTGACTGATGTATTTGGCGGATTGGGAGCAGCGTTTGTAATGACGTATTCTCCAATTAAATCATTCATTGAAGGGTGTGATCCACGGTTATTGCCTAAGCGGCTGACAAAGTTAAATAATGTTAATATGCCGGCTTTTGCGATGTGGATGCAGGCAATCTTAGTTAGTGTAATTATCCTATTTATTTCATTTGGTGGCGATAATGCAGCCAAATTTTATACTGTTTTAACAGATATGATGAATGTTTCATCGTCGGCACCTTATTTATTTTTAATTGGTGCATTTCCATTCTTTAAGCAAAAGCAGGGGCTGGATCGTCCATTTGTCTTTTATAAAAATATGAAGGTAACATGGGTAGTTAGTATCATTGTTTGGCTCGTGGTTGCAATTGGAATTATTTTTACATGTATTGAGCCTATTTTGGAACACGATTATTCAACAGCTTTCTGGACTGCGTTTGGGCCGGTTTTCTTTGGATTATTAGCATGGTCTTTCTATACTTTTGCGGAGAAACGTGTATTAATTAAGAATGGACAAACGGAAATATAAATAATAGCCTTTCCTTAACACTGATTTATTATTACAATAAACACTAGTATTTAAAGGAATGGTCTTAATTAATGAATGGAATAGCTTTTATCTTATTATTACTAGGGGTTGGAGTCCTCTCAGGAATTATTAGTGCTGCCGCAGGATTAGCATCACTAGTATCATATCCTTCGTTGCTTGCGTTAGGATTACCGCCTGTGATGGCTAATGTTACGAGTGCCTTTTCAACAATTACGGGTAACTATAGCTCCGTTTTTGCATCGTTTAAGGAACTGCAGCATAATCGTCAACAGCTCTGGATTATTTTGCCGTTAGTATTTGCAGGGTCGGTTATCGGTGCTTTTATGCTATTTGCAGTGCCAAGTAAATGGTTCGCTAATTTGGTTCCATTATGTATTGCGCTTGCAGGGATTATTCTGCTATTTCCTCATCGGCCTAAGCAAAGTACGGGTACAATGGTTGGTAATAGTAAATTATTTGGTAAATCGCGAATTAGTCAGTTCTTTTCGATTATCGGCATTTTTATTGTTGGAATTTACTCTGGCTTTTTCAATGCGGGGGCTGGAGTATTAATGCTGACACTGCTTACCGTGATTAATCGGCAAAAAAGTTTTGCTGTTAATAATGCCTTAAAAAACGTTGCAATGACGGTTACGAATACAACTTCTTGGATTGTCTTTGCAATCGAAACTACGATTTATTGGAATTATGTTATTCCATTGATGATTGGAAACGTAATTGGCGGGTACCTAGGACCAATTATTGTTCGCCATTTACCAGGCCGATTAATGCAAGTATTAGTAGGAATTGGTTCGCTGATTTTAGCGGTATCGCTTGTAATAAGAAATTTAATGTAGAAAGTAAATGTGTCACTAGCATTCGATATGATTTGAATGCTGATGACACATTTTTACTTATTTAATTCTTTAAATATTTAATCGCTTCTGTATCAGACAGGTTAAAATTGCTCATCACTTTTTGCTTAATAATGGTTTCATCAACATCGAGGTCGCGAAGGGTATGGATAAGGGCATAGATTCCCTTAGTTTCACCTTCTTTAAGTCCAGCATTACGTGCATCCATTAGTTCCAGCTCAAATTTCATAAAGCCCCGTCTCCTCTCTGGATCTTGCTTTACTCTGGCAATTTCATCTTGAATTCTTGTAATAAACTTACTTTTATTGTCTACTTGATTGCGCATTAAAGCAAGGAAGTTTTTAATTGGCTCTTCGTCTTTTTTAAACTCTTTTGCTAAGGCATTAAAAACCACTACTGTTCGTTGATCATTGAGTTTTAGATTGTGGTCACGAAGACAAGTGTTTTCAAAAGTATATCGTGCCCAGCCTCGCCCATAATAGTCGAAATCGCAAAACATAATAATGTAGGTCGGGTGTTTTCTTAGATCCTGATAGTTTTTCCCGGGTAATAATAAGCTATGATCAACCTGCTCTTGATAATATCGCAAACGGTCGGGTAAATTTTGTTTATCAGCTACCTGCATTTCAATGACAATAATATTTCCTTGTTCGTCTTGAACATAAACATCGTATCGGACACGGCGGGCGGCAACGACGTTAATATCCTTTTGAGTTACCAGCTGAACGACTTTCTGCGCCTTTAAGTGTGGTAATGCTCGATTAATCAGTTCTAAGCAAATCTCCTTATTCTCCATTACCATCCCAAACATTGGATCACTGGTAATCGTCATCTTTTCCCAAATTGCTAATGCCGTTGCGATATTCTTCTCTAAGTTTGTGCACATATGTTAAATCTCCCATAATTTATTCTTGAGATACCCTCTAAAATATATATACGAAAAGAATTAACATTTGCACTTTTAAAAAATAAAACCCCAGAATCCATTATGAACTCTGGGGAACATTGAATTAGCTTATTGAGCAGTATATCCACCGTCAGCAACAAATTCAGACCCGGTACTGAAACTAGACTCATCGGAAGCTAAGTATAATGCAAGATTAGCAATTTCTTCAGGCTTGCCTAAGCGTCCCATCGGGTGAAGGCTGACGAGATGATCATTAGCCTTTGGATCATCTTTTACGAGGTTGTCTACTAATGGTGTAGAAACGTAGCCCGGATGAATTGTGTTAACTCTGATGTCGTATCCCTTCTGAGCACAGTCAAGGGCAGCAGACTTGGTGAGCAACCGAACGCCTCCCTTTGAAGCATTGCAGGCAAAGAGATTTGGATCACCAATTAGCCCTTCGATTGAGGACATGTTGATGATTGAATTCTTTTCACCATTATTTTTCATCGCTTCAATGCCAAGTTTAGTTCCCCACATGGTTCCTGTAAGGTTAACAGAGATTGTTTTATCCCAGATTTCAGCATCTGTTTTTTCAATGTCAGCATAGTCGGCAATTCCAGCATTATTAACAACAATGTTAAGTTTTCCAAAAACTTGGATAGTTTGACTAATAACACGATCCCAATCACCTTTACGGGCAACATCTTGTTGGATAAATACAGCATTGTCGCCTAATTGGTCAGCAACTTTTTGTCCTTCATCCATTTTTCGTGCGGTTAAGACGACTTTAGCGCCCTCTTCAACAAACTTCTTTGCGATGGCAGCACCAATCCCTTTTGATGCACCAGTTACAATTGCAACTTTATTATCTAAGCGAGCCAATATCAGACACTTCCTTAATAAAATCCAAGCAACTATTACAAATTTAATTATAACAATTGTTATTAGAGAAGGTTAAGATAACGCCTCATAAAATAAAAAGAGCGAGGCGGGAAAAAATTTCCCAGTCTCACTCGTTCAATCACTAAATTAGTGTTCTTTGAAAAGATTAGTTAAGCGGTCCATGAATGCTTTGAGGTAGCGTTCCTTATCAACATTAACGGCAACCTTAACATTAGGATTTTCGTCGTTTAACTTAGCATTATCACCGATTGTCCGACCATAGTAAGGCCCTTCTTCATAAACAACCTTCATGAATAAACTAATAGTTGAAACAAATGATGGGTCAATACCAACACCAACAGCTAATGGGTCGTGAAGAGCACAGCCACGCTTATCAATGTCAAGGTTGTAGTAAGCGTCGATGTAGAAGTCAGTAATGTCAGCGTAAGCCTTACCAGCCTTAGTACCCAATTCACGCCATTGCTTAGTATCTTCCTTGGTAAGCAGTGTCCGTAAAGTAACGTCGAGACCAACCATAGTAAGAGGTAGGTTTGACTTCATTACTTCATCGGCTGCCTTTGGATCTTGGTTGATGTTTGCTTCTGCGACAGGGGTAACGTTACCTTCAACAGTCAATGCGCCACCCATGAATGTGACATTACCAATGAGGTCAGCGATTTCTGGGTCCTTCTTAAGGGCAGCAGCTAAGTTTGTCATTGGACCAGTAGGGATGATGATTAAATCCTTACCATACTTATGAGCGGCTTCAATGTAGAAGTCAACACCAGATTGTTCTTCAATTGACCGACTTGGTGCAGGGAGTTCAACATCACCGATACCATTGTCACCATGGATGTCTTTTGAAACTTGCATTACATCGAAGTGGTCTGTAGTGCATGAATGTGGAAGGCCCTTAAATACAGGAATATCAGTGTGCCCTAATAATTCGAGTAACTTAAGACTGTTTTCCGCACAAACATCTAATAAGTTGTTACCATATGAGCTAACGATTCCGATTAAATCAACCTCTGGATCAGCAAGCGCATAAGCAATAGCTAAAGCGTCATCAACACCAGTATCTAAATCAAGAATCATTTTACGTTTTGCCATTGTAGTTCCTCCAATTTAAGTAAAATTTACTACCTTTACTTAATATGTTAATTTAATTTACAAATAATTACAAATAAAATTTGGTACCGCTTACGAATTTTTGAAAAAACTTTGCAATTTTGAAAATGCTATAATAGTTATCACAAATAAAAGGCGAAAGGAATCGAAGAAAAATGGCAGAGAAAATCTATGACGTGACGATTATTGGCGGGGGTCCAGCAGGAATGTTTGCTTCATTTTATTGCGGACTTCATGAATTAGATGCTCAATTGATTGAAAGCTTGCCACAATTAGGAGGACAAGTGGGGGCGCTTTATCCTGAAAAGCAGGTTTGGGACGTTGCAGGGATGCCAGGAGTAACGGGTAGAGATCTGATTGCCAAGCTAGAAGAACAAATGGCGATTGCGCCCATTGATCAATACCTTGGTGAGACTGTTGAAGATGTAATCAAGGAAGAGGACGGTGCTTTTACGATTAAGTCGGCTAACAGGACTTCTCGCTCCCATGCGGTAATTATTGCCCTTGGTAATGGTGCATTTACCCCGCGGAAGCTTGCCTTAGAGGGAGCAGCAGAGATTGAAGGAGAACAATTATCATACTTTGTTAACCATAAGGCAGACTATGCTGATAAGCGGGTAGCCATTCTCGGGGGTGGTGACTCAGCGATTGATATTGCCCTGATGCTGGAACCTGTTGCCAAAGAAGTTCACCTTGTCCATCGGCGTGACCAATTCCGTGGCTTAGAACATACGGTAACACAGCTAAAGCAATCATCTGTTCAACTTGATACGCCATATTTACCACGATCGTTAAAAGTTGAAGATGATCAAACCGTAACATTGGATCTTAAGAAGATGCGTAGTGATGACGATGCCCAGTTAAATGTCGACAAGCTGGTTGTTAACTATGGTTTTACCTCAAATAATGCTGCTTTGAATCAATGGTCACTGGATCTTGAAGCTGATCGAAACCTCATTAAGGTCGATTCAATGATGGAAACTAGTGTGTCAGGAGTATATGCGATTGGGGATGGCGTCACCTATCCAGGTAAAGTTGCCTTGATTGCAGCTGGCTTTGGGGAAGCACCTACAGCAGTGACGGCACTTGCTAAGAAACTTTACCCAGATAAACGAATGGCAATGCATAGTTCCTCAATGGGGATAAGTAAGTAATATGAAAAGTTGTAACACAGTTAATAAAGATGATGCGACGAAAAGTAGTAAAGATCTATGTATGGTTATTAACTGTTGGCTTTAGTGCTTTCTTGTTACTAATTGGGATAAGACTTAATAAAACAGGATAAAGTAAAGGACCTCAGCACTCGTTTTTTTCAAGTACTGAGGTCTCTTTATTAATGTCTTTAGGCTTAGGCAAGTGTCTGAACGAAATGAGTGCACGAAAAAACTTTTGCTATGCGGGTGATTATGATTTTTAAAAAGTACAAAATCAATTTTTTACGTATATATAAATTAGGAGAGCAAATAAAAATAATGAAAGCAGGTATACGTAATGAAAAATGATCGTACCGCACAATTTGCAGCAGTGTGGGACAAATGGCAAAAGATGACGATTACTAGTGACCCGATGTTTGGGATGGTGATGGAGAATAAAGAGATATGCTTGGAACTGATTAACCGAGCATTGCCAAAGTTAAAAGCAACTAAGATTATGCATCTAGGTACTCAAAAAGATATTAATGTAACTGTTGCTCATCGTGTTCGTTTTGATGTTTATGTGCAAGATGAGCAAAATAATACGGTGGTAATTGAGATGCAAGTTAATAATTGTAATAATTTGCCAGCACGATTACGTTACTATCAGGAACAAATTGATCATGGCCTGTTACAACCAGGACAAGACTATCGTGAATTAACGAAGTATCCAACTTACGTTATTATGTTTTGTAACTTTGATTACTTTGGTCGTGGCTGGGCACGGTATGAGTTTGATATGAGCTGTGTTCGTGATAGAGATTTAAAATTCGGTGATAAACGAACAGTAGTGATTTTTAATGCCCTAGCTAAGAAGTTTAGAGATGACGATCAATCCATCAAAGATTTTCTTGCCTTAATGCGTAATCAAGTAGACAATAAAGATAGATTTATTGCACAGATTCAAAACGAAATTGATAAGGTCAAACGTGATCCAGAAAGGAGACAGGGCTTTATGAAGTACGAAATGTTGATGATGGATGCAAAACATAGGGCACGTGAAGAAGGTATAAAATTTGGGGAAGCTAAAGGAAAAGAAGAAGGAATTAAAAATTTAGTTAATTCGCTTCGGCACTTAAACGTTAATTCAGCAATTATTGCTAAAGAATTAAAGCTACGGTACGATTTAACTGATGATGATGTATTAAAATACCTGAATTAAAAATGACCTAGGTTCCTATTAATTAAAAAACGGGAGATCATTTAAAGAAGAATAAAAATGATAACAAAAGGAGTCTCTAACGTGTCTTTACATCAGAGGCTCCTCATTTAGTTTAAATTTCTAGTAAATCAGCGGGCTTTAGTAGTGGGAAATCTGCATCTTTAATACTATCTGGATTTGCGGATGAATAAAGTGCACCGGCAAACTTAGCACCTGCTGCATGAGCGGCTTTCATATCGTTAATGGTATCGCCGACATAAACGGTCGTTGCTGGATCTGCACCCATTTTATCCATGGCCGCTAAAATAGGATCAGGAGCAGGTTTATGCTTTTTGGTATCTGCAGAAGTGATCGCAATCTTAAATAACTTGGCAAAATCATATTTATCAACAAAGTAATCTTGGTACTCATCTGCTAATTTTGAAGTTGCAATTGCAATTTTTGCGTCTTCGCGATCAGCAAGAGCAGTAAGCACTTCAGGGATGCCCTTAATAACTTTTGCCCGATCAGCGCGTTGATAAGCAAGATCAAACCAATCTTGTTGAATTTCAGGAATTTCAGCCTCGCTAATGCCAGCAAGGCGAAGAGCGTCTCGTCCGGTAATGCCAAATAGATCATGTTTAGTCTGTTCCACCTTTTCAGGAGCAACTGGATGACCATGTTTAGCTAAGGTATCAATCATCGCCGGCATATACATATCGAGAGTATCGATTAAAGTTCCATCGATATCAAAAATAAAATTTTTAATTTTTTGTGCCATTCTATTCATCCTTTATTAAAAATAAGTACATCTTTAATTGTATAACAATTTAATAAAAAGATTGATGGTGGAATGGATAATTTACCTTTTTATTTAAAAAAGACTACAATATAAAGGAAATTATAAATTCGATGGGGTGGTTAATATCAGTAATCAAAAATCAGTACCTAAAAAGTTGTCTTTTATGTCAATTTACTTTTTGGGGATTAATGGAGTAATTGGCTCAGGAACATTCTTACTGCCATCCGTTATTTATCGTTACATGAACTTGTCGGCGGTTGCCGTTTTACTGTGTACAGCAGTAACTGTTTCAATGATTGCCCTATGTTATGCAGATCTTGCTAGTCGGTTTACAGGATCAGGAGCGGCATGGCTTTATTCTTACCATGCTTTTGGACGGTTTACGGGCTATGAGCTTGGAATTTTTACGTGGTTTTTAGGTTGCTGTACTCTTTCAGCAGAAATTGTTGCCTTATTAACTACTTTAAAAAGCTTTTTACCGATTTTTAATCGTCCAATTGTTTATGGTGTTGCCGCACTAGGATTAATTATTCTTTTTGCAATTATCAATTTCTTTGGGCGGAGTCTTGTTAAATTTGTTAATAATGTATCAGCAGCCGCTAAGATTTTTACTTTAATCATCTTTATCGTTGTGGGAGCATTTTTTATTCATAAGGCTAATTTCTTACCGTTAATTCCGCAGGCGGCCTTACAGGGTCCGATGCCATTTATCCATCATTTTGGTGAGGCATTTACACCAATCTTTTATCTTTTTACTGGTTTCTCATTTTTACCAATTGCCGCTAAGCAAATGAATAATCCTGAGAAAAATATTCCACGGGTATTAATTGCGGTTATGGTTAGTGTAACAATTTTGGATGCCCTAATGATGACAGTCGCGGTTGGCCTTTCTGGTACCAAATTAGGCGGTTATTCTACACCATTGGCTAATTCGTTAGGAACCGCAATTGGTAAGTGGGGATATGCCTTTATTATTTTAGGAATGCTTGTAAGTATTTTTGGCGTTGCATTTTCAGCTTCATTTAATACGCCGTCGCTAATTGCTTCTATGGCAAACGAACATGGAATGCTGCCAAAATTTATTGGTAAGAAGAATAAGCATGATGCTCCATGGGTTGGAATTATACTAACTTCTATCCTTTCCGCCTTATTTGCTACTCAAAGTTATCTTTTCTTAGTTAGTTGTACTGTCTTAGCTTCATTTATTCAGTATGTGCCATCTATTCTTGCTGTGGTAAAGTTTGAACATAGTAATGAGTATCCTACGCATGGGTTCAAATTACCCGGGAAATATTTGATCCCTATCTTTGCCTTATTGGTTTCATGTTACATGGTTACCAATTTTACAGCCAAAACATTGCTGGTTGGAGCAGTCATTGCAATTGCCGCTGCGACTGCATATTTCTTCATTAAAAGTGATCGTAGTTACGAAGAGAAACATCTAAAGTGGCTTGATGATTTACGGCTTAAGGGTGAAAAAGAAGGGCAGGTTACTAATAAATCGGCTAAGTGAATAAAAGGCTCCTAACATTTTAAAATGCTAGGAACCCTTTATTTAACGATCAATTTCAGGAGCTTGATCTAATTCTGCTTGAATCATCCAAATTTTCTTTTCAATCGCTGTCTTAAAACCAATGAAGATGTCCTGGGTAGAATAATCTTTTTCCACATCGCTTACTTCAATCCCGTGTTGATAAAGATCTTCAAGGTAACGATAGCCAGCAACTAGGTGTGTGAGACGCTCGGGAGTTGTTTTATCAAATTTTCCGGGCCAATCTTTAATTTTAGCATGAGCTGCCATTTCACTTAGGGTAGAGTATGGGTGGCCATCAAGAGTCAATAATCGTTCAGAAATAACATCAAGTTGATCATTTATTTCATCCATAAATTGATCCATTAATGGGTGAAGTTTTAAAAAGTTAGTTCCGCGCATATACCAGTGAGTTTGATGAATTATCATTGCCATTTGACTAAGATCCGCAACTAATTGGTTAAGTGTTTCTTTGGTTTCTTGGTACTTCATAACACTACTCCTTTTCTATATGTTAGATTTAGCATATCAGTTTTAGAATGCGCTTACAACAAATTGCTATAATCATTAAAAAAGCTTAGTATTTAAAAAAGCGACACTGAAAAGTTAGGGAGTTTTTCCCTAAAATCCAGTGTCGCTGATTTTATTAACGGCGGTTTAAGCGGAAACGAACCATCTTATCTGTTTCAGTGCATAAGAAGATTAAACAAGAGAAGATGACTACCGCTAGCCATTCCATCAAGCTTATCCCTGTAACATGGAAAGCGGCTTGCATGAATGGGACATAAGTGAAGATTAATTGGAATAAAATCATTAATCCGATTACCCCCCAAGCCTTTTTACC
Organism: Limosilactobacillus caviae; assembly: GCF_014635905.1. GTDB lineage: Bacteria > Bacillota > Bacilli > Lactobacillales > Lactobacillaceae > Limosilactobacillus > Limosilactobacillus caviae. The sequence goes on from NZ_BMDS01000001.1 coordinate 522,965, forward strand.
AATATTGCCAACTTCTTTCAAACCGTATCGTTCAGTCCGAATGCTGAAGAAGTAGAAGGCTTTACTGATAACGATTGTATTAACCATCATTGTTGTTGCATTTACAATGTCTGCTCCAGAGTTAATGAACCATTCATAGCCGATAAGGGCAAATATAGCCATTAAAGCTGATACATAACCCATTTGGATTAGGTCATGACGGTTCATAAGCCGTTGCGTTATCGGCCGTGGATTACGGTCCATAATGCCTTCTTCTGCTTTTTCAAATACAAATGCAAACTGAATTGTAATGGCAGCGATTAAGTTAATCCATAATAACTGTGCTGGTTGTAATGGAACCTGCTGCCCAGTCAGAATGGAAAAGGCAACTACTAACCCTTCCGCAAAGGATGTCGGAAGCAGGAATAGGATACTCTTTTTGATATTATCGTAAATTCGGCGTCCCTCTTTGATAACAGCCGCCATTACAGCAAAGTTGTCATTTCCGAGGATCATGTCAGCCGCGTCTTTAGCGACATCAGTTCCCTTTATTCCCATTGAAATTCCAATGTCAGCCTTCTTTAGGGCAGGAGCATCATTCACACCGTCCCCAACCATTGCGGTAATCTTTTGCCGGTTTTGAAGTGCCTCAATAATCTCAAGCTTGTTTTGCGGGGTAGTTCGTGCAAAGACCTGGTTAGCTAAGGCGGCTTCTTCTCGTTGATCTGCGGATAGTTTATCCCATTCTGCACCAGTAATTGCATTAATCGGGCCGGTAGATAGTCCTAGCTGTTTCCCGATTGCGCGGGCAGTTTGCGGATCATCTCCTGTAATCATTTTGACAGAGACACCAGCACGATTCATTTGCTTTAATGCAACGATAACTTCTTCACGTGGCGCATCTTGAAGGGCGGCTAAACCAAGTAAATGAATTCCTTTATAGAGGTGGTCGTGTTCTACCTCCATTAAGTTTTCACCATTAACTGGCTGGTAACCGACTGCAATAACCCGTTTACCGGCTTTCGACCAGTCATCTACTCGTTTTTGCCATTTAGCGGTATCAAATTGCGGATCTTCTTTAGCAGCCATTTCAAAAAGCTTATCTGGCGAACCCTTAACAAAGATAACCTGTTGTTTGTCTTCAGGATCACGGGTTAATTCGGCGATATAACGATAATCAGAGTCGAATGGTAATAAGTCGACTGCTTGATATGGTGACTGGTATTTAGCACCGAACGCTTTGTGGTAAAGGGTTAGGAAAGCACCGTCAGTTGGCTCTCCATTAATATGCCAAGTCCCATTTTCATCAGTTAAAACTGTATCGTTTGCTTGATATCCAGCTTCCAAAAATAGTTTGAGCTGGTCTGTGAGGTGGGCTGGCTTGTCATTTAAGTAAATTTCACCATTAGGAGCATAACCAGTTCCAGTAATCGTATAGTGGTTGTCGCCAACCCATAATTCAATTGCTGTCATTTCATTTTTAGTAAGTGTCCCAGTTTTATCGGTTGCGATAACGTCCACTGAACCTAATGTTTCGACAGCTGGCATTGATTTAATAATGGTTTGATGTTCGCGGGCCATCTTACTGATACCGAAAGCTAAGATAACAGAGGTAATTGCCGGCAAACCTTCAGGAATCGCCCCAACCAACATTGCAACGACTGCTAAGGCAAGTGCTGGTAGAGAGTAAATTTCTAGGAAGAAACCGACAATGAAAACAATCACTGAGGCAGTAATAGTAATGTAAGAAACGACTTTTCCAACGTAGTCAATTTCTTTTGTTAGCGGAGTCTTCTTTGGCTTGATCTGGGCAACTTCTTGTGAAATCTTACCAATTTCAGTTTGCTCACCAGTTGCAACGACAACTCCTAGTCCGCTTCCGCTAGTTACAGATGTAGAAGCATACGCCATATCGACACGGTCGGCTAGGGGAACATCACTGTCAGTAATAGCTTCGTCAGTCTTAATAACAGAATTAGTTTCCCCGGTTAGAGCAGATTCTTCAATCCGCAAATTATCAGCAGAGACAATTCGCAGGTCGGCAGGTACGTTATCACCAGCTTCAAGGAAAACGACATCACCACGGACAAGGTCAGCTGCATCAATATCTTGCCGTTTACCGTCACGGTAGACAGTGGCATGTTGTGCCATCATTTCTTTAATTTTTGCTAATGCATTAGCGGCGCTTGATTCTTGGAAATAACCAATAAGCGCGTTAAGGACAACTACTGCACCAATGACGATTGCATCAGTATAATGACCGATTAAAATTGTCAGCAAAGTAGCGGCAAGTAAAATGTAAATAACAATATTGTTAAACTGACGTAAGAATAGTTTCCATTTAGGTGTTGGTTTTACTTCAATAATGTTCCGGCCATCTTTAGCAAGACGTTCATCAACTGCCTGCTTAGACAAGCCCTGTGTAAAATCAGTTAGTTGATAATTTTTCTTTATTTCATCGGTTGTTAATTGATAATTTTCTTTCATTTTTCCCCTTGAATATATAAATTAAGTAAAGTAACTATGCTTAAATTTCCCACATTTTAAGCAAACAACATCAGTGAAGCCATATTAAGTTTTTGCTTTAATCATTCCTTCATGTTTATCGTATACATATCGTACCATATTCGTTTAATATTTTAGTTCTAGTTAAGATTTTTTTAAAACATGATTCATGAATTATTAATAAATGAGCATAAAAAAAGGTGAGGACGGAACCAGTTTGCCTAGTTCATTGTCCCACCTCTGTAAGGGTTACTCCTCATTGCTTTCGACGCCACGGATAAAGTCAGCAAGGTGTTTATAATAAACATCGGGGTTATCTACCATGTGGTGGTGACCACCATTAGGAGTAGTAACTAACTTTGAATTTGGAATGAGGCTATTCATTGTTTTAGCAGTTTCAATCGGCATTGTTTCATGCTCGCCAAATGTAATTAAGGTTGGTACCTTAATATTCTTCAATTGGTCACGGAAATGCCAATCTTTAAGCTTCCCAGTAATAACAAACTCATTGTCACCTTGGAAAACATTATAAACAGCGGTACCGCCAAGGTCTTTAAGGTGGTAAAGCTTAGATGGTTGTTTACGATCAACGTATTGTTCGTTCATTACTTGGACATATTCTTGATATTTAGGATTGCTGTAATCATTCTTGGCTTCGCAGTCCTTCATAAAAGCAACTGCATCGGGTGAAAGAGTTTTTTCCCGTAATTCATTAACGTGGTCGACATATTCATCGATCTCATCGACCATTGAAGAAATGATTGCTCCTTTAAGATGGTGACCGTATTTAACGGCATATTCTTGAACTAACAGGCCGCCCCAGCTTTGACCAATAAGATAGAAATTATCTAAGCCGAGTTTTTCCCGAACTTCATCTACTTCATCAAGGAAATATTCGTAAGTAAGATACTTTTTAGCAATTTCAGGATTAGAATAATCTGGTTGGTCAGAGTAAAGTGAACCTAATTGATCATACATCGTTACCTGAATGTCTAGACCTTGCTTTTTTAATTGTTCGGCAGCATCTTCCCAGTATTCATGGTTACCACCAGGACCACCATGCAAAGCTAGTAAATGAATATTGCCTTCACCTTGGGTATTTGTCCATAGATGATAGCCATTATCAAGGGTAATAATTTTAGTACCTTGTTTCATTCTCGAATCTCTCCTTTTTATTGTAATACTAACTATTTTAACTCATTTAGCTATATTCTGCTAAAACTAGTTTTGATGCCGTGTCTTTTTAGTAAGCATTTAAGGCAAAATGGTAAAACCGGGAATATTAAGGTGACAACCAGCTAGCTCTAATTGATATTCGATCTGTTCATTACCGCGAAGAGTATATTCATAATCAGTACTATAGATGATTATTCCTAATTGGTGTCCAGCTAAGATGCGGTGGAAGATCGGTTGCAGTTCAAATGTAACAGTGACAAATTGATTAGCAGCCAATTCTTCTATTTGTGCAGGATTAGTACGATTTTGTAAATTGATATGCCCGCTTGAAATTACCTTATAACTAGTCGGTTCCTTTTCTAATCTGAACTCACGAAGGTCATCGGTCTTCCAATGATAGCCTAGTTCAAGACCATTTCGGTTAAAGAGAACGGGGGAAATTGTTAGACGCCTGCTGTTACCAAGGTCGACGAGGCGGGCACTAATCATTCCGTAATTTTTAGAAGAAGCTACTTTTAAAGTAACGGTGGGCGTACCACGAAGAAGCGCATCAGCGTCGAAGGCTTTACTTACAAAATGGCGGCTAAATTGACCGTTATCGTTGATGAGTGCCTTAGCCCATGCTTGTGGCTGCTTACACCATTGCAAATACTTTTCCTCAGGTTGTTGATCATTAAAGCTTTGTATCCCTAAACCTGGCAAATTTGTTAAGCGATGGTCATTGAACTGATACTGCTTTTGTTCGCCTTCAGTCCATTGGTCAAATGCGGTCCACGTCTCAGGAGTACAATTATCTTGAATAAGAACATTTGGTAAAGTATCATCTGCATGATTTTCTTGTCCCCATAGCTTATTAGCAAGCCATAAGTTAACCATGTCAGAAAAATCTAACGAACGAAAAGCGTTGATATAAATGTGTTGTCCTTGGTGAAGGATAAGTTTGCTTGGAATTGGCAAATCTTGAATTCCGTCATAGAGGGCTTTTACATTACTAGGGCGCACATTTGTATCGTTAAGGCCATGAACCATCATTACAGCGGCTTTAATATTTTTAAGGTCGTGACGGTAATTACGACTATCCCAGAATTTATTATAATTTCCAGTTGCCCGGTCCATTGCAGCCTGCATTTTATCGATATATTTGGCATTGATTTTCTCGATTCGACGGTAGTCTGCGGGACGTTTAGTACGACTAAGTGTTTCATCAGCTAAAACATCTGCGTCTTCTCCTTGAAAACCGCCTGGTGCACGTACTAGTCCATTTTCCCGATAATAATCATACCAACTAGAAATTGCTGCTTCGCTAATAATTGCTTCAAGGCCGGGCACGCCGGTTGTTGCTACCGCAGTGGCTAGAGTTCCAAGGTACGAACGGCCTGTCATTGCTACTTTGCCGTTGCACCACCATGCTTTAGTTACTGTTCCGCTATGACGATCAGTAAAAGCCTGACGATCGCCGTGAAGCCATTCCACAACAGCTTTCATCGCAGCCGTTTGTTCTGGTGAGCCACATGTTTGAAGACCATCAGAATCTTTAGTTCCGATTCCCGCTGCGTAAACGACCGCGTAGCCACGAGCAGCGAGGTAGTTATTAAGAGTATACGCTGGCGTTGTGCTAAATGTTTCGGTTGCATGTTTACTTTCTCCAGTCATACTTTGATGGGAAAATTTAGTGGGGAATTTTTCTTCAGCAGGAGCATGATATTTGGTTTCTTTGTGATGCAACGGAATATTAACATTATGAGTTGCTTGGTCGCCCCATTTGTCATTCGTACCTTGATTATAAGGGCTGGCAGTAAAAACGGCAGGAACCTTTAAGCCGTGTTCGGAATCGATGGGACGCATGATTTCTGCCTTAATCAGATCTGCTTTACCGTCAAAATCGGTATCCATGTCGGTCTCAATGTAGACGACTTCGCGAATAAATTTAGCAGGATCAAAACTAGCAAGCGGCTTGCCGTTAAAGAATATTGGCTTTTGTTCGGCAGGAAGATGATAAGTCCAAGCCAGGAAGCCTTCTGCTGTCAAATGGTCAATAAGTGATTGGCCGTTTTTATTATGTGTATTCAGAAGAAGATAAAAAGCATCAATAACGTCAGCAGTTGACCAATGTTGGTGGTATTCAGCAGGTAAATTGATTTTCTTAATGGTGGTAAGAGGATCGGCAATACTGAAATCAACTGCTGCTTCAAAATCGAGCAGCTGGAGTGCGACTAAGTAAAATACTTCATCTGTTAATGGTGTGTTTTGTGCAAACCAGTTATCAAGCGCTGATTCAGGGGTAGCTAATAGGTCATGAAACCATTGTTTAGTTACAATCGGTTGGGCGCTTGCCATGTGGATTCGTGCTAAGAAGGTTTCAAACATTGCATTAGGAGTTAAAGTTTGTTCTTCATTTTTTCGCAGCAAATGAATTTGCATTAATTCATGGCGCCGTTCTTGTGGTGTAGTTGAAGTAATACTAAATTGATTGATTTTCATCTGGAACACCTCGTATAAAGTTTGATATATTAATTATCGCACTTTTATAATAAATTGCTTAGTATAAACAGTATTGCGATTTAGGGCGTATAATTTATACTAAGATTTAGTTTAAAAAATGATGATTGGGGAAACGCTGATGGTAAGAAACGTAATGGAATTTCAGCATGTAAGTAAACAGTATGATGATAACGTTATATTGCGTGATATAAGTTTTGAAATTGAGACTGGAAAATTTTATACCTTATTAGGGCCATCAGGGTCAGGAAAAACGACCATTTTACGCTTGATTGCCGGGTTTGATCATCCTAGCAGCGGTGAGATTTATTTTGATGGAAAGCAGGTTAATAACGTTCCGGCTAACCAACGGCAAGTAAATACGGTCTTCCAGGATTATGCACTTTTTCCTCATATGAATGTTGCGGAAAATGTTGCGTTTGGTTTACAAATTAAGGGTGTCAAGAAAGCAGAAATTAAGCAACGAGTAAAGGAAGCATTACATCTTGTCCAGCTAGATGGATATGATGATCGTGAAATTACGGCAATGTCGGGTGGACAGAGACAGCGGGTTGCTATTGCCCGGGCAATAGTTAATAAACCGAAAGTATTATTATTAGATGAAGCTTTATCTGCCCTTGATCATAAACTCCGGGTTCAGATGCAGACCGAATTACGGCAATTACAACGACGCCTTGGAATTACTTTTATTTTTGTTACTCATGACCAGGAAGAGGCATTGGCGATGAGTGATCAGATTATGATTATTAATGAGGGTAAAATCCAGCAAAGCGGCACGCCGGTCGATATTTACGATGAACCGCTTAATCATTTTGTCGCTGATTTTATTGGTGAAAGTAATATTGTACCTGGAATTATGAAAAAAGATTATGTAGTTTCAATTAACGGTCAGGATTTTGAATGTGTGGATGCGGGGATGAAGCCAAATGAAAGAGTCGAAGTGGTAATTCGTCCTGAAGATCTTGATATTACGACGGTTGAGAAAGGAAAACTTATTGGCACGGTTGAAACACAGCTTTTTCGAGGTGTCGATTATCAAATCACTGTAATTGATCGGCGAAACCATAAGTGGAAAATTAATTCAATTCATAAAACAAAGGTTGGCGCGGAGGTCGGAATTACGTTTGACCCTGAAGATATTCATGTTATGCGGTATAACGAAAGCGAAGAAGACTTTGATGCGCGTCTTGACAGCTACGAGGAGGGGGACTAATGCGGCAAAAAGCAATGTTTATAGTGCCATACACATTGTGGATTATTCTATTTGTAATCGCTCCATTGGTATTAATTCTGTATCAATCATTTTTCAATATTAATGGTCAGCTGACCCTCAATAATTATGCTGAATATCTAACATCAGGCGTTTACCTTAAGATGACGCTTAATTCTGTTTGGTATGCCTTCCTGATTACGCTTGTCACATTAGTAATCAGCTACCCGACAGCATATATACTCAATAAGCTGCCTAATAAGCAATTTTGGCTCCTACTGGTAATTTTGCCAACATGGATCAATTTACTATTGAAGACTTACGCGTTTATCGGTTTATTCAGCCGGACGGGAACAATCAACGGATTCCTCCAATTTATGGGCCTTGGAAGTCATCAGCTTCTCTTTACCGACGCTAGTTTTATGTTTGTAGCTGCTTATATTGAGATACCATTTATGGTTTTGCCAATCTTTAATAATCTGGCTGAGATTAATCCATCGTTAATAAATGCTAGTTATGATTTAGGGGCTACCCACTGGCAAACATTTCGGCGAGTGATTTGGCCTCTTTCCATGCCGGGGGTAAAAGCGGGAATCCAGGCTGTTTTTATCCCATCGCTATCACTCTTTATGATTACCCGATTGATCGGTGGAAATCGAGTAATTACTCTAGGGACCGCAATTGAAGAGCATTTCCTTACAACGCAGAATTGGGGGATGGGTTCAACGATTGGAGTTGTCCTTATTATTGCAATGTTTATTATTATGTTTGTTACTGGAGATAATAAACAGAAAGGAGGACGCCGTTAATGAAGAAGCATCGATGGTCATGGGGGACGCTATATCTCGCCCTCGTGTTTGTGATTTTATACGCGCCAATCCTTTACTTGGTTATTTTTTCTTTTAGTAGTGGGCAAACGATGGAAAAATATCATGGATTTTCTTGGCAGCACTATGCGGACCTGCTTGCGGATTCACGGATGATTGCAATTGTTATTAATACATTGTTAGTAGCTTTTCTGGCATCACTATTAGCAACTATTATTGGTACTCTAGGGGCCTTAGCAATTAAAGATGCACGCCGACCGTGGAAAAACAGCTTATTATCACTAAATAATGTTTTAATGGTTTCACCAGATGTAATTATTGGTGCCAGTTTTTTGATTTTCTTTACCATGCTTGGGGTGCGGTTAGGTTTTATCTCGGTTCTACTGAGTCATATTGCCTTTTGTATTCCAATTGTCGTTTTAATGGTATTGCCGAAATTGAATGAAATGTCACCAACACTAGTAGATGCGGCTTATGATCTCGGGGCTAGTCGCTGGCAGGTACTTTCCCGGGTAATATTGCCATCGATTGCACCAGGGATTTTTGCTGGTTATTTTATGGCCTTTACTTATTCGTTAGATGATTTTGCAGTGACTTTCTTTGTTACGGGAAATGGGTTCTCAACGCTGTCAGTTGAAATCTATTCTCGTGCCCGTCAAGGAATTAACTTGGAAATTAATGCCCTATCTACATTGATGTTTATTGTTTCGCTTCTTTTAGTAATTGGGTACTATCTTATTAGTAAGCGGGGCGGTCGTCGTACCCGGATTGTTGCTGTTAAAGAGGGGGATGTTCAATGAAAAAGTTATTTACTGCCTTCCTCGCGATTGTTGCTATCTGTGTTTTGCTAGCGCTTGGTGATGTTGCCTTTAACCAGCAAAAAACGGGTGGTAGTAAGCAAACACTAACAATCTATAATTGGGGAGACTATATCGACCCGGCATTGATAACCAAGTTTGAACATCAAACTGGGTACCACGTTGATTATGAAACATTTGATGGTAACGAATCGATGCTAACAAAAATTCGTCAGGGCGGGACAAATTATGATGTTGTTATCCCGAGTGAGTATACTGTTCAGCGGATGAAAAAAGAACATTTAATTGCCCCGCTTGATCATCATAAGCTGCCTAATCTTCATTATATTGATCCACAATTCCTCAACCAGTCTTTTGACCCTGATAATCGTTATTCTGTTCCCTACTTTTGGGGTACTTTAGGAATTATTTATAATGATCAAAAAGTAAGTGCAGAAGATGTCCAGCACTGGGAACAGCTCTGGAATCCGCAGTTGAAAAATAATGTGATGCTGATTGATAGTGCTCGGGATGTCTTTGCTGTTGCTCTTATTACACAGCACCATTCTGTTAATACAACTAATTATCACCAATTGCGGCTTGCGCAAGCCCATTTAAAGCAATTGACGCCAAATGTAAAAGCAATTATTGCTGATGAGATGAAAATGTACATGGAACAGGACGAAGCTGCCGTCGGGGTAACTTACTCGGGTGATGCACGTGAAATGATGGATATCAATCCGCACCTTCATTATGTTGTTCCGAGTGAGGGGAGTAATATATGGTTTGACAATATGGTGATCCCTAAGGCTGCGCGGAATAAAAAAGCTGCTTATGAATTTATTAACTTTATGTTAGACCCACAGAATGCGGCTCAAAATGCGAAATATGTCGGATATGCTACGCCAAATGAAGCGGCTAAAAAGGAGCTGCCAAAGAAAATTACAAACGATAAAGCCTTTTATCCACCCGAAACAACGATGAGGCATCTTCAGGTTTATCGTGATCTTCCATTAAAAGTTTTAGGCGAATATAACGATTTGTTCTTAGAGTTTAAGATGTTTGCCAAATAATTATTAGCAATATAATAGGATTTCTAGCGCTAAAAAGGGTGTTAGAAGTCCTATTCTTTTTAATTTAACTGGGGATGTGCTTTACTAAGAGTAAACGGCAAAAAGGAGGCAGCTTATGAAGAAATTTTTAGCGATTAACCATGAATTCGTTGCCCGAAGCTATATTTTATTTCCAACGTTATTATTTGCATTTTCTATTATTGCGCACGCGAATGTAATAACTTTTGTGTGGCCGTTTATTTTTGTCTATACCGTTGAAAAAGTAATGCCGTTTATTTTAGATGGACATTTAAATCTAGCATCATGGTCAGGCGTTACTAAGTTTTGTTCATTAGTCGCCTTTGTAGGTGGAATATTTGCCTGTGTTGGTATTTATTTCCGCTTTGAGTGGCTGGCTAGTACTGCTGCAATTTTAATTGGTTTTGGTGTTACAGGCTTAAAATTGCTTGGCGATCCTAATAAGGAAGTTGCAGGAATTAATTTTAAGCGAGTGAATATAATTGCGGGGCTTAGTGTTATTGGCGGATTGCTGGCGCTAGGTTTCTTATTAATGAAAACTCCCTTAGTCGTCGGCTTTATTTTTTATACCGTTATTCTAGGACTTGAAGTCTTATATGCTTATATTGTCGTTAAGCGGGAAAAAGCACCGCTTAATCTTAAATTTTCATTCAACCTCAAAACAGCATTTCCGGCACTGGCGGTTCTTGTCGTTGTATTTATCATCAGTTTTTTCAAAAAAACTGGCCGAATATCTGACTTTAGCTGGGTATTGATTATCCTTGCGATTTTAGGAATTATCTTAGAATTACGTAATATTTTTGGCCAACCGTTTAAGCTTTTTCGGATCTGGCTAGGAGCAATAAAGAATTATGTCATTATTTATACTCTGTTATTTGCATTTCAACAGAATAAAGTTTATTGGATTTTTATCGTTTTTATTGAATTGATGGCTTGTGGGATGCTAACCGGCTTTTTGAATCATCGCCTTCAAAAGATAGACTTAGGAATACGTTATAAGGCAACCCTAGGAGTATTATTTTTAGGCTTGTTCTTAACTTACACCGATCGAACATACCTGGTTGGGACGGCAGTAACTGTTCTAAGCTCGTTACTATTAGGTAAGTGGGTAAAAATTCAGGCGCCGGATGATGATAATAGCATCGATCAAAAGTTATCGGTTTTTGGCTCATTATGTAATCAAGTTGCGCTCTTTGGAATGCTAGAAGTAATTTCATTCTTTAAACTGGATAACAAAAGTGCGCTGCTAATTCCGTATATCGACCATCAGCAAGAGTTACAGTATAGTCGTGAAATGTTTTATCTACGGGTAAGCATGATTCTGCTCTTTATCATTACAGGAATCTTTGTGATTTTTCATGATCGAAAATACTTATTTGCAAGCAATAGTCAAAAATAAAAGAGCGGGGCGGAACATATGTGTCTAATTCTGTCCCACCCCTGTTAGTGCAGAAGCGGTTACTGCTAATTATTTCATATATTTAGGTGAAGTCTCAGGTGCCCATAGTAGGCAAATTATCCCACCGATTAAAAGAACAATCGTGCAGACAAGCATAGCTAAGGCCGGTCCGCCTAAGTGCGTTAAGATCGGCAGTAAAAAGGTTCCGCTTGCAGCACCAAACCGGCTGATAGTGATACAGGTACCAACACCACTAGCGCGAACCTTAATATCAAATAATTCTGTGGGATAGGGGTAGTCTAAAACAAGTCCTGCAGACAGGATTATGGCAAAAATAGCAAAAATACTAATTTGCATGACCGAAGAAAAATTGTTTCCAAGGATTAGTAAGATTAACGCGATGGCTGAAAGAAAAAATGTACCAACTAAAAACATTCGGCGACTGATAATCTTAAATATCCAGCTACCGATAATTACACCGATAAAGATACAACTGTTATAGATAATCCCAGAGAGGCTGCTGTTACCAAGATGCATCCCTTCTAAAAGGATTGGCAAAAAGATGCTGATGCCAAAGAAAGAAAATGCCTGGCAAGCATAAAATAGGCCACCAACAATTGTCCGCCGGCGATATTGGGGGCTAAACAGAGTCTTAAGTGAGATATCCGAGGGCTTTTTACTACGAATTTGCTTTAATGAAAGACCCCATTTTTTACCAAGATGTTTTTGAATTACTTTTTGGGCAGCATGGTTCTTTCCTTGGTTTGCTAACCAGCTTGGCGATGCTGGAATGCGGAAAAATGACCGGTAGACTGCAGCAATTAATCCAGGAATAGCACTTGACGCGAGGATAACCTGCCAGTTGTGCGCCCCGAACCCGGTAATTAGAATTCCGGTAATATATGAGGCAATAAAACCGATTGTCCAGTAAACAATTAACTGGCTTTGTAACCGACCGCTTTCTTTAGCTGGCAGCCATTCGACCAGCAGTGCATTTCCGACAGTATAGTCAATTGCAATCATTAAACCGATCAGGATCCGTAAAATAAAAAGAATAATAAGATTTGTGGTTATTAATTGTAGTATAGAGAATACAGAAAAAAGATACATGTCGAGCATCAACATCTTTCGTCGACCAAATTGATCAGATATTTTACCCATTAATGCGCTGCCTGCTAACCCGATTAGGCTTCCGGCACCGATCAGACCAGTCCAAAAGTCATTAATATTGATATAGTTACTAGCCTGAGCAAGTGCGGTCCCGCTGATTCCAAGGGCAAAGCCGCAAGCAATTTGACCAAAAACAAGGGCAAGATATATGCGTAAGTGAATTGACGATAAGGGTGCTGTTTTGTAATTTTTCTTTGTATATTCCATAAAAAAATAGGCGTATTATTTATCTAAATTATGCCTATTTGTTTGATTCCTCCTTGTGAAAAATAAAATAGTGAGTAATATTACCCTAACAAAAATAAGTGTTTGATGCAAATTGCCTTGTGAAAACGCTAAAATAAAACTGAGGTTGCATCATTCTCAGATTACAGCCTCAGCTATTTCTAATTATTATTTTTTGCTAATTTACTATGCCAGTAGCCATAGGTGAAGTAAATAATGATCCCGATACCAAACCAGATAGCGGCACCAATGTAAGTTTCCTTTTGCAACTGGGTCATCATTGCGAGACAGGCAAGGCCAGAAATGATTGGCAGGACGGGGTAAAGAGGAACCTTAAAACCACCACGGTTACCGATATCTTTTCGCTTGCGGAGAGGAATAATCCCAAATGACACAAGCATAAATGCAAATAATGTCCCGATATTAACCAAACTAGTTAGTTGGTCTAAGGAAACAAGCCCACCCATTGCTGCAATGATAACTGCAACTATCCATAACGCGATTTGTGGCGAGTGGGTCTTTTTATCAAGCTTGCCAAGGAATGAAGGAAGAAGGCCGTCACGTCCAATTGCATAAATAAGACGTGAACTAGAATAAATCATGGAAACCATCATTGTAAACATTCCGATTAAGGCACCGATTGATAGTAATTCGGCTAGCCAGTCTTGGTGAACCATTTGGAGGGCGAATGCTACTGGGTTAGCAACATCAAGTTTAGTGTATTTAACCATTCCCGTTAGCACAACTGCTACTCCCGTATACAAGATTGTTGCGACGGCAAGCGTCCCGATAATCCCCAATGGCATGTTTCGCTTAGGATTTTTAACTTCAGCAGCAGAGCTAGAGACGCAGTCAAAACCAAGGTAAGCAAAGAAACCAATTGTTGCTCCGTGGATAACGCCTTTCATGTGATATGGCAAGAAAGGATGATAGTTGCTTGGCTTGATGAAGAAGAAGCCGACAATAATGAAAATCAGGATAATTGCAATTTTAAGAAAGACTGCAATATTATTGATACGAATTGAAGACTGCATTCCTCGGTCAAGCATCACTGTAATTAAAAGGACAATCACAACCGCTACGATATTTATGTAGGTACCATGAGCTGGATCAAATGGACCTGAGATCGCTTTAGGAAGGTGAATCCCGACAGCTTCAAGCAGGGTATTAAAGTAGGCTGCCCATCCAGTTGAAACAGATGCAACCGCCAGCATATATTCAAGGACTAATGCCCAACCAAGCAGCCAACCAAGAAATTCACCAAACACTACATTTCCGTATGAGTATGCGCTCCCAGCGACCGGCAATGCAGAAGCAAACTCGGCATAACACATTGCAGCCAGTGCACAGACAATTGCTGAAAACAGAAATGACAATGACACTCCTGGTCCAGCTGATTTTGCGGCAATTGTTCCTGGGAGAATAAAAATCCCGGTACCAATAACAGTACCAATCCCAATCGCCATGAGATCACGAGCATTCATTGATTTAACGAAAAGCTTGTCCTCACCAAGATATCGATCAAGACTTTCTTTTCGCATAATGTTTAAGCTCATCTTTTAACCCACCTTTGCTATAATATATTGTACGTGCCGAAATGGTTCGCCACGTTTATAATTAATAATGATACCTTTAATCAATATTAAAAGTCAATTAGAAAATTTTAATTACAAAAGAGGGATAAAATGGCTATTGAAGTTACTAGTGGAGCAGTTGTATATCGTCAAGGCGAAAATGGAATTGAATACTTATTATTGGAAAGTCAAAACAAAGGTCATTTCTGGGGATTTCCCAAGGGGCATGTAGAAGGTCATGAGTCATTAAAGGAAACGGCCATTCGTGAAATAAGAGAAGAGACCCAACTTGAATTACCGATTGATACGAGTTTTAAGGTTTACACCGAGTATGATTTACCAAACGGCAACCGTAAGCAGATGACTTTATATACCGCAGAGTTGGATAATAAGGAAGATATTCATTTGCAGGCAGAAGAAATTAAAAATTATGGTTGGTTTAACTATGATGAGGCACGAGCAAGATTAACGTACGACAATTTAAAAGAACTACTAGATCAAGTTCATAATCATTTAAGCTAAGTAATTATGAAAGGGAATAATTATGTCTTTGTAGTTACTGGTGCCGCTGGATCAGGGAAAACAACTGTCGCCAATTACTTGCAGGAGTATTATGATATGCAGCGAGTGATTACGCATACTACCCGGTTGCCCCGAGCAGATGAAAAAGACGGTGTCGATTATCACTTTGAAACATCGGCATCAATGAAAAAACTACATCTACTGGAGGAAATAAAGTACGATCAGTTTCAGTACGGGTCTTCTTTTGAAAGTCTTGAAGAGGGATGGAAGAATGGTCACAATGATGTGATTGTCCTCGATACAGCAGGAGCAATTACCTATCATCAAAAACTTGGTTCAAAAGCAGTAATAATCTTTCTCACCGTTACTCATATAGATGCCTTAGCTAAGCGCATGACGCTTCGTGGTGATAAAATAAGCGCTATTAGGTCACGGTTACACAGTAAGGAATATCATCGTGACCTTGCTTTGCCTGATGCCTTAAAGGGGATAGCACATGTAGTGGTAAATGACCAGTGGAAGAAGACAAAAGAACAAGTAGATGCAATTGTTAAGCAAATCCTATCCAAATGAATTTAAAATTAAAGTATGGTAAAATAACACTTCTAATCTTGGGGGTGAGATGATGCAGGAATTAGTTGATCAAGCGCGGGCAGTTGTTAAAAAAAATCACTTGCGTTGGACAAAACAGCGCCAAAAAATGATTGAATCCGTGGCACGCTATCCTGACCGATATTTTAATATTGCCGAGGTTGACCAATATCTCCGTAAACAATATCCGGGATTAAGCCATGACACCATTTATCGTAATTTTAAGGAATTTGAAAAATTAGGGATTGTTGAATTACGCCAGCAAGACGACCAAATGCAAGTTAAATATTCGTGTGATTCTACTCATCATCACCATTTTATTTGTGACGTTTGCGGACGAGTTCAGGAAATTCAGATGCCGCCAATCGATAAAGAATTCTTTGAAAAGCAGTTACCAGGAGCTAAAATTACTGGTCACCGATTTGAGTTACATGGAGTTTGTGCTGAATGTCAGGCAAAATCTTTACAATAAATTCATATTTATCAGCACAATTTTCGTGTATTATATACTCTGGAAAAGGAGAATGAAATATGGGAGCAAAGATACCGCCATTAGTAACCCCGTTTGCGCTCGTATCATTAGTGCTTGCGTTAGGCGCCACCAATGTTGTGGTTAACAAAGCAACGCATACTTCAGAAGGTGCAAAGGTAACGTCTGTATCAACTAGCCGCCAGTTTCAACAATCGGGAGACGATGAGAGCAATCAATCTAGTCGTAATTCACAAAGTAATCGTGATGATGACGATGAGAGTGCAAGCAGTTCATCAGCAACCCGAACAAGTAACAGTACGAATACGACAACTGGCGATAATGATAATGATACGGATCAAACAACGCGTTCAACGGGTAATAATGATAATAATACAACGACAAATCGGTCTAATAGCACGAATGATAATACTAGTGCTAACCGTAACAGTACTTCCCAATCGACGGGAACAACTAACAATAATACAACGACCACTCAGGGTACGACCGGCAATACAACCGGAACGACCTCAACTGAATAATAAGGAGGCGAGTTATTAATGTTTAGTTTTCTTGATATGATTAACTCGTCATTGAGTTATTTTAACCTTGATGTAAAGTTAAAAAGTCGGATCTACATTGCGATTGCCTTTTTAGGTGATATTTATTTAGTCTATGTTACTTTCCGGCTCTTTATGAACCACGTTTGGTTGCGAGCATTTCTATATTGTTTAGCAGTAATTGGATTGACATATTTTATTTACTTGAATTTCGTCTTTTATTTCTTAGAAAAGACTTCCAAATTTGATGTCATTTCACCACGGGTTGCAAAGATTACCGGTCAGAAATTTGATGATGGTAAATCAAAAACACCGCTTGATGCCCAACAACGATTAGCGGCTGAATTGGCAAAACGTTCTAATGGTATTTTTACAGCTGATGATACTATCCCGGCTGCTGTAGCCATTGATGAGTACGAGCAACGAAACTTGCATAAGGTTGTCGATCAACTATTAATGGAAGGAATTTTCGTCAATGGGTATGACGGCTTGAGTGAAAAAGAGATTGTTGAGCAGTATCATGCCACTGATAAGCCAGTAACAGCTTTAAATTCACAGTCTGTGCCACCATACTTTGAACTGGTACATGATGAATTGCGTCACCGCCTTGAGATTTATATTGGAATCAATCAAATGGAACGGCACGCAGTTGGTCATATTACTAAGATTGGGTTGACAGACGTTCATACTGCTCATGACAAGTATCGACTGTATCTCGCATCAGTAGTTGTAAACGGTGGGCCTAATAAGATTGCAGGCCGAAGCGGATCAACTATTTTAACTGAAGAAGATTACGGTTTACAAGTTCAGGTAGCATATAAGCAGCGAAATAAAGATTAAAAAAACTAGAAGTTGAGTTTCTCAAATGCTCAGCTTCTAGTTTTTTATTGAGTATTAAATATTACTTTTCTCTGAATTCACCATCAACAATATTGTCATCATTATTTGTATTTTTTCCGTTATATTCAGGCATGATTAAAGCAGCTAATAGGTAAAAGACTCCTAGTGGGAAAAAGCCAGTAAATACAAAAACAAGGATACCAATTATTCGTACCAGTGTCTCGTCAAGACCGAAGTAATCTGCAATTCCACCGAATACACCGAGAAATACTTTGTTTTTAGATTTAGTTAAGTGCTTTTTTGTTTTTGCCATAAAGAAACCTCCAATCATATTAACTTGTTACCCCTATTATACCGTATTTTTAGTGGGAGGGTTAATATAAGCGGGGTATTACGTAAGCTTGACCGAAATGCGATAAGAGAATAATATAGTATTTCGTTTAATTAAGATACAAATTTGAAAATGGTTGTGAACAAAAACTGATTATTGTCTTAAAGGAAGATGATTATCTTTAATTACCCCTGTTGTGTTGTATTGCAACAAGCTAGAATAATTATGTTAAATTTGTATCATAATTTAGGGAGGGAAGCGTTGTGCGTGTTACAAGAACTATTCGTGATTTCGAAAATGCATTGATAACATTATTAGAAAAAAATTCTTTTGAGAGTTTGACGGTTGACCAGATCTGTAAGGAGGCCTTGTTACACCGAAGTAGCTTTTATCGTTATTTTAGTGACAAATATGACCTTTTAGAGCAAACGCTAAATGCTCAAATTAATAAGTTGACGGAAAACACTGATTCTGAAGATGATATTATTAAGCAATTGTTGTCATATATTGAAAAGAACAAGGAAGTTATTCGTCACCTAGCACCTAATAGTGCACGAAGCTCTTTATACACAGAAATTCTTAACATTTTAAGCCAGATTTTATTAGAGCGCCGGAATATTGAGACTAACGATCCGATTGTTATCGCATTAAAGAAGGCTGAAAACCCAGAAATGTTAGCTTATGTTTTAAGCGGTGCAATCATTGGAACATTCTACTGGTGGCAAGGCAATAACTATGACGTGCCAACAGAAGATGTTGTTAAATTTGCACGATCAGCAACACGATCATTAACTAAGTAAAATTATGAAAGGATAAAGCTTGAGGTGAAGTATTAAAAATGTGGAGCATGATAAAAGGCGAATTTCGTCATATTTTACATAACCGTTTATTGCTCCTATCAGTAACGGTTATTTGCTTCATACCTTTCCTATATAGTATTTTCTTCTTGAAATCAGTATGGGACCCGTATGGAAGTACACGGAACTTACCGGTAGCAGTTGTTAATAAGGATATTCCTGTTGAATACCAAGGCCGGAAAATGGATGTTGGACAGCAGACGGTTGATGAATTAAAGAAAAATCATCAATTGAAATGGGAATTTGTATCAGCTAAAAAAGCTAAGTATGGGATGAGCCATCGGAAGTATTATGCGGTAGTTACAATTCCTAAAGACTTTTCTGAAAATGCTGCGACTGTTTTGCAAAAGCATCCCAGAACAATGAAATTACATTACCAGACTAATGGTTCCTTGAATTACATCGGTCAAGTAATCGTTCAAACTGGAATGACACGGTTAAATGAAAAGATTCGTGCGTCGGTTACTAATGCTTATGCAACAGCGATGTTTAAGCAATTGCACGTACTTGGCAAAGGGATGACTAAGGCCGCCGATGGTGCTAAGCAGATCGATACGGGAATGGTAACCTTAAGCGATGGAGTAAATCGTTATGTTGCCGGTGTTTCCCAAGTAAATAATGGTGTACAGACCTTACGAGTTAGTGTTGCGCCATTAGCTAGCGGAGCACAACAACTCGCCACTGGAAGTCAGACCTTAGCTAATGGTATTATGCAGTACACTGGTGGCGTAAGCCTATTAGGTAACGGTGTTGGTCAGTTAATGGCTAACTCTGGTGCATTGAACTCGGGAGCGGGTCAGTTAAGCAGCGGATTAAGTACCCTGATGGCTAATTCAGGTGCTTTGAATTCTGGTGCAAGTCAGTTGAATAGTGGTTTGAATGAATTGATGGGTAATTCTGGAAAATTAAATTCAGGAGCTAATGATTTAAGTAATGGCTTAAATACATTACGTGATAAGTCATCTGATTTGCAAAATGGTTCAGGCCAATTAGCATCTGGTGCAAACCAGTTAAATTCGACGGTTAATAGCCAACTCGGTAATATTAATTTTAACGGTATTATGGGGGCAATGGATCAAGCGCAAAGCCTTCAACAAGGTTTAGGTCAATTACAAACCGGTCTTGCTACTGCCAAGAATGCCCTTGCTGGTGTCCAAGATAGTGCTGGAAAATTGCAACAAGCTTCTGGTTCACTATCAAACGTTGCTGGTGCTGGTGATCAGCTTAAAGGTGTTGCTACTAATGATGCAGAGATTGCTGGATTAGCACAACAAATCCTTAAAGATGATAAAGCCAGTGATTCCACCAAAGCAGCTGCTCAACAAATTGCTGGTAAAGCGGGTAGTAATGTTTCAACAATTCAAGGCTTAAGCGGCACGCTAGGCCAATTAAGCAGTCTTCAAGGTAGTTTGAGCGGTATGCAACAACAGCTTAGTCAGCTTTCACAAATGTCAACAGTACTAAATAATGCTGACGGTACAATTAAGCAAGCTAATACACTATTAGCAACATTGAACGGCTACAAAGGCGCTTTAGCCGCAATGCCGGATGCTGTTAACCAGCTTAAAAACGCTACTAGTCAGATTTCATCTGGTGCAAGTACACTTAATAATGGTGTAAACCAATATACTAATGGTGTTGATAGTGCGGCTGCAGGAGCTGGTACCCTTAATTCAGGGATTGGACGTTATACGGCTGGTGTTGCCCAAGCCGGAGCTGGTGCAGGTCAGCTTGCTAATGGTGTTAGTCAATACACAGCTGGTGTTGCTCAAGCCGGAGCCGGTGCTAACCAACTCGCTAACGGAATCGGTCAATATACAGCCGGCGTTGGTCAACTAGGCAACGGAATTAGCCAACTTAATGCTAACAGCGGAGCATTGAATTCGGGAGCTGGTCAATTAGCTAGTGCGCTTGGTCAATTGAATGGTCAAGTTCCTGCTCTTGTTGCGGGAGTAAACCAATTAGCTGCCGGAACACAACAGCTTCAAGATAATTCTCCAGCCCTTATTTCGGGAATTTCTCGGTTGAACGCTGGTGCTTCTCAACTTGCAACGTCTCTCGAAGGCGGCGCAAAGCAAGTTAATGGTATTAAGACTTCATCACGGACTGCTAAGATGTTTGCTGAACCAACAGCACTTAAGCACACTGATTACAGCTACGTGCCAAACTATGGTCATGCCTTAGCACCATACGTTCTCTCATTAGCAATCTATGTTGGGGCACTTGTATTTAACTTTGTTTATCCAATTCGGCGGGTTGCTGAATTTGGTAAGGCCCCAATCGCTTGGTGGGCAAGTAAGGTTACAGTTGGATCAATCGTTGTAACTGCAATGGCAATCGCAGAAGACGCAATTATGATGGCCTGTGGACTTACGGTTCTCCATCCGGTTTCATTCTTTGTGACTACGATTTGCTTCGGGTTAGCTTCGATGGCAATTGTTATGTTCCTTTCAATGCTCTTTGATAATCCGGGACGATTCTTCGCCATGGTTCTCCTAATGCTTCAATTAGGTGGATCAGGTGGTACCTTCCCAATGGAAATTACAATGAAGTTCTATAACGTAATTCACTGGTACTTACCAATGACGTACTCGATTTTAGGACTACGGGATTCAATTTCAGGAGGACTTGGTTCGCATTACGTAGCATTCTGTAATACTGTCCTTCTAGTAATCGCTGTTGTATTCTTTATCCTTCTCTTATTCGGAATGATTTGGCTACAACACCATCATTACGCTGGTCGGTCAGAGTTAGATAATAACCAAGAACTACTTGGACCAGAAGGCGATTACGATGGAATGCACCTTCAACAGAAACGTCCTAATCAAGGAAGCAATGGTGAACAATAAGTAAATAAGCTTGTGATAGTGGTAATGCTATCGCAGGCTTTTTTATTCACCTAATAATTAAATGTTCATTATATCTGAGGTTAATCTACTGCCGATGAGGAAAAAGAGTGATAAGCTAGTTATGTAAACAGTTTCATCGAAAGGAATGAGTAAACTGATGAAATTAATTATCTATAGTGTTCGTGAAGCAGAAAAACCGTATATTAACGCGTGGGCAAAGAAAACCGGTCATGAAGTAGAAATGGTGGATAAACCACTAAATGCCAAGACTGTGAAGCTTGCCCAAGGGTATGATGGTGTTTCTATCCAACAAACGGCAAAACTTGGTGATGCAAAAGTATATGAAGAATTAGCGGCGATGGGGATCAAACAATTATCAACGCGGACAGTTGGTGTTGATATGATTAATCTTGACGATTGCAAGGCTAACGATATTGTTGTGACAAATGTTCCGGTATATTCACCACGGGCAATCGCGGAAATGGGGGTTACCCAGGCAATGTACCTCTTACGTCGCATTGCGGACTTTCGGGAAAGAATGGCTCATGGTGACTTTCGGTGGAGCGATGATCTGATCAGTAACGAAATCTATAATTTAACCGTGGGGGTAATTGGATTAGGCAATATTGGCGGTGCCACCGCGCAAATTTATAAGGCTTTAGGCGCACGGGTATTAGCTTATGATCCATTCTACAACGTCGAATATGAACCATATGTTGAATATACCGACTTTGAAACGGTTGTTAAGAGTGCTGATATTTTAACTCTTCATACCCCGCTTCTGCCAAGTACGGAGAATATGATTGCAGCTCCTCAATTTAAGATGATGAAAAACAATGCCTACCTAATCAACATGGCACGAGGCGGTTTAGTAAATACGTCAGACCTTATTGCTGCATTGGAAAATCACGAAATTGCTGGTGCTGGTCTGGATACGCTTGCGGATGAAACAACATTCTTCTCAAAGCAGGTTTCACCTGACAAGATACCTGCTGATTATAAGAAGCTAGCAGCAATGCCAAATGTCCTTATAACGCCGCATATCGCGTTTTTAACCCAGACTTCAATCCGTAATATGGTTGAAATAAGCTTAAATGATGTTGTAACAGTTGTTGAAGGAAAGCATTCAAGAAATGAGATCAGAATGTAAGATATATAAATAAAACTAGAAACGAGGCTGGATAATTTTCCAACCTTTTTTATTTGCTTAAGATATAAAAAATATTTTTAAGTAAACTATAAGGACACAACTAAGATATCGCTTTCTTGATAAAGGGGTGTTAGACTTAAAACCATCAATTACCACTAGTCAACCAAGAAAGGAGTCATATTTAACGGAATGTTGTCAGCCACTTGATAGCCAGATACAGAGGAAAGGACTGATAATAATGGCTAGCGATAAACACGGAATGAAAGATAAAGTTGCGGGGAAATTTAAGGAAGTTGAAGGAAAACTAACAAACGATAAATCCCGTGAAGGTGAAGGAAAACTGCAAAAGCTTAAGGGTAAAATTAAGGATAAGGCAGCAGACCTTCGCGATGATTTAAAAGGCAAGGAAGAAGATAAAAAGGAGGGATAAATTATGCATTGGATATGGGTTATAATTGTTGGTGGCCTAATTGGACTAGCTGCAGGTGCATTGACCCGGCGTGGTGGCTCGATGGGCGTGATTAGCAACATCATTGCTGGATTAGTAGGTTCAGTAGTCGGTGAGGCGATTCTCGGAGCGTGGGGACCGCAAGTAGCGGGGATGGCGATTATACCATCCGTGATCGGAGCAGTTATCCTTGTTATGATTGTGTCCCTCATCTTTGGTATTCGAACTGATCATTAGGCTAAGATAAATAGATAATTGCATATAATTCTAACTGAGATTTGAATAGCGACGACCAGAATCAGCTTTTTAGTTAATTTTGGTCGTCTTTTTGACTTTCTTTTTCGCTTTTCACGATAATTAGCTTAAACTAGAAATAACGAGTTTTAAGGGGATGAAAAAAATCATTTATTGGGTTTTGTTAGCGTTTCTCATAGTAGGGTCAACTACTTTTAGCGTGCAGCGGACACATAGCTTAATATACGTTCATTCATTAATATTGATTACGATTATGGTCACGATGAGTATGATTAGTTTTATTACTTTATTGTATTGTGTAATGACGTTAATTTTTGATTTTAAACTTTTTCACGTTGATTCGATTTTTAGTTTGATTTTGCTCATCGCAGTCTTTATTGGAATCTTAATGTCAAACTTTTTACGGTGGTTTCAACAACATTTTCACTACCGTCAAACTAGTTTAACCATTATGGAATACTATATTCAGTGGTCATTGATCTATACGACAATCTATCAGGTAATTTTTAGTGACCTTTCCAAATCATCTAAATATATGATAAGGATAGTGGCAGAAAGTAAAATTATTAATCCGGACTACCTAATTATGGCTTTGTTTCCTGCACTAATTTCGACATGGATTGCAATTGTTATTTATAAGGTTCAACAGAAGCAAATTTAGTGAAAAAAGCAACAAGCAAAGCGCTTTCATAACTGTGCCGACTCCCGTATAATTAATATTGAAAGCACATAGAATACGGAGGACTATCAATATGACGCAGAAAAATAAAAAAGAAAAGAAAGCGCCGATTCTTGTCCAAATGGGAATCTTTGCTGGAGTCTTATGGGTTTCAAGTGTTATTTCAGGTATTTTGCCAAGCAGTTTTATTGTTCCTACGCCTGTAATTGGCCTCGTTTTATTATATTTATTGCTTACCTTAAGAATTATAAAGGTTGAGTGGGTAGAAGAATTTGGGATGTTTATGATTAGCCTAATTGGTTTCCTTTTTGTCCCGTCAGGAATTCAGATAGCGAATGACCTTGGAATCTTGCGTGAAGAAGGACTTCAAATAGTCTTTGTAATTATTGTTGCAACTATTGCTTTACTAGTTGTAACTGCGTATGTTACCCGTTTTGTTATTGCAATTCACCGCCGCATTGATAAAAAACGCGAACAAATAGCACAAGGAGGGGATAAAGATGGCAGCTTTGAATAATAATCTTGCTTTACCGTTTACCGGAATTTTTATATCACTAGCTGTTTTCCTTCTTGGGCAGTGGCTATTTAAGATTACCAAGGGCTTTTTCCTGTTTCAGCCATTATTTTTTGGGATGGTTGCTGGAATTATTCTTTTAGTTATTTGGGGAAAGATTGGTGGAATGCCGACATCTTATGTTTATCGTCATTATTATAAGCCAGGCGGAGATATTATTTTCTGGTTCCTTAATCCTGCCACCATTGCCTTTGCAATCCCGTTGTTTAAACGGAATGCCGTCTTGAAAAAGTATTGGTTTGATATTTTAATTTCCTTGGTAATCAGTAGTGTTATTGCCCTGTTTATTATCCTCGGGGCATCTAAACTGGTGGGGCTATCTCATCAATCGGCTGCTGCAATGCTTCCGCAAGCGGCGACAACAGCAATTGCGATGCCAGTAGCAGATGCAATCGGGGGAAATGCAGCGATTACGGCAATGGCCTGTATTTTAAAGGCAGTAATCTTGTATGCTTTAGCAGATGCGTTTATCAAATTATTTAGACTCCAAGGATCTAAAATTGGTCTTGGCCTAGGTCTAGGAACCGGTGGAACAGTGGGTTCAGCGAAAGCACTAGAGTTTGGCGAATTAGAAGGAGCAATGGCTTCTGTTTGCGTTGTTATAATTGGGATTGTTGTCGATTTAGTTGTGATTCCTTTCGCACAAATTTTTATGTAAGTGTAGTTATTTAGAATAAGTAAAAAAAGGACGACCACAATTAGCTTTTTTAGCCAATCCTGGTCGTTCTTTAAATGTTTGTTAGAAGGGTACTAAACTTTTTCATACTTGTTATAGCGTTGATAGTCTTGAACAGACATTTCAACTTTTAACAACGTTCCGTTACTTTCGTATTTTGTATCTAAAATATTAGTGTGCTCATTAAGGTAAGAAACGATATGCCCATCGGTAAATGGAATCAATAAGGTTGCGGTGACGTAATCCTTAAAGAGGTGTTTTTTAATAACATCGATAAGTAAATCTAACGAAGCATCTTGTTTAGCCGAGATGACAACCTGATCATCGCCTTCTAAGACTGGAAACTCAATCTCAGTTTTATCTGCCTTATTGAAGACATTAATCATTGGAATATCTGTAATACCAATTTGATTTAATGTTTTAGCGGTAGTTTCCATCATTTGTTTGTAGTGGGGATCTGAGTAATCAATTACTTGAATTAGTAAATCGGCGTTTGCTGCCTCAGCAAGTGTTGATTTAAATGATTCAACAAGGTGGGTTGGCAGCTTACTGACAAATCCAACTGTATCACTTAATAAGAACCGCTTTTGGTCGGGAAGTGTTAATTGCCGGACGCTTGTATCGAGCGTTGCAAATAGCATATTTTTTTCAAAGACGGTTTTTTCTTCTGCGGCGCCGTATTTCCGTACTAACCCATTCATAATTGTTGATTTACCGGAGTTAGTATAACCGACTAATGCAGCTGTCGGGATGGCACTCTTTGACCGTTGCTTTCGTTTTGTTTGCTCAGATTTGTCAATTGCGGCAAGCTCTTGACGAAGGTGTGAAATGTGGTGCTGGATTGTCCGCCGATCCATTTCAAGCTTAGTTTCCCCCGCACCCCGGTTTGTAAAGCCGCTTCCGCCACCAGTTTGTTGGTCTAGGCGTTCGCTTGCACTAGTCTGAAGCCGTGGCAGACGGTATTGAAGCTCGGCAATCTGTACTTGGAGTTTGGCTTCCTTTGTTTGCGCACGGTTAGCGAAAATCTCTAAAATAAGGGCGGTACGGTCGAGAATCCGACAGCCGGTACCCTCTTCAAGATTACGCAACTGACTAGGTGATAGCTCATCATTAGTAATGATTGTTGGAACATGGTTAGCATCTGCAACCTCCCGAATCTCTTCGACTTTACCTTTTCCAAAGTAGGTCGCAGGGTTGGGACGGTCGATTACTTGATCAATTCGGTCAATGACTTCCATATGGTTGGCCTGTGCTAATTCAGCAAGTTCAATCATTGAATAGTCATAGTCTTCTTGACCGGTATTTAGCCCAGTAATAATTACTGGTTCTGCGGTTTGTATGTTAGTGTCCATTGAAGAATAGTGTTCCCCCTTTATGGATATTATTCTGGTAATTCAAGTTTGTTGTAAAAATCAACGGTAGTATTATTTTTATCTAAAGTTAGTTTGGTGATACTCCCATTACGAGGTGAATCACCTGGATCATAGGCATCTGAATAACGTTGAACAATTGACCGAATAGTAGCCCCGTGAGAAACAACGAGTACTTCTGATCCATCTGGCAATGCACGCAAACGGTCGAACCCCTTGTCTACTCGCTTCCAAAAAGCAACGTGGTCTTCAGCAGTACCGTAATTATCTGCGGCTGCAATCTTATCCTTTAGTTTATCCGGTCCCCAGCCGGCAACCATTTCAGCAAAACTATGATAGCCTTCTGGACCGCCAAGAAAGTCAGCAAAGTGTTGACCGTCTTCACCTTCAAAGTAGCCAAAGAACTCTTCCCTAAATGCTGGTTCTGTAATTGGTTCTGGATTATTGCCAGGATGCTCAGCGAGTAAGAACCGTGTCGTTGATACTGTTCGTGCGAGGTCGCTGCAAAATACATAATCAAATTGAATTGGAGCAAGCGCCCGTCCTACTCGTTTGGCGTCTTCTTGTCCCTTTGGCGTTAGCGGACCGTCAGCCCAACCCTGCATCCGATTGTAGAGATTGAGATAGGTTTGTCCATGACGTACAAAATAAACGTTGATTGCCATAGTTACAGCACTCCTTTATGCGAAATAAAAATACTTATTATATTTTAACATGATTTTGCCGAAGAAAAAGTAATTATAGCATTCGGTTCCGCTTAATAATCCGCTGACGAAGCATTTTAATAAGTGCAAGCAGCCCAACTCCTAGCAGTGAGCACAGTACAAATGCTAAGATAATAAGTGAAAAGTGCTGCCGAACAAATGTGATTGTCCCAAAGTAATATCCGCATCCGGCACCGATTGCCACCCATAACATAACACCAATGATGTTGCCGACTGTAAAGCGGTGAAACGGAAAACGCATTGTACCAGCGATTAAGGGGACGAATGTGCGGATCAATGGTACAAATCGTCCTAGGGCAACTGCCTTGATGCCGTGACGGGTTAAAAATTCTTGTGCTTTCTCAAAACGCGGTCCAGTCAATCTTTTTTGCAGCCATTGCCACCGTGACAGGGAACGGCCAATGAAGTAATTGACAGTATCGCCGATTAGCGCGGCCAAGAAAAATACGGGAATAACGATTTCTATTTTTAAGACAGGGTTAAAGGCAATAAAAGAGCAAGTTAAAAAGACGAGTGATTCACCGGGAAGCCAAGGGAAAATTACTAATCCAGTTTCCATGAAAATCAAAATAAAAAGGAGGACATAGCTCCAAGCGCCCATCCATTCAAACATTGGGATAATAGTTTCCGCAATATGCGTTAGGATATAAAAAAGATGGCCCATAGTATTTTCTCCCCTCCTGTCATAGGATTTCAATATATTGTAGCTTTATTTTAGCTATCTGCCCATTTTTAGCGCTAAAATTAAGCGACATTTAATAATTAAGAAAATAGCGGACCTAAAGTTAGCAGACCAATTGGGGAAAATGATATAATAGTTGGATAATTTTAAGGAAAAGATACCCGAATTGTAAAATAAACTGATAAGAAGTTGAAAGGCAGGGAGTATGTAATGTCCGCAAGTACAGAAAAAGAACTAGAACAAAAATATCTTGATAATGTAATTGATAAAGTAAAACAGGCAGAGCAAAATGCTGAAGAAAAAATAAAAACTGCGCGACATGATATTAAGGGAATTAACAAGCAGATTGATGATATTCACTTAAATACCACTACCTACTCAGGAATGATGGATACGGCGATGTCTTTTCGTGCTCAGCAACAGATGTTAGATGAACGGCAAAATAGTTGGCAACACGCTGCTGATCGTTTAGCAACTTTACAGCGGCTTGAAAAGAAACCATACTTTGCCCGGATTGATTTTCGGGAAGAAGGTGCCACTGAGACAGAAAGTGTTTATATTGGACTGGCATCATTTACTGATAAGCCCGATCATTTCCTCGTATATGATTGGCGTGCTCCGATCTCTTCCGTTTACTATGAGGGAAAACTAGGCAAGGTGAAATACCAGACCCCAATTGGCGAGCAAGAAGTTGACCTAACCCTTAAACGGCAATTTCAAATTAAAGATGGCGTAATTGTAACGATTTTTGATACCGATGAACAAGTTGGCGACCAGATGCTTTTAGATGCGCTTGGTAATCACTCTAGTGCAAAAATGAAGAGCATTGTAACAACTATTCAACGGAAACAAAACGAAATTATTCGTGATACTAAAGATGACCTCTTATTTGTTCAAGGGGCTGCCGGATCTGGAAAAACTGCAGCAGTTTTACAACGGGTTGCCTGGTTGCTATACCGTTATCGCGGTAATTTAACATCATCACAGGTTGTATTATTCTCACCTAACCAGCTTTTTAATGATTATATTGACCAGGTTTTGCCAGAGCTGGGTGAACACAATATGGTTCAAATGACCTACTTCCAGTTTGCCAATCGACGGGTACCAAAATTACATGTTCAGAACTTAGAACAACGCTTTGAAAGTCATAATGATAAAATATCCCAAAATGCACAGCGGCTTTTGACTAGCCTGCGGTATTTTAATGCAACAGAACGTTATGCAAAGCACCTTGGTCATGCTAATATGCGCTTCCGTAATCTGATGTTTAACGGGAAAGTATTTTTAAGCAAAGATAAGATTAAAGAGATTTATTACTCCTTTAACAACAACTATAACCTGGGAAATAGGTTAGACGGAACCAAAGAGGAATTAATCAAATATCTTAACTACCGTGTTAGCAGCGAGATGCGGAATAAGTGGGTTGAAGATGAAATTCAAAGCTTGAGCAAGGAAGAGATTGATAATCTTTTTAATAACCAATCGCGTGAGTTTGACGATGAAGATAAAGAATACAAATTTCTTGCGCGACAGATCGTAATGCGTGCCTTTGCGCCGATTAAACGGGCAATTGATCATAATCAGTGGTTGAATATTAATGGACAGTTCCTTCATTTATTAAGGGTAACGCCGAAGCTGATTGATCTTGCAGATTATGGGATTAATGAATCGCAATGGAAAGAATACGTAGATGAGATAAAGGAAGGGCTGAAAAAGAGGAATGTTAGCGCTAATGGGATTACGATTTACTTGTACCTGTATGATTTAATTACTGGTAAGCGGGGACAGCGTGATATTCGTTATGTTTTTGTTGATGAAGTGCAAGACTATGATGCTTATCAGTTAGCTTACCTTAAATATCGTTTTCCGCGTGCTAAATTTACTTTGCTTGGTGACCTTAACCAAGCGATTTTTACCCATGAAAATAGCCGGTCACTGTTGCAACAATTAGGAACAATGTTTGATCCGGAAAAGACGAAAGTTGTGCAATTAACGAAATCATACCGTTCAACAAAGCAGATTACCGACTTTACCAAACATATTCTGATTGACGGTGAAGCTATCGAAGCATTTGAACGAGATGGTGCCAAGCCACAGGTATACCAGGTTAGCGATGAAGAAAGAGCAGTGGAAGATGTTATTGATATCCTTGACAAATATCAAGCGGATCAT
This sequence comes from Limosilactobacillus caviae, assembly GCF_014635905.1. Classification (GTDB taxonomy): domain Bacteria; phylum Bacillota; class Bacilli; order Lactobacillales; family Lactobacillaceae; genus Limosilactobacillus; species Limosilactobacillus caviae. The sequence goes on from NZ_BMDS01000001.1 coordinate 553,167, forward strand.
GATGCCGTTGCAATTATTGGTAAGACTTTAGCCGATAGTGAAGCCCTATATCAGAAATTGCTTGCTAAAAATGTTAAAACAACTTTAATTCGGACGGAGAACCAGCGTTTGGTAAAGGGACCGATTATCGTACCGTCATATTTAGCCAAGGGATTGGAATTTGACGCGGTAATTGTGTGGGATGCCAACGACCAGCAATATCATGGGGACGATGAGCGGCAACTGCTGTACACGATTTGTTCTCGAGCAATGCATGAATTAAGCTTAATTTCAATTGGAAACGTAACAAGTTTGCTTGACCAAGTACCAAATAATGAATATGAAAAAGTTAATGATGATAAATAAAATCAAGAGGAATATTGCACTTTCTTATATTAGCTTTATAATTTAAATATGTATAAAAAGTGAAGAATTAATTTCGACGAGGAGTAGTGTTTATGAGGGTTATTATTATCGGTTGTACCTTTGCGGGGATGACAGCCGCGTCACAAATTTTAAGGAGTCATCCAGATACAGAGGTCACAATTTATGATCGTAGTGCAGTGGTCCCCTCAGTTTCTTACGAGATTAATGACTATGATGACCAAGATGTGCAGATGCCTCGATTACGGACAGAGCTGAGTCCTGATCAATTAACAATCAGAGGCGCAGATGTGAAGATGGGCTATCTAGTGATGAGCATTGATCCACAACAAAAAACGGTTAAAGTGATGGGAATGTTAGATGACACCACATCTGAAGAACACTACGATAAATTGATTATCGCTAATGATTCAACAAGCGATGCCCCAGCCTTAAAAGGAATTGATAGTACTAACGTAACCTTAGTAAAAGATCAGCAAGATGCTAAGGCGGCTTTGCTTCTATCAACAGTTGACCAACAGATAGCTATTATCGGAAATACTCCGCTTAGTTTAGGACTAGTCGATGCGTTTCGGCAGCAAGGAAAAGAGATTGTTCTCATCACTAATGGCGAACCGGTCTTACACCAAAACTTTGAAGCAGAATACTCAAAGCGTGCTGAAGATATCCTAAAGGCTGATAACATTAAGGTTATTACTAATGAGCATGTGACTGAATTAAATGATAATGGTATTGGGATTACTGTTGTAACAGACGGGGGATCCTATAGTGTTAGCCGCGCTGTGGTAGAGGCAGGTCAAAAACCAGATACTTCTATTTATAACGGTGTGTTAGATATGGATGAAAAAGGTGTCATTACCGTTAACGAGTTTATCCAGACATCTGCCCCAGATGTATATGCAATTGGTGGCTCAACTACCGTCCACTATAATCCAACAGGAAAAGATATTTATAAGCCACAGCAAGCAGAAGCGGTTCGCCAAGCAGCAATTGTGGCGGAAAATGTAATTGGAAAACAAGTGCATGATTCAGGGACCCAGCTTAGTATGAGTCTTAACCTTCACGGGACGACAATGGCAGCAGTCGGCTTGACTTTTGAGCAAGCGCAGGCAGCAGGTTTTGATGCAGATGTAGTCACGATTGAAGATAATTATCGTCCAGAGTTTATGCCGTCAACGACCCCGGTATTAATGTCATTAATTTGGGATAAAGATTCGCAGCGGATTTTAGGGGCACAGATGATGAGTAAGCATGATATCTCTGAAACGATGAGCTTAATTTCATTGTGTATTCAAAATAAGAATACGATTGAGTTCTTAGGACTGTACGATACAATGTTCCAACCTAATTTTGACCGGCCATTTAATTACGTCAACATATTAGGCCAAGCAGCAATGGCTAAAGCAGGAAGCGAATAATCTGTTAAAATAGTAGAAGAAGATTTAATTTGTTGATTATGGGAGTAAAAAGGCTTACTTTAATCAAAGTAGGAATATAAAATGAGGTGTAGATATGAAAGTAGTTATTGTTGGCTGTACGCACGCGGGCACGATAGCAGCAACCCAGATTTTAAATGCGCATCCAGATACGGAAGTTGTAATTTATGAACGAAATGATAGTGTTTCATTCCTTTCATGTGGTATCGCGGTTTACTTAAGCGGTGAGGTTGGCGATCCCGATGCAATGTTTTACTCCAGCCCCCAGCAGCTGGAAAAAATGGGTGCGACTGTTAAGGTAAAACATAATGTATTGAGTGTTGATCCTACTACAAAAACACTTGAAATCGAGGATCAGGAAACTGGTAAACTAACAGCTGATTACTATGATAAATTAATTATTACAACTGGTTCATGGCCGGTAATTCCTCCTGTTTCAGGGCTTGAAAATAATAATTTATACTTATGTAAGACTTACTACCATGCTAAAAAGCTCTTCAATGTTGCCAAAGAATCAAAGCGGATTGTTGTCGTTGGTGGTGGATACATCGGAGTTGAGTTAGTTGAAGCATACCTCCGTCAAGGTCGAGAGGTCACTTTAATCAATAGTTCGGATCAGATGCTGCTTAAGTATTTTGACAAGCAGTACTCAGATCGTATTGGTCGAGTCTTTAAGGATCACAATGCCCACCTTGCACTTCGCCAACGGGTAACCGGTTTTAAGGATAATGGCAATGGTGGTGTGAGTGTATTAACCAATAACGGTAAGATCTATGATGCTGACATGGCTGTTCTTTGTGTTGGTTTCCGTCCTAATAGTGATTTGGTTCAGGGCAAACTAGAATTGCACCCTGATGGCACGATTAAAACTAATGCTTACATGCAAACTTCTGATCCTGATATTTATGCTGGTGGGGATGTAACATCAGTTCACTTTAACCCAACTAATACCGATCGCTATGTTCCTTTGGCTACTAATGCTGTTCGTCAAGGAACAATCGCTGGTGTAAATGTCTTTGGTAATAAGATGAAGTACATGGGAACCCAATCAACAACAGGATTGCACTTATTTGGTAATACAATGGTATGTACCGGGTTAACATTGCGAAAGGCTAAAGAATTCGGTATTGATGCGGATTCTGTAACGATTGAAGATAACTACCGTCCAGAGTTTATGCCGACAACGACCCCCGTCTTTATGACATTGGTATGGGAAAAGGGGACGCGACGGATTCTGGGTGCGCAATTTATGAGTAAGCATGATGTTTCGCAATCAGCTAACCTGGTATCGGTATGTATTCAAAATCGTAATTCAATTGATTTCCTTGCTTATGTTGATACCTTGTTCCAACCAAACTTTGACCGTCCGTTTAATTATGTTAACTTACTAGCGCAAGCGGCTGTTGAAAAAGAAGATAAGAAGAAATAAGAAAAAGCTGTAACTGAGAAATTCTCGGCTACAGCTTTTTGAGTATTCATTGTTGTTTTCGTAAAAATGGTACATCTTGGAAATTAATTTGCATGATTGCGTTAGCGAGTAAGAGGATTAAACCACCCCAAATTAGTGAAGGCGTGAGAGGGTCATACCCCATTAAAACAGACATCGTGCTGGCAAAAAATGATTCAAGCATCAGTAATAAACCCGCAGAAGTTGCATTTGTATAGCGTTGGGCAGTAATTTGCATTCCTTGAGCTAAAAAAGTAACGACAATTGCTAAGATTGCTAAAGGAACGAGGGCTTGTACCCAATGAACCTGTGCTAAACTAGCCCGCTCAAATAAAAAGGTTGTAATCCAGCCATATGTTCCCTGACATAAGCCAATCATAAAGATAACGACCCAGGGACTTGAAACTTTTGGCGCATACTTCCCGAAGAAGATTAACTGTAATGCCCAAAAGATTGCTGAAACAACTGTAAGAAAATCACCGAAATTTAACTGTAGTCCCGTGTTAATGACATTGGTGATTATAGCCATTCCGATAAGTGCAAGTGCAACCGCAAAATAAGTTTTTCGTTGTGGGCGCTCATGCCAGAATAACCATAGGAGCAGAGGAGCAATCGCAACGTAAAGGGTAGTCAGAAAAGCATTCTTAGCTGGTGTGGTATAGCGTAATGCATCGGTCTGTAAAAAATAACCCAGGAAATTAATTGTTCCCATCATCAGTCCTAGCTTGAAATCTACCCAAGTCATTCGGTTGATCTGGCGATGGAAAATAATGTAACCGGCAATTACGCACATTGTTCCTCGACAAGCGTTAATAACTCCAGAGTGCATTCCGGCTTGAATTGTTAATTTGGCAAAAACATAACTGCTTCCCCATAAAATAGCGACAAGCAGTAGCATGAAATTAGCTTTTTTCTTTGAAATTATTCTCAGTCCCTTCGATTATTTAGTGATATTTAATATTAACACGCACAGTTACTCGCGAAAAGTGATCAATAAGATAAAAGCATGATATAATTTTTAACTTTTTGGAAAAATAAAATTGTACGGTTGCGGTCCTCTCATTAGTGTATTATTGTTAATAATGATATTTTTTTATGGAGGAACGACTATGAAAACAGCGTTGCAGAAGCTCCGCCGTGTTTTGAATACGAAGCTCGGTTTTTTTCTGCTTGTTGTACTCTTATTTTGTTTAAAGAGTTATTGGGCTTATCAAAACGAATTTAACTTAGGTGTAAAAGGAAGTATGCAGCATTTCCTTTTAGCATTTAATACGATTCCAAGTGCCCTTGTATTTTTAGGGATTGCATTATATTTCCGGGGTCGCTTATCTTATTGGATGATGCTGATTATTAATGCCGCCCTATCGACATGGCTCTTTGCGAATATTTTGTACTATCGAGAATTTTCAGATTTCATTACGTTTAACGTGATTAAGGGGTCTGGAGCAGCTTCAAATAACCTTGGTAAGAGTTTAATGGGGATTTTGCGTCCCGAAGACTTTTTAGTTTACTTGGACGTTGTAATCTTAGCGATCATTTTAATCTTCCACTTTGTCCGTGTTGATATGCGGCGGTTTAAGATTAGATACGCGATGACGATTACTGCTCTAGGTTTTGTCCTTTTTGGGGTTAACTTGGGAATGGCGGAAAGCGACCGTTCACAACTCCTTACGCGGACTTTTGATAATAACTACATTGTTAAGTACCTTGGTCTTGAAGCCTATACAATCTATGACGGTGTTAAGACGACCAATAATAGTGTGGTAAAGGCTCGCGCTAACCGAAATGAATTAAAGCCGGTTTTGCATTTTATTCATAGTAATTACGCTGCGCCAAATGTTGAGTATTATGGCAAGGCTAAGGGCAAGAATATCTTCATAATTCACTTAGAGAGTTTACAGCAGTTCATGATTGACTATAAGCAGGATGGGCAGGAAGTAATGCCAAACCTTAACAAGCTGTATCATGCAAACGATACATTAGCATTTGATAACTTCTTCCATCAAGTGGGTCAAGGTAAGACTGCTGATGCTGAAACAATGCTTGAAAACTCATTATTTGGATTACCAGAAGGATCAGCAATGGTTACTGATGGAACAACCAATACTTTCCAATCAGCACCTGCACTTCTCCATCAAAAGCTGGGATATACTACAGCGTCATTCCACGGTGACGTACCTAGTTTCTGGAACCGTGACAATGCCTACAAGTCATTTGGCTACCAGTACTTCTTTAGTAAAGAATACTATCCAAAGACTAAGGATTATGATGCTGGATATGGAATGAAGGATAAGATCTTCATGAAAGAGTCAGCTCACTACATTGAACAACTTCCGCAGCCATTCTATGCCAAAATTATTACGGTTACTAATCACTACCCATACATTCTTGATAAAAAGAATAAGGATATTGAAGCATGGAAGACGGGCGATGATACAGTTGACCCGTATGTCCAAACTGCCCGTTACTTAGATGAATCACTTGGCGAATTCCTTGACTATCTTGATAAAAGCGGTTTGCGGCAAAACAGTGTGTTAGTTCTTTATGGGGATCATTATGGAATCTCTAATAATCACCAACCAGCGATTGCTCAGATTTTAGGCAAGAAGAAGGTTACTAATTACGATTTAGCAATGTTCCAAAAAGTACCGTTTATGATTAATATGCCTGGATTAAAGGGTGGTATTAACCATACTTATGGTGGAGAAATCGATGTATTGCCAACGCTTGAAGACTTGCTAGGGATTAGCTCTAAGAATTATATCCAATTTGGTCAGGATTTACTTTCACCTGAAAACAAGCAGATTGTTCCATTTAGAAATGGTGATTGGGTAACGCCAAAGTACACTAAGTATAATGGTGACTACTATTACACTAAGAATGGTAAACAGATCACCCATCAAACTGCTGCTCAGCGGAAAGAAATTGGTGAGATTCAAAAGTATGTCACAACGGACCTTGGATTGTCAGACAAGGTGGTAAACGGTGACTTGCTACGGTTCTATAAGCTGCCAGGTTTTAAGAAAGTTGATAAGAAGCAATATACTTATAACCTTAAGAAGAGTTTGAAGAACCTCCAAAAGCAACAGAAGAAACAAAAGACAAGTTTGAAGACGGAAAATAATAACCAAAGTACACTCGATGATTACACAACCGATGCACCAGAGTTAAAAGATTATCCGAAATTAAACTTCCCTAAACCATAGTAAAATAGCAAAGAGGCTGGGTTATTCCCAACCTCTTTTGTTATGTAAAGTAAAATAGTTGCGTTGTGTAAATTATTTGATAAAATGTTTAGGTGTTCACAAGCAAGATTAGACTTTAATTGCGCTTATAATATGTTACTATAAAACATGAGTAACCGTTTTCAGAACGGGATAAAATAAAGGATTTTGCGTAATGGATGAATGGATGAATTACGAACAATTTGACCGCCAAACTTGGCATAGCTTTTTTCCAACTGATTCAGTTCGGTTAACACAAGGTAATTTGGACGAGATTAAGTCACTGAATGACCGAATTTCGATTGAGGATGTCCAAGATGTATATTTGCCCTTGATAAAGTTAATCCAACTTCGCTATCAGAATTTTTTGGAATGGCAGATGCAAAAGGCGAATTTCTTACAACGTTCAACAGTTCGTGTACCTTATATTATTGGCATAGCTGGCTCGGTCGCAGTCGGAAAGAGTACAATTGCGCGGTTAATTAGTATTCTTTTAAATAAGATGCTCCCAGATAAGCGAGTTGAACTGATGACGACAGATGGTTTTTTATATCCCAATGTTGAACTTGAACGACGGGGAATTATGGATCGGAAAGGTTTCCCTGAATCGTATGATATGGAAAAGCTTCTTAAGTTCCTTAATGACGTCAAGGCTGGTGAGCCGGTTGTCAAGGCGCCGACATATTCGCACCAGGTTTATGATGTTCAACTGGATAAACCGCTTGTTATTGATCGCCCAGATATTTTAATTGTCGAAGGAATCAACACGTTACAGTTACCAAGCAACCAACAGTTATACGTAAGTGATTATTTTGACTGGTCCCTGTATGTTGACGCTGATTCAGATTTAATTGAGCATTGGTACCTGCAACGATTTGGAATGCTACTTGAGACTGCCTTTACCGATCCGTCTAATTATTACTACCCTTATTCACAGGGAGATCGGCAAGAAGCGTTTGAGATGGCTAAGGATGTTTGGCAACGAGTAGATTTGCCTAACTTACGCGAATTTATCCTTCCAACAAAGAGCCGTGCTGATGTAATACTTCATAAAACTACTGGGCATGTGGTTGATAAGCTATATTTACGGCGGGGCTAATTATGCGGTAAGCCAGCTGTAAAGATCAATTACCTGAATGTCAGGATTAAGGTGGGCATAGTTAAGTGCTGGTTTGACCGTAACCAGTACTTTTTTATATTTAGCTGATAATTGTTTGAGACCGCAAACCGCGTGCCGATATGCGGCATCATCCGCAAGAGAATATGCAATCTGAATGCAGGTGAAAATACTATTCTTAACCGCGACAAACGTGATTTCATTATCCTTAACCCGCCCGCTATATACTTGATACCCCTGGCTAAGGAGATCGATAAAAACAATATTTTCAAGGATCCGTTGTGAAAGGACGTTTTTCTTGAGAGTTAATGCTTGCCGAATACTTGGGTCAACCGGATAATAACGGACATTGGTACTTTTTACGTGATGCCTTGAAAAATCATATTCGTTGCAGGGATAAAAGATGAATGAATTTTGTAAAAACTGGAGGTAAAAGTCAACGGTTTTATTCGATGTTGTAATACTATGCTGTTTGAGACTATCCACAATTTGCGAAATATTTTGAGTTGTTCCAGCATGGTGGGCGAGGTGGTGAGCAAGCTGTTTAGTTAACCCTGGATTACAGAGGGTGGCTTGTTGAGTAAAATCGGTAATAATGATTGTGTTGATAATACCGTTAACGTAATTGATTAGGTTGATCGGGCCATGGATTTCGTGGGTATAGGGAAAGCCGCCAGTATTTAAATATTGATATAGGGTTTGGGAATCAGCTTCTTGTTGGTTCCTTTTTAGGTATTCACGATAGCTGCATGGAAAAACGGGGATAACAACGTGGGGTGTTAGTTGTTTAAGATTTTGTTCCTCAAGAATAATATTATTAGAGCTTGCGATATAAATATCAGTGTTAGTTAAGGAATTAAGTGCATTAACTACCTGCGCAAATTGCGGAACGACTTCGATTTCATCTAAGAATAGGTAATTCATTTGGTGTTTGCAGAGCCGACCAACGATAAATTGTAAAAGGTATTCAGGATTGCATAGCTCATTGTCAAGTAAGTATTCGAAATTAATAACTTGGATCTGACTTGGTGAAATCTCCTGCCGACGAAGCGTTGCACGGAATTGTTCAAGAATAGTGGTCTTTCCGCACCGCCGAACACCCACCAGAATCTTTATTGATGGCTGATCCATATTATCTAATAACGGATTAAGGTATTTTGTCCGAATAAACATATTACACCTCAAGTAAAAAAATATAATCAACTAAATTTTACCAAAACGTGAAAACGCATTCAAACATCTAGATTTGGAACGTATTACAAATTTAACATTGTGAATTATGGTAAAAAGTAAAGCTAAAAGTAAAAAAATAAACTTTTTAGCCTTGATTTATCAACACTGGGAACGGTTGCGCATAATTTTATTGATTATAATGGTTGACAATGGTTACGACACCGCTTAAGAAAGATATAGATTAAATGATACGAGGAGGTCATCATCATGAGCAAAAAGGATAACGAAGCTCAAGTGCTTGAAACACAGGCAGTCGATGAAGAATTACGTTTATTAAATCTTGATCTTGAAAATTAAACCAATAAACACTCTCAATAAAATTCCATCTAAAAACAGGGCTAGGCGATATAACCTAGTCTTTTTGTTTAAGACAGGAATTAATCATTGACCGAACCCTTTTCGGCCTGTAAACTAGCCTTTAAGAATAAAAATTTGAACAAAGGAAGTGTCATTGTGGCAAACATCAATTTAGATGCGTTTGATAAGATCATCGTGTTAGATTTTGGTAGCCAGTATAATCAATTAATTACTCGGCGTTTGCGTGATTTTGGGATTTACTCAGAATTATTGTCCCATAAGCTGACCGCGGACGAGATTAAAGAGATTAATCCTAAGGGTATTATTTTCTCTGGTGGGCCAAACAGTGTTTATGATCCTAATGCATTCAAAGTGGATCCAGAAATTTTTAAGCTCGGTATTCCAATTTTGGGTATTTGTTATGGGATGCAGTTAATGTCATATGACCTTGGAGGTAAGGTTGAAAAAGCTGATAACTCTGAATATGGTCGTGCAGATATTGAGGTTCTTAATGACGATGCCGTATTATTCAAAGGTTTGCCAAAGAAGCAATATGTATGGATGAGTCATGGTGATTTAGTAACGCAGGCGCCAGCTGGCTTTGAAGTTACTGCGACTAGCAAGAACTGTCCAATTGCCTCTATTGCTGACAATGACCGTAAATTCTATGGTGTTCAATTCCACCCTGAAGTTCGTAACTCCGAATATGGGTTAGACATCTTACGGCGATTTGCCTTTGATGTTTGCGGTGCTCAAGCAAACTGGACAATGGATGACTTTATCGATATGCAGATTGATGAGATCCGCCAAGAAGTCGGTGATAAGAAAGTTATCCTGGGTCTTTCTGGTGGTGTTGATTCTAGTGTTACTGCTGTATTGATCCATAAGGCAATTGGTGACCAGTTAACTTGTATCTTTGTAGACCACGGATTGTTACGGAAGAACGAAGCTGACCAAGTAATGGATGCGTTGAGCCGTGACCTTGGTGTTAACATTATTAAGGTTGACGCTGCGGATCGCTTCTTAGGTAAGCTGGAAGGCGTTACTGATCCAGAGCAAAAGCGGAAGATTATCGGTAAAGAATTTATCGAAGTCTTTAACGAAGAAGCCAAGAAGATTCCTGATGCTGACTTCCTTGCACAAGGAACGCTTTACACCGATGTGATTGAATCTGGAACTGATACTGCCCAGACAATTAAGTCACACCATAACGTTGGTGGTCTGCCAAAGAAGCTTGGTTTCAAGTTAATTGAACCATTACGGAAGCTCTTTAAGGATGAAACCCGTGAACTTGGTGAAAAACTTGGTATTCCGCATGAATTAGTATGGCGGCAACCATTCCCAGGTCCAGGTCTTGGTATCCGGGTTATTGGTGAAATCACTCCAGAAAAGCTGGAAATTGTTCGTGAAAGTGATGCCATTCTTCGGGAAGAAATTAAGAAGGCTGGCTTGGACGAAGAAATCTGGCAATACTTCACTGTCTTACCAGGTATTCGTTCAGTTGGGGTCATGGGTGATGGTCGGACGTACGATTACGCCGTTGCTATTCGGGCCGTAACCTCAATTGATGGAATGACGGCTGACTTTGCCAAGATTCCATGGGATGTCCTCCAAAAGATTTCGGTACGGATTGTAAACGAAGTCGATCACGTTAACCGGATCCTTTACGATGTCACGAGTAAGCCGCCGTCGACGATTGAGTATGAATAGAATTATAATGTAACTTAGTATTGGAATAGCGATATAACGGCATTTTGGCAGTGTTAAAGCTTGGCCAACTCATTAAAAATAACATGTTTGTTTGCCAAAGTGTTTGCCATATAAAGAAAGCATCCAGTGTCAAAACTGGGTGCTTTTACTATAGGAATGGAAGATATTTTTATATAACTTTGACATTTTTCAATAGTGATGTAAGGTTATTGGATATGATGAGCTATGTACTGGTAAGAATCAAAGAATGATGACGTAAGTCAGTTAAATGATCAATACAAGAATTTAACGCGTTAAATTCATAACTAATTTGGAGTACTCCTTGCAATGGTATAAGGATGAAGTCGAATCTTCTAGTCAGCATAATTAAAATTTACAAAGTTTATTAATCCTTGATATATCAACATTTTACGAAGGTATATCAAGGATTATTTTTGTTTATTTAAGAATGTTATGCATACGGCTGTGCACACAGAAAAACTGTGTGCATGAGCTTACATCGGGAAAAGGCTGTATACACTGACTTGATGGGCTTTATGCCCATTTTTTTGTGTGCATTCTAGTGATTTCAATTTGTAAAAGCGATTAATAAAAAGTTCAGATGTTACATTATCCTCACAACTTGTTTATTCATTCAGTTAAATTAGGAAATTCTTCAGTGTCAAATATTTGTTGAAGTTGGTCAGCGTCTTGAATGATGTCATAGTAATAGCCGTGTTGATTATTCCAGGCCATGATTGCAGAAATCTTACCGAAAGTAAACCAAATCTGACTGTTGGAGCTGTCGGCATCTGTCATTACTAATTTGAGAATAGTTTTTAAAACTACTTCCTGAAATTCGCTGTCTGCTCGCTGGCGGTTGATAACCTGATGACCCAAGTCAGAAGTCTCGTTTGAGATTGATCGTAGAAAATAGAATGGTGTTGTATTGAATTCGTTGATGGAGAAACTTGACTGGTCAACCATTGTCATCATTATCTGTTCAACCAAGTCGTACTTATCCCGATAATGCAGGTAAAAGGTGTTGCGATTAATCAGCGCCTTGTTGACAATGTCGGTTACCGTAATTTTACTGAATGTCTTCTTTAATAGGAGGTCAGCCAGTGCTTGTTGAATTTCTCGCTGGGTGCGTAATTTTCTTAAATCCGCCACTTTATCACCGCTTTCTAAACACTGTCGCTTTAATTGGCAGTCCTATTTTATTATCTATAGTTTATTAAAATTATGCTGACTATAATTTAGAAAGTCAATAAAGAAAGAGGAGAGAGTATGGGAAAACTACTAAAGAAAATTGGTCAGTGTATGGCCAAACACAAGTGGACCGCGATCATTATATGGTTAGTAGCGCTACTCGGCTTCGGAACTATCGTAGCTAAGTTAGGCTCCGACTACAATGAGTCACTATCCATCTCAGGAATTCCATCAACTGAGATTCAATCAACCTTAAAGAAGGAATTTCACCAGGACACTGATCATGGAACCCTTCAGGTTGTAATAAAAACCAAAGATAAGAAAGGATTATTGCAACCAAAAACAGAACAGGCAATTAATAGTGCTGTAACTAAGGCAAAGGAAAAACCACATGTATCGTCTGTTACTAACCCTTATCAGGAACAAAAGTTTAGCAAAGATCTGACGACTACCTACGCCACGGTAACCTACGACCAGAAGACAAATTCGGTTACTCCAGCGACAATCCATAAGACACAACAAGCCTTTAAAACACTAGATGACCAGAAAGGTGTCGAGGTAGAATACACCGGAACCGTTTCAATTCACCCGATGGGGGTTAATGAAATTGCTGAGCTGATTGGTGTCGCAATCGCTTTCGTCTTCATGATGGTTCTCTTTCGTTCCTTTATCACGGCAGGCCTACCAATTATTAGTGCGGTTACTGGTTTGGCACTGGGTCTTATAGTTATCGGAATTGGTTCTAACTACTTTGAGACCGCATCAGTTGCCCAGAGTTTGGCAATGATCCTCAGCTTAGCCTGTGGGATTGATTACGCCCTCTTCATCATCAACCGTTATCGGACTAATCGTGCGACACAAAATGATTACCTTACAGCTCTTGGTGATGCCATGGGAACTGCAGATAGTTCAGTACTATTTGCAGGAATCACAGTCATTATTGCAGTATCGGGCTTAAGTCTGGTTGGTATTGACTTCTTGACGCAAATGGGACTAGCTGCTGCTGTTGGGGTAGCTTTTGCGGTCTTATCAGCAATGACTCTGTTACCAGCACTGATTTCGTTAGCTCATCGGCACATTAAACCAGCAAAAGAAGAACTACATCACCGCAAGAACAAAAGTGGGATAGTTGAACATACGATTATCAAGCAACCGTTTGTCACTGCGATTGCCAGTGTGCTGGTTCTTATAGCATTTGCCATTCCGTCTGGTCATATGAGATTGGGAATGCCTTATAATGGCGCATTACCAACCAACCAGACTGAACGAAAGGCTTATGATATTCTGTCCGATAAGTTTGGTGAGGGAATCAATGGTCAATTAATTATTGTTGCCAAGTTAGATAAGAATGCCAGTCCGCAGGAAAAACAACAGACAGTCATGAAGATCACCGATCATCTGTCCAATATGAAGTACGTCAAGATGGCGACACCGGGGATGATCAGTGGCGGAGGTAAAGTTGGCTCTGGTCAATCCGGAATGCAACAAGGACGGCAGCCTCAACCTGGTCAAATGAATAATTCTCAGCAACCTGGTAGTACCACAAGTGCTGCTCAACAATCCGCTAAACAGAAGCAAATGGCTGGTCAAGGACAGCCCGGTCAGCAAGCAAGTGCTGCTCAGCAACAGATGATGCTTCAGCAGTCAGGTGGTAAGCTACCCGACGGAAACTATGCTGTCTTCATGGTGATTCCTACTCATGGACCTGAATCAGTTAAGACTGATAAGTTAGCTCACAATATAAAGAAATATTCCAAGACAACTGAAGATAAGATGAATACCAAACTCATTCTCACAGGATCCAACGCTATCAATATCGATATCGTTCAAAAGCTAAACCAAGCCATTCCAATATTTGCTGGAATTGTTATGGCACTGGCCTTTGTCTTAATGATGTTAGTTTTCCGTTCCTTCATTGTCCCGCTAGTTGCTATGGCTGGCTTTGGAATGTCACTCTTGGCATCATTTGGTGCCTTGACTGCTGTTATGCAAGATGCCGTTATGCACACTGTTTTCGGTATTAGTAAGGGAGCACCGATTATTGCTTTCTTACCAGTGATTGCAATTGGAATCTTATTTGGTCTGGCAATGGACTATGAAGTTTTCCTAGTATCACGGATTCGGGAGATTTACCTGTTAACTGGGGATACTACTGAGGCAGTTCGCATCGGTATGCGCGAAAACGCTAAGGTTATCATTACCGCTGGGTTAATTATGATTTCCGTATTCGGTAGTTTTGCCGTTACTACTAACCCAACTAGCAAGTCAATCGGATTAGCATTAGCCTTTGGGGTCTTCTTTGATGCCTTTATTGTCCGATTGATCTTTGTACCAGCAATGATCAAGCTTTGTGGTAAGTGGAACTGGATCTTCCCAGGGATGCGGACAAGCAAGATCGAACAACAAAAACGTGAAAAATAGAAAGGATAAATTAATATGACTGAAGAATTTATAAAATTCAACAATCCTTGGTCGTCACAGAAATTCAGTAAGAATATGTTACAAGACGCCCTCGTCAAACATGTTTTAGGGTTAGTTAATTACCGGATGGCCGATGTCGGTGAAGTCTTAGATGTAAACGCTAATTTGAAGAATGGTGACGAACAGACCTGGATCAGCGCCTGGGCTACGATGGCAAATCGTTTGCAGGAGCGGGCGGTACAATATGAACAAGCTAACAAGCTGGTCAGTGCAGGTAGCGCATACCTTCGTGCTTCAACCTATTGGCGAGTTGCTTTGATGTACTTCGGAGATGTTGCGGATCCGCGAATCAGACAGTATTGTAGACTTAGCCAGAGTTGTTATGATAAGTCAATGAAACTTTCCGGGTATCCCGGTAAAGCAATTGAAATTCCTTATGAAAATACGACTCTGCCAGGGCACTATTTTCAGTCACCACACGCTAACGGAAAGTCGCCACTGCTGATTGTCGTTCCTGGTCGTGATACTTAGGCCGATGATACACGTTGGGTAACAGACGCTGCAATTAAGCGTGGCATTAATGCTTTGACCTTTGATGGCCCAGGTCAGGGAATGACCCTTCGACTTCAGGGGTTATCATTCCGACCTGATTTTGAAAACGTCATGAAACCTGTCTTAGATTTTGCTGAGGGACTGTCTGACGTCGATCCATCACGAATTGGTGTGATGGGAATGAGCTTTGGCGGCTTCCAGGTTCCTCGGGCAGCAGCTTTTGATAAGCGAATCAAGGTATGCATTGCTGATCCTGGTAATATCGCTTGGGGCAAAATGATTGGACAGCGTTTAAACAAAATTCTAGCCTTGCCAAAAAGATTACGACCAGCAATGTTGGAATACATGCTTAAAGATTATACCTGGAAGCATGGTTGCTCTGAAAAAGAATTATTGCCGGAGTTAGCTAAATATGACAACAGCGATATCATTGATCAAATTCAATCCAAAGTATTGGTGCTGAATGGGGCCGCTGAGATTAATCCAGAGGCTGCTAAGGAATTCTATAATCAGCTAACCTGTCCGAAGGATTACTTGTTTTTTGATGAGAATTCAACAGCCCAACAGCATACACAGATGGGCGGTTATGCTCCGGCGAGTGAAATGATTTTTAACTGGATCGAAGATAACCTATAGGGGGCTTGTTAAATGAAACTTTGCATTTTTGGTGCAACCGGACGGACCGGAGAAGAACTGGTTCTCCAGTCTTTAGAAAAGAAATATTCAGTTATTGCCTATGTTCGTCACCCAGATAAGTTAACTCATCGTGATCAAATAACGGTAGTAACTGGTGAATTAAACGATATTGATAAAATGGCGTCGGCTATGAAAGGTTGTGATGCGGTTTTAGTGGCGCTTGGTAATCCGGTTTCTAATAGCAGTGGAAAATTGTTTGCTCTTGCTATTCCAAACATTATTGAAGCAATGGATAAAGCAGGAGTTAAACGCCTAATCAGCCTGTCAGCATTAGGTGTTGGTGCTACTTATGAAAATACCCGTTATCCATATCGGATGGGGGCTAAAGGATTTTTAAAGGGAAATTTTGCTGATCATGAGGCTGGTGAAAAGCAGTTACCGCCTTCTGATCTCGATTGGACGACTATTCATCCCGGTCCACTATTTAACGGAGAAAGAAGTGAAAATCCGCTGGTTAGGGATGTAGCATCTGGCTACAAAATGCCAGGAGCACCGCGTACTAACCGAGCAGACGTGGCTAAGGTGATGTTGCAGATTATTGATGACCCACAGACCTACATGAAGCAACTTATCATGTGTTCTAAGCAAGATGATTAAGATGATTGTTACGTTTAATAGTGTTCAACACTGAAATAAAAGTAGTTAAACTACAAAATCCTCGACCGGTTTTGGTCGGGGATTTTTTTATTAGTGCGCCCGGCATGGGTATTAGCTAGGTGGTGAAAGTCCACTATGGGCCGTAGTAGTCGGAACCATGAGCTGAGGACAAGGGTGTCCACCGTGAGGTGGAATCTGAAGGAAGTCTAAGGCAAAGTACTGCATCGATGAACAAGAAGTAGCTATAAGGCTGAAATTAACTGGATAAGGCTGCTAGACAAGTTGAAGTCCAATACTACTCGAAGTTGGTCTCAGTAAAGCTAACGATGACATGGTACGAAAGCTAATATTCTTACCCGGGGAGATCTGGCCTACACGTTTCCGACAAGAGGAATAAGTTTAATTTCCACAGAAACAAGCGGTGCAGTGATGCAGTGTTGAGTAAGCCAGAAGTCAGCCGAGGTCATAGTAGTTTGAATAATCAGAGGAATTAGAAAGACATTTTAGTCAAAAACAGCAAAGTGAAACTAAGGAGGCTTCAGTTGATGAAGAAAAATCTCAACAGTGCCATGGACGATCTGAACGACTTGCTGAATCCGAACGGCAGCAACGACGATTTAACACCTACGTCGCGCGACAACGAAGTACAGAAAATGATGAAGAACCTGGCGACCAAGCAGGATTTGCAAAACTGGACCGGCGACGTCACCAAATCTCTGAACAATCAGAAGATGAATTTGAACCAGGAAGTTAGTGATATTGCTCATCAAGCCATTAAAGATGCTTGGCAAGATGGGCATACTAAGTCCTATGGCGATTTGGAGCAGAAGTTCAAGGGTCAGCAATCACGAATTGACCGGATGAATGTTTCAAGGGCACAGGCTGAAGTAATGGCAAGTGCTGATCATTCTAAGGTTGAACAACTGAATCAGGTAGTTAATAAGTTGGTAGTAGTAATTAATCATAATAGTAATCTATTACGACAGCTAATTAGTGCGGTTCAGAAACCAATTGATATTGATGGTCATGATTTACTGCGTGTCATGCGTGAAGAAGCTAATTCTACGACTAATCAACTTTTGAGCAAGGAAGTTGTTACCTATATCAATCAAGTCAAAGAATCTATTGCGCAAGATAAACAGCAAGTTACTCAGTCTCATCAAGTGATGGAACATACCTTAACTAAGTTTGCAAATGGTGCATTGATTGTCTTGGCTGGAGTAGTTTTAGCGAGTGTAATGCCATGGTGGCCAGTTAAGGTCGTTGTTGGTATTGGTTCAATTATTGGAGGTCTTATTTATGGTAAAGATTAATAAGCGTCGGTGCGCTGGATTCGGTGGCGAAGTTCAGGATGCTTCACCGTTAAAAGTTGAAAATACGCAAGAATATCAAGATGTTATCGCAATGGCATGGTTTAAGTTAGGGACAAGCATTAATTTTCTGAAAGGGCCTTTTACCCACTTAGCGGATTCCATTGAGAATCTATGGTTAAGTGAAGGCGACCAGGTACCACATTTTGTTTCTAAATTTGCCGACTGTTGGTCAGTTGATGACTACGCCACGTTTTGCGAGCAGGTGAAGTTGTGGGCGTTAGATCATGGTGCTGACCCGTTTGATGAACTACGGCGTCGTGTACGTGAACTCCTTTTGTGTGATAAAAAGTCATTCCAATTACTAACAATTACTAAATTACTGAACAAGTCAAAGGATAGTGAGCGAGTACTATTTGACCAGCAAGCCAATGTTCAATAACTGTGCAATGAGATTAGTGAAAAGGATGATCAACTTTTCATTGACCATGATGGCTTTAAACAGACGACTTCTCGGTTTGGACGATTAAAAGGATTGGTCCAGGCGATGCGCCAACATTCCAACTACTTAGTTAATCAGCGTTTGACGCGTCGTCGACTAGTAAATGTGAATCTTGCTGAGCAGGCTAAGATTATTTCAAAGCCTGTCCAATCAAATAAGAAGTCTGAACAGCCTAAGAAACATAAGTCAAAGGATCATGATGATGAACTGGAATTATAAACAAAAAAAGCGACTAACCCAGCTACCACACTTTGGAAAGTCACTTTCTAATAACAAATTGTTATCCCGTTCATTATCTACCACAAAGGAGTAGATGTAAATTGTTCGGCAAAGATATTCTAAATGGGAAGCAATTATGTGCTGCCCTAGGCATTAGTACCACACTACTATACCGTTTGATTCGAAGTGGAATGCCTTACCATCAACTTTCACCTGGGAGCCGAAAATATTACAACCTGGAAGCGATTAAACATTGGTTACTCAATGCCGGTTATCAGCAAAAGACAGTGTGGGCAAAGTAATTAGAAGGGTTGTAGAATACTGGTAATCAGTGTACTACAACCTTTTTCTTTATACGAAGGAGAAGGTTGACAATGATTAAAAAGATGAAAACTGGCAAGCACGCGGGACAATTCCAAGTACGGATCCAACCAATTAATAAGGTAACTGGTAAGCGGGAGAGTTGGCCAGTTGAGTATGCTAAAACTCGTTGGGCAGCAACTGCATTAGAGCGAAAAATGTGGGCTGATTACGAGGATGGAATGCAGTTATGCGATGGTAATGCTATCTTTGCTGACGAATTTCAGAAATATGTTAATCAGCGAAAGAATGCAATTTCCCCTGTTACTTATCGTGATTGGAATAATTCGGCGGCTGAATTTAAGAAGTATTTTAAGAATACAAAAATCAAGGATGTTACTGAACGACTGGTAGAGCAATTTGCTCATGATTTTGTGCGAAAACACAAGGCAACTGTTGGACGGGCAACCGTGATTGATCACCGTCTTACACATATGCGGAGTTTCTTTAATGAGTTAGTCGGAAAGGTTGTTAAAGAGAATCCGGTGCCTGAACAGTATCTTGATAAGTTTTTTCGTAAGAGCGATTTTAGCGTTGGGAAGTAGCGATACTTGTTTACTAATGATGAGCTGGAATCTATTAAGGAACAGATTCAGTCAGAACTAAATAATACTACTATTGCGAATTGGGGTACTCGGTTAGCACTTTGGATTGATCTTGAAAATGGGATGCGTCCTGGTGAAGTTCAAGCTCTCAGATTTAAGAACTTGGTAGTAGAAAATGACTATCCAACCTTTAAGATTAGCGATAGTTGGTCCGATTACGTTAAAAAGTTCAATGGGGCGCTTAAAGCACGGCCCAAAGGGTATGCCCGTTATTGCTTACCAATTTCGCAACCACTGGCAGATTTTATAGATATGTTTCAAGAAGAACAGAAAAACTTTCTGGAACGTCACAATTTGACGAATCCTGAAGGTTTGATCTTCCTGAATCTACATGACTATAAGACTTGTGCAAACAATATCCCGATTACCCAGCGGAGTATGAATGAGATGTTAAAGAAGCTCTGCAATAAATTGGGCATTAGCGGTAACGGAGCACAGTTATCTATGTATTCGTTTCGGCACACATTATGTACTAAGCTGGCTAATAAGCCGGGCATGTCTTATCCGTGGGCAGCCGAACGAATAGGTAATAGTTTGGCCATCTTTATGCGGGTTTATGTTAAAGCGGATCGCGATATTAACCGCAAAATGATGGATAACTGGATGGCATAGGATGCACACAGAAATGCACACGATTACCTAGAGTTGCCGTCTAGTTTGTTGATATATAAGGAACGAGTTGACTAGAACCTACCAGCTTCTAGTCAGCATAATTAAAATTTACAGAGTTTATTAATCCTTGATATATCAATGCTTTGCAAAGGTATATCAAGGATTATTTTGTTTATTTAAGAATATTATGCACACAGCTGTGCACATAAAATAATCGTGTGCATGAAGCTGTATCGAAGAATTAGGTAAACTGTTGATATATTAGGCTTTACGGCTGATCTTCTGTGTGCATTTTGTAAAAATAGGACTTAAGAACATAACTAAGTTACAAATATATTTTGACTTTACTATTCTAAGCTTTTTGAATCAGGACTGAAAAAATAATCTGTTTCAACTTGCTCATTTAATATAGTATCTATATATTTTTCTCCAGCATTAATAACACTTTTTCGTACATCTGATAATGGTTTTTCCGAGTTAGTTAACGGCTCATGCTGAAACCATTCAGGACCATGTGCCATTGATTCAAATATATCTTCTTGTTCATACTTAACAATAGAAGATATTAAGTCATAAACTTGCTTTCCCTGGTGGCCAGTTTCATTTAGAAAGTTTGAGAGAAGTTTTGGAAATATTGTACTAATAAATTTAAAGAGTTGCTTATTAATTTTCTTAGTACCACATTTGTTGAAGAACTTTTTATGTTCCTCCTTTAGGTTTTTATTTATGTAAAAAATACATATTCGGACGCATAATATTGTTTTTCAGTTAAGGTTTCAGGATCAGGTTTCTCCAATTCCATTGCAAAGTTAAATTTTGCGCTAGCTTTGGCATATGGAAGATATTCCAAACGGCATTCTTCAATTAAATTATTTTGCTCTACTAAAGAAATTCCTGCAAAGAAAATTCGTTCCAACAAAGTATCAAGATCATTATCCTTTCCCCAAATTAATTCATAAGCTGAATGGAAATGTAAAGTGGAGACAATATCATCAGTAATACTTGCGTTGAGTAGATACGGATTCCTGCTTGGAATACGTTTATTGCTCATAATACTTGATAATAATTGAATATTACTTTCATTAGTGATATCCAACCTAGTCTTTTTTAACTGTTTTTTCTATCGTTAACTTGTGTACTAATGTTGTTAAAAATTAACTCTACTATTTGATCTATTTCATTCATTAAATTATATTCTCCTAATTTTATAGTAGTAGAAATTGATTGTAAAAAAAGTACATTTTACAACTTACCTACTACTAACGGTAAATGATAAACTAAGAATTGTTAAAGGAAAAGTAGCTACTTAGTTTTAACGTTAATTTATTTTTAATCACGGAGGATAAGCAATGGTTAACTTTAATAAGAATGATAAAGCAACTGCAATTCAGTCATCAATGTTAGCATTTCTTAATAGTATGGTACTAACAGTATTTGCCTTTACTGAAACAAATGCTAATGATGTCAAGGGAATTTTTATGGCTACGATTACTGTAACGATTCCTTTAATCATGAACGTTTATAGAGATGATAAAAAAACAACTATTGTAAAGCAAAACTTCGACACCTTATTTAAAAAGTTAATATTTAGCTTATTAGGTGTTTTTGGCATCTTAATGGTAATCATGTTTGAGTGGCTAATGGAACTAATCTCTCAAGGACCGCTAATAGTTTATCTACCTCTTCATGCTGTAAAGCTATTTGTTTCTTATTTGGGCCTTATTGAAATGATGTCGCTTATTATTGAGCCTTGGGTTTATAGTATGCTGTTTTGTCTTGATAGAAACCTTAAGCTGTAATTAAAAGGTACTACACATTAAGTGGGTGAGAAATGTCCTGTGTGGTACCTTTTTTTAATCTTCTTCCATGTTGTCGCTAATAATATCAACAGTCTGGCGTTGATTACCTGCTGTATAAAATTCTTGTTTTAATTCTGAAAGAGTAGTAGTGTGTTCAACCATCTTTTGCTTATAAGCTGGCGTATCATTACTGTGATCCAATGTCCAATAGGTAACGTTATTACCATCAATTTGGTATTGAACATCACCATCAGAACCATAACCAACGGTCTTTCTGTCATTATCAGCGGTAGATAATTCCATTTTTGCTTTGTTATCATCTGAAACGTCTAAGGTATCAAAGCCATTTGCTTTAGCGTAAATTAAGACAGCTTCAGTCTTTTCATCAAGATCAGTTGGGACTGGTTGTTGATTATTAGTGGTGTTAGTATCTTTGTTTAAATCGAACTTGGCAATGACTTTATCAATATCATCTTTTTGGCTAGCATACTTATTGGCTAATTCGTCTTTAGAGTAGGTTTTACTACCATTCTTATCACCCATACCAGTGCCATCAGCATTTTCATCGTATCTAACGGTTACATTGTCGTTATTAACAATAACATTAGCTGAGTGTCCCATTGGAAATACTCCAAAAGTGTAAGTATTACCATTCTTGGTAATCTTCATACCTTCATTATCACCAGTGCTTCTGGTAGTATTAGCCAATTTAGAAGCACTGGTCTGACTAAGCATTAAATACCCCATCACACCATACTCATTATTATTGAACTTATCAGTTTGTTTTGTAGCACTGGTTGATGAACTACTTGAAACCTTCTTAGCTGTTTTAACACTACTAGAAGTGTCATTGGTACTTGATGATTGATTGCCACAAGCAGTTAATGATAGTGCAATCATTACTGTACTGGCAATAACAAGTCTTTTTTTCATAAATAACTTCTCTAAATATTAAATAACATTATAGTTGTACTTAAATTAGACAAGAAAAAACAGGTACTACGAAATTGCGAAAATCGTAGTACCTGCTTTATTAAGTAGAATTGTTATTCTTTATTAAGATTAATCAAGCCCAGAACATTCTTTGAAACTTGTTCGGCCTTTTCGTCATCCATCTTATTAAGGGCCTGCCAAAGTTTCTTCTGGTAGTAGCCCATTTCAGCCTCATCAGTTGAACCGTTTGCCAAATTATCCATACTCGTCTTAAGTACCTCCGCTATTGATAGTAGCGTCTTAGCACTGACATTATTAGCAGTTCCAACTAACCCAACCACGCCTACTAAGCCAGATGATGGCAACAAGGATCATGGTGACACACCAACCGACCCATCTCAACCTTCTAAGGGCGATGATAACAAGGGTGGCGAAACGCCAACTAACCCAACCACATCTACTAAGCCAGACGATGGTCACGCTTCAATTCCAGGTCAAGCTGGTCACCAACCATCTAAGGACAACGATTCTAGCGATACTACTAAGGGCAGTGACGACAATCCAACGATTGTATTGCCAGACGATGGTAAGGGTTCCTCAGCAGGCACTCAAGGTCAATACATCAACGTTGTATCTAAGGACAGTGTAGCTTCACAAGCTGGTATTCAAGCACCTGCAAGCATGGAAACTACTAGCGTAAGTTTTGGTACTAAGATGAGTGAACCAATGACTCGTGAAGAATACAAGGCTCAACAAGCTAAGTTGCCACAAACTAACGCCAACAGTAAGGAAGAAAACACAATGGCAATTGCTGGATTAGGTATTCTGGCAGCCACTACCTTTACTACCTTGGCTGGTGCTACTAAGCGGAAGTACAACTAAGATTAAGACGTAATATGTTATCCAATTTTCGATAAGTTAAAAGGCGATGGACAAATTTGTCCATCGCCTTTTTGAGATGTAATAAAAACGAAGCTATGTTATAACTTCTGACGATTCCATCTGATATAATAAGAACTAATCAATTTACTGGAGAAAGTATTAATTATGGATAACTCTAAGTTAAGTTTTGCAGATCAAATAGAATGGCTAAAGAATCATGGTGTCGGTATAGAAGACGAACCTGAAGCCCAGAAATATTTGAAGTATAAGTCTTATTTTTATAAGATGATTTCTTTTGTTAAGGTGTTTAACAGTACGGAGAATGGTGAACAATGTATTAACAATTTCAATATGTTAGTTGACATATCAACATTGGATATGGAATTGAGATACTGTTTACTGAAGGTTTGTTTGGATATAGAACATGCTATTAAAACGTATCTATTGCGAATCATAACAAACGATCCTGATGAAGATGGATACCATATTGTTCAGGAAGTAATTAATAGAGATGAAAATCCTGAAGGCTTCAAAAGAAAATTATTTTCGAGTGTTTCTCATTATGATAACAACGGTCATTTCATTGTAAATGAAGAATATCAACAATTTTACGATAACCCTCCAATTTGGATAATTATAGAGATTTCTAGCCTAGGAAAATTACGATCATTTGTTGAGTATTTGAGTCGTAAACGCCCCAATAATAAAACGCTGCAACAACTAAGAGAATCTTTTAAATATATTAATAGACTTAGGAACAGTTGTGCTCATAATAGAGTACTTTTCAATAAAGATGCATTAGTTAATGAGGAAGAACCAGTTCCACACAACATATATTCTGTATTAAGAAATGATGATTTAACAAGTAGTGAAATTCACACTCCATTATTATTACAAATTTCACTTGCATTACGTATTCATAAAACTATGTGTAGTCAAAAGTCACATCAACATAAAATAGATGATTTAAAAGAATGGTGTACTAGGATGCAGAGGAACTCTGACTTGTACCAAGGTAAGATTTTTAGTGATCTATTTAATAGTATTTGCAATAGTATAACCATATACAGTGATTAATTCATTGACTATTTACCATGGTAAGGTATAATTGTAGATAGAAAATATGGCGAGAGCCGCTTCACCCCTTTATTAAGGGGTGTTGTATTTTTAAACTGAAAAAGGTGATGAACAATTTCTGCTCATCACCTTTTTTGATTTTTCCAGTTAATAGCGATATATGAATTAGCTAATGATATAAGAATTCGAACACGAAAATTGAAAAAGTTACGAAAGCCATAAGCTGTACACTTAATTACCTTAATTTTATTATTAGTTCCTTCAACAGGTCCGTTAGTATAGGTATCATATTTGAAACTATTGTAAATCTCTTGCTTATGAGTACGTAGTGTGCGTTGAACTTTTTGAAGTGGTTGTGGAAGTTGCGTCCATTTAACAGCTAAAAGTTGATCTAATGCCTCTCTCGTTGTCTGATGGCAAGAACTAGGTCTTGATAGTAGTGATATAGGCTTGCTTTAAGTCTTCATCGAAATCTAACAGTCGGTGGACGACTTCAACGTCAGTTAATTGGGCATAGCCAAAGTTACGTCGTGACCAATAATTATTGTATTTAAGATTGCCAGCTGGTGTTAGGATTAGTTTCCAGAAATGGTTTAGCGCCCGCCACTACCGCGTTCCTTTTCCAGCTCGATTCATTACCTGAATTCGAATTTTATTTAATGTGCGGTATGCTTGCGTGACGACATGAAAATGATCGGCAATAATGATGGCATGGGGGAAAAGGTCACGAATTAAATGGCGGTATGGAGTATACAAGTCGACGTTCACCGTCTGAACAGCTAGGCGCGCTGAATGGTCATAGCGCAGAAAATAGTTTCGCAAATAACTGTTGCGTCGCGAATAAATAATATCAAGAGTTCGTTTGTTTTCAATGTTCATTAGGATCATGCTCATTCCGCTGGGCGCAAAGCGCCCAGACTTGAAGTCATCAAAGGCAATATGGCGGGGTAACCAATGGTAATTAGGCTTAAATGATTGATCTAAGTTAGTGATAACGCGTCTAACTGTCCAGTCAGAAACCCCTAATTCCTTACCAATATCGGTTTCCGATTTATTTAGGCTCTACAATATTAAGTACTGATGGAACTTAACATCAGTACTTATTTTAGTTTAAAATTTAAAATAAAAAACGAAAGATGGCTGCACTCCCGTCTTCGTTTAAGAAAGGACCATCTTTCATGGATAATTCTACCAGAACTGCATTGGGAATCAAGGACTCACACATCGAATTAGACAATAGTTTTGCCGAGACAATTGAAGACCAGGGTGACCGCATTATCGTCCACTTAATACAAACCTACACTATGACTTGCCCGCATTGTGGCAAGCCAATGAGTAAAAATTGTTTTAAGAAAGTTTATATTTTAGTCCCTTCCCTACACTATAAACCAACGATTTGGGCGATTAAAAAGCAAAAGTACATCTGTAAGCCTTCAAAAGACTGTCCAGAGATAATTACTAAACTAGCCAGTGTGACTAATCATATTTCACAAGATGTTAAGCAACGCATCATGATGCTTTTAACACTAAATAAAGGGTTATTTCATTATTAACTATTTGACATTATCTCGGAAACCAATATTTATTCGCAAATTTACCAATTGCTTCACCAAGTTGTTCTGGTGAGGCTTTTATTTTCCCCTGAAGCCAGTCGATAAAGATACCAAATATTCCTGAGACACCATAGACATTCCCAATAATATACTCAAGATCTTCCGAATCATTATAGTTAATTAGTTCTTGTTTGAACTGATCTTGTAAGTAGCTAATGGTTAACCTGTTATTCCGCTTATTAATGAGGATAGAGAATAGCTGCTGTTGTGATGAAACGTAGTCGGACAAGGCCCGAAACAGTGGAATGAAATTATTTCCTTTTATGGCTGGTGAGTAGTATTTATCAAAAATCTTTAATAACTCTTGAGCTAGTTCATTAATTAATGACTGATACAGGTCATAAATGTCTTGGTAATGAGTATAAAAGGTACCACGACCAATATCAGCTTGCTCGGTTATTTCCGAAACGGTAATTCGAGAAATTTCTTTTTCACTCAGCAGTTTAATAAATGATTCTTTTATTTGACGTTTAGTTCGATTTACGCGACGATCACTCATTTAGCTTTCCTCCAACAAATTATTATGATGTGTTCAAAAATTGACACTGTTGCAAAGATTAATTATTGTTCAGCTCATTGCCCAATAATATACTATACAGTTGTTAGATAATCAACAGGTGTTCGAAAAAGGAGAGTTTAAACATGGGCTGGCTTAAGAAGAATCACATTGCCGCAATTATTGTTTGGCTAGTACTAGCAGTTGTCGCGGTGGTTACCCTTCCTAATATTTCGACATTAGTTAGGCAACAGGGACATGTTATCTTACCTGCAAGTAGTGAAAGTACCCGTGCTAATAGACTAGCGCGGGAGATGAGTACGGAGAAAAACACGAATTCAATAGTGGTTGTCTACCATAAGGATGGTAAATTAAATGCTGATGATCAGCAGCAAATTAACCGCAAAGTTAAGGTTCTTGATGAGCATCGTAACCGGTATAATGTGACAAGAATTACTAGTGCTCGAGATGGTCAAGAAGTTGCTAATCAGCTTATTTCAAAAAATCGTCAAACAGAACTAGTAACTGTTAACATTAAGGATACTGCGGAATTTGATCACCAAGCACAGCGGGTAAAGCGTCAATTAAAGGTTAAAGGCTTGCAGACCTATGTGACAAGTGATGACTTATTATCAGATGAATTCTCTAATACAACGGAAAAAGGAATTCAAAAAACTGAAATCATCGCAATTATCTTTATCTTTGTAGTTTTAGTATTAGTTTTTCGTTCGGTCATTATCCCGTTGGTTTCGTTACTGACCGTTGGCATTGCAATGATCGTTTCTCTTAGTTTAGTAATGAATCTTGCTAAATATGCTAATTTCCCAATTTCTGATTTTACCCAAGTCTTTCTGGTAATTATTTTATTTGGGGTTGGTACCGATTATAATATTTTGCTTTACGATAAGTTTAAGGAAGAACTGGGCAAGGGTAACCAGTATCAAGCAATTAATGTCGTTAAACAATCAGCAGGTCGGACAATTATTTATAGTGGATTATCTGTCTTTATTGGTTTTGCAGCGCTGAGTTTTGCTAAGTTCTCATTTTATCAATCGGCAGTTAGCTGTTCGGTCGGCGTTTTGGTCCTATTGGCAGTATTGCTAACTTTGAATTACTTCTTTATGGCAGTTCTCGGTCGAAAAATGTTTTGGCCAGCAAAGAATTTCCAGATTCAGCAATCCAGTAAGGTATGGCACTTTCTTGCGCAAAGAGGACTACACCATCCGTTGCTTTATATGGTTATCTTAGCGGGAATTGCAGTAACAGCGATGATTAACACGCCACACTTATTAAATTATAATTCTGCTGATGAAGTACCAAACAGTAATTCAATCAAGCAGGGATACCTAATTGCCCAACGTGACTTTTCAAAGGGGAAAGTTTCGCCGACAACTATTGATATTAAGCTAGACCATCCTTTAGATAATCAAAAAGACTTAGCGGCAATTGATCAAATTACAAATACAATTAAGAAAAATCCGAATGTTAAAGCAGTGAATTCGGTTACTCAGCCGACAGGAAAGCCAATCAAGCAGCTTTATGTTAAAGATCAACTTAAAACTGTTTTGCGAGGATTAGATGAATCGCAGAGTGGATTAACTACTATTCGCAGTGGCCTACAAGATGCCAGTGATCAAATTGGTCGAGCTAATATCCGGGAAAGTGTCAAGCAAGTTCAAGAATTAGCCAATGGTAGTCAACGGTTAGCTAATGCTAATAGTCAATTTAATGGCGGTTTAAATCAATACATTACAGGAACTAATCGCTATATTCAGGGAACTAGCCAGCTTACTAGTGGGATTGGTCAGTTAAGAGTTGGGGTTAATCCGTTTGCAACTGGAATCGGGCAAGTTACGGCGGCAAGCCAGCAATTGAATCAACAAGTCGCTACGGTTAATAGTCAAATCCAACGATTAAACCAGCTGATTAATAACCAAACAAGTGGCTCCTACGCAACGATGTCAATGCAATTAAGCCAAGGAACAGGCCGCTTGACAAGTGCGTTAACGGCAATTAATCAGCAAGTTCCAGTGTTAGAAAATGGGATCGATCAATTAGCTGCTGGAGGAAGTCAACTCGATCAGGCAGGTTCACAACTTTATGCTGGTGGCAGTACATTAGCAAGCAGTAGTCAGCAATTGGGGAGCGGCATTAGCCAGGTGAATGGTGGTGTTCAGCAACTTAATCAACAATTACAGGGAATGGCTGGGCAGGTCAGTCAGTTGGAAACTGGCCTAAACCAAGCAGTTAATGGCCTCGCAAAAGTTCAAGCAGGGATTAATCAAGTTCAAGCTTATTTGGGAGAACTGAAAAACTCACCAGCAGGGAACCAATTAAATATTCCTCGGAATGAATTAGGAAACCATCAATTAGTCGATTCCTATAACGTCTATATGTCTAAGAATCGGCATATCACCCAAATATCAGTTACCTTGAAAGATGATCCAAGCAGTCATGCAGCAACACAAGCAGTCAAGCAGTTAACTCAAGATGTCAAGGCTCAAGTTAAGGTCACATCGTTAAGTAAGGCCCAGGTTGCCGTTGGTGGACAAACATCGCAAATTGCCGATCTAGAAAAACTATCGCAAAGTGACTTTTCGCGAACCGCGATGATTATGATTGTTGGAATCGGCATTGCTCTATTGATATTTACCCGCTCGGTTCTTCAACCAATAGTGATCATTACAACCTTGATTGGAACTTACTATACAGCAATCGGTTTGACGGCAGTAATTATGCGACAATTGCTTCATGAAAGCATGTTGACTTGGAATACACCATTTTTCACTTTTATCATGCTAATTGCACTTGGTGTTGACTATAGTATTTTCTTAATGATGCGTTATCGCGATGAAGAATTGGTTGCTCCGGGGAACCAGGTTAAACATATTTTGCAAGCGGCGACAGTAATTGGCGCAGTTGTGATGTCGGCAATAGTTATTTTAAGCGGAACCTTTGCGGCACTAATCCCATCTGGCGTGATGACTCTGATTCAGGTAGCGATTGCCGTTATTATTGGATTAATAATCTTATTAACAGTACTACCGATTATTATGGCTGCCTATGTAAAACTAACTTATGATTCAGCGGTTAATCGGGGAGTTGGAATGAAGTCCTAGTAACAATTTAATTAGGTAAATACCCATTTCTACCAGCCACCATGGCGAAATTAAATATATTCAGGTATGATTAATGTATCAAGCGCCAAAATACTTGAATCTAAATGAAATAGAAAAGGTAAATTCAAAATGCATAATTTAATTTTCCCTAAAGACCTAACAGATCCTGAGTTGGATCCTTATGTTCGATATAATGAAGTCCAGCTTTTTCATTCCATGGAACCAAATCCTGGCTTATTTATTGCAGAAAGTCCTAAGGTAATTGCGCGTGCCTTACAAGCGGGATACCTGCCAGCCTCTATTTTGATGGAGGAAAAGGCATTGGACCGTGATCTAGCTGACTTAGATCATGAAATGGCAATTGGTCCTGCAGGAGGATTGGGTCAAATACCAATTTATGTTGTTAGTAGTGAATTACTTAGCCAACTGTCCGGTTATAATCTTTTACGGGGAGCACTCGCAGCAATGTATCGAATCCGGCGTTTAGACCTATCCCACTTTTTAACAACAATGCCGAAGGATCATCCCCGAATTGCAGTATTGGAAAGTGTTGTTAATCCTACCAATGTTGGAGCAATCTTTCGTTCAGCAGCGGCACTAGGAATAGATGGAGTAGTTGTAACGACTGACTCTGCTGATCCGTTTTATCGCCGCGCCTCGCGGGTAGCAATGGGCACGGTTTTTCAGGTACCGTGGACTTATGTTGATGCGAAGGTTTGGCAGTCAGAGGGAATTAGTCTTCTTCACCAGCTAGGCTATCAAACGGCAACGATGGCATTACGGCACAACACTGTTAGCATTAATGATCCGCAGTTGGATAAAGTAGATAAATTGGCCATCATTCTTGGTTCGGAAGGTCCTGGATTAAAAGTAAAGACAATTGCGGAGAGTGATTTCACGATTAAGATTCCGATGGCTGCGGGAGTTGATTCTTTAAATGTGGCAGCCGCCTCGGCACTCGCTTTTTGGGAATTAGGTAACCAGAAAACTAAATAATAAACTTGTTCCATCACGACTTAATTTAAAGATGCCTAGTAATAGGTGTCTTTTTTTCTTGTACTTCTTGGCAAAAAATCCAAAGCAAAGACAAATGTCCCCAGAATTGCACCAAGATATAGCAAAATGTTAATTTTAATGTATATTAAAGGACAAGTGACATAGAAAATTGTAAGCGCTAACCGATATAATGATGATAAAGAGTGAGGGTGATACTCTTGAATATTAATGGAGTGTATAAGGCAATTAATTCAAATGAGCAGGTTCGACAATTAGTAAAAACGGCGCCCCTAAATATTATTGAGCAAATGCAGGTTAAGCATTTTGATACGAAACAATTTGTCCTTTATCAAGGAAATAGTTATCAGGACACTTACATTTTGGTTGAAGGGCGGGTAAAAGTTTTCTTAAATTCGCCAAGTGGTAAGCAAGTTGTTTTAGACGTTTATGATTCTGGAATGTTTCTTGGCGAACAAGAAGCGATTATTAACCGGCCCTATAGTGCATCGATTATTAATATTACGCCGATAACGGTTCTAGTCATTCGTAATCGTGATTTTGTCGAGTGGTCACAAAAGGATCATCGTTTTGCAAACCGTCTAATTAAAAATCTTTCGGAGCAGATTTACCATCTAACAAATCGGATGGAGCGTTATAGTATGCATTCCGCACTACAGCAAATTGGCTTATTTTTGCTTCAATGTGATGATGAACAGGTGCCGATTACCCGCGAACTAATCACTTATGAAGTTGATACTTCTTATCGTAATATTAACCGCGTGTTGAAACGATTAGCTGATCTCAATGTAATTAAAATTAATCGTTCAACGATCAAAATCACCGATTATCAGACCTTACAAAAGATTATGGAAACGGAGGATTAATCATTATGACAGAAGAACCACAACCACACACGCAGCTAACTACCGCGATCGACACTGATAGCGCAGTAATTGTCGGTGATCCTGCACGGGTAGATAAAGCTGCCAAATTATTAGACAATGTCCGAAAGTGGGCCTTTAACCGCGAATATAAGTCTGTCCTTGGTACTTATCAAGGCAAACAGATTTTAGTTATGTCGACAGGGATCGGGGCACCATCAGCTGGCATTGGGGTTGAAGAGCTTAATCGAGTTAACGTAAAAAATGTGATTCGGGTTGGCTCAGCAGGGGCGATGCAAGCTGGGATTAGCTTAGGACAGCTGATCATTGGCGAAGGTGCTGTTCGCGACGATGGCTTAACGAAGAAATATGTTCCAGAAATCTATCCTGCAGTGCCATCCTTTAAGTTGATGATGTTAGCACGCAAATATGCTCCTGAAGCGGTTTATGGAATTATTCGTTCCCACGACGGCTTTTATATGGATAATAATTCCGAAGTTGAGGCTTTCTGGTCAAAATTAGGAATCGTTGGTGCCGACATGGAATCTGGTGCTTTGATGACTATTGGCCGCCAACGAGGGATGGAAACATTATCAATCTTGAATAATGTCGTTCTCTATGAGGGAGACCTTTCTTCAGGAGTTAATGATCTGGTAAATGGGGACGACCTCGTAGATAAAGTTGAGACTGCCTCGCTTAAACTCGCATTGGACATTCTAAGTGATCATAGTTTGGAGGAAAATTAAGATGACAAATACAACTAATAATCATGGCTGGCTCTTTACCCAGCTTTTCAGTAAATGGAAAAAATTTGAAGTAATTTATGTTACAATTTTGCTTTTACTCCAAGTTGGTGTTTACCTGATTGCACCTGATAGCTGGATTGGAATGATGTCGGGGGTCTTTGGTACGCTTGCCCTTGTTTATGGGATGAAAGGACGGAAAGTAACATTTATCTTTGGGTTTATTCAGTGTGTAGCGATGACTTATGTTGCTTGGCAAAGTCATACCTGGAGAACTTTTGTGATGGATATCTTCTACGTGATCTCGCAACCAATCGGCTGGTTTATGTGGGGTCATGATGATGCGACTAAGCGATTCAGTCCGCAAGTTCGGCGGTGGGTATTCGCCGGTGTCGTAGTTGCCTACTTTATTGGTTGGTACTTTATCAGTCTTTTTCATGGTCAGCTTCCATATTTTGATTCCTTTAACTTAGTTGTTAGTTTTATTGCCCAATTACTTTATATTCTTAAATACCAAGAAAATTGGTCACTATGGATTTGGGTAAATACGGCAAATATTATTTATTGGATTATCCTAGCAGTCCGTTTTCAAATGGGAATCCACATTGGGACGTTCGGCGGTGATTTATCACAAATTGCCTTGCAGGCTGCGCTCTTATTTAATTCTATTTATGCAACTAAGGTTTGGGCAAGCGGTGAAGCTGACAATGAGGGAGGAACAGCAGATTAATGGCGGATTATAAAAAATATCAACGTATATTTGGAATCGTTTTAGATTCGGTCGGTACTGGTGCCGCAGCAGACGCGGTTAATTATGGCGATGTTGGTGCAGATACGCTTGGACATGTTGGTGCTGCCTATCAGGGAAAGTTGTCATTGCCTAACTTAGGGCGCTTAGGAATTAGCAATTTACGTGAAAAAGCGATCCTCGGTGTTCCAAAAGCTGAGCGGCCATTAGCGTATTATGGTAAAATGGCAGAAATTTCAGCTGGTAAGGATAGTATGGATGGTCACTGGGAAATGATGGGGCTACCGGTGCAACAGCCGCTATCTAC
The DNA here is from genome assembly GCF_014635905.1 of Limosilactobacillus caviae. GTDB lineage: Bacteria > Bacillota > Bacilli > Lactobacillales > Lactobacillaceae > Limosilactobacillus > Limosilactobacillus caviae. The sequence continues at coordinate 586,653 of NZ_BMDS01000001.1, forward strand.
TTTTCCAACAGGTTTTCCACAATCGATCATTAATAAAATTGCGGAATTCGCAGGACGTGATGTTATTGTTAACAAGCCATATTCTGGTACAAAGGTGATTCATGATTACGGCGAGCGCCAATTAGATACAGGAGAACTGATTATCTATACGTCTGGCGACTCGGTAATGCAGATTGCTGCCCATGAAGATGTGATTTCTGTAGGGGAACTTTATAGGATTTGTCAGTTTGCGCGGACTCTGTTAAACGGGCCTAAATATACGGTTGGACGAGTAATTGCGCGACCGTACATTGGACCGGATAAAGACCACTTTACACGGATTGCAAATCGCCGTGACTTTAGCTTAGAACCAACAAGTTTAACGGCTATTGATCGGATGCACCAAGCTGGATTAACAACAATTGCTGTCGGAAAAACAAATGATATCTTTTCTGGACGAGGTTTTACCCGGACTTATCATAATGAAAGCAATATGGACGGAATGAACCATGTTGATGAAGTGATGAACCAAGATTTTACTGGTTTTTGTTTTACTAATTTGGTTGATTTCGACACGATGTATGGTCATCGGCGCGATCCGAAGGGGTTTGGTCAAGCATTAATGGATTTTGACCGCTGTTTAGGACTGGTTTTAGATAACCTGCGAACTGATGATTTATTAATTATTACTGCTGACCATGGTAATGACCCTGGCTTTCAGGGAACCGACCATACTCGTGAAAACGTACCACTACTAGCCTATTCACCCGCAATGCAAGCAAGCGGTTCTCTAGGAACACGACCAACTTTTGCTGATTTGGGTGCGACAGTGCTAGATAACTTTAGTTTAACCAGTGGTAAATACGGGACTAGTTTTTTAGATTGTTTGATCTAAAATAGAAAGTTAAATAATTATCTGACAAGCGACTGATCAAAATCAAAGATGCCCGCCAATGGGTGTCTTTTTTAGTCTTGTTTATTGGCAAAAGTTCTAAAAAGTTCTAAAATAAAAATAAAGTTCTAAAAAGTTCTAAAACAAAGGAGTGCATTGCATATGTCTAAGAATCCTTTTAATCCTACCTTTGGAGATGTCCCTAAAATTTATTTAGATACTAATGAACGTGCTGCTAAATTAGTTACTACAATCAAGGAGAGTGACTTTGCACGCTCTTTCTTTATAACTGGTGTTCGTGGATCAGGGAAAACGTCATTTATGACTCAAGTAGAAAATGAGTTAAGCAAAGATAAAAATTGCCATTGTATAGATTTAGTTAATGACGAAAGCTTATTAAGTAGTTTTATTGATCAATTAGGAAAAGCTAGCAAAACTAAAATTCAACATATAATAGAAGAGTTAGGTATAAAATCTATTAATTTTAAGGATTTGAGTTTCAACTTTAATCAGAAAATTCAAGATGGCAATAAGACGGCTGAAGTCGCAAAAAAGATGATGAAAAATATACAAAAAAATAATCAGTATGTTTTAGTAGTAATTGATGAAGTTGATAATAGTCAGCCGATTCGTAGTTTCGCGCAAATCTTTAATGAATTAAAACGCCATGGCTTTCCTATCTATGTTCTTATGACAGGCTTACCCGACTTAATTATGGATGTTCAAAACGAGAAAAAATTAACTTTCTTATTACGTTCAGAAAAGGAAGTAATGACACCGCTTCAAAATAGTAATATGACGTTGGCTTATCAAAAAGTATTTAATTGTGATATTGCTCTAGCACAGAAAATGACGCAAATGGTTAAAGGTTACTCATATGGTTTTCAACTGTTAGGATATTTAGCATTTGAAGAAATGGCAGAAACAAAAAGTGAATTTTCAACAGAAAAACTATCAAAAGTTATAGATATTTATAAAATGAACTTATTTGATAATGCATATAATAAAATCTTTTCAGATTTATCTGAAATGGATCAAAAATATTTAATTGCTGTTCTTGGCAATAAGAGATTAAAAGAGGTTGCGCAACAGCTACACGTTACCCCTTCGTATGCATCCCAGTATCGTCGCCGTGCAATTGCCCGCCATCTTATTCAGCCAGGTTCGTATGGCCATGTTAAGTATATTTTGCCTTTCTTCAAGGAATTCATTCAATCAACTCAAGATCCTGATTCTATTTATTTTTATGATATTGAATAAGGCGTTTTATTGACTATAAATTTAATATTTGTTTGAAGATTATAATTTTTATCATTATTAACTAACGATTAGTGTATAATGATAAAAATTATTTAGTAAGATGAGATAGGAGGTAAGGCGGATATGTTGAGTGAATTCGGACAGAAGATTATTAATCAAAATCGCGAAAATGTATTAGTTAACTTTTTAATCGGTCTGGAAGTTGAACGCCAACGGATCGATTCTCATGGTCATATAAGTTCATTTCCTTATCCTCAAAACATTGGTAACCAGCAGACCAATCCATGGATTACTAATGACTTTATGGAAACGATGACTGAGGTAGTAACTCCTGTAGCTGCAACTCCCGAAGATTCATTATCATATCTTGAAAAAATAAGTAACGTCTTAAGAAGAAATCTCCATGATAATGAGTACCTATGGCCATTATCGATGCCTCCAGAATTACCTCTAGACCGGAGCCGAGTCGATGTTGCTCATGCCAATGATGAAAAACGTAATTATTTTTTTACATGGTTAAAATCACATGAACTACAAGAAGCAACGCCTTGTGGGATTCACGTTAACTTGGGCTTGAATCCGCAGCTTACTAAAGAATTAACAGTGGCAGAAAAGAATCAGCTATACATTGTACTTGCACAGGGCTTTTTACGTTACCGCTTTATGCTAACTTATTTCTTTGGGGCAAGTCCGCTTGCTGAGCGTAATTACTTCTTAAATAATCAGGGGCCGCAAAAGCTAGTCCGCAGCATTCGGCAAAGTACGTATGGCTTTGGTACAAAATATGATGGTGATTTTTCGGATATTGAACACTATCAGCAGCAAATTTTAGCAGGTATTCGCGATAATAAACTTTTGGCAGAGCATGATTTTCATTCGCCTGTTCGCTTGCGCAAGAGCGGTAGCATAAAGGACCTTTCAACAACGGGACCAGCTTATTTAGAATTGCGGATGCTGGACCTTAATCCTTGGGCCAGTATTGGCATTAGTAGTGATGCGGTTAATTTGTTACGTTTGATGGCTGCTTACTTTTTAGCTAGTCCATCAGCTGCCTATGATTTACAAGAGTTTAACCAGATGAATGAGCAGGTTGCACTAGAATCTCCTAGTGAGCATTGTCGATACCAAGACGTGATTCTTGCTTTCTTAAAGGAATTAAAACAGTTTGCAGCAATAATTCAGGCTAGTCAGAGTGTCTATGATATGCTTGATCGATTTGAAACCATTACCTGCCAGCCTTCATTGACGACTAATGCCCGCTTAGTAAATGAAATTCAGAATAATTCGTTGACGGCATTTGCGATAAAGCAGGCACGATTATTTCAACAGCGATCAGCACTAGCAAAAAATGTGTATGAAGGCTTCCGTCATGGGAAGATTCCATCAGCAGAAGAATTAGCGCAATCCTTATCGACACAATAAGGTGATCAAGTTTATTGGCCTTATAAAAGCGATTGCAACCCGCCAGCCTTTTTGATATACTAACAATGTTAAATATGCTTTCTGTTTGTCAGAAGGTACGTTTAAAGGTGAGGGTGCTGGATAAAATACCGATGTGATCGGTGTTTTATCCAGCTTTTTTTGTTAAATAAGAAAGGAGTTAAGTATATGTCTAAATTTCGCCTGCAATCTATTGTTTTTGTTTTGACTGCATTTTTAATGGGTTGTAATGAATTTATGGTTGTCGGGGTTATTTCTGATATTGCCAAAAGCTATCAGGCTTCATTATCAACAGTTGGGTTCCTAGTTACCAGTTTTGCAATTATTTATGCTATTTGTACACCCTTAATTACTACATTTACGGGTAAGTTCGATCGCTTTAAGGTTCTAATGGCACTGATGCTGATCTTCTTATTAGGAAATACGTTGACAGCGGTCGCACCTAATTTGTTTTGGCTATTTGTTTCACGAATTATAACTGCTGCGGTTGCCGGAACAATTATTTCACTGATTCTCGTGTTTGTTACCATGATTGCACCGATTGAAAAACGGGCGATGCTAGTCGCTTCCACTTTTGCTGGATTTAGTATTGCAACAATTGTCGGCGTCCCGGTTGGAACAGCAATTAGTAATGCATTTTCCTGGCGGGATAGTTTTGCCTTGATATCAGTTCTAACAGTGATTATTTGCGGCTTTTTATATTGGTTGACTCCGCGGAACAGCCGTCAAGCTAATGCTTCATTAGGTAACCAGATCCAGCTTTTTAAGGACCGGCGAATCGTTCTCGGCGTGGTAGTAATGATTACTTTGATGTCCGCTGAATATACTTTCTATACTTATATCCGCCCGATTATTACTAATGTTCTTGGCTTTAGTACGACTGATTTAACTTGGTTATTAGGCCTTGTTGGGATTACATTTATCCTTGGTAATATGTGTGCAGGGGTGATCGCAAACCGGTTTGGCATTACCAAGCTTACCGTTATCAGTGGCGCTGTCCTTGTTTGCTTACTATTAATGAATGCCATGTTCCACCTTTCATGGTTGGGAATTATTTTACTGTGTGTTGTCTGTTTTGTTCTGGGAATGCCGGGTTCAATCCTCCAAGTAATGTTCCTTAATGTTGCCGACCAGGAATATCCTGAAGCGATGAACCTTGCGTCATCATTGAACCCGATTTGTACTAATGTGGGTGTTTCAATTGGGGCCCTTACCGCATCGATTAGTATCAATTTTGTTCAAATTAACCAGATCGGTTATGTCGGCGCAATTTATGCCCTTATTGCAGTCGTGGGGTCATTTTATCTTGTTCGGGCTAAATAAGTTATTTAGTGTATTTTTTGCGACGAAGAAAAATAGCAGCGGTAAGTGCGAAGATTAGGGCAATCCCTAGTATTAGCCAAAAACCGTGAAGATCATTTTTCCATGGCATTCCACCGACGTTCATCCCCATAAAACCGGTAACTAAAGCTGCGATTGCAATAATCAGACCGGCTGAGTCAAGAAACTGCATTAGATTATTTAGGTGGTTATCCATCATGGCAGTAAAAAGATCACTAATCGACGCGAGAAGGTCACGAAAAATATGAATAGTTTTGGTTAGCCGCCGCTGTTGAACTTCAAGCTCTAACCGTTTTTCAATTGGGAAACGCTGGCAGTGCTTATCTTCTAAAAAAGCAGTTATTGTTGTTGCTTGATCGTTCATCGTATGCTCAAAAAAGACAAGTCTTCGTGTTAAAGTTGTTAATGCCCGTAATGAATCATTGCTAAAACCTACTCGGGCTTTTTGATCTAACTCATCAATTTCTTTTTTGTAGCTTTTTAGAGTCGTCATTAAAACATGCTGACAGGCTATGAGGTAATCAATTAGAAGCTCTGCGAGGGTGGTAGGAAGTTTTGCCAGTGCTTGTTGAATCGTATCTTGACTGTCAGTACAAATAATTAAGTGATGGTTGTCAAAAACAATTAGTGATGGTGATAATTGGTTTTCAATCTTCTTGAATGCGGGGATGAAGTCATAAATTACTAGGATTGCCGGATTGGTTAAGACGTCGCTGGTTGTTCGATGAAATCTTGATACTTCTTCTGGAGATGAGCGGTATTGAAATGTAAATGGACTTAAATCAAAGCTTTGACACACCTGTTTAATTTCATGTTCGCTCGGTTTAACCAGGGTGACTAATTCCGCGTTGGTTAGTACACCTTGATGGCTTTTTGCCCCGGTAGGAGTAAGGATGTATTTATTGATCATATTGTTATTACCTCGTGAGTTGTAAACGCTATTGATTGATAAAAATATTATTTCAATAAGCCACGAAGATTATTTGTCAGAAAATACAAGAGAAGGTAAAAAAGTTAAAGCTTATCTTAACGCAGACATTTTATAGCATAATCCATGTTAAAATAACGATACGTAGTTCACACTAGCAGCTTGTTTCATGATTAGACGAAGCAAGCTGCTTTTTTGCAAAAGGAGGGAATATCATGGCAATTTACTTACGGCAAGCAGTCTTAAATGACTTTAATAAGGTAATGATGATTATTGAACAGGCACGGGTCCAGTTAAAAAAGAACGGCAACCCGCAATGGCAGGATGGGCACCCCTTTATAACGACAATTAAGAATGACATTATCCGTGAACACAGCTGGGTCCTAATTGATGGCCAAGAAGTCGTTGGTACTGCTGTTTTACAATTAACTCCGGAACAAAATTATGATGAAATTGAAGATGGTCAGTGGAAGTATCCCAATGAGCCGTACGCTATTATTCACCGGGTAGCCGTGCTTCCTGCCAAGCGGGGACAAAGCCTTGGTCGTTTTATATTCTCTAACTTACTCACGGTTGGTTACTTGCAGGGGATCCGTAATTTCCGTTATGATACGCACTATAAAAATATTCCCGTCCAAAAGATTGGGGCAGAATTGGGCTTTGTTAAACGGGGAACAATCTATATTGAGGATAAAATAGATAATAAGCACATGGGGTTTGAACTTAATTTGTAGCCATTTAAAACGCTTACAAAACTTGAAATTGTGATATAGTTAACATAAGGAGATTATGAGAAGAGCAAGGAGTTTAAGCCTAGTTAACTATTGAACTATTATCCAGCGCTTTTCTGAGAGTAGATTAGTGCTGGTTATTTTTATGGGAGGGGTTTGTGATGTCGGTTACTGATATTTTAATTGCCTTAGTGCCTGCGCTAGGTCTCGGTTTTCAAGTTATTTGTATGCAATTGATTGGTGGAAAGTATACCAATAAGGTAATGGGGATGGCAATTGTGACCCTGTTAGTTGGGATTGGCGTATATTTTATAAAACAGCCGGTCTTAACACCTGCACTCTGGATGGGAGCTGCATTAAGCGGAATTGGTTTTTGTATCGGAATTATTTTGCAGGTAAAAAGTTTCTCACTAGTCGGTGTATCGATGACAATGCCGATTTCTGTTGGTGAGCAGCTGGTCGGGACTGCATTGGTAGGAGCGATTTGTTTTCGTGAATGGACAAATGTCAACCAGTGGCTTCTAGGAGTTGGGGCGCTAATCCTAATTGTTGTTGGGATTGCGTTAACTGCCTACCAAGAAGATAGTGATCAGGGAAGTAATTTCAAAAAAGGAATGATCTATCTTTTAATTTCCTCACTAGGTTTTGTAGCCTATGCTTCGTTCCCCACGGCTTTTCATCTTGGTGGCTGGGACATGGTTTTCCCACAGTCGGTTGCGATTTTTATTACGATGCTAATCTTATGTTCATTTGAGCATGACAGTCAGCTGTTTGCTGCAAAAACGTGGCAAAATATGGCAACAGGGGTCTGCTTTGCGATTGCTAACCTCGGTATTATTTTCTCAAATGAGATTAACGGGGTTGCTGTCGGGTACACAATCTCGCAATTAAATGTCGTTATTTCAACGCTTGGCGGGTTATGGATCCTGCATGAAGCAAAGACCCCAAAAGAAGTACGGTTTATCATCACGGGAGTAATTCTGGTTGTTGCTGGTGGAGTAATGATTGGAATTACTAAATAGGATGCGATATTAATTCTAGCGGACGCTAATGTGATGATGTGGTATAGTAAAAGTGTAAATTTTTTAGTAAAGCGAGGAAAAATCATGGCTAAGTACACAGTTGAATTGAGCGCAGAAGACATTCAAATGATTAAGGATTGTCATTCCAAGAATCCTTCAATTATGAAGGCAATGGAAGAAGCTAAAAAAGTAGAAGATTAATGCTAAGAAGCAGCTTTTGTTTAGGCTAACGTTTAAGCAGGAGCCGCTTTTTTAGTAGCTTTACAGTTGCGCTGACAATGGTCCTATTCAGAATTTGAATGGTCAGTAATAACTTTCAAGTATTTTACTTTTAGTAAGTTTAAGCATTAGAATAGAAGTAGTTAAAATAAGGAGGCAGTTTCAATGAAGAAAGCAATTTTTGAAAAAGCAGGTCAAATGAAGATTGTTGATGTAGACCGTCCAACAATTGAGCAGCCTGATGATGTAATTATTAAGGTTGTCCGGACTTGTGTTTGTGGATCTGATTTATGGAACTTCCGCGGAATTAACCCGGTTGAAAAAGATTCAGAAAATTCTGGTCATGAAGCAATTGGAATTGTTGAAGAAGTTGGTGATGATATCACTACTGTACAGCCAGGTGATTTTGTAATTGCACCATTTACTCATGGCTGTGGTCATTGTGCCGCTTGCCGAGCAGGCTTTGATGGTTCTTGCCAAAGTCATAGTGATAACTTTAGCTCTGGTGTTCAGGCTCAATACATCCGCTTCCAACATGGTCAATGGGCGTTAGTTAAAGTACCTGGTAAGCCAAGCGACTACAGCGAAGGGATGCTTAAGTCTCTCTTGACGCTTGCTGACGTAATGGCAACAGGTTACCATGCTGCCCGTGTTGCTAATGTTAGTGATGGTGACACAGTCGTTGTTATGGGTGACGGTGCGGTTGGCCTTTGTGCAATTATTGCTGCTAAGATGCGTGGTGCCAAGAAGATTATTTCTACTAGCCGTCATGCTGATCGTCAAGCCCTTGCTAAAGAATTTGGCGCAACTGACAATGTCGCTGAACGTGGTGATGAAGCAGTTCAAAAGATTATGGAATTAACTAACGGTGCAGGTGCCGATGCAGTGCTTGAATGTGTTGGGACAGAACAATCTACTGATACTGCAATGAAGGCCGGCCGCCCAGGTGCAATTGTTGGACGGGTCGGCTTACCGCACACGCCAAAGCAGGATATGGCAGCGCCGTTCTACAAAAATACGATTGTTGCTGGTGGCCCGGCTTCTGTAACGACTTATGATAAGGCAGAATTGTTAAAGGCGGTTCTTGATGGCGAGATCAATCCAGGAAAAGTCTTTACAAAGAGCTTTAGTCTTGACCAAATTCAAGAAGCATACGAAGCAATGGATAAGCGGGAAGCAATTAAGTCCTACATCATTATGAACGGATTTGAACGTGAATAGTTAAGTATAAATTTAATTTTTGACTCAGGGTATTAATTGAATGGTACTCTGAGTCTTTATTGTACTTACAAAAAATCAGGGTAACATTAGGGCATAAAAAGTTGAAGCGTGATAAAATACCAAGATAGAGTATAGAACAAGCGGGATGATAAAAATGCGTCGGTATAGCTTCTTGGCACTGGCGATTATCTTAAATTCAATCGGGCACTCAATGACAATCGTAACTAATATGGGGAGCATGCCCTGGCCTGCCTCGATTGTTAATATTATGCACATGATGAATTGGACCATGACCGAAACTATTTTTACGGAAGGACTTTTTGTGATTGGCCTTAATATCTTATTAGTTGGCGAATTTGTTCCTAAAGAGTTTGCTTGGGAGCTGACTTTTTTAATCCCTTATAGTGTTTTTATGCAACTATTTGCTGATTTATGGCGGTGCTGCGGGATTGATACCATGCATATACTTATCCGGTTTGCATTTGACCTATTAGGGCTAGTGATTGCCTTTGCTGGCTATGCTTTGTATCAACAGTGCGATTGCTGTTATCATCCGCACGATAAGCTGACAGTCTTTTTAAAACGGCGGGCTAATGTGAAGTTTACAAAGTATTTTAATATCATCTTGCCAGTTATCATTATTTTGTTATGCACGATAAAGAATCGGACAGTTTATGCGTTTAACCTTGGGACGTTGATTGGCTTTATCGGTCAAGGACGGGTAGTGAGTTTCTGGCAGGAACGGTTAGAACCACGTTGTCATTTCTAAGATTAATTACGGGGGTGATTAAATGCGTCGTTTCTTATTAGCATTGCTGGTTGCGGGAATGGTTGGTTTGAGCGGTCACCAGGTTATAGCTGATGCAGATGTAAATTCACAACCGTTTCAGTCCTCATTTTTTAATCAGGATTCAAACGATAGCAATGATTTTCAATTTTCTAACCCATCGCAGCGGCCTAATGCGCAGCGGTTGCCAATCCCTGAAAATACGCCGACACCATTAGAGGGCATTCGGTGGAAGAAAAAGAATGTAACTATTTACATGGAGACGGATGATCCAAAATTAAAATGGGCTTTTAGGGATGCAGTCAAAAAATGGAATAAGACTAAGGCTGTTCATATTCGCTGGATAAAAGACGAAGAGAAAGCTAATATCGTTGCGGCCGATGGCGATTTAGCACGTAATACGACGGGTAATAATGGTGTTGGCTATACGACTTCTGAGCTTGGGTCAACACGGACTGAGTATGATCCAACAACTAATACCCTTCATAAAGCTACCTCGACCCTCGATCCGAACCAGTTAGACTATACGAACGCGGAGTTTCGCAGTGAAGTTGCTCAGCATGAGTTGGGACACGCTTTGGGACTGGCTCATGCTCCAGAATATGAACATAGCGTCATGATTCCGCGAAATATTAAAACGGGGATTACTAAGAATGATGCTAAAACCTTACGAATGCTTTATGCTGAATAAAAAAATTACAAATGGGTGTTGACATTTTGTAAGGATAACGATATTATAATGACAATTAAATTAGAAAATGCTTAGAAAAGATGAGTAATCATTTAATGCTTTTACAGAGAGCTGGTATTGATGAGAACCGGCATTGCGGATAATGATGAAGATGGTCTTGGAGCAGACTGATGCTGTGAGCGGTTAACGTTAGCAGCACGCGCTTAGCACCCGTTACCGTGCTGGAGTATTTTTATGTACTTCTTGCGGGCCTTATTGTGAGATAAGACTAAATTAGGGTGGTATCACGTTAATGAAAATTAAACGTCCCTAGGAATTGGTTGAATTACCGTTCCTAGGGATTTTTTAGTTCCAAGATTCATCCTCATCAGGCAGAAAAGGAGAGATTTATTATGGCCAAAGTTGAAAGTTTTACATTAGATCACACAAAGGTTAAGGCACCTTACGTTCGTTTAATTACCGTTGAAGAAGGGGCAAAGGGAGATAAGATTAGTAACTATGATTTACGGTTAGTCCAACCAAATGAAAATGCAATTCCAACTGCTGGTTTGCATACAATTGAACACTTGCTTGCTGGCTTACTTCGTGACCGTTTGGATGGTGTAATTGATTGTTCCCCATTTGGCTGCCGGACTGGTTTCCACTTAATTACGTGGGGCGAACACTCAACTACTGAAGTTGCCAAGGCCTTGAAGTCTTCACTTGAAGAAATTGCCTACAAGACTAAGTGGGAAGATGTTCAGGGAACAACGATTGAATCTTGTGGTAACTACCGTGATCATTCATTGTTCTCTGCTAAGGAATGGTCAAAGAAGATTCTTGATGAAGGGATTTCAGATCAGCCATTTGAACGGCACGTGGTTGAATAATAATAATTTTGGTAAACGCTGACTAAGGATTTCTCGAGAATAACGACATGTCGAATCCCGTTGGCTATTGCGACTAGTTATGACGAATAGCGAAAACAAAAGTAAAGGGGTAGTTATGATGAGAAAGAAAAAGCATACCGGTTGGTGGATTGTTGGTATTGTAGTAGTGATTTTAGTTGCGGCTGGACTTAGTGTGGGCGCTAATGGTGGGTTTGCCCGCAACGATGAGATTACTGTTGGAACGATTGGCCCAGATGTCCAAGTTTGGCAACACATTGCAAATAGTAAACAGGCCAAAAGTGAAGGCTTGAAGATTAAGGTCAAGAGCTTTACTGATCCCGTAGCCTTAAACCGGGCGACTGCTAGTGGTGAAATTGACGTAAATGCTTTCCAATCATGGTCATATCTGCAAGCTTATAATAAGGAAAATAAGAAAGCACAATTAGCGGCGATTGGAACTACCTATTTAGAACCAATGGGCTTATATTCAGATAAGTATAAGAGTGTTAAAGATATTCCAGATGGTGCCACAGTTGCGATCGCTAATAACCCAGCAAATACAGCGCGTGGCCTATTGCTCTTACAAAGTGCAGGCTTGATAAAATTGAAGCCGGGCTTTGGGGCAACCAGTGGAACCAATGAGATTGCGGCTAATCCAAAGAACCTTCAATTTAAAGAAATTGATGATACCACCGGACCACGGGTATTAAAGTCAACTGATTTAGTATTAATCGGTAATACGATTGCTTTAACTGGTCATTTAAATGTGTTGAAAGATTCTATTTATCACGAAAAAGTTGATCAAAGCACGAAGGATAACATTAATGTTTTAGCAACTGCTAAGAAGAATCGTGATAATAAAGAATATAAGAAGTTAGTCAAGCTTTACCATAATAAGCAAATTCAACAATGGATTGCTAAAAAGTATCAAGGAACAAAGGTTAATGTTGATAAGCCATTAAATTATCTAGAAAATTAATCATAAATTTATAATTAACTAAAAGAGGACGCTTTAGTAATGTAAAGCCCCTTTTATTCGTAACTTTCGAATAAAAGGGGCTTTTTTTGTGCTTATATTGGCAAATTAAAGATTATTATGATAATTAATAATTTTATTCAATGTTTAGATAGGAGATTCTATTAAACAAAGTAATAAAAAGCGAGTATAATTATAATGATAGAAGCTTAGTTTTAACTACAAGGCATGATTTGAATAAGGGAGCTAAAATTATGAAATGGGAAAGAAAACTTGCACAAAGCGTAGTCACGGTTGTTTTACAAGCACTGGTTGCCCGACTTGTGTATCACCTATTTGCAAAGAAGCAACCGAAAGAAACAACGAAAAGCAATGACTAATGTATTGCGGTAGCGGATGGTATTAAGCGTAAAGCGACCATTCGTTTTTTTATTAATTTTGCTCTTAAGAATGTCAAGTATAAATTTTGTTTGCCTATTAAATTAATAGGATGATAAAAAAACTAATTTAAAAGGATTGGGATTAGGCTATAATTATAAGAAGATAAATGACTAAGAAACGGGGGAGATCTTATGAGTAAAAATAATCCTTTACGGAGCATGACTCCAAAAAATAAGAATTATAAGTTATATAAGGCTAAGAAACAGTGGATTACCGCTTGTGCCACATTTATGTTGGCTTTTGGGGCAACTGCAGTAGTAAATGCTAGTGTCCAAGCAGATACGACTACCCCAACAACAACTCAAGCAGGTAGCAATTCTGTCACTTCAATTTCAGCTGAACCGGCGCAAACGCAAAGTTCAGCGACTGAGACTGCCCAAAATGCGGATGAAACGAAGAAAACTGTTGTAGATGATACTACTAAAACCAGTGAACAAAAGATTACAACTGCTCAGAATACTGAAAGCTCAAATTCCAATTCTTCTACAAGTAAAACTAATAATGAAGAAAATAAAAATGCTTTGCTTACTCTCGATGTAGAAACTACGGCAGATACTAATCAGGTTGCAACAACACAAGCTGCTGCCACTACTACTAACGGTGGATATGATTCTGCTACTTGGGGGACATTAGATACTTCTAAGTGGACAGGACAGAATACAACGTTTAATGGAAGTAATTATTACCAATTAACTGGCTACACGGGTGATACAGCCCATATTATTGTGCCTAACGAAGCAGATTTTACGACAGCTGGTACATCAACTAATGGTCTTCAAGTATCTATTTCTAATGATTTAATTAAAAGCTGGCAAAATGCTGCTACTATTGCTTTTAGTAAGACTAAAGATAAGAAGATTAAGCTTGCAAGTACTAACTTAGATAAGACATTCCAAAATGACGCAAATTTGACTAATTTTGAGGCCAATAGTTTAGACACAAGTAGCGTTACGTCAATGCAATCAACTTTTGATAATGCTTCTAAGCTATTCTCTTTGAGTGGGGTCAGTGATTGGGATGTTTCTAATGTCACTAATATGTCCCTTTTATTCCAAAATGCGACGGGCGTGACTAGCTTAACTGGCTTGGAAAACTGGGATGTTTAAAAAGTCACGAATATGAATCGGATTTTCAACAATGTTAACAAAGTTACAGATCTTTCTCCCTTAAGCAATTGGAAGACTAGCAGTTTACAAAACCTCAACACTGCATTTGCTAATAATAGTTTTACGAACTTACAAGGTCTAGAAAATTGGGATGTAAGTCATGTAACTGACATGGGCGTCATTTTTATGAGTGATGCTAATTTGATTGACATTAGTGCCTTAGCTAATTGGGATACTAGCAGTGTGACTGATCTGAATAGGGCATTTAATGTTAACCAGGCTCTAACTAGCCTGCATGGTTTGGAAAACTGGAATACCAGTAAGGTAACTAATCTTGAAGCAACTTTTGCCAATGAAGGATCATTGGTTGATGCAAGTGCGATTGCTAACTGGGACACTAGCAAGGTTACCGATATGTCGGTTTTGTTTGCTGGTTCATCGGCTCAGTATGTTGATTTTTCTAACTGGGACTTTAGTAAGGTAACGAGTGCATCGAATGTCATAAATAATACTAAGTCAGTCGTTTATCTCGGTAATAACTCCACACTTACTGCTGATAAGTTAAACACTTTGGGTATTGTCAATGGTGGCTTTACTCAGCCAATCATTTTAGCTAGTGGTAATCTCTACACTCTTTTATCCAATAAAAACAATAATACACATAATATTACTATTAATAATGCAGATAGTGGGCAAAGTACAACCATTTCGTTCCCTGTTATTTATGATGCAGCTGCCGCAAGTAACATGACGGATGCCATTAATAGTTACAAAGATATGGTTGATCAAAAGCTTGAAGATTATGTTACTGAACATAACTATGTATTAAAGAGAGTTTCAACTGACTCTGTTGATGATGTAACAGGTCACAATAATCACTTGGTTAACTATGCGACTGCTACCTACCAAGTTGTTACTCTTCCCGCAGATCAAAAGAAAGATATTCAGATTCAGGATAAAACTGTCTATAAAGGTACGACTTTAACAGCTAAAGATTTAGTTGCTAATGTTGCTGATTTTCCAGCAGATACTACATTTGAATTTGCTGATAATAGTGAACCAAATTGGAATCAAGTAGGAACATATAATGTTAAAGTTATTGCAACTTATCCAGTTTCTGTGAATGGCCAGCAATACACTGCCGTAACTGCTCCCGCTACTGCTAATGTTACTGTTACTCAACAAATGCAGTTTACGATCACTTACTGGGATGATACGGACAATAAGGAAATTGTACAATTTGATATTCAAAATGCTGACAATGGTGGATATAGTAATAATCTTAGGTTTCCAGCAGGCGTAGATACAGGGAAATATCAATCTGTTGGTATAACTGGGGTGCCAGCTGGGGTAACTATTGATGGTAGTTATCAAGTACCGTTTACAGATCCAAGTTGTAATTGGGCTGTGCCAAATTATAAGTGGGATGCTGAGGCAGCTCCTTCATTATTTGATGCGAATATTACAATTCACTTAGTTCATAGAACTCAAGATATAACAAATACTGATCCAGACGCACAAGAAACACGAACAGTGACAGCTGATTTCGTTAAGATTAATGAAAATGGCACTCCTGAAGATACGCCTTTTGATTCAGCAACTTTAGATGTTTATTATATTCGCCAAGCTACTAAAGATCTAGTAATTGGTAAAGTCACTTATGGCGATTGGAAATTAAACACAAGTAAGGGTACTAATGGTCTCCAAGTGGCCAGTGGATCTTGGATTTTGCCAACAGATAGTAATGCAGATGTTACTGTGAATGCACCGGAAGCTCCGGCTGGTTACGTTAAAGTTGATACACAAACTGATGGGCAATTAACTACTAACTTTGGTACGACAGCTAATATCAGCAGTAAATTAACAACTTACTATGTACCTAAATTATTAGTAGAAAAAACCATCAATCGTGTAATTAACATCACGATGCCTAATAATCCAGGGACCCCATCAATTACTCAAACCACAACACAATCAGCTAAGATTACTAGACCTGTGAAAGTAAATGCTGATGACAGTGGTGTAGTGTTTGATGGCTTTTCTGGAAGCGGCTGGACGACAGGTGAATGGCCACGATATAACACTATATCCTTAGGAAACGATTATACGAGAATTATTAAACAAATAGTTACTAATCCTGATGGTAGGACTACTGAAACTACATTAAATATTATTTATCCTAGACCTATTCCAAGCCAGAAAGTTACTATTGATACTCTTCCGACCGTGATAAACGTAACTTTTACGGCAACGTCAAAGGCAACTTTGTCCGGCACAAACCAATCAATATATACTGGTAATCCAATTACTGTTAATGACCTTAATAATGGAGATGGTGATGATTCACTTTTGGTTCTTATTACAGGACCTGTGTCTAATGTCTATAACTTACAAGCAGGCGACGTAGAATTTTCATCTGACGATGGCAAAACATGGTCAACTAAAATGCCAACTAATGCTGGTACTTATGAGTTACGCTGGACGGATCAAGGCAGACAAAACGTTATAAAAACATGTGGTAATAACAGTATTAAATGGGAAAAGAACGGTAAGTCAACTATTACTGGTACTGCCACTTATATTATTACTCCCGCACCAACTACCTCGACTTTAAGCAACCAGACAACGGGAAATTACACTAAGGTTTATGATGGTCAACCTACGACTGGTATTGACGCTTCAAAATTCAAATTTACTACTTACTTTGACAATCGCGAAGTTGTTTTAAATACGACTGGACTTACTAGTGATAGCTATGAGTGGGTAGATGCAAGCGGAAATCCGATCAGTAATCCTGAAAATGTCGGCACTTACTATGTAAAACTTAAAGATTCTGCACTAGCTACTTTAGAAAAAGATAATCCTAATTTCACTTTAACTAATACGGGATTAGCTGTTTATACCATTACTCAAGCTCAAGCAGGCGGTGTATTGGGTGGCTCTAATTCACGTCTATACAACGGTCAAACTATTACAACTGCTGAAGTAAATAGTAATGGTCAAATTAGAGTAACAGTAAACTTTCCAGGTGTTACTGATGCTAACGAGACTTATATTCTTAAAGATGGTGACTACACTTGGAATAGTGGTTCGGCACCAAGTAACGTTGGCTCCTACACAATTACGTTGACACCTACTGGTATTTCTAATATTGAAAAGTACATTCTTAGTTTAGCAGGCCATGGTCAAAATAATACTTCAAATGTAGTATTTGCGGATAATGCCTTTACTGGGAGTGCTAGTTACAATATTGACAAGGCTCAAGCTACTGCGACAATTGGTGGCAATTACGAGCGCCCATATAATGGTCAAGTTATTCAGGGGACAACGGTCTATGGAAAAATTACCTGGACTGCTCATGATACAACCAATGATGTTGATTTCACTTTAAATCATGATCTGTCTGCTAATGATTATGCTTGGTACACCAAGAGTGGGGATCAATATGTCAAATTTGAGGGTCAACCAGTTAATGTTGGTACTTACTACTTGATTTTGAACAAGGATTATATTGATAAATTAAATAAAGAAAATCCAAATTATAACTTTACTGATATTAATGGTGCCTTCACTTATGTAATTAATAAGGTAACGGCAACTCTTAATATTTCTGGTAGCCAAAGTAATGAATATAATGGTCAACCTGTCACGATTGACTACAAGAATTTCCCATTATCTATTACAACTAATAATGGAGTAACTATCGCTCTTCCAGAAAATGTAAACTTAAGTGCGGATGATATTGTAATTACTAATACAGCAGGAGAAGTAGTTTCACAACCAACTGCTATTGGCACTTATACGATTTCCTTAACTGATAATGGTTTGAAGAAATTTGAATCACAAACTGACAATTATAATTGGAATAAGGCTGGTTTTGGTACTTTGTCAATTACTAGAAATGCCAATGTTTCAGTAGCTCTTTCTGGTAATGAAAATATTGTTTACACTGGCTCTACAGCTGTGATTGATCCAGTCAACTTTAAGATTGAATTGGGTAACGGTCTAACTTATCAGTTACAAGCTGGTGATTTACAGTTTGTTAATACTACAGCAGGTGCTAATACCAACGTGGGCACTTATGAGGTTGAATTATCTGACCAGGGTCGTGCAAATATTGCCAAAGTTCAGGCTGATAACTATGGCTATGACTTTAGTAAGGCTGGCTTTGGAACAGTAACTATTACTAAAGCTATTCCAAGTGCATCCTTCAGAGGAACGGCTGAAAAGATTTATGATGGAACGCCAATAAATGGTTATACTCCAATAGTTACAATTACAGCTCCTGGAAATAATTCACTAACTTTAACCACTGGTGATTTTGAATGGGTTAAGGATGGAAAAACTTATACCACTGCGCCAAGTGACGTAGGTACTTATACAGTTCAATTAACACAAACTGGAATTAATAAAGTTAAAGCAGTAAATGCTAATAATTTAGACTGGTCAAATGTTCAAGTTACTGGTAGTGGTACATATACCATTAAACCAGCGAATGCTTTAATTACTTTACCAAATACTAGTGCTCAAACCATTACTTGGACAGGTAAACCAGCAACCATTAAACCAGCTGACTTTATTCCAGAAATCACCACTAATAATCCAAATGAAGGGACAATTACTTTACCAAGTACTTTGCAATTAACTGCAAGTGATTACGAATTCTTACAAGATGGGAAGGTAATTTCTGCACCAAGTGAGATTGGAACTTACCAAGTTCGTTTAACACAAGCTGGCTGGCAAAAAGTTCAAGATTCGATTACTGGAAATACCAACTACACTTGGAACTATCAAGGTGAAGGTAATTATCATATCGAAAAGGCAACGGCAACTATTACTCTTGAAGGTGCAGGCTCAACAATTTATACCGGCAATCCAGTAGTAATTTCAAATACTAATGGAGTTGTTAACGGTATTAGTGTGAAATTATCAAATGGCCAAACCTACTCATTAAAGCCTGAGGATCTTGAATTTGTAGATAGCCAAGGTAATCAAGTTGCGGTGCCAACTAATGCTGGCAGTTACAAGGTAAAATTAACTAATACGGCTTTAGGTCAAATTCGGAATCTTGAAAGTAATCATTATAACTATACTTACAATAATGATGCGGTAGACTTTACAGTTGAAAAAGCTACAGCAGAAGTTGGGGTGATTGGTACTCAAAATAGTACTTATACAGGTAAGGTAGTGGACTTAAGCACTGGTAATTTCCAAGTTGTAATTATTACTAACAATGGGCAACCATTGAATTACAGCTTACAAGCTGGTGACTTAATGACGACTGTTCCAACTCCAACTGATGCTACTAATTATGATGTATACTTGTCTGCCCAAGGTAAAAAGAATTTAGAAGCTATTAATAGTAACTATGATTGGACATTTACTAATACACCAGCATTATTAAGCATTACTCCTGCAGAATTAACGGTAGGAATTGTGGGAACTGCTTCAAGTGTATACGATGGCAATCCAGTTAAAATTACTAATCAAGATCAAATAAAGAATCTAAAACTTCGCTGGGGTGGCTATGATAGTGCGCCTGACGGAGTGAAATTTACTCTTCAACCGTCAGATGTAGTAATTAATGGTGGAGCTGACGCGATTGAAACTGGTAAATATTCAATCACGTTGAGTGCAGCAGCCATTAACCGTTTGAACCAAGAGAATCCAAATTATGATATTACTCAGTCAACTAAAGATTTGGCTCAATACATTATTTATGCTCGTAAAGGGCGCATTACCTTAAGTGGAACTCAAACCACGCCATATGGTCGTCAAGTGGTAATTGATCCAACTAAATTTACAATTGCTTTAACTGATACTATGAATGGGAAAGATATTCTTTATCCAACACCATTATCAGTAGGTGATTTACAATTTAAGGATACCCAATATTCTGATAATAATTTACCAACGCAGGTAGGTAATTATGAGTTAGTGCCAACTCAAAAACTTTATGATGCTTTAAAAAAATACTATCCAAATTATGATTTTGGTGATAATAAATCAGAAGAATTTGTTGCAACTGACGGCACTATAAGTAACGAAAATTCAGATATTACGTCTGATTCCGACAATACAGACGTTGATAAGCAACATACAAAAGGGGCTAACTATGTAATTACGCCAGTTGATGCTTATATTTCTTTAAATGGTAGTGAAAGTGTTCGCTACACTGGTGAGGATCAGCCAATTGATTACAGTAAGTACTCTGTTTCAATTTCAGGATTAGTAAATAAAGATAACTATAGCTATACTTTACAAGCTGGTGATCTTGAATTTGTAGGAACTACGCCAAATGAAGTTGGTAATTATCAAGTTAAGTTAACTAATCAAGCGCTGGAAAACATTAGAAAATTAAATAGTTTGGATTACAACTGGTTACTTTCAGATGATGCCAATACAGCACCGTTTGATGTAATTCAAATGCCTGTAACCATTACTGTAAGTGATAAAACTACCGTGCCGACTATTATTTACGGTGAAGCTACTACTTTAAATCCAAATGATTACACGATTAGTGTTGAAACAGCTGATGGTAAGACTTTATCCTATACTCCTGCTGCCGGTGACTTCCAATTTGAAAATGGAACTCCAACTAGCATTGGCACATTTGAGGTTATCCTTTCTAACCAAGGATTGCGGAATATTGAAAAGCACTTTGGAACAAAGAATTACACTTATACTTCAACAGGTAATGGGAGCTTTATTATTAAAAAAGCTTCTGCTGGAATTCGGATTGTTTCAAATGGTTCAGATAGTATGGCTTATAATGGTGAATCACCTAACTTGAATGTAGATAATTACAAGTTAGAAATCACCACTAATAATGATCAAACTATTAATATTCCACTTACTGCTGGTGATGTAATCTTTAGTGCTGACTCAACTCCAGTAGATGCAGGCAGTTATAACGTTACTTTAAGTCAAAAGGCTCTTGATAAGATTAAACAAGACTATCCAAATTATGATTGGAGTAATCCTGTTGCGGGTACTTACACCATTACTAAAGCTAGTGCTGATGTAACCACTTCAGGTTCATATGAAGTGGTTTACAATGGTCAAACTCCTGTAATTAATGTTGATAAGATTACTAATAACATCGCAACTAACAATGGCGTAAATCTTATGGCACCTACTTTATCTGTCGATGACTATGAGTGGGTTGATGAAACTGGTAAAGTGATTGGTAAACCAATAAATGTAGGTACTTATTACTTAAAGCTTAAGGACTCTAGTCAAAGTAAAATTGCTACTAACAATAATTACATTTGGAGTTTCAATGGTTTAGCTAGTGTCACAATTAGTAAAGCGAATGCAACAATTAGCTTTAATGGCAATCAAGAAACTCCTTATACAGGAAGTGCAGTGACATTAGATCCTGATAAATTTGAAGTTAAACTTTCTAATGGTCAAACATATAACTTAACTGATAAAGATATTCAAGTTGTTGGAAATCCAGTAAATGTAGGTACTTACCAAGTTGAATTAAGTCAAACTGGAATTGATGCAATCAAAGCAGCTGATAGTAACTATAACTACAGCTATGACGGCAGTCAGGGATTATTAGTAATTATTCCTGCTAAGACGAATGCAACAATAAGTGGTTCTCAAACTACTAAAGATTTAGAACTTGATCCTCGTAATTATTCAGTTGTTGTGGTGTTAAATGGACAACAACAAAATATTACTGGATTAACGGTAAATGATTTTGTATTCAGTAAAGATGGTCATCCAGCTCAATTAACTGAAGCTGGGACTTATGATGTTGAGCTTAGTGGAGATGTAATCAATAAGATTCGTCATGAAAATCCAAATTACAATATTGACTTTAGTTCAACAGCAATATTTACTTTGGAAAATAGTAGCCAAACTATTAACTACGTAGATGCTGATAATAATGTAATTAGTTCAGTTAATATTGATGGTCATATAAAGGGAACAAAACTTCCATTTACTCCTGAAATTCTAGTAGGTTGGGTAGCAAGTGATCCAAGTAATGTACCTACTGAAATCATTGTTGATAATGGGACTACTTTAATTATGATTAAGCATGGAACAACCAATGTTGACCATAATAATCCAGTTCCAGCAGGGGAAAAGACGCCAACGGGTAAAGAAATTGATGGAGCACATGAAAATGAGTTGAACCAAGCAATTACTCGGACGATCAATGTAATTAACCCAGATGGAACTAAGAGTACAGAAGTTCAAACTGCGAAGATCTACCGTGACGCAAGTTACGATGATGTAACGGGCAAAGTAGCTTATGGAGAATGGTCAACTGCAAGCTGGAAAGAATTTATTCCAGCAGAAGTCAAGGGCTACACCGCAAGTGAAGAAGTAATTCCAGCAGTTGAAGTTAAGAATGGTCAAAAAGATGAGATTATCGAGGTTACTTACACAGCGAATGAACAAAGCGGTATTATTTCTTACCAAGACAAAGAAGGCAACGAAATAAGTACCAGTCCGCTTAGCGGAAAGACTGGAGAAGCAGTAGCAGTTAAACCAGAAATTCCGGCAGGCTGGCAACTAGTTCCAAGTCAAGAAGTTCCAAAGACTGTCATAGCAACAGCAAAGGGTATTCCAACTGTAGTAATCCAGGTTAAGCATGGAACAACTATTGTTACTCCGGAAACTCCTACGACTGATATTCCAACAGGCAAAGTTCCAGGTAATCCATCCAAGAATTATCCAACAATGGAACAACTAACGGTTACACCAACACGGACAATCAATATTAAATATCCAAGTGGCGAAGAACAGTCGATTCCACAAAAAGTTACATTTACTCGGACAGCGATTTTTGATGAAGTAACAGGTGAAATTAAGTACACTGAATGGCGTTCTCAAGGTTCTTCACAATGGGCTAATTACCAACCTGTTACTGTTACGGGCTATGTACCTAGTCAAAAGATCGTTTCAGCAATGACGGTAAATGCTGATACGCCAAATGAAACGGTTAACATCACGTATGATAAGGTACCGGTCCCACAGGAAGGACAAGAGATTATTAGTTACCAAGATGCCAATGATCAAATAATTCATACACAGACTATTACTGGAGAAGAGAACAGTGATGTTTCCTTCAAGCCAGAAGTTCCGACTAATTGGCAGGTAGTTGGAAAACTTCCTCAGTCAGTGAAGATTACTGGCGGGACAACTGTTATTGTTATTGAGCCAGCTACTACTCTGATTCAAGAGCGTAAAGTGGTAAAGCGGATAATTATTGAGCATTTGCCGAGTGGTGATAAACAAACCGTTCAGAAAGTTGTTTTAACAGGAATTGGCACAAAGAATCTCGTTACTGGAGAAGTTATTGACATTAAATGGGAAAATAGTAAATTTGTGGCCTTTACACCAGAAACGGTTGCTGGCTATACCCCTAGTCAAGGTATTGTTGCCGCTCAAACCGTCACGGGTACAACTACAGATGAAACAATTGATATTACCTATACGCCTGATGAACAGACTGGATTTATTATTTATCGGGATGAAAATGGTAGTGATATTAGTCAAACTGCTCTCCAGGGTAAAACTGGTGAGACGGTTGTGGTGAATTTGGCTGTGCCAGCAGGATGGCAACTTGTACCGGGACAATTAATCCCAACAACAGTTATTGCAAATGATAAGGATATCCCCGATGTTATCGTTTTGATTGAGCATCAGGTGACCATTGTTAAGCCAGGAGAAGAAGCGCCAACAGGAAAAGTTCCGGGTAATCCATCAACTACTTATGAAAAGATGGAATCCCTAACAAAAGAGGTAACACGGATCATTACTATTAAGTTACCTGATGGACAACGACGGGTAATTACTCAAACGGTTAAATTTATACGGACTGCAACATTTGATGCGGTTACTGGCAAGGTAACTTATAGTGGTTGGCAAGCTAATGGTAGTACTGAATGGCCAACATATTCTGTGCCGGAAATTGATGGTTATATAGCTAGTCAGACTACTGTGCCAACTGAAATGGTTGTTCCTAGTGATCAAAACAAAAATATTGAAATTGAATACGCCAAGGATAATCGACCATCAGAACCTATTAAACCAGTAATGCCAATTACTCCTGAACAACCGACTAATCCTAGTCAACCGTTAACTCCAATTCAATCGACTGAACCATCAGTACCTACTAAATCAGTAGCACCAACAAGTAATGGTGATAAGCAGGTAACTGATGATCAGCCGAAAAATAAACCAGTTGAACAGGTAATCCAACATGTTACAAATCAACACTTTGCCTCACGTCGATTAGTTCAGATTCCAATAAAAGGAAAATCAAAAGCTAATGTTCTTCCCCAAACTGGTAATGATCAAAATAATAATTCTTTATTTGGTTTTGCCTTTGCAACCCTTGCAGGTATCTTTGGTTTAGCTGGGATGCAGAAGAAAAAGCGTGAGAAATAGTATTTTAATTTTAACTAAGAGCGATAACAAGCTAAACAAGTGAGTAGGAATTAACCTTCTCGACAGGGCTTATGGCTAACTTAGAACGATAACGGACACAGCTAGCGTTCGTAGTTAGACACTAGCTCTGTAGTTATTTCGCATGTTATCTTTATAATAATAGTTAAGAACTAACAAAAGGCTGGTGAGAAAAATAACTTTTTCTCCCAGCCTTTTGTTTTTATTTTGGTGAAATTAAGAAGGAAAATAAATAAATTATTAATGTAAAAAGTATGAATTTAGCTCAGAGTTAGATTTTTAGTTCCTTATCAAATGATATAATGAAAGTAAAATGCTTAACGATTAACAAATGACAAAAAAATCATTTGTTTAAAAAAACTTAAACCTTTTTTAGCTTTTTAAAGGAGGCGAAAGTGCGAATATATCAAGCTTTTATCGAATGATAACCTTGATTGCGACTTTCTGCATTAAAAATCGGCAAAAGAATGGTTGTGTTTTAAATTAAAACAAGTATTATAGTTATTTATTATATTTATTGCTGGCGATATAAAAAATACTAAGGGGGAATTTAGATGTTATCACGGAATAATCATCAGGAACAATTTAAGAAGTATGAACCTAAAAAGCAACGTTACACCATCAAGAAATTATCTGTTGGTGTAGCTTCTGTTCTTTTGGGGATTTCTTTTGCTAACGGTGTATCTGCTGATACAGTAGACACAGCTGATGATAATACTAGTGCTGATTCTGAACAAACGGATCATAATTTAGTTTTAAATTCGGCAAGTAATCAAACACTGCAACAAGCTACCGCTACTAATCAAGCTAGTGGATCTACTGCGACAGCACAAAATCCAGCTGGTGACATACAGACTCCAGTTGCAAATGAATATGAAGCTGCAATTAGCGCTACTATGGCAAGCCAAGCAGGTGCTGTAAGCGAGCAGTCGGCACTTCCACAATCAGCTGCTGAAGCCAATGCTGGTGCAGCACCAGAGAGTACAATTGCTAGTGCTAGTACACAAACTTTCAATACACAAAGTTTTGATACATCAACATTTAATAACGCCAACTTGGCTCAATTATTCGGTACTTCGTTACTTGCTACTAATTCAAACAATGATACTCCAGTAGATTTATCTACGTTTACACCAGATTTTAATATTAGTAATAACAGTGATTATGATACTTATTTTGGTGGCTACGTTCCAGCTGCTCAGATTGGTATTACGCAATGGCGTGATAAAAGTAATGGTAACATTTTAACTGCTGCTACTGATAAGGATAATCCTGGAGAAAATATTTATTTTTATGTAGGTAATAAATTAGCAGCTACTATTGGAAAAGATACATATACAAGACCATGGAATGGACCGCTAACAATTACTCAAACCAATGGTAATGTATATAAGGGTGGTACTTATACTTATTCGCGTGCAGTCAACGCCCACCTTTCTGGTACAGGTTATCGATATACTCGGATTAACTTATATGATAGAAATGGTAAAAGCCCTGTAGCAGTCCCAAGTACAGGTGCGTTTACTCTTGGTAGTGCTAACTTAACTGTTGTATATAGAAATGGAGATCCGGTTAATGATTCTCCAATTGCTCAGCAAAATTGGAATGGTGCTGGTGGAGAGATTCCGGGAAAGGTTCAGCAAACTATCTGGTATGTAAATGCTGATACTGGAGAAGTAATGGCACATAAGACTTCCGAAAAACTTATCTCCGGTCAAACTTATGATGTTACTGATGATGGACCTTTAAAAGTATCATATAACGGTAAGGTATATACTAAGGTAGATCGTGGTGAAAATGGCTACGATTCTTCGAAATTAAGTAAGACGCTTCTTAATAGTGTCTTAACTAATAATTCTGGCGTAGATATTACCGTAGGAGATGTATTAAATACTCCCCTTAAAGGAACTATTGGAAGCGGACGTAAAGGTAATATTAATATAAGTACTACGGATTATGGTCCAAGCAGATTGTACATAACTCAGCAACTTGATGATGGCGGAACCGTTACATTAAATACTTATGACATTCAACCTAATGACGCTGTACCTGGCGCAATGTCCGCTACGTTAGTTCAAGCTGGTAATATTACTACCCAAAGCTTGCCTTCAGTGTATACAGCAGGCACTGGAGATCCAAAATTAGATGCAGCAGCAGCTACTGCACAAGGTGATAGATCGGCATTCTTTAATGGACGTCGGCCGGGTAATCAAGATGTAGTATTTCTTTATAGAGCTATCAGCAATTCTCAAAAAGCTAACATCACTTTTGTAAATGATGATACTGGTGCAAGTTTGAGTACACAACAAGATGCTAGTGGGGATGCAG
Organism: Limosilactobacillus caviae; assembly: GCF_014635905.1. GTDB lineage: Bacteria > Bacillota > Bacilli > Lactobacillales > Lactobacillaceae > Limosilactobacillus > Limosilactobacillus caviae. The sequence continues at coordinate 613,315 of NZ_BMDS01000001.1, forward strand.
GGAGCAAAATTAGTTTCACTAATGCTGCATCTACTGTTACTAACTTGATTGGTCAAGGTTATGTTTACAACGGTACTACTGGTAATGGTGTAACTAATGGTTCAGCAAGTGGTAGTTTTACTAGTGTTGATTTCCCAGTTTATGATAACGATGACAACACTACTCAAGCATTCGTTGTTCACTTTAAGAACCCAGTTCAAACTACTACTTACCACCAAGGTGTTGAAGAATCTAAGACAATTCATCGTACAATTAATTACTACGACAAAGTGACTGGAGAAAAGATTCCTTCTGATTTAATTAGCCAAAATCCAGTTACTGATGAAGTGACTTTCACTCGTACTCAGGTCTTGGATCAAGATGGTAAAGTTGTAGGTTACGGTACTGTTGGCAGTGATGGTAAATCATTTAGAACTCAAGATTGGCATACTGCTGATGGTGAAACTAGCACTCAATTTAATGCTAAGCGTTCAACTGATCTTAGTGCTTACAACTACACCGCTCCAGAATTCCAAGATGGAACTAGCGCAAATATTGTGGCGGCTCATGAAGTAACACCAACTACTCAAGACCTTGTTTACAATGTTTACTATGGTCACCAAACGCAACAAGTTACAACTAACCAAGATGTAACGCGTCGTTTCCACTACATCTTTACTGATGGCACTACGCCAGAAAGTCACTTGACTCCACAAGCAGACCAAAAAGTTACCTTTACCGGAACTGCTACCAAGGACTTGGTAACTGGCAAGACTGGTGATACTGTTTGGACTCCTGCTAACGGTACTTTGACTCAAGTTGCTGGTCAACCAGTAGCTGGATACCACATTACTGGTAACGTAAATGCTAACGCTGATGGTAGTGCAAATGCAGTTAACGTAACTCCAACATCTGGTGATATTGATGTCACGATTGTTTACACTCCAGATGCTAAGACTCCAGATACCCCACAAAAAGCTAAGGTTACTATTTACGATAAGACTGAAAACAACAAGCAATTATCTGCTTTTGAGAACAATAATGGTACAAAGGATAGTGCAATTAGCTTTGATGGTGAACCACAAACCCTTCAAGCTTACTTGAATTCAGGTTACGTATTTGATAGTGCAACTGATGCCAATGGCAACTCAATTGGTACTGCATCAAATATTAACTTTGGTAACTTTGATAATATTGACGGTAATGTTCAAAACTTTAACATTTACTTGGTTCATGGAACTGATACTAAGACTGAAACTGCAACAACTAATGCTCACGTTCATTATGTTGTGGCAGGTAATGAAGCTAACAAGCCAGTTGCCCCAGCTGATAGTCCGGTTCAAACAATCAATTGGACTCGTACTAACACTACTGACAAGGTTACTGGTGCAACTACTGAAGGAACTTGGACTCCAGACAAGAGCAGCTTTACTAGTGTAACTTCACCAACTGTAACTGGTTACACTCCAGATCAAGCTGTCGCTAACTTTACTACTCCACAACCAAATCGTGATCAAGTAGTAACTGTTGTTTATAATCCAAATCCAGAAGTTGAACAAAAAGCTGACTTAGTTATTTACGATAAGACCGATAACAACAAGGAACTTAATAGTTTCAATAATAGTGGTAAGACTGGTACCCAAATTTCATTTAGTGGTTCCACAAATTACGTTGCTGATTTAATCTCTAAGGGATACAAGATCGATAGTTTTGTAAATGATCAAAACCAAACCTCTAACCCAACTTCATACAGTGAAATCAATTTCAGCAACTTTGATAACAACAGTGCTAGTGACCAACACTTTAAGTTGTACTTAGTTCACGATACTGAAAACGTAACGGACAAGAAGACTACTACTTCAACTGTTCACTATGTTGTTTCAGATGGCAAGACTAACCCACCATCCGATAGCACGCAAACAATTACTTGGACTCGGCCAGGAACTAAGGATAAGGTCACAGGGGTAACTACCCCAACTGGTAACTGGACTACTCCAGATAACTACACTGATGTACCAACACCAAACCTTGATGGATACACTCCAGACAAGACGAATGTTCCAGCACCAACTCCAGATCCAAACCAAAACCCAACAACTGTCGTTACTTACAATCCTAAGACTCCAGAAGCACCGACATACACTGGTACTACTGAGACTAAGACTGTAACGCGGACGATTAACTACTATGACCGGGTAACTGGTGAAAAGATTCCAACTAACTTGATTGCTGGTAATCCAACAACCCAAAACGTGACATTATCACGGACACACGTTGTATCATCAACTGGTCAAGATATGGGTTACGGTACTGTTAGTGCTGATAGTAAGACCTTTATTAAGGCTGCTACTGATGATGGTTGGAACACTGGTGACTGGGCTCAAGTAACTTCATCAGATCTTTCAAACGCAGGTTACACTGCTCCAGACTTAGCCCAAGCTGATCATGTAACTGTCAATAGCAACACCAAGGATGCAGTGGTTAACGTTTACTACGGTCACCAAACTGAAGTAATTACACCAAAGAAGCCACATAATCCTGGTGGCAACATTAACCCTAATGATCCACGGAATACTCCATCCGTTTACCCAGATGGTTTGACGAAGGAAGCTTTAACTACTGAAGTAACTCGTCATATTAACTATGTTGGTGTAAATGAAGATGGTACCACAACTCCAGTAAATGGGGCTCCAGATGGTAAGAGTACTTACACTCAAACGGTTTCCTTTGAACGTAATGCCGTGATTGATAAGGTAACTGGTCAAATCTTAGGCTACAGTACTGATGGCACTACTAATGTAACGACTACTGATAAGGATCGTGCTTGGACGCCAACAACCCAAAACATGGATTCTGTAGCTTCTAAGACTCCTAGTGAAGTAGGTTATGACAAGGTTGACATTTCAACTGTTGGGGGCGTAACTGTTTATCCAGGTCAAAAGGTTAACGATGTAACTGTAACTTACACTAAGAACAAGATACCTGAAGTTACGCAAAAGGCAACCCTTGAAATTATTGATAACAACGATGCTAACTCACCTAAGCAATTGGCTTCATTTAGTAACGAAGGTAAGAGTGAAGATCAAATTAACTTTGCTAACTCAAATGAGATCCTTCAAAGTTACTTGAGTCAAGGTTACAAGGTTCAAAAGACTGCTGGTAATCTTAGTGGAGATGCTCAAAGTGGTTACACTTACCCAACTTACGGTAACGATGCTCAAGACTTCAAGATCTACTTAGTTCACGATACTGAAGACAAGACTGAAACTGCTACAGCAACTGCTCAAGTTCACTATGTTATTGCGGATAATGGGGTACAAGCTCCTAAAGATAGTGATCTTCAAACTGTTACTTACACCCGCACCAATACCATTGATAAAGTAACTGGTGCTACTGTAAAGGAAGGTACTTGGCAAGCTGACAAGAATGCATTTACTGATGTAACATCCCCAGATCTTTCAAAGGATGGTTACACCCCAAGTCTTGAAAAAGTTCAGTTTAACGCTCCAGAACGTAATGTAAACCAACGTGTAACTGTTGTTTACAACCGTTCTGCTCAAGCTGCTGATTTACAAATTATTGATGATAATGATCCACAAAATCAACGAGTATTGGCAACTTACTCCGCTGGTGGCGAATCAGGTAAGCAAATTAGTTTTGACGGTTCAAACGCGCAACTACAAAACTACTTGAACAATGGTTACACATTTGAAAAATCTGAAGGTCAAGGTATGAGTGGGGATGCCCAAAATGGTTTCACTTACCCAAGTTTTGACAATGATTCTCAATCTAACCAAAGCTTCAAGATTTACTTGAAACACGCAACTGGGGACAAGACTGAAACTGCAACAACTACTGCTCATGTTCACTACATCATGGCAGATGGTACAAAGGCTCCAGATGATAGTGCAACGCAAACTATTAACTGGACGCGGACTAACACTGTTGACAAAGTAACGGGTGCAGTTGTAAATGAAGGTACTTGGTCTTCTGATAAGGGTGCCTTTACTGATGTTGATTCACCAGCAGTAACAGGTTACACTCCAGGTACTAAGACCGTAAAATTTGCTACTCCTGAACGTGGCGTTAACCAAGTTGTAAATGTTGTTTACACTAAGGATGCTCCAACTCCTGAACAACAAAATGCGTTAGTTGTTTACCAAGACGTAAATGACCCAGCTCATCCTGTTGATTTAGGACAAAGTGATCAATTAACTGGTCTAGCAGGGGATGCAATTAACTACAGTACTGCCGACAAGATTGCTGAATACGAAAAGCAAGGTTATGTATTGGTATCAAATGGCTTTGATGCAAATGGTACTAAACCAAGCTTTGACAATGTTAACGGCAATACTCAAACATTCTACGTAACGTTTAAGCATGGTATTCAACCTGTAACTCCAGATAAGCCGGGTACGCCAGATAAGCCAATCAACCCTGATAATCCAGATGGTCCTAAGTACCCATCGGGAACGGACAAAGCTTCAATTGATAAGACCATTACGCGGACTGTTCATTATGAAGGTGCAGATCAATACACACCAAATGATGTTCAACAACCAGTACACTTCACGGCAAAGGGTGTCCTTGATAAGGTAACTGGTGAATGGACTGCTCCATTAACTTGGTCAGCAGATCAAACATTCAATGGGGTAACCACTCCTAAGATTCCGGGTTACCATGTCGTAAGTGTTGATAAGGACACAAACGACAACCAAAACGTTGATAGTGCTAAGATTAGCCACACTGGTTCAGATTACACAGTAACAGTTAAGTATGCTAAGGATGCCGCACCAACACCAGATACCACAACTGGTAAGGTAACTTACATTGACGATACTACAGGAAGTACTTTGAAGACTGATTCGCTTAGCGGTAATGTTGATGCTAATATTGATTACACTACTCAAGATAAGATCAACAGTTACATCAACATGGGTTACAAGTTAGTATCTAAAGACTTCACTGACGGTAAAGAAGTCTTTAATAAGGATGCTTCTAAGAACACCTTTGAAGTTCACTTGGTACACGATACTGTTCTAGTAACTCCAGAAAATCCAGGTACTCCAGATCAACCAATCAACCCTAATGACCCACGTCCACAAAATGAACAACCTAAGTATCCAAATGGTACTAGCGAAACTGACCTTACTAAGGACATTACGCGGATTGTTCATTATGAAGGTGCCGGTGAATACACACCAAATGATGTTCAACAACCAGTACACTTCACGGCAAAGGGTGTCCTTGATAAGGTAACTGGTGAATGGATTACTCCATTAACTTGGTCAGCAGATCAAACATTTAATGGGGTAACCACTCCTAAGATTCCGGGTTACCACGTTGTAAGTGTTGATCGGGATGCAAATGGCAATGATGTAGCTTCAACTCCTATTAATCACACTGGTTCAGATTACACAGTAACGGTAACTTATGCTCCAGATGAAAAGCCACAAGCCGAAAATGCCGACTTACACATCATTGATCTTAGTGATAACCAAAAGGAACTTGCTAACTTCAAGACGTCCGGTGACGATAACACTGCAATTAACTTCAACGGTGCTCAAGTTACTATCGATAGCTTAATTAAAGCTGGCTACAAGGTTAATAGCATTGTTCAAGCAACTAGTGATCCAAATAACCCAACTAAATACGGTACTGATTATGCGAATGCCGCAGGTCAATGGACATTTGATGACAAGCCTGGTGTAGATCAATCATTCTACGTATATCTTGAACATGATTACGCTCCAATTAATCCAGAAAATGCTTATGGTCGAACTGATTTGACACAAACTGTTACTGAAACAGTCCATTATGTTGATGAAGATACTAATAAGCCTGTTGCCACAGACTACACCAATACTCTTACCTTCAAAGGCCAAGGTCGTGTTGACAAGGTAACTGGCAAGATGCTTAAGATTAAGAGCATTGAAAATGGTGTAATCACTTATGATTATGACATTGCTAACCAAATTGACATTAGTAGTGCTAAGTTAAGTGACTTTGCTTGGTCAAATCCAACAACCTTAGCTAAGGTTGTATCACCAACCATTGCAGGATACACAATTGATGCTGCTAAGACTACCCCAAGTGAATTGGCTGACGGTAATGATATTCAAGAAATCCAAAATGTTGCTTATGACCATGGTAATGTAGAAGCTACTGTTTACTACAAGGCAAACCCGGTTGAAACACATAAAGCTGGATTGGCAATTTACGCAGATGGTAAGCAAGTTGGTACAGCAAGTGATACTGGTGCTAAGGGTACTGCAATTAACTTCGGTAGTGCTTCTGATATTGTTTCTGCTTACATTAACAATGGTTATGTATTTGACCATGCCCAAGATGTAACTAACAATGTTGAAATGAGCGGTAAGTCATACAGCGAATTGAACTTTGGTAACTTTGTTACTGAAAATAATAGTAATCAACAATTTGCTATTTACTTGACTAAGCAAGCTCCAGTTGCAGAACAAGGTTCAATTAAGGTAACTGTTCACGATGTTAAGACTGGTCAAGATGTTCCTGGCTACGAAGCAAATAGTGGTACTGAAAATGTTGGTACTACATTTACTTACGACACTCAAGGCAACATTACTAAGTTAACTAATGAAGGTTACAAGGTGCTTAATCCAGATATTACAATTCCAACTCATATTTCTAAAGGTGATCAAAGTTTTGTAATTTACGTTGACCATACTGTAGTTCCTGTAACGCCAGATAAGCCAGGTAATGGTTTGAACCAAGATGATCTCCAAAAGACTGTAACTGAAACTGTTCATTATGTAGTTAACGGTGGAAATGCGCAAGCTCCAGCTGATAAAACAGCAACACTTCACTTTAACGGTACAGCATATTACGATTCAGTAACTAAGAAGTGGACTGACGCAAGTGGTAATGAACTTAAGGATCAAAGCCAAAACATTACTTGGACTGGTCAAGATGGTCACCAATTTGATACTGTGATTTCACCAGTAGTTCCTGGCTACCACGTAACTCAAGTTAGTGATAACTACAATGATGGTAATGGCAACGTTAAGGCTATTCCAGGAATTGATCAAAATAGTGCAAACGTAAACGTAACTGTAACTTATGATAAGGACGCTGAACCAGTTAAGGATCAAGGTTCAATTATTGTTACTATTCATGACGTAACTGATAATGTAGACTTACCTGAATATGGTAAGAACACTGGTACTCAAGATGTTGGTTCTAACTTCGAGTTTAACAAGACCACTACAATTAGCGATCTTGAAAGTAAAGGGTATAAGGTACTTAACCCAGATGTTACAATTCCAACTCAAGTTACTAAGGGTGATCACAGTTACACAATTTATGTACAGCATAATATTGTTCCTGTAACGCCAGATAAGCCAGGTAACGGTTTGAACCAAGATGATCTTCAAAAGACTGTAACTGAAACTGTTCATTATGTAGTTAATGGTGGAAATGCACAAGCTCCAGCTGATAAAACAGCAACACTTCACTTTAACGGTACAGCATACTACGACTCAGTAACTAAGAAGTGGACTGACGCGGATGGCAAGGAATTAAGTGATCAAACTCAAAACATTACTTGGACTGCTCAAGATGGTAATAAGTTCAGTACTGTTGTAACTCCATATCTTGATGGTTATATTGCCAGTGTTCAAGATGGTTATGATGACGGTAACAAGAACGTTAAGGAAATCACTGGAATTGATCAAAACAGTGCAAACGTAAACGTATCTGTAACCTATATTCCAGTAACTCCAGCTAAGACGCAACAAAATGCTCAATTGACTATTCGCGATGCAACTCCTGGTCAAGAACAAGACTTAGGTAGTTACACTCAACCTGGTCTTGAAGGCGATGCAATCAGCTTTGGCAATGCTCAAGAATTTGTTCAAAACTTATTGAACAAGGGTTACGTTTGGGATGGTGCTTCATACAACGGTACTAACCTAGATGCTACTAACTATGCTGGAATTAATTTTGGTAACTACGACAACACTGATGATAAGAATGGCATCAGTCAAAAGTGGGTAATCAACTTAGTCCATGGTGTAACTCCGGTAAACCCAGATCATCCAGATGACAAGGATGGTTACACTAAGGAATACCTTGATCGTACAATTACACGTGATGTAACTTATGTTGACGAACAAGGTAATGTAATGCCAGGCTTAACTCCTGAACACCAAGAAGCTAAGTTCCAAGGTTCTGGTTACTTAGATAATGTAACTGGTAAGTGGGTAACTGTTGAAAATGGTAAGATTACTGGTCTTGCTGATGGATTGACTTGGACTCCAGATACAGATGCCAACTTTGATGCAATTGCTGCGAAGACCGCTGATGGCTACCACGTAATTTCTGTGAGCGGCAACGGTATTTCAGGATTTACTGTCGATGCCAATGGTGCGGTTACTGCACAAACTGTAAATCGCAATACTGCAAGCTCAACGATTAAAGTTGTTTACGCTAAGACCCCAGAAGTTCCAGTAGCTGCTAATGGTTCAATTGTTTACATCGATGATACGACTGGTAACACGCTCGAAAGTGCAAGTTTCGGTGGTAGTGTTGGTCAAAAGATTGATTACACTACGGCTGACCGAATTGCTAATTACGAAGGTCGAGGTTACAAGCTAGTATCCAATAACTTCAAAGATGGTAATGAATCATTTACGAATGGTGAAAACAAGTTTGAAGTTCACTTAACTCACGATACGACTACTAAGGATGTTACTAAGACCGTAACGCGTGATGTAACATACGTTTACGAAGATGGTAGTCAAGCAGATACGCCAGTTAACCAAAGCTTTACTTTCAACGGTAAGACAGTAACTGACCGTGTAACTGGTGCTGAAAAGACAAGCTGGGATACTGATGATCATGACTTTGATGCCACTAAGTCAATTGATACTACTAATTACCAAATTGTTGGTATCAGTAAGACAAATACTACTGCTAACGTTGACCGTATTAATGGTGTGGTAGCAAGCGAAACAATTACACCAACTAGTCAAAACAGCTCAGTAGTAATTACGTTGGCTAAAAAGGTAACACCACCAACACCTGTAAAGCAGGGTACAATTGAAGTTATCTACCATGACACAACAGATAATGTTGATATTCCAGGTTATGGTCAACCTCAAACGAAGGAAGATCAAGGAACAGCCTTTAGCTACAATCCAAATGCTAAGGACTTGCCAGCTCTTGAAGACAATGGTTATGTCCTTGACGGTGAATTGCCAACTATTCCAACTGAATACACTGATGGCAATCAACGGGTAGTGATTAATGTTAAGCATGGTACTCGTCCAGTAACTCCAGAAAATCCTGCTAACCCAACTGATCCTGTTGATCCACAACATCCACAAACGCCAACTCCAAGTAATCCAAACTTATCTAAGACTGATCTTGAAAAGACGATTACACGGACTGTTCAGTACCAATACACTGACGGAACAAAGGCGCATGCTGATGTTGTTCAAACCGTAAACTTTACTGGTGAAGGAACAATTGACTTGGTAACTGGTAACCTTGTCACAGTTGATAAGGATGGTAACATTCTTAACCAACGTGGTAAGATCACTTGGAACCATGACTCACAAGACTTTGCTAATGTAGCTGCAATTGATCATGATGGTTACTATGTATCAAACATCACTGAAAATGGAACTACTGCTAAGGTGGATGGTACGGCAGTTGCTGGTGAAACAGTAACTCCAACTAGTCAGAATAGTACGATTGTTATTACTTTGACTAAGACCCCAGACGTTCCAGTACCCGCTAATGGTTCAATTACTTACATCGATGACACAACTGGTAACGTTCTAGCCTCAGCAACATTTGGTGGTAATGTTGGTCAAAAGATTAACTACACTACGGCTGATAAGATTGCTAATTACGTAAGTCAAGGTTACAACTTAGTATCAAACAACTTTGATGATGGTAACGAAACCTTCGCAAAGGATGGCAACGTCTTTGAAGTTCACTTTGTTCACGCAACTACGCCAATTACTCCTGAAAAACCAGGACAGCCTGGCCAAGAAGTTCCAAATTCAAATGATCCAGAACATCCACATAAGATTCCGGCTAACTTTGTTCCACAAACGTTGACTAACACCGTAACACGTGATGTAACATACGTTTACGAAGATGGTAGTCAAGCAGAGACACCGGTTCATCAAACATTTACCTTTACTGGTAATGGTGTGGTCGACCTTGTAACTGGTCAATTAGTAACAGTTGAAAACGGTAAGATTACTGGTGCAGGTCATGTTACTTGGAACGCTGAAAACCATGACTTTGACGCAACTAAAGCTATTGATACAACCCAATACAACATTGTTAAAGTGAGTGAAAACAACACCATTGCTAATGTTGATATGAATAATGGGGTTGTAGCTGGTGAAACAATTACGCCAACTAGTCAAAACAGTTCAGTAGTAATTACGTTAGCCAAGAAACCAGTAACGCCTACTCCAGTTCAAAAGGGTACCGTAATTGTTAACTATGTTGATAAGACAACGGGCAAGACCCTTGAAACGGCAACTTCAACTGGTAATGAAGGTTCAAATGTAGATTACAGCACGAAGGATACGATCACTAAATACACTAACCAAGGTTATAAACTTGAACATGATGGTTATCCAACAGGTACGGTAACTTACACGAATGGTACAGTTACTTACGAAGTTAACCTTGTTCACGATACTGTTCCAGTAAATCCAGATCAACCAGGTCCAAAGACACCTAATACACCAATTAATCCAGATAACCCAGATGGTCCTAAGTATCCAGATGGTACACAACCAGAACAATTAACTAAGACCATTACACGGACGATTAATTATATTGGTGACGGCCTCAATATTCCATCAGTTGAAAAGAGTCTTACTTTTGTAGCTAATGGAGTACTTGATAAGGTTACTGGTCAATGGGTAACTGTTGATAAGGACGGCAAGATTACTGGCAATGCTAATGGTATGACTTGGACAGTTAAGGATGGGGATGCTGATGAAGCTTCCTTTGATGAAGTAGCAGGGCCTCAGACTGATGGTTACCACATTACTAACATCGCTGCTTCAAATGAAGACTTAAGTGACATTAACAGTAGCACAGGTACGGTTGCTGGTAAGACAATTAACCATACTAATGGCAATATTGCAATTACCATTAACTACGCTAAGAACCCAGTAACACCAACACCAACTCCAGCTGACCAAACAGTTGTTGGTAAGCAAATTGTTCACTATGTCGATGGTGACAACAGTAATGCTAAGTTATTAGATGATAATACTAATGACATGTTTGTATTTACGAAGTCTGGTAAGACCGGTACTTGGAATGCTGATAGTTATAAGTATGCTAATGCTAATGCCCCAGTAATTGACGGTTACGTTGCGGAACAAAAGACTTATGAAGGTCAAACTGCAACTCCAGGTGATGCTGATAAAGAGATTACCATTGTTTACCACAAGATCGGTAAGATTATCCCAGTCGATCCAACTGGTAACCCAATTCCAAATGCACCAACACCTGGATACCACAATGACCCAACTGATCCAACGAAAGTAACGCCAAATGAACCTACGCCAGACGTTCCAGGCTGGACAACTAATGTGCCAAACGTAACTCCAGATACACCAACTGGCGATACCAAGGTACCTTACACTAAGCCAACACCAACACAAGACAAGGGTTCAATCACGATTACCGTTCATGATGTAACTGACAACACTGACTTGCCTGAATATGGTAAGACAAGCGGTAATCAAAATGTCGGCACCAGTTTCAGTTATGATAAGACTGGTACGTTTACTTCACTTACTAATAAGGGCTACAAGGTTGTTAACCCAGATGTAACGATCCCAACTGGTATTACGAAGGGTGATCAGAACATTGTAATCTACGTTGAACACACAACAACACCGATTACTCCTGAAAATCCTGGTAAGCCGGGTCAGCCAATTAACCCTAATGATCCAACTGGTCCTCAATATCCAAATGGATCAGATCAGGTAACGAAGAACGTAACGCGGACAATTACCTATGTTGATAACAACGGTAATAAGCTCCACGACCCAGTTGAACAAACTGCTCACTTTACTGGTACCGGGGTCATCGATAATGTCACTGGTAAGTGGGTAACACCAATTACCTGGACTGGAAACGGTGACTTGAATGGTCAAAACACGTCGGTAGTTGACGGCTACCATGTAACAAATGTTAGTCGTGACGGTAACGGCAATAACGTTGCTAAGGTTACAGTAAACCATGGTGACAGTGATTACACGGTTGTTGTAACTTACACGCCAAATGGTAAGATTGTGCCAGTTGATCCAACCGGTAACCCAATTCCGGACGTACCAACTCCACAATATCCAACTGATCCTAGCGATCCTGCTAAGGTAACGCCAAACGAACCGGTACCAACTATTCCTGGTTACAATCCAGAAGTTCCGTCTGTAACACCTACTAACCCTGGCGAAGATACACCGGTAGTTTACACTCCAGTAACTCCAGCTACGGTTCAAGGTAAGGTAACTTACATTGATGACACTACTGGTAAGACAATTACGACTGATAACTTCAGTGGTAAAGTCGGCGATAAGATTACCTACACGACTACTGATAAGATCAGTGACCTTGAAGGCAAAGGATACGAATTAGTATCTAACAACTTTAAGGATGGTAGTGAAACATTTACTGACGGTGAAAATAGTTTCGTTGTTCATTTGAAACATGCTGAAACAATCTTTACTCCTCAAAACCCTCATGGTGGCGATGATGAAAGTGGTAAGTATGCTACCCAAAAGAAGACGACCTTTACTGTTCATTATGTTGGCGCTGGTGAAAAGAACCCAGCAGACCACGTTGAAACAGTTCAATGGCACCGTCACGTATCAGTTGATGGTGTAACTGGTGAAGTAATTAGCTCAACTCCATGGACTACAGATGATAGCTACAGCAATGTTAATACTCCGGTTGTTGACGGCTACCATGCTGATAAAGCTGTGGCTAATGCTCCACAAGCTGATCCAGACAAGGATAGTGTTGAGACGATTACTTACGCACCAAATGGTCATATTATTCCAGTTGATCAAACTGGTACGCCAATTCCAGGTGCAGATCATCCTGTTTACCCAACTGACCCTAATGATCCAACGAAGGTAACACCAAACGAACCGGTACCAACTGTTCCTGGCTACACTCCAGAGCAAGAAACAGTAACACCAGTTGATCCTGGTACGAATACGCCAGTTATTTACGATCGTGGAACTACGCCGGTTACTCCAGAACAACCAGAAACTCCAGGTAACCCTGGTGGTGATGATAACGAGACACCTAATAAGGTAACGCCAAATACCCCAGCAAATCCTGGTGATAATGGTAATGAAGAAGGCAAGAAGGTTACTCCACAGACCCCACAAAGTCCTGCAACGCCAGCTGAAAATACTCCAGCAGCTTCTGCAGAACCGCAAGCACCTGTTGCTAAGCAAGCTGCTGCCCAAAAGCCAGCTGTTAAGTCAGATGCTAAGACATTGCCACAAACAGGTAATGATGAAAATAATAGCGCAGCAGTCCTTGGTCTTGCTGCCCTTGGATTAACCGGACTTGTCGGCTTAGGAAAGAAGCGTCGTAAAGAAGATTAATAATTTTATGTTCGGACAATTAAACAATGCAACAAGTTGAGTTAATTGCTATGACTTAACATGGATATAAGTGGATTAACGAAAATTCATTGCAAGCAGCTTGTTGCATTAATCAAGAAAGCTCTACAGGAAATCTGTAGGGCTTTTTTGATTGTTCCAATATTTATCGTTTGATAATATTGGAACACTTTTAATTGTATATTATAGAAATGATGATTTTAATGCTTAATTCTCAGTGATTGAGTTCAATAGATAGATTATTGGTACTTTAATATAAAAATATGGATTATTTTATAAATTAATAGAATAAGGGCGGGATAATAAGAGAATTTCCGTTTACTGAAAAATATTAATTGCTATTAATTGCCGTTTTATATAGGTTTAAGAGGGAACGGTAAAATAAAAAGTCCGTTAACTGAAATACAAAAATATAACTAACTATAAATGAAAATATTTTCATGCGTCTTAGCTTTTTGGAGAAAATTAGCAAAAAATTATTCCTTTACAAACGTTGACTTATCAGCTTTTAATAGAGATTAAATATCAACTGATAACAAAACTTGCTAAAAGTGCTATTTACATTTAACGCAAAACCTTTATCATTAATAATGATGATAAGTTATGGGAGCTATTTAATGGAATGTAATATATACTTATCTATTGATTAAGGGGGATAAATAAAATGCTATCTCACAGGAATTTACAAGAACAAATTAAGAAAAATGAACCAAATAAGCAACGGTTCACAATCAAGAAACTAAGTGTAGGAGTTGCCTCAGTTTTATTAGGGGTAACTTTCGCTGGAACTGCATCTGCCGACACCACGGATGCAAACTCAGCATCTAATTCTGGTAGTGCCGGAGCAGAACAAACAGACCATAATTTAGTGGTTGCTTCTGCAAGCACTGCTACAATGAAACAAGCAACCGCGGCTAATGCATCAACTGCCCCTGCTGCTGTTGTCAACCCGGCTGGAAATGTTAAAACACCAGTCGCTAATGACTATGAAGCAACCGTTAAAAGTGCCGCCTCTGCTGCAATTAATGATGCTTCTTCTAATGCCGGTGCAGCTACTAGCCAGCAAACACCTGCTGCATCATCTGCTACACCAAGCGCATCGCAAAATAGTGCTGCTTCAAATGTTGCACAAACCCCTAAGACAGAAACATTTATCCCTACTACAACGCCTGCCGCTTCAAATGCAATTAGTGTTCAAGGGTTAGAGGCTTCTAAACTACAGGCACCTGCAACCACAAATGAAAATGTTAACCAAGTTTATAAGGTTAATGTAAAGGCAGTGGACGTTACGACAGGTAAGGCTCCGGTAACATACTCAACCGTATTTAATTACAACTTTAGACATAATGGTACATTTATTGATGAAGGTAAAACCGGGACAAGCCTTTATTCATTTGGGATGGCGCCAACGGGTTATAAATTACTAAATCCTGAGGTCCTTGATGAAAACTTCACCATGGCTGGCAATATGGCTAAAATTAAGGATAAGGATGTTAACTTAACCTTAGAATATGCACCAATCTCACCAATTCTTGTTCGTTACGTTGATGAAGATACTGGTGAAGTACTCTCAACATCATCTGTTGGTGGAAATGCTTCATCAACTGATAGTTATGCTTATCTTCATGGTGATAAGACAAGTATTTCAGCTTCAAAGTTCCTTTTGCGGGCCATTGATATTCCTGGTTATCAATTAGACGATCAGGCAACTTTTGTCGATACTTTTAATAATATCCAATCAAAAGGAAACTATAATTACCAAGTTCATACCTTTAAGTACAAGAAGATTATGGACAACCCTAACCCGAAAGGCAGTCAAAATGGTTCAGGTGCTCAATATGGTGAATACTTTGGACCTGAATGGAGCACGATTGATCCAGCCGACATGTTTACTGTTTCCGGTGTGCAAGGGTTAACTTATGAACATGATAATGGTGACATTGAAGCCAAAATGAATCACGTTATCGCCAAGTATAATAATCAGGGTTATACCTACATGGGTACCTTTAACTACCACAAAAACACTGATTACTATAACTGGAATGAAGCCCAAACAGCAATTAACCTGATTCCTAACAAGCCGGTCACTGTTAAGTTTGTGGACGAACAAGGTAATCAGTTAGCAGATAGCGAAACAATTGCGTTTAATGTTAATAATCCAGATCAAACTAATAATGGAATTAACGAAGCTAAAAACTGGTATTCTGCTGGTGAATGGCATGCTACACCGAAGACCTTTGATGGTTACACTTTACGGACGACTTATGGTGCCGACCATGGTCAATTTACGCCATACAATTATGTTGTAACCTTTGAATATGCCAAGGACGCTACTGGTCAAGTTAAGTACATTGATGATGTGACAGGTAAGCAATTAAAGGCTGACGATTTGAAGGGTTACGTTGGTGATGAAATTGATTATTCTACTAAAGATTCAATCACCGATTACGAAAGTCAAGGCTATACATTAGTACATGATGGTTTTGTGCCTGGCACTAAGTATGCAGACGGTTCAAATGTCTTTGAAGTTCACTTTAATCACGGTCAATTACCAGTAAACCCTGATCATCCAAATAAGAATGTTGACCCATCTGTTTATGCTAAAGACGTTAAGGAAACCGTTCATTATGTTGGTGCCGATACCAAGACTCCTGCTGATAATGTTCAAACTTCAAAATGGAGTCGGACAGTTACACTCGATGCCGTAACCCATGAACTGGTTAAAGATGGTAAATACGATACTGACTGGACAATTGTTCCTGGTCAAAAGACTGAGTATGATCAAGTAGCAACACCAGTTATTGAAGGTTTCCATGCTGACAAGGCAAATGTACCAGCAACGGCAGTAACGCAAGATGATATTGAAACAACAGTTACTTATGCTCCAAATGGTAAGATTGTGCCAGTTGACCCAACAGGTAAGCCAATTCCTAATGCACCAACTCCGCAATACCCAACGGAACCGACTGATCCTACGTCTGTAAAGCCAAATGAACCGGTTCCTGATATTCCGGGATGGGTTCCAAGCCAGCCAACAGTAACGCCAACTGATCCAGGTAAGGATACCCCAGTTGTTTACAACCAAATTCAAAAAGCGGACTTAACGATTGTCGATCAGGACAATGATGGTAAGCAAATCGTTGTTAAGGGTGTTACGACTAAATTCAATGCTGATGGAATTGAAAATACGAAGATTGCCTTTAACGGTTATGCCGATTCAATCAACACTCTTGAAGGGCTTGGTTATGAATATGTCAGTTCTGATTTTGATGTAAATCAGACGTTTGATAATGATGGCGCTAATGACCAACACTTTAAGATCGTTATGAAGCATGGGACTGCTCCAGTAAACCCAGACCACCCAGGTGCAGGTTACAATAAGACCGATCTGCAAAAAGATGTTACGCGGACGATTAACTATGTAAATGCCAAGACCGGTGAACAGGTTGCTGTTCCAGTTAACCAAACAGCTCGTTTCACAGCTAATGGAACTGTTGATAAAGTAACCGGCAAGTTAGTAACTGTTGAAAACGGTAAGATTACTGGTCCAGGGGAATTAACTTGGACTCCCGCTCAAGACGTGAAGGGTGTTCAATCACCAGTCGTTGATGGAATGCATGTTGTATCTGTCAGTCGTGATGCTGACCGCGATAATGTTGCAGGTGTGGTATTGAGCCATGAAGATGAAAATTATACTGTTACTGTTAGCTACGAAGAAAACGGTACAGTTGAAAAGAATGGTCAAAAACTTCCAGCATCACAAACAATTAAGTTTGTTGATGAAAGTGGCAACACGCTTCGTGAAAACAATGTTCAAACGAGCGAATTTGTTCGGACTCCAGATGTTGTTGATGCTGTCACTGGTAAGACAATTACTGAAGGATCATGGAAGGAAACTAGTCACAAGTTTGGCGTAATTGACGTTCCAGTAATTGAGGGTTACGTTGCTACAGTTAAGACTGCTGGTGGATTAACAGCAACTACTGATAATCCAAACGTTGTAACAGAAGTTGTTTACAAGAAGGTTGGTAAGATTATCCCTGTTGATCCAACAGGAAAGCCAATTCCAAATGTACCAACTCCGGAATACCCTAACGATCCAACAGACCCAACGAAGGTAACACCAAATGAGCCAGTTCCTGATGTTCCAGGATGGGTTCCAAGCCAACCAACAGTAACACCAACTGATCCAGGTAAGGATACCCCAGTTGTTTACAATCAAATTCAAAAAGCGGACTTAACAATTGTTGATCAAGACAATGGAAACCAACAGGTTGTTGTTAATGGTATAACAACGAAGTTCAACGCAAAAGATGGTATCAGCGGAGAACAAATTACCTTTAATGGTATTAACGATGCTGTAACCGCACTTGAAAATCTCGGATATGTATACGTAAATTCTGACTTTAAGAGCGGCATGGAATTTGATAATGATGGGGCTACTGACCAGCACTTTACCATTTCGATGAAGCATGGCCAACAACCAGTTAACCCTAATGAACCAGGTAAGCCAGGTCAACCAATCAACCCTAACGATCCGGAAGGTCCTAAGTACCCACAAGGTTCCGACCAAGTAACAAAGAATGTTACCCGGACTGTTCAATACGTTGATGAAAATGGCAACAAGATCAGTGATCCAGTTGAACAAACTGTTAACTTCACTGCTGAAGGTGTCCTTGACAAGGTAACTGGTCAATGGGTAACACCATTGACTTGGAGCGGCAGTCAATCTGTTGCTGGCGTTAAGACACCAGTTGTTGAAGGCTACCACGTAGTTAACGTTGATCGTGACGGCGATGGCGTCAATGTTAAGAGCGTAACGCTTACTCACGAAAATGATAATTACACGGTTACTGTTCAGTACGCTAAGAATGGTAAGATCGTGCCAGTTGACCCAACGGGCAAGCCAATTCCAAACGTACCAACACCACAGTACCCAACTGATCCAGAGAACCCAGCTAAGGTAACGCCAGATGAACCAGTACCATCAATTCCAGGCTTCGTTCCAGAGGTACCAACGGTAACTCCTACTGATCCTGGTAAGGATACACCGGTTCACTACACTCCAGTTGTTAACGACCAAAACGCTGTTGTTAACTACGTTGATCAAGATAACAACAACGCGCAAATCGCAACTTCTGGTAACTTAACTGGTAAACCAGGCAGCCTAATCGACTACAGTACTGCGGCAACGATTAAGCAGCTTGAAGACCAAGGCTACGTTCTTGTAAGTAACGGCTTCCCAGCCGGCGCAGTCTTTGACAATGATGACAATACTACGCAAACTTACACGGTTGTCTTGAAGCACGGTACAACTACCTTCAAGCCAAATAAGCCTGGTACACCGGGTGAACCAATCAACCCTAACTACCCAGAGGGACCAAAGGTTACAAATGAG
>NZ_BMDS01000002.1 GCF_014635905.1 Limosilactobacillus caviae
TGCCGAACACAGAAGTTAAGCTTCAACACGCCGAAAGTAGTTGGGGGATCGCTCCCTGCGAGGATAGGGCGTTGCCACGCTAATAATAAAAGAGGGTTACATATCGCTTTTGGTATGTAACCCTCTTTTAGTGCTTTCTTGATTCAGTTAAGTGCATAAGCGAAACGAACACACGAAACAAAAAGTAAGCAGTCAATAGTAGTACGTATTGAAAAAATAGGGTCATGAGCTACCAACATGGTAATTTATGACCCTGTTATTATTTATGGCATTCTGCTTACTGTGATGATTCTTTTTAGTTATTTTACGGCTAATTAAATAAATACTTGCTA
Source organism: Limosilactobacillus caviae (assembly GCF_014635905.1). Lineage (GTDB taxonomy): Bacteria > Bacillota > Bacilli > Lactobacillales > Lactobacillaceae > Limosilactobacillus > Limosilactobacillus caviae. The sequence continues at coordinate 333 of NZ_BMDS01000002.1, forward strand.
AAAGCTACAAGAAGGCGATAACTACAGGTAGCACGTTTTTTATTATCTTAACGTGCTCAATCCCGATCATTCGAAAGTTGAAACTTTAAGCCATGTTTATTTCTCTATTTTTGAGGAATATAAATAAAAGTCTGTCAAATTAAGGGAAATTCTTGTATCATTATTCATGGAGGTTACCTTCTTTTCTGTGTGATTTGGCGATTTCATTGTATCAGAGGGCGGACCTCTTTTTTATTTTAAAAGAAAAAAGTCTGATATTGATATCGAAAGTAGTGTTTCTATATCAATATCAGATATTATAGAGCCAATAATTGCAGTTATGTTACGCTATTTACTTCCATTTCATAACACAAACTGGTTCTGGACAAGCTACATCTTTTTGCAGAAGAGTCAGCTTACCAGTTGTTGGATCCCGCTTGTAAAGGGTAAGATTATCTGTGTTTTGGTTTGAAGCTAAAAGGTAATGTTCATCTTGGTTTAAGTTAAAGTCGCGTGGGAAGTCACCTTCAGTAGAAATAGACTGGATATGCTTAACGGTGAAATCCGGTTGAATTTCAAAGACAGCAATTGTGTTTTCTCCCCGATTAGAAGTGTATACAAATTTACCATCGCTTGAAATACGGATAGCTGCTGCTCCATTATGGGCAGTCCAGGTTGAAGGAATCGTTTTAATTATTTGTAAGTGCTTGAAAGAAGCATCCGAACTGTTGTACTTCAATACTTCTAATTTACTGCTTAATTCCCCTAATAGGTATGCATATTTGCCATTTGGGTGGAATGCAATATGACGGGTTCCAAAACCATCCTCACATTTGTAACGTGAAACAGCTGTTAGTTTGCCATTGTCAGATACATCGTAGACAACAACAAGATCCATTCCTAGATCACAAACTACTAACCGATTGTCGGGAGTTAAGTCAGCATAATGAACATGAGGAGCTTCTTGTTCTGGTTGTGGACCAGTTGCACCCTCATGCAAAACCGAATCAGTTTGGGTAAGGGTGCCGTCTGAATTAATCTTGAACACATCTACTTTAGCAGTGTGGTAATTAGCACTGTAAAGCAAATGACGTTTCTCATCGACACCTACATATGCAGGTGGTGCACCGGCTGCTAAGACTTCACTTAACATCTTTGCGTTATTGTCATCTAAGGAATATGAAGCAACTCCCCCTTGATCATCTACTTGCTTAATAGCATAAATCCGACCGTCTTGGCCCACCTGTAGATACGCTGGCTTTTGTGATGGGATTGCCAGACTTACATCGGTAATTTTTTCTCGATCAGTATCAAGTGTGACCTTGTAAATTCCTTTACTTGTCTTTTTGGTATAGGTTCCAATTAGAAATTGTTCAATCAATTCAATTTCCTCCTTTTTGAAAATGCTTACCTATATAATAGCAATTTGCCCACTGTAATTCTAGCTGTGATACACTGTTCTTAGTATTTTTTATTATTAGTTAATGGAGGAAAGAACGTGAAGAAAGTAGAACGTCAGCGTGAATTAGTAAAAAGTAATATTGATCTGTTCCAATGTCCCGTATGCGAGCAGCCAATGAAAAAAATAGAAGGAAATAGTCTTGTTTGTATTAATAACCATCGCTTTGACTTTAACCGGCATGGATATCTTCATTTCCTTAATGGTGCCGCCAACACTGAATATGGTAGTGAAATGTTTAATTCGCGCCGGCAGCTCCTAAATGCGGGACTATTTAGTCCTATTATTGAAGGAATCAGTAAATTGCTGCCAGCAAAGTCAATGAAGATTTTGGATGTTGGTACTGGTGAAGGAACACCATTAATGCAATTAAACGCTCTTCGTTTGAAATATTCTGATACAATGATTGGATTCGACATTTCTAAACCAGGAATAACTTTAGCAACCCAATTACCTCTAGCAGCATTTTTTTTGTTGCTGATTTACGGAAATTACCATTTACTGCACAAAGTTTTGATTTGATTTTAGAATTATTTTCTCCTTCAGATTATCAAGAATTTAATCGGGTCTTAAAAAATAATGGAATGCTAATTAAGGTAATTCCTAATGCTAATTATTTAATTGAATTGCGCCATCTTTTATACCAAGATGGGGAGCGTAACTATCAATACGATAATTCACGGGTTGTGGAATTATTTAAACAGCACTATCCGAATAGTCAGATTAAAAAAATAAAGTATCGTTTCGATATTCCAAATGGGTTGCAAGAGGCATTATTGGAGATGACTCCGTTGCATTGGGGAGAAAATGCTAAAAAATTATCCCGAGAAGAACTTGACCAACTAACAACAATCACTGTTGATGTTAGTTTATTAATTACGAAAAAAAGTTAATTTAATATTGCATCTGCGATAATTTAGTGCTAAATTATTATAAGAAATCGTTTGATAATTGACATCGAAACGTATAAATTCGTTGGTGATTATCAAGGAGTACTTCATTAAAGCAGCGTTTCGCCGTGCCCACACCGAGACCCTGCTTTTTTTATTTGTTTAAGGAGATTTTTATTATGACAAACCATATTGTCCTGTTTGAACCGCTTTTTCCAGCTAATACCGGGAATATTGCTCGTACTTGTGCAGGTACGAATACCGAGCTGCATTTAATAAAGCCCCTTGGATTCTCAACAGATGATAAACATATGAAGCGAGCTGGACTGGATTATTGGGACAAAGTAAAAATTACATATCATGAAGACTTGCCTTCATTTATGAAAACAATTCCTGATATCAACCGCTTATACATTGTTTCAAAATTTGCCACGCATGATTACACCGATGTAGATTATACTGGTGAAGGGGATCATTATTTCTTGTTTGGAAAAGAGACAACAGGGCTACCAGAACGGTTTATGCAAAGATATCCTGAAAATGCTATTCGGATTCCTCAAAATGATGAAAATATTCGGGCATTAAACCTTTCAAATAGCGCCGCAATTGTTATTTATGAAGCGCTGCGGCAGCAGAACTTTCCCCGATTAGCGCGTGTCCACCGTTATGAATTTGATAAATTAAAATAAGATTAGGGAGGCAATAATAAGATGGCGAGAAGAAGAAAAGTATCATCCCGCCGGACAAAAGGGCAGACAAAAAAGAAAAAACAGCAATATCGGTTAATTGATAACTTGCTTGGTGTTATTGTTTGCCTGTTAATGTTAGTTGGCTTATTTAATCTAGGAGTATTAGGTACTTTCCTTGACAACTGTTTTAAAATCTTTGTTGGTGAATCTTATCCGCTCGCAATGGTTATTGTATTTCTGTATGGCTTATGTTTTGCACTTTATAGTCATTGGCCACATTTTAAGAAACGTTGGGTTGCTGGTACACTTATCGCTTATACTGGGTTCTTAATGTGGCTGCAAACTGTTATGTTTCAGCGTTTGAATCTTCACGCCAAAATAATTGAAACTACTTGGAATAGTCTTAGTAAGGTTATCTTTAATGGTGATTCGACAGTTTCTGTGGGCGGGGGGATGATTGGTGCTTATTTATATAACGGAAGCAATATTTTAATTTCTGAAGTTGGGACGGCCATTTTAGCATGGTTATTAATGATTATCGGAATTATTATTTTCTTCGCTTTGCCATGGCGTGACTTCTTGGTAAAACTAGGAATTGGAATTAAAAAATCTGGAACAGCAATGGCAAATGCCCATGAACAATTAATAAAAAAGAGGTCTGAGAATGTACCAAAATCAGTCCCTGCTTCTTCAATCAGCGCCCCAATTGCTAGAGCATCGCGACAGGTAAAGGATTTCTTTACTGATCAAGAGCCTGAGACACCGACCTCACCACTAGCATCAGCTGCAGTTTCATCATCTCCTGCTCCAGCAAGCGAACCAACCATTCGTGTGGCAAGTGAAAGCCAGAATGATGAAGAAAGTAATATCAATGGGGACGACACTTCTTCTGAAAATCAAACAGACTCCGAGGTAACATTAACCGGAATCGATGCTAAAGAAGATGATGATTATCAATTACCGCCAATTAGCTTATTGAGTCAAGTGAAGGCGACCGATCAGCAAGAAGACTTGCGTAATATTAAGAAAAATACGCAAACTCTTCAGCAGACATTAAAATCTTTTGGTGTCGATGCCACAGTTGAAAATGTTAATCTTGGACCTTCAGTGACAAAGTATGAGTTACGACCTGCAGTGGGAGTAAAAGTCAGTCGGATTACTCATTTAGCCGATGATTTAGCCCTTGCTTTAGCGGCAAAGGATATTCGGATTGAGGCTCCTATTCCTGGAAAATCACTGATTGGAATTGAAGTGCCAAACCAGCAAATTGCCACTGTTGGATTTAGGGATATGGTTGAGAATGCTCCTAATAATGACAAACCGATGGAAGTACCTCTTGGCAGAAGCGTTACTGGCGATGTTAAGATGGCAGACTTAACCAAGATGCCGCACCTCTTAATTGCAGGAGCAACGGGGAGTGGGAAATCGGTTGCTATTAATGTAATTATCACAAGTATCCTATTAAAAGCTAAACCCCATCAGGTTAAAATGTTGATGATTGATCCCAAGAAAGTTGAATTAAGTGTTTATAACGGTATCCCTCATCTACTAAGCCCAGTAGTTTCAGAGCCTAAGAAAGCGGCGCGGGCACTTGGTAAGGTGGTTGCTGAAATGGAGCGCCGATATGAATTATTTGCTAAATTCGGAGTACGAAATCTTGATGGATATAATAAATTTGTCCAGCAACAGAATGATGAGCATCCCGAAGATTCGCAGGCTAAATTACCATTGGTGTTAGTAATTGTTGACGAATTAGCGGATTTAATGATGACTGTTTCTCACGACGTTGAAGATGCAATTGTCCGAATTGCTCAAATGGGACGTGCTGCTGGTATTCATATGATTTTAGCAACGCAGCGTCCATCGGTGGATGTTATTACCGGATTAATCAAAGCCAATGTCCCATCACGGATTGCTTTTGCCGTTTCGAGTGGGATTGACTCACGAACTATTATTGATACTAACGGAGCTGAAAAACTCCTTGGTCGCGGGGATATGTTATTTGAACCGATCGACCAAAATAAGCCTGTTCGAATTCAAGGAGCATTTATTTCTGATCATGATGTTGAAGCAGTAGTTGATTTTATTAAGAGTGAGAGTGCTGCTGAATATGATGATAATATGGTTGTAACAGATAATGAAATTGAACAAGAAGAGCAGGCTGAAGAGGAAGATGAATTATTTCCAGAGGCATTAGATTTCGTGGTTGATCAGCAGAAAGCATCGACTTCGCTAATCCAACGTCGCTTTAGAATTGGTTATAATCGTGCTGCACGGATTATTGACGATATGGAACAACGTGGATTTATTGGACCCGCTAATGGTTCAAAACCACGAGAAGTTTATAAACAAAAGGATGAAAATACACTTTAATAGTTTATAATTCAAAACACAAATGGGGCTCCAGTATTCGGTAAAGCCGAATACTGGAGCCCCATTTGTATATAAAACGATTGAGATCTTTAATGAGTTAAATTAAGTTTAAGGATGCTACTGCGCCAAAAATTAATGAGCCGAGCATTGCAATTAACATTAGCCAAATTGCAACCATGGTAATTTTTTGGAAACGAGTTTTCTTTTTTCGTTGCATTATTAACCATCCTTCCATTTTTATCAGTAATAGTAGTGTACCGCATTTTAATTGTCTTTTTCAAATCTTGTTTTAGATTATGTTAAACTAAAACTATTTAGGTCATTAAGAAAGGGATTGAAAATCTTGACGGTTAATATTAAAGTCATTATTTTAGAGATTATCTTATTATTAATAGTAGGAGTTGCAGAACATCTTTTATTGAAGATCTCACATAAGGTAAAAAAAAATAAACATTTGTGGTGGGAATGGACAATTATTTTGTGGATCTTAATTATTTTTAATTTAGGATTTTATTGGCCAGCCTATCCAATTGCTGTTTGGATGATTTTAGCGTTGATATTAATTGGTATTCAAATAGTTCATAATCATGAATTCATTTATCGCCGTTATTGGCCAGTTTTTTGGCGCTATTCTGCATATTATGCGTTAATTATATATATTGGTAGCTTGGTTTTTTCTTCATGGTTACCGCTTGTTTAAGAGGGTGGGAAATATCTCAACCTCTTTAAATATTTTAAAGGATAAAAATTTCATAGCGCCGTAGTTAACTAGTAGTTTGACCTCTGATTAGTACTGTATCAACCTGTCCATCCTTCTAGTACTTTCCAACTTTTATTTATTGTTTTAATTTTAGGGAATTTACAGACTATTTAGAACATCTATTACTTTTTGATAAAATTCATAAAATTACGTGGTGAGAAGTGGGGGATTGTGGTAGACTTGACCTATAAAGTGGTAAGGGAGGTTATTAGTCGTGTTAATGGGCGAATTTACGCACACTATTGACGCTAAGGGTCGACTAATAATTCCAGCCAAATTTCGAGAACAATTGGGGACACACTTTATTGTTACTCGGGGGTTAGATGGGTGCTTGTTTGGGTACCCATTAAAAGAATGGGAACTTTTAGAACAGAAACTAAAAGCTTTACCACTAACAAAGCGCGATGCACGTGCATTTGTGCGTTTTTTATATTCTGCTGCGACTGATTGTGAAATCGACAAGCAGGGGCGGATTAATATTCCCTCGACCTTGCGAGCCCACGCAGCACTTGAAAAAAAGTGCGTTATAGTTGGCGTCTCCAACCGGTTAGAAGTTTGGAGCGAAGATCGGTGGAACAAGTTTACGAGTGATACAGCAGATAATTTTGATGAAATTGCAGAAGATCTTAATATTGATTTTTAATGGAGGTTTTAGTTGATGGCAGAATTTAAACATGTAACGGTACTTTTGAAGGAGGCCGTAGCAGGATTAAATGTGCAATCAACTGGCACTTACGTTGATGCAACATTAGGTGGTGGTGGCCACACGCAGGCGATATTACAACAGCTAGCGGGTGGTCATCTGTATTCTTTTGATCAAGATCAGACTGCAATTGAATATAATAAAGAACACCTAAAAACAGAGATTAATCAACACAAATTAACATTAGTAGAAGACAATTTTCGTAACCTAAAAGCGGAATTAAATCAATATAATGTCAATCGCATTGATGGTATTCTTTATGATTTAGGAGTTTCATCGCCACAGTTTGATGATGCTAAACGTGGTTTTAGTTATCAACATGATGCGCCGCTAGATATGCGAATGAATCAGGAACAAGCATTATCGGCGATGGAAGTGGTTAACGATTGGCCATACGAGCGTTTAGTTAAGATCCTTTACCGATATGGTGAAGAAAAGTTTGCCAAGTCGATTGCAAGAAAAATTGAACAGCGTCGTGCGGTAACGCCAATCAGGACAACATTTGAGTTGGTTGACGTAATTAAAGAAGCGATTCCGGCAGCAGCCCGGCGACATGGCGGTCATCCCGCTAAGAAGAGTTTTCAAGCAATTCGGATTGCCGTTAATGATGAACTGGGTGCTCTAGAGGAATCGTTGGAGCAAGCACTGACCTTGTTGAATGTTGGCGGACGGATTAGTGTAATTACATTCCAATCATTAGAAGACAGATTAGTTAAGACAATGTTTCGGGAGAAAACATCCTTGAGTGCTAATGTGCCACAAGGATTACCTGTAATTCCAGCAGGAATGGAGCCAAGTTTTAAACTAATTAACAAAAAACCAATCATAGCTAGTAATCAAGAATTAGTTGCAAATCATCGTGCGCATAGTGCCAAGTTGAGAATAATTGAAAGAATTAAAGAAGGAAAGTGACATATTATGGTTTCAAATGCGGCAAGGCAATTAGCAGGACAAGAACAGCCTCTGCAAATGCCAGAGAAGAAGACTTATCGTCAGCCACAAACATCACCGCAACCAGTTAGGTGGTCAAAGTTTGAACGTTTTTTGGTAGCTGCGGGGAGTTTAATTACGTTAGTTTTAATGATTAGTCTTCTTTCAACAAAAATTAGTATTAATAATCAGCAACGACATTTGCAAGATGTTCAAACACAAATTAGTAAAGCGAAAAGTAGTAATACAAGTTCGCAGCAAGAAATTGCCGAATTGACGAGTCAATCGCATTTGAAATCAGCAGCGCATAAATATGGATTAACAGATAAAAATTCAAATGTAAGGAACGTTAATAAATAATGAATAAGAAGCCACAACGAACGAAAAATAGGGGACATAGAGAAAACCGAGGGACCTTTGGCAAATGGCTCTTTCTAATCACGGTTGGATTGTTTACCTTATTTATCGTTCGTTTTGCGTATATCGCAATAAATAAAGATGTTCAACACGTTAATTTACGGTCACAAGCCGAGCAGATTTATACTCAGCAACGCATAATTCAGGCGCGACGGGGCGATATTTATGATGCCGATGGAAATGCACTGGCAACTGATACTAGCAAGTATACCCTATATGCTGTTTTAGATCGGACGCAAAAATCTTCTGATGGTAAGCCGCTCTATGTTAAAGACCGCCAGAAAACCGCTAAGATTTTATCTCAATATATAAACCTTAAACCGGCTCAAATTGAAAAAGCCCTAAAGCCAAAGGGACAAGCATATCAGGTTGAATTCGGGAGTGCTGGGAGTAATCTTTCTGCGTCAACAATGCAAAAAATAAAAAAGCATCATTTACCGGGAATCAATTTTATTGCTACTCCAGCGCGTCAATATCCAGAAGGTGAATTTGCTTCCCAGATAATTGGGATGGCAACTCCCAAGGTAAAGACTAAGAATGGAACAGACGAAACTAACTTAGTCGGTCAATTAGGCTTAGAAGGATATTTTGATAAAGAGCTTACCGGAGTAAACGGTTTGCGAAAAGATAAGCAAGATGTATACGGGTACCAAATTGCAAATTCAAAACAAGTAATGAGAAAAGCAGTGAATGGGGATAACATTTACACAACCCTTGACTCCCAAACGCAGCATTTCCTCGAGAATAAAATTAACAAGGCTTATAAGAGTTCAAATGCTAATTCAATGACTGCGGTTGTGATGGAAGCAAAAACAGGTAAGATCATTGCTGCCACACAGCGACCAACCCTTCATGCCGAAAATAATCCTGTCTGGCGAAACATGCTAGTACAGGATGCTTATGAGCCCGGCTCTGTAATGAAAATATTGACTTTAGCAGCTGCTATCGATACGGGTCACTTTAATCCTAATGCGACCTTTAATTCAGGAACTTGGGCAATGGGTGGTGGAAAAATTACCGACTGGTCAAGTTCTGGATGGGGAACTATTTCCTATAAAGATGCTTTTGATATGTCTAGTAATGTTGGTTTTGCTCATGTTGAACAGGATATGGGTGCCGATACTTGGATGAAGTATATCAAACGTTTTGGATTACTTAAAAAAGTTAATGTTACTGGAATGGGTAATGAAGTAAATGGGTATACCACCTTTAAGGGCGCGCTTGCCCAAGCTAATACCGCTTTTGGTCAAGGGATAACGGTAAATGCGATGCAGATGATGCAAGCGTTTAGTGCAATTGGTAATAATGGCAAGATGATGAAGCCGTATATTGTTAGTCGGATTGTAGATGGTAATAACGGAAAAACCGTTAAAAAGGTAAAGCCAGAAGTTGTTGGCCATCCAATAAAAGCGTCGACCGCAAAGAAAGTGCTTGGCTATATGCAGGGTGTTATTTATGATCAAAAAGGATTAGGTCATGATTATCAAATCAAAGGGTATCGCATTGCCGGAAAGACTGCCACCGCGCAAATTGGTGGAGCGCATGGTTACTCAACTGGTGATACCAATTACCTGTACTCATTTGTTGGGATGGCTCCTGCTAAAAATCCTAAATATATTATGTACGTAACGCTTCGGCAACCGCAGAACTTAAAGAAACCAGCTACTAAGCAAATTGCGAGTGTCTTTAATCCAACAATGAAAATGCTGTTAAGTCAGCAAAAAGTAGCGGAAAAAGCTAAGCGAAAAGTTATTACTATGCCTAATGTTATTGGCGAGACAACTCAGAAGGCTAATAGTCAATTGTCTAAAAAGGGAATGCAGGTTGTTGTAGTTGGCTCTAAAGGAAAAGTTAAGCAACAATCTGCTGAGCCTAATCAACAGGTACTGACTGATCAACATGTTATTTTGGATGCGGGTGGTGAATATCGGATGCCTGATATTTCCGGCTGGAGTTCTGCCGATGTTCAGCAGCTTGCCAAAATTCTAAAGTTAAATGTAAAAGAAAATGGTACAGGCTACGTCACTCAGCAAAGCATCTCACCAAACACACCAATTAAGCGTGGCACAACATTAACTGTTCAATATGAAGCTAAAAACTAGCATATAAACTAATTGGAGGTAAACATGAATTTCTTAAGTGCAGTTTTGACAATTCTTAGTTCATTTTTAATCACATTCCTATTAATGCCCTCACTAATTAAATATTTCCGGGCAAAAAAAGAAGGACAACAGATTCGAAAAGAAGGTCCGACTTGGCATGCTAAAAAAGCAGGAACACCAACGATGGGCGGCTTACTATTTATTTTTTCAGCGGTAGTAACCGTTTTATGGGTAGCTGCTTGGCAAGGATTAATGACTAATACATTATGGGCCTTGCTCTTTGTTCTGGTTGTCTATGGCTTAATTGGAATGTGGGATGATAGCATTAAGATCTTTCACCATCAAAATGAGGGATTTAAACCATGGCAAAAGGCGTTATGTCAAGTGTTAGCAGCAATGGTCTTTACTGTTATCTATCAGCATGAAGGATTCCAAATGGGCTTTGGGACAACTCAAATTGGTTGGCTTTACGGCTTATTCATTATTTTTTGGATTGTTGGTTTTTCTAATGCGGTCAACCTGACTGATGGCCTAGATGGGCTAGTTAGTGGTTTATCAATCATTTCATTTGCTGCGTATTTGATTATTGCACTGGTAAACTTAAACCAACCCGGCTATCCTGAAATTGCCCTTTTCTGTTTAGCAATGATTGGAACGTTGCTTGGTTTCTTCCCATACAACCATAAACCTGCCAAAATTTTTATGGGTGACATGGGATCGTTAGCTATTGGGGCTTCACTTGCTGCTGTTTCATTACTGCTGCATCATGAATGGTCGTTGCTGGTTATTGGGATTGTTTATGTTTGCGAAACCGCTAGTGTTATCCTTCAAGTGGCTTCATTTAAGACAACAGGTAAACGAATCTTTAAGATGACTCCAATCCATCATCATTTTGAAATGAGCGGCTGGAGTGAATGGAAAATTGATATTGTTTTTTGGCTTATTGGTTTGGTAGCATCAATTATTGCTGTTACGACAATCTTATTAGTTGGTTAGGAGTAAGAATAAATGAAGAAAATTGACAAATATCAAGGGAAAAAAGTTCTTGTAATGGGATTTGGAATTAGCGGAATTAATGCTGCTCATTTGCTAGTAAAACTCGGTGCAAATGTTACAGCTAATGATAAAGCAACTCCTAAAGATAATAAGGTTATTGAGGATTTAGAAGCTGACGGTATTAAAGTTATTACTGGTGATAACCCGCTTTCGCTTGCTAATGAAGGTTTTGACATAGTAGTTAAAAATCCAGGAATACCATATGATAATTCACTTGTAGCAGAATTTGTAAAAAAAGGGACGCCAATTATTACAGAAGCAGAACTAGGCTGGCAAATTTTTGATGGGCATTTAGTAAGTGTTACTGGAAGTAATGGTAAAACAACAACCACTACGTTGACTCAATTAATGATTGCTGAAAATGCAAAACATCAAGTAAAGTATGCAGGTAATATTGGAATCTCATTTAGTAAGGTTGCAGAAAGCTTGGGACCTGATGATACTCTTGTTACTGAATTATCAAGTTTCCAGTTATTGGGTGCGCCAACGATTCATCCGCATATTGCAATTATTACTAATATCTTTTCAAATCACCTGGATTATCATAAGACACGGGAAAATTATATTAATGCTAAGCTGAATATTACGCGTAATCAAACTAAAGATGACTTTTTAGTGATTAACTGGGACCGGGATGAATGGCAGAAAATTGCTCAACGGAGCCAGGCAACTATTGTTCCCTTCTCGCGATTAAATAAGAGCCATGACGGAAGCTACGTTGAAAATGGAATTATTTATTGGCGTGGCGAAAAAGTTATGGCGACAAAGGATATTCGTCTCATCGGGCCGCAAAATGTTGAAAATGCCTTGGCAGCAATTGCAGCAGCAAAACTAAGCGGTGTTACAAATGAGGCCATCGAAAAAGTGCTAACAACATTTAGCGGGGTTCGTCACCGTCTCCAATATGTGCTGGAATATCAAGATCGTCTTTTCTATAATGATTCAAAGTCAACTGACATTGAGGCCACTGAAGTAGCGCTTCAAGGGTTTAATCGACCAGTAATTCTTTTAGCAGGGGGACTTGATCGTGGATATACATTTGAGCGCCTTGTTCCTTATTTTAAAAAGCATGTTAAAGCAATTATCGTTTTTGGAGAATGCAAGGATAAGATGAAGGATGCTGCTGAACGAGCGGGAATCCCTTCGATTGTTGAAAGTGAGAATGCAATTATCGCTGTACCTGAAGCTTGGAAACTAAGTGAACCTGGGGATGTTATTTTATTATCACCGGCTAATGCAAGCTGGGATCAATTCCCTAGTTTTGAAGTTCGTGGTGATAAATTTATCGAAGCAGTTGAAAAATTAACAGGAAAGAAGGAGCAATAAGATGCGATTATTAGTATCAGGCGGTGGTACAGGCGGCCATATTTATCCGGCATTAGCATTGATTGAACGCCTTAAAGAAGTTGAACCAGATACCGAAGTACTATATGTTGGAACAACTCGTGGACTTGAAAATAAAATCGTTCCAGATGCTGGAATTAAGCTTGAAACGATGCATATGCAGGGATTTAAACGGTCACTTTCCTTAGAAAATATTAAGACTGTCTATTTATTTTTGAATTCTGTTCACCATGCTAAAAAGATTGTCAAAGATTTTAAGCCGGATGTGGTTCTTGGAACTGGAGGCTATGTTAGCGGGGCAGTTTTATATGCTGCTGCCAAAAAACACATTCCAACGGTTATTCACGAACAGAACAGTGTTGTTGGCGTTACAAATAAATTTTTAAGCCGTTATGTAGATCAGATTGCAATTGCATTTGAGGCCGCGCGTAACCAATTTCCAGCTGATAAAGTTACAATGGCAGGAAATCCTCGTGCCCAACAAGTCGCTGCTCAAAAAGATAGTGATTTTTCATGGACAAGCTATGGTCTAAAGGATGACGTGCCAACATTAATGGTTTTTGGTGGTAGTCAAGGAGCACCAAAAATTAATAAGACGGTCGTCGATGCTATTCCTGAATTTAATAAACGACCATATCAGGTTATCTTTGCAACTGGGCAAAAGCGTTATGATGATGTAAAAAAGCAATTAGAAACGGCAAACATTAAACCGGCTGATAATGTTAAAGTAGTACCTTACATAAAGGATATGCCAGCTAAAATGCCTAAAGTAGCAGCGTTAGTATCGCGGGCAGGAGCGACTACTATTGCTGAAGTAACAGCGCTGGGGGTTCCAACAATCCTCATTCCTAGTCCTTACGTTACTGCAAATCATCAAGTAAAAAATGCTCAGGCGCTAGTAAAAAATAATGCGGGGCTGATGATTACTGAAGATAAGTTAGATGTGCGTTCCTTGTTAACTCAGGCCGATAAAATTATGGAAAACGCTCAACTACGTGAAGAGATGGCTGCAGCCGCTCGAAAGATGGGCCGACCAGATGCTGCAGATCGGTTGATCAAGGTCTTGCATAAGGCAATTGATGAGCATCAAAATTAAAAAATAAACTGGAAGGAGGAGAAAAAGTGGAAAATAATAAATCGGCTGTTGAACATCATAAATACTCAGAGCGTTTAACAGAACTAGAAAAGCGAAGTGTTGCTGCTCAACAACGGCAACGGAATAAAAAATCTGCTAAAGCTCATATTGGGAATAAGATCCATGGGATTAAAGTTAAGCGTTATGTTTCCAATGGTGAACGGGTATTAAAGTTAGTTGTTTTATTTAGCTTAATTCTCCTCCTGATGCTTTATATTATTTCGCCTTATAGTAAGGTTAAGAACTTGGAAGTAAACGGAAACCATGATCTGACAAAAGCACAGGTTGAAAAAGAAACTAAGATTTATCCGGGACGTTTTATCTGGGGAGTGTACCTAGGTCGGCACCAAATTATTAATGATGTCAAAAAACAAAATCCGCAAATAAAAAATTTAGTGATTAAGGTAACCGGCCCGCAGTCTCTCCAGTTAGTAATAAAAGAAAATGCGCTCTTAGGGACAGCAGTAATGAATAATGATACATATGCGGTTTTAGCAAATGGTCAGTTACAACGAACAAAAACTGCTGACAATGGAATTGCTTATAAACGTTTTGATGGTCACCGAGAGGCTCTGGCAACAACTGCTGGTCAACTTGGTAAATTAAAACCAGCAATCAGAAATGGTATCTCAAGTGTGAGCTATCAGCCAACTAAGGAATATCCTGATCGAATTATTATTTATATGCGCGATGGCAATACGGTTTATGCTGACTTAAATACAGTTGGTGATAAGCTTGCCTACTATCCGGCAATTGCAGCTAATATGAAAGATAAAGGGGTAATTGACCTTCAGGTAGGAGCATATTCTTACAGTTATGATTCTAAGGATAAATGATTTTGTGAAAAACCTTGATAATTCTCTTTTTTGTCATTGTTTATGTGTGGTAAAATCTTATGTAGGTTAAATAAATTATAAATAATTCAGTTAATAATAGTCTTAGGAGGGTTCCTTTTAGAATGAATAATTCAGAAGTATACGTTGGATTAGATATTGGAACCACCTCGATCAAGGCACTGGTGTGTGAAAGTGTTAAGGGTCAGTTGAAAGTTATTGGTGTTGGTGTAGAACGATCGGCAGGATTAAACCGAGGAGTTATTGTCGACATTGATAAAACCGCCCAGGCAATTTCGGCGGCGGTAGCACAGGCCGAGGAAAAGTCCAACGTTGAAATTAAAAGTGTTGTAGTTGGCTTACCGGCAAATTACTTACAAATGCAACGGGTTCACGGTATGATTACAATTGCAACAAGAGGACAGTCAAGAGAGATTGTCAACCAAGATGTAATTGATGTTGCGCGAGAAGCATTAACGCAAAGTATTCCACCGGAACGTGAAATAATCGATTTAATTCCAACAGAATTTACTGTGGATGGTTTCTCTGGTATTAAAGATCCTCGGGGGATGGTCGGCGTTCGTTTAGAAATGAAGGCGACTCTTTATACGGGTCCTAAGACCATTATTCATAATACAAAGAAAGCTGTTCAACAGGCAGGGTATGATATTAAAGATTTTGTTATTACACCAATCGCTACAGACTTTAATCTCTTAAATGATGGGGAACAGGACTTCGGAACGGTTGTAATTGATTTAGGCGGTGGTCAAACCACTACCAGTATCATTCATGATCATCAATTAAAGTATACTTATGTTGATTCTGAAGGCGGAAAATATATTACAAAAGATATTTCTACCGTTATGAATACATCATTAAAAAATGCCGAACAGCTTAAGCTTAACCATGGATATGCAATGGCATCCTTAGCTGATGAAGATGTGCAGGTAGATGTTGATGTTGTTGGTCAAAATGAACCTGTTCAATATTCAGAGCAGTATTTATCAGAAATAATTGAAGCACGGGTACGACAAATTTTTGATCGTATCCAAAGCAAACTAAAAGCTATCCATGCTCCTGAATTACCTGGGGGCGTGGTATTAATTGGCGGAGTGGCTGCTTTACCAGGTATTAAAGAACTTGCTGAACAGTACTTTACTGGTAATATTAAGGTGAGTGTCCCAGAACAAATGGGGATTCGTCACCCTCGCTACGCTGTTAGTTTGGCGTTGGGAATGTATGAAAATCAATTGTCGGATATTGATCGTTTAATTAAGCAAACAGTCCAACGAATTGATACAATTAAGAGTCCACATGAAGAAAAGACACAGTCAATTAGTACTAATAGTCAAAGATGGACGGAAGAACCTACTAAATTACAGCAAACACAGCGACAAGTACAACAGCGTCCAGTTGCTGAGGAACCGCAGCCAAAAAAGAAGAAGCAAAACGGTCTTGGTAACCGGTTTAAAAATATTTTTAATAACCTATTTGACTAATTTAACGGAGGAATACTGCTATGGATAACGAAACGTTCACTAACGAAAACCAATTCGCGGAAGCACGAATCAAAGTAATTGGTGTCGGTGGTGGTGGCGGTAATGCCGTCAACCGAATGATTGCTGAAAAAGTGCAGGGAGTTGACTTTATTGTTGCTAACACCGATTTACAAGCATTAAATAATTCTGAAGCTACGACTAAGATTCGTCTCGGACCTAAGTTAACTAAAGGTTTAGGTGCGGGTTCCAATCCTGAAGTTGGTGAAAAAGCTGCTCAAGAAAGTGAAGAGCAAATTAAAAAAGCCTTAGAAGGAGCCGATATGGTCTTTATCACGGCCGGAATGGGCGGTGGTACTGGTACAGGTGCAGCACCGGTTGTTGCTAAGCTTGCAAAAGATAGCGGAGCATTAACTGTTGGTGTTGTTACTCGGCCATTCTCATTTGAAGGACCGCGGCGGGCACGATATGCTGCTGAGGGACTTGAAAAATTAAAGTCAAATGTTGACACTTTAATTATTGTTGCTAATAATCGTTTATTAGAAATGATTGATAAGAAGACCCCAATGATGGAAGCATTTAAGGAAGCAGATAATGTTCTTCGTCAAGGTGTACAAGGAATTTCTGACTTAATTGTTACTCCTGGATATATTAATCTTGACTTTGCTGATATTAAGACTTTAATGTCTAACCAAGGTTCTGCCTTAATGGGGGTTGGTGCTTCAACCGGTGAAAACCGTGCAACAGAAGCTACTAAGAAGGCTATTTCTTCTCCATTGCTTGAAGTATCAATTGATGGGGCCCAACATGTCTTAATGGACATTACGGGTGGTAAGGACTTATCAATGTTTGAAGCGCAAGAAGCTTCTGATGTTATTAAGCAAGCTGCTGGGACCAATGTTGATATTTCATTTGGTATGTCTCTTAATGAGTCAATGGGTGATGAAGTACGAGTTACTGTAATCGCTACTGGAATCGATAAGAAAAAGAAGATCCAACAACAAAAGCCAGCAGAAAATGATGCTCCGCGGGTAACACGTTCTGTTTCACGTGAAGAACAACCAGTTGAACAACCCAAGTCACGTGATCCTTTTGATGGATGGAATGATCCAACAGCCGACACCAATAACCAAAATCGTAATTCTGATAATGAGTTCTCTCATGTTACTAAACCAGAATTCAATGTATTTAACGATGATGCGGCTAATACGGATGACAATGATGATACTAACTTATCGACTCCACCGTTCTTCAAGAATCGTCGTAAGTAAAATATTAAGTTAAAGAGGTGGATCAAATAATCCGCCTTTTTATGTCTAAACTCATTAAGGAGGTTAAATACAATGGCAGCAAATTTCCTAAAAAGTTTATTTGGTGATGAAGACATTGATGAACAAGAATACTATGAAACAAGTGATCAAAATTCTGTAGCATCAACAACGAATTCAAATAATAAAGTTGTATCAATCAATAGCGGCCGTGTAAATCAAATGAGTCAAATTTCGTTATATGAACCGCGTCTTTATGCTGATGTAAAACAAATTGCCTCACAGTTGCTTGAAGGACATGCAGTAATTGTTAATTTTACGCAAATGGATTCAAGTGTTGCTGCGCGGTTAGTGGACTTTTTAAATGGGACAGTCTTTGCAATTGACGGTGAGATGAAACGGATTGGCAAAGAGATTTTTCTATGTACACCAAAAAATTATGAGATTTCTGGTAATTTAACAAGTAATTTAAAAAATGATAGTGATAAATTTTAATCACTAAAAGGAGTTTATATGATCGCGTTTTTGTTATGGGCAATTAACCAATTAGTTGATGCTTATATTTTAGTAATCGTTGTGTGGTGTATTATGTCTTGGTTTCCTAATGCTCGCAATTCACGATTGGGCGATATTATCAACAGGTTAGTCGAACCATATATGCGTTGGTTTGACTTTATCCCGCCAATCGGTGGAATTAGTTTTGCCCCAATGGTTGCTATCTTAGTTTTATGTTTTGTACAGGCTGGGTTAGCACAGCTTTCAGCAATCTTTTAATAATTAAGAGGGAGTAATTTTGAACGAAAATAATATTAAACAGCACTTTCGTCCAGATGAAGCACCGCTTATCGACCAAGTTAATGACTGGACAGCTACTGCTGAAGGCCAATATCGTCCTATCCTAACTCCTTTTTTAAATCCACGTGAACGTTTTATTGTTCAAACGATTGTTAATCGCAATAACAATGTTAAAATAAAAATGTATGGTGGTTGGCAAGGCGCAGAGATGCAACGAGTTTTAATTTATCCGCCTTATTATGAACCCTCTATAGAAGATTTTGCTCTTCAGATTTTAGAAGTTAATTATCCTATCAAGTTTTCGGAACTGCACCATCGTCAAATTATGGGAACTTTGATTGGTGAAGGACTGGAGCGTAATGCGTTTGGTGACATTTTAACGGATGGGATCCATTGGCAGGTTATTGTGTCAAAAACGATGGCTGAATATTTACGTAAAAACGTTGATCATGTTGGCAGGATAAAGGTCAAATGGATTCAAATTGCTGATGAAGCAGTTTTGACACCTGAAGACGAGTGGACACCATTGGTCACAACGGTTTCATCATTACGACTAGATGCTATCATAGCAGCGGGTTTTAACTACTCACGGAATCGAGCAAAGCAGTTAATAGAGCACGGTCAGGTTCGGTTAAACTGGGAAGAAATTAATCGTCCAGATTATCAAGTCGATGTACATGATTTGATTTCTGTTCGACATGGAGGACGGCTCAGGATCGACATGACTAATGGAAAAACAAAAAAAGATAAAGAAAGAATTACCATTTCGATTGTAAATGCGTAATTTGAATGGAGGAATTTACTCATGAGTTTGACGGTTGATCAAATTAACAATAAAGAATTTAGTACTAAGATGCGGGGATACAATCCTGAAGAAGTTCAAGAATTCATTCAGGAAGTTTCACAAACTGTTCAAGAATTGATAACTGAAAATAATAACTTACAGGAACAAGTACGGGCTAATGATAGTAAAATTAAGTACTTCGCTGACTTAAAGGATTCCTTGAACAAATCAATTCTTGTTGCACAAGAAGCAGCGGATAAGGTTAAGAATAATGCTAAACGTGAAGCAGATATTATGATTCGTGAAGCACAAAAACAAGCAACTGATATTGTTTCAGAGGCTAATGACAAATCAAATCAAGTAATTGAAGATGCTGCTAACTCTACTAAGAAATTGACAAGTGAAACTAATGACCTTCGTAAGCAAACGCGGATCTTCCGTCAACGACTCCAAGTAATGCTTGAATCACAATTAGAAGTTATTAAGAGTAACGAATGGGATAAGCTTTTGGAAAATGATGATTTGAGTAAATATGATGAAATTGAAAAAATTTTGGGAAGTCGTCTTGACAGCAGTTCAGCAACCAGTGTAGAATCAACTGCAACAACTGCTAGTGAAGAACAACCTGCTCAATCAGAGCAACAATCAACTGCTCCTGCTGAACAGCCAGCAGAAGATGCTGCTCCAGCTTCAGAAGCTGATACCAATGATGATAAGGGGAGTTCACCTGAAACTGTTGTTGTCTTCCCAGATAATAACAAGTAATATCACTAGTATCGTATTTTAATAAAATCGGTGAAGAGAAGTGGAATAATTAAATAACATTAAAGCGAGTCAACAATTGGTGAGAGGTTGATAATGTTTAATTATTCCTGATCATCTCGGAGTACCTCATTTGAGCTTAGTAAGGTGAGGCGGTTCATTATCGTTATCTAATGACTTAAGGAAACTTTAAATATTAAAGTTTTGAATCCGGGTGGTACCGCGAAGAAGCTTCGTCCCAGTAATGGGAAGAAGCTTTTTTTATTAAAATACAAGAATTGATGAAAGGGGTAATTAAAATGCGTGTTAAAGATACGTTAAACCTTGGCCGTACAAAATTTCCAATGCGTGGGAAATTACCTGTTACAGAAGCACAACGGGAACAGCTATGGGAAGAAAATAAAGTTTATGAATTACGACAAAAATTAAATGAGGGCAAGCCAACATTTGTCCTTCATGATGGCCCTCCATATGCTAATGGTAATATTCACATTGGTCACGCAATGAATAAAATTTCTAAAGACTTTATTGTGCGTTACAAGTCCATGTCCGGATATCGTTCTCCTTACGTCCCCGGTTGGGATACTCACGGTTTACCGATTGAACACCAATTAACAAAATCTGGTTATGATCGAAAAAAGATGAGCTTAACGGAATTCCGTGACCTATGTCGAGAATATGCATTAAAGCAGGTTGACAAGCAACGAACTGACTTTAAGCGTTTAGGTGTCAGTGGTGAATGGGATCACCCATACCTTACTCTTGATAAAGAATTTGAAGCTGCTCAGATTCGCGTATTTGGTGAATTTGCAAAGAAGGGGCTTTTATATCAGGCTAAGAAGCCGGTATACTGGTCTTGGTCTTCAGAGTCTGCCTTGGCGGAAGCTGAAGTTGAATATCATGATGTTGTTGCTAAGACAGCTTTCTTTGCTGAACAAGTTAAAGATGGTAAAGGACGCTTAGACAATAATACATACATGGTTGTTTGGACTACCACTCCATGGACAGTACCTGCTTCTGAAGCCGTTGCAGTTAATCCTAAATTTGATTATTCAGTTGTAAAACCTGCTAATGATGATCGGAAGTTTGTCGTTGCAACAGATCTTCTTGAAAAGTTAGCTGAAAAACTTGGGTGGGAAGATTATGAAGTTGTTGATCATTTTGCTGGTCAAGAGCTTGAAGGAATGACAACCCAACACCCATACCTTGACCGTGATCTCTTGGTAGGATTAGCCGATTATGTTACTGCTGATGCCGGTACCGGTTTAGTTCACACAGCTCCTGGTTATGGGGACGATGACTACAACTTTGGTAAGAAATATGATTTGCCAATTTTTGCACCGATTACTGATCAAGGGGTATTAACAAAGGATAATGGTGAAGGATTTGAAGGTGTCTTCTACCAAGATGCTGATGATGTTTCCCTACAAAAGCTAGAAGAAAATAATGCATTGCTTCTTCAAGAACCGCTTCAACACAGCTACCCATTTGATTGGCGGACAAAGAAACCAATCATTTTCCGGGCAACTGATCAATGGTTTGTTTCAATCGATAAGATGCGTCAAGATATTTTAGATGCTCTTGAAGATGTGAAGTACCATCCAGAATGGGGAAAGGTTCGTCTTCGTAACATGATCAAGGATCGTGGCGACTGGGTAATTTCTCGTCAACGTGTCTGGGGTGTACCGCTACCGGTATTCTATGCTGAAGATGGCACACCAATTATGGAAGAAGAAACAATTAATCATGTTGCTGACTTATTTGCTAAGTATGGTTCTAATGTTTGGTTTGAACGGGATGCAAAAGATCTTTTGCCAGAAGGATATACTAATGAACATTCACCAAATGGTAAGTTTACTAAGGAAACTGACATTATGGATGTTTGGTTCGATTCTGGTTCTTCACATCAAGGTGTCTTAGCTGAACGTGATTACTTAACATATCCAGCAGATCTTTATCTTGAAGGATCTGACCAGTACCGTGGTTGGTTCAATTCTAGTTTGATCACGAGTGTTGTTTGTTCTGGTCATGCTCCATACAAAGAAATTGTTTCGCAAGGATTTACGCTTGATAAGCGCGGCAACAAGATGAGTAAATCTCAAGGAAATGTTATTGACCCTAACAAAGTTGTTCAACAAATGGGTGCAGAAATTATTCGTTTATGGGTAATGAGTGCTGATACTTCTGCCGATGTACGGGTTTCGATGGGAACTTTCCAACAGATTTCTGAAGCTTACCGGAAATTAAGAAATACTTTCCGATTCTTACTAGCTAATACCGCTGATTTCAATCCAGAAGAAAATACCGTATCATACGAAAAACTTCAGTCAGTTGACAAATATATGCTGGTTAAGCTCAATCATTTCTTAAAGAAGATGCGGGAAGACTTTGATAATTACGACTTCCTAAATGCATACAAGCTTTTAATCAATTTCGTTAATAATGACCTTTCTGCTTTCTACATGAACGTTGCAAAAGATGTCTTGTATATTGAAGCAGAAAACTCAGAAGTTCGTCGTTCAATGCAGACAGTCTTCTATGATATCTTATTGACACTGGTTAAGCTTCTTACCCCAGTTCTTCCTCATACCACTGAAGAAGTCTGGAGTTATATGAATGAACCAGAAGACTTTGTTCAATTAACAGAAATTCCTGATCCACGTACTTTTGACAATGAAGAAGAATTATTGAACAAGTGGGATGACTTTATGGAAGTTCGGTCACATGTACTCAAGAGTCTCGAAGAAGCACGGAATGCTAAATTAATTGGTAAGTCCCTTGAAGCACAAGTAGACCTTTACTTAACAGATAGTCAAAAGCAATTGCTTGATAGTCTTAATGAAAATGTCCAATTGTTGCTCGGAGTTTCTGCCCTTCATGAACATGCCGCTGATGAAGCTCCTGCTGATGTTGACCAATATAATGATGGTGTTGCAGTTAAGGTTACAACTGCTAAGGGTGAAACCTGTGCTCGTTGTCGAATGGTCAAAGAGGATGTTGGCAGTGATTCGGCTTACCCTGAACTATGTGCTCGTTGTGCTGCAATCGTTCGCAAGAATTTCCCTGAAACAGTTGATGAGGGCTTAGAAAACTAATAATATCTAAAAATTAGCGGATTTCGCTAACCGGTAAATGACAATTATTTTTAAGCGGTGTAAAATACCAAGTGACGCTTGTTGCTTGGTATTTTATTTTGGAGTTGGTAAAAAATGCTCAAAGGAAGAGTTAAAAGTTTTGATGAACAAAAGGGGTGGGGATTTATTACAGTTCCTCACGAAGGTGAAATTTTTGTTCATTA
Source organism: Limosilactobacillus caviae (assembly GCF_014635905.1). Lineage (GTDB taxonomy): Bacteria > Bacillota > Bacilli > Lactobacillales > Lactobacillaceae > Limosilactobacillus > Limosilactobacillus caviae. The sequence continues at coordinate 23,406 of NZ_BMDS01000002.1, forward strand.
CAGCGGGATTGAAGGAACACGCCATCGGATCCTCCATCCGGGTGAAGAAGTATCGTTGGTAATTGTTCAAGGGAAAAAGGGACCGCAAGCAGCACATGTACGTGTTTTAGGATAAGGAAGGATTTTATATGGATTTTGAAGAACGTCCAATAAGCAGTAAAATAGTTTTTCATGGGCATTTAATTGATGTTGAAGTTCAACAAGTGATAACCCCATATGGAAATCAAACGCAACGAGAAATCGTTCATCATGCACCAGCAATCGCTATTTTAGCTCTTACTGCTGATGACAAAATGATTCTTGAAAAACAGTGGCGGGCACCAATTGCGAAAACGACTCTTGAAATTCCTGCTGGAAAGCTTGATCAACGTGATGCTGATAATGCGGTTCATGCTGCTAAACGGGAATTAAACGAAGAAACACGGTATGAAGCAACAAACTTGAAAAAGGTCTCTTCATTCTATACTTCTGTTGGCTGCATGGATGAATACATGACCCTATACTTAGCCACGGGATTAAAGCGTGTTACTACTGAACTGCCACAAGATCAGGATGAACAATTAGTTTTAAGCGAAGTAACTTTACCACAAGCACTTGAAATGATTGATCGGGGCGAAATTGAAGATGCTAAGACAATCATGGCAATCTATTACTGGCGAGGAATGAACAGACGTGGATAATAAACAACAAGATGAGCAGCAATCACGGATGTCGCGTAGTCAATACCGTCAACAACAGCGACAAGCAGAACAGCAATCAAGTGATGAACCATTAACAGGGGCAGCTGACCACATTTATAGTCGAGAGGCTGCAGCTGGTCAACGTCATGATGAAACGGTTGCAGAAAAGACGGCACGATTAAAACGACGACTAAATATAGCAATCGTTGCCCTGATTGTAGCAATTATTATTGTTTACTTAATATTATTTTATGTTGGATAAAGGAGAAAATTATGCGATTTGGAATTATTTGTGCAATGCCAGAAGAGATTAAAGAACTAACTGCAAAGCTCACGGCAAGGCAAGAAAAGCGAATTGGCGGAAAAGAATACCTTTTTGGCAAGATTAATAACCAAGAAGTTGTTCTTGTCGAATCTGGAATTGGTAAGGTTGAGGCTGGAATAACCACTGAACACCTAATTACTGATTGTGGAGCTGATGTCGTAATTAATTCAGGTTCAGCTGGAGGAATTGGCGCGGGATTGCATGTTGGTGATATTGTAATCTCAACAGAAACAGCTTATCACGATGTTGACGCAACTGCCTTTAATTACCGTTATGGCCAGTTGCCAGGAAAAGAACCACGATTTAAAGCATCAGAACAATGGGGCAAGGCCTTAGAAAAAGCGGGCGAAAAAACTGGCTTAAATGTAAAACGCGGTTTGATTGTTTCTGGTGATCAATTTATTGCAAGTACAGATGCAATAAAAGGAATTCTAAATCATTTTCCAGACGCGCTTTCTAGCGAAATGGAAGGAGCAGCTGTTGGCCAAGTCGCAACTGACCACCACGTTCCATATGTTGTAGTGCGTGCAATGTCTGATACGGGTGATGAAGATGCTGGTGTTAGTTTTGATGATTTTATCATTGATGCCGGAAAACGTTCAGCAAACATGCTATTACAGCTTTTCGGCGATTTAGATAAGTAATACGTAAATGGAAGGATGAAAACTTGTGAGTGAGATTTATTTGGATAATGCAGCAACAACCCCGATGACCCCGGAAGTGATTGCCGAGGTAACCAAACAAATGCAAGAATCGTGGGGGAATGCTTCCACTGGTTACTCATATGGTCGGCACGCTAAATTAGTGATGGAAGACAGCCGTCATGTTTTAGCACAAAGTATTAATGCTGATGATAATGAAATTGTGTTTACTAGCGGGGGAACAGAGAGTGATAATACTGCCATTATTCAAACAGCTTTTAAGCGGCAAAAACTTGGTAAGCATATTATCACAACCGCAATTGAGCACGAGGCCGTTTTAAAACCGCTTCACTTTCTAGAAGAACACGGTTTTGAGGTAACGTACCTGCCAGTTGATGAAAATGGTAATATCTCAATTGATGATTTTAAGGCTGCCCTTCGTGATGATACGATTTTAGTAACTATCATGATGGAAAATAATGAAGTTGGTAGTCAAATGCCTATTCATGAAATTGGCGAAATCTTGAAAGACCATCAAGCGTGGTTTCATACAGATGCTGTTCAAGCATATGGTCTCTTACCAATTGATGTGAAGGCGGATCACATTGATATGCTTTCAACGTCAGCTCATAAAATTAATGGCCCCAAAATGATGGGATTCTTATATCGGCGTGACGGTATTAGTTTTCCAAGTTTCATTAAGGGGGGCGACCAAGAAACTAAACGACGCGCCGGAACTGAAAATGTTCCCGGTATTGCAGGTTTTGCTAAAGCTGTAGAATTGAATACTCCAGAGGTAAAAGAAGAGCGGCGCAACCGATATTATGAGTTTAAACAGAAGATTGTCGACGCACTTAAGGAAAATAATGTTAACTTTGAAATTAATGGTCAAATTAATAAAACGCATGTCCTTAATTTATGGTTTAAAGGAATTTCAACCTATGTAATTCAAACAGACCTTGATCTTGCAGGAATTGCAGTTTCAGGTGGTTCCGCATGTACTGCAGGAAGTATTGAGCCTTCACATGTCTTAACAGCGATGTTTGGTCCAGATAGTCCACGAATTAGTGAGTCGATTCGAATTAGTTTTGGTGGTTTAAATACTGAAGAAGATATCGATAAATTAATTTCAACGATTATTAAAATTGTTGAAAAGCTAAAACAAATTAATGGAGAAAAATAAAATGGAATTTACAAAAACAGTCCAGATTTCTGGTGATAAGGATAAATATTCGATTAGCCCGGCAATAAAAAAATATGCGTTGCTTGACCTTGGCTTTGAGCAAACTAAACGTGGGAATTTTGAATATCTTGGAAGCCTTGATACTGATAATCCATTTAAACCGGTCGCTCGTCTTCGTATTTTGATTAATAGTAATCTAGATGGTTTTAAAATGGAGACACTCTCAGGAAATGGTTTGCGGAAAGTTAATATTTTTAATCATCAACGCGCAAATGAATTTGTTCAACAATATCATTATATTTTAGATGAGATGGTTGCCCGACAAATATTTACTAAATAAAAACTGTGCAGGCACGGTAATACTCTGGTACAATTGTTATCACTGGATGCATGCGACCTTCAATCGTAGATTATTCCAGAATCTATACGAAATGATGGTGATAATTAATGGCTGATAATAGTCATACACGTGTTGTGGTAGGAATGAGTGGAGGCGTTGATTCTTCAGTCACAGCCCTCCTATTAAAACGCCAGGGTTATGATGTAGTTGGTGTCTTTATGAAGAATTGGGATGACACTGATGAAAATGGTGTTTGTACTGCCACTGAAGATTACAAAGATGTAGCCAAGGTTGCTGCTAAGATTGGGATTCCATATTATTCCGTTAACTTTGAAAAGGAATACTGGGACCGGGTTTTCAAGTACTTCATTGCCGAATACAAGAAGGGACGGACCCCCAATCCCGATGTTATTTGTAATAAAGAAATTAAGTTTAAAGCCTTTATTGATTACGCAAATCAATTAGGGGCAGATTATGTTGCAACGGGACATTATGCCAACGTAAAGCGGGACGCAAATGGCCGGATGCACTTAATGCGGGCAAAAGATCAGCATAAGGACCAAACTTACTTTTTAAGCCAGCTTGATTACAAACAGTTAGATAAGGTAATGTTTCCATTAGCTAATTATACTAAGCCTGAGATTCGTCAGATTGCCGAAGAAGCGGGGCTTGCTACTGCTAATAAGAAGGATTCAGTTGGAATTTGTTTTATTGGTGAAGACGGTCATTTTCGGGAATTTTTAAGTCAATATATTCCTGCTCAACCAGGTAATATGGAGACACTTGACGGTAAGGTCGTGGGTAAACATATGGGCCTTATGTACTACACTATTGGACAACGACGGGGCCTTGGTCTTGGTGGCAATAAACAAAGTAATGAGCCATGGTTTGTAATTGGCAAGGACATGAGTAAAAATGTTCTCTACGTTGGTCAGGGTTATGATAATGATCACCTTTATGCCACTCACCTTGAAGCCAGTGACATTCACTGGGTTGATGATGTTGTTAGTCGATACGGCCGTGATTTTCATTGTACTGCCAAGTTCCGTTACCGTCAGACTGATGTTGGTGTTACTGTCCACTTATCTGATGATGATCAGATGGTAACTGTTGAATTTGATGATCCTGCGCGGGCCATCACTCCAGGTCAGGCGGTAGTCTTTTACGATGGTGAAGAATGTCTTGGAAGTGCCATTATTGACCGTGCCTACAGTCATGACCGACAACTTCAGTACGTTTAATTCATATTTAAACCTTAAGAGGGCAGAAGTAAGTTAGCTTTTGCCTTCTTAAATATACATAAGATAATAACTCTGTGATAAACAATTGCCGCAAACTCTGGTAAGATAGTAAATAAAAGGAGTAACGACAGAGATGACAAAAGTTTACTTAATTCGGCACGGGAAAACGCAATGGAATTTAGAATCTCGTTATCAAGGTGCCAATGGTGACTCACCATTATTAAAGAATAGTTATCGTGAAATTGAATTACTAGCGGGTTCTCTACAAAAAGTCCCCTTTGCGCACGCATATACTAGTCCTTTAAAGCGTGCACAAAAGACGGCACAGGCTTTGTTAATCCATTTAAATCAAGATATTCCGTTGACAATCGATAGCCGATTAAAGGAATTCAACCTTGGAGAGATGGAGGGGATGCACTTTGAAGATGTTGCTGCAAAGTGGCCTGAAGTCTTAAAGAACTTTCGTCATCACCCTGATAAGTACGATGAATCGTTAGTTAAAGGTGAAAGCTTTGCTGCAGTAATTACACGTTTTCGGGCGGCAATTGAAGAATATTGCCGGCGGTACCCTGACGGTAATATTTTAATTATTTCACATGGTGCTGCTTTAAATGCGGCTATTAATGCATTAATTGGTACTCCTCTCGCGCACTTGAAAGACCGTGGCGGATTAAGCAATACCTCGACAACTATCCTTACAACTGAAGATGCTAGTCATTTCAGACTAGAAAAATGGAATGATACATCTTACCTTCACAAAAATAAGGTTGATCCAACCGATACCATTTAAGAGGTGATATTTAATGACAGAGAAAAAAGACTTTCGCGATCCTAAGAAAAAGGAAACGGAGAAATTAGTTCATAAATTAGTAGAAGCAATCGATGAACACCCAGAAAAAGTAAATAATTACTATGATTTAGGTTCTTTGTTAACCCGGTTAAATGATTATCAACAGGCAGAAGAACTTTTTATGAAGGCCTTAGGAATTTTTGAAGCTAAGGGCGATACGGATGCTATGAATCTTTTGAACTATGGACTCGGCAATCTTTACTATGAAGTTGGTAAAGTCAATGCAGCTATTAATCTTTATAACAAAATTGATGATCCAAAGCTAAAGGGAGATTCATACCTTATGTTAGCGCAAAGCTATATGAAGAAGGGGCAGCACAAACAAGCAGTTGCTTATGGGTTAACGGCTCTTGAATTACGTTCCGACGATCCTGAAATTAATCAGGTAATTGGAGATTCATTATTAGCACTTGGTGAATTTAAGCAAGCAAAAACTTATTATGATGCAATCCTCAAATATCATCCTGGTCGTGCAGATACGCAATTTAATCGGGGGATTGTTGCAATGGTACTTGGTGAGCCGTACAAGGATTATCTTGCTCAAGCTAAACAGTTAGATCCAAGCTATTACCATAAGAGTGAACGGCGACTAAATGATATTGAAAAGACGCTTCAAACAACTCAAAAGAAAGATTAGTAACGTGAAAGGATGACTTCTATGGCTGAAGAACTCGACCTATTTAAGACGCCAACGGAGCCGTCTTTTTTTATTGGTCAAGTACAATCAGAAATTTTTAATAGCCCTGATTCTTTTTTTAAGGTACTTATTGTTTCGGTAGAAGAAGCAAATTTTGATTGGCATGAACCGGAAATTACGGTAACAGGAAGCTTTGGTGATTTAAGTGATGATCAGACTTATCGATTTGAAGGAAAAATTGTAGAACATCCGCGATATGGCCAACAGTTTCAAGCTACTTCCTATCATGCAAACCGACCAACAAGTAAGGACGGGTTAATTAGCTTTTTATCAGGAAAACAATTTGCAGGAATTGGGGAAAAGACTGCTGAAAAGATTGTTGATAAATTGGGGACCGATGCAATTGATAGAATTATTGCGGATCCGCATGTTTTAGATAGTCTAAAACTCCGTAAAGCAGTAAAAGACGCGTTGATTGATAACCTGCGAGCAAATCAAGGAATGGATCAAATTATTATTGGTTTAAATGACCTTGGATTTGGTGCTAATCTTAGTAGTGCAATTTTTGATAAATATGGTGATGAGACCCTTCATATAATCAATGAAAATCCTTACCAACTAGCTGCTGAAATTGATGGAATTAGCTTTAATCGTGCTGATCAAGTAGCTCAGCGATTAGAAATTGCTCCTGATGATCCGCGGCGCATTAATGCTGCAATTATTCAAACACTTGATGATTTAACAATGGAAACAGGAGATACTTATACGACCACGAAGCCGTTACTTCAGCAAACGATCCAGTTGCTTGTTCAAGGGAGCGGCGGGCAAGTATCAACTGACTTAATTACTGACCAGATTGTAGAATTAGAGAAGAACCAAGGTATTCGTTATGCCGATGAAAAGATCTATCCGACGGCCCTATATAATGCAGAATGGCAAATTGCAGATCACTTACACCGCCTTTTAACAGTAGAGCAAGAAACTTTACCAGCTAAGACTGTAGATAAAGTCGTTTCGAAGGTAGCTGACCAATCTGGAATAACTTATGATCAAGTTCAAACAGAAGCAATTAAGACGGCCCTAAATAGCAAAGTAATGTTATTAACGGGAGGACCAGGTACAGGCAAGACAACGATCATAAAGGGAATTGTTGCTAGTTATGCAAGAATTCATGATATATCACTAGATGTTGATGAATATAAGGAAAAATCATTTCCTGTATTATTAGCTGCTCCAACTGGGCGGGCAGCTAAGCGGATGAGTGAAGCTACTGATCTACCAGCAAGTACGATTCACCGCTTATTAGGGCTTAACGGTCGAGAAATGCCAACTGATTTGAATGCCCGCGACCTGGAAGGATCATTATTAATTATTGATGAGATGTCGATGGTTGATACGCTTTTGTTTAAGACCCTTATTCAGGCTGTACCAACTTCAATGCATGTGGTTTTAGTTGGTGATAAAGATCAGCTGCCATCAGTTGGACCCGGGCAAGTTTTCCATGATTTATTAGACTTTGCCGAATTGCCGAAAGTTGAACTAACAAATATCCATCGGCAAGCTGCTGATTCAACAATTATTCCATTAGCTCACGCGATTAAAGAGGGAAAACTGCCACCAGATTTAGTCAATAAAAAACCAGATCGCTCGTTTATTTCCTGTCACGCTAATCAAGTCCCGAGTGTTGTTCAACAGATTATTGACCTTTCAAAGAAACGAGACTACTCGGCTAACGATATCCAAATTTTAGCGCCAATGTACCGTGGACAAGCCGGAATTGATCGCTTAAATGAACTTGCACAGCAGGCATATAATCCGCCAGCTAATGGGAAACAGGAAATTGAGTTTAGGGGACAAATATTGCGGGTAGGAGATAAGGTTCTTCAACTTGTTAATGTGCCGGAAAAGAATATTTTTAATGGTGATATTGGAAAAATAACAGCAATTGAAAATAGTAAGACGGCAGGCAAACGGAACGAATCAATTACCGTTGATTTTGACGGTAACGAGGTAACCTATAGTCGAATGGAATGGAACCAGTTACGGTTGGCATATTGCATTTCAATTCATAAGGCACAGGGAAGTCAGTTTAAGATGGTATTACTTCCCATTGTTCAGCAATTTAGTCGAATGCTTCAACGAAATCTTTTATATACGGCAATCACACGTGCTGCAGAAAAACTAGTGATGATTGGAGAACCATACGCCGTTATGACTAGTGTGAAAAATGAGGCTGTTAATCGGCGGACCTCTTTGGTTGATCGTCTTGGAAAGGTGTGGAGTAGGCATGGTGAATTAAAGTCGCCTGAAGAACGCTCAACAAGTTCGTTAACAAAGGATCTTGCCGAGAGCAGGGATGATAGCAGGTCTATTCACAAAAAAGAAGTTGCACAACCACAGTCAACAAGTAACAATCCTCGACAATATATTTTGACCGCGGACCTTATTAATTCAGATGCTATTGATCCGTTGATCGGGATGGATAATATTAGTTTACAAAGTCTGCATCAAGGCAAATAATACTTGATTGAACACTAATTTGTTGTCATAATAGTTATGATTATTGTCGAACTTTAAAGGAGTACAAAAATGACCCAGATTAAAAATGCCGATAATGTGCGTCTATTTTCATTAAATTCAAATCCTAAGCTTGCTGAGCAAATTGCCCAACGAGTAGGAATTCCATTGAGCAAAGCGTCAATTAGTCACTTTGCTGATGGGGAGATTAAAATTACTATCGACGAGAGTATTCGTGGTTGTGAAGTTTATGTAATTCAGTCCGTTTCTGATCCAGTTAACACTAACCTAATGGAATTATTAATTATGGTTGATGCTTTACGACGGGCCAGTGCTGCTAAGATTAATGTTGTGATGCCATATTATGGTTATGCACGACAAGATCGGAAAGCGCGGAGCCGTGAACCAATTACAGCTAAGTTAATTGCTAACCTTCTTGAAATGGACCAAATTAGTCGATTGGTAACAATTGATTTACATGCTCCTCAGGTTCAAGGTTTCTTTGATATTCCGGTTGACCACTTACAAGCAACGAGTCTCTTCACTAAGTATATTGAAGATCAAAACCTAGGGGACGATGTTGTCGTAGTTGCCCCCGACCATGCTGGTGTTAACCTTGCACGGAAGTATGCAGAACATATTAAGGCATCAATTGCTATTATCGATAACCGTAATGATGAAGTTCGTGAACGAGTTGACCAAGAAGTTCCGCAATATGTAATTGGTGATGTAAAGGGTAAAACGGCAATTATTGTTGACGATATTGTTGACACTGGTGTACGGATGGACCTCTCTGCACAAGCATTAAAAAACTTTGGTGCAGCTAAAGTTTACGGGATTGCTACCCATGCTGTCCTCTCTGCAGATGCAGTAAATACTCTCCAAAAATCGCCGCTTGAAAAAATGATTGTAACTGATACAATCCAACTACCAAAAGAAAAGGAATTTCCAAAGTTAGTCCAATTGTCGGTAGATGATTTATTGAAAGAGGCAATTGTTCGAATTCACAATAACCAATCAATTGATACATTATTTAACCGCAAATAACATATAAAAAAGTTCGTTTAGCTCTCGCAAATGGAGAACTAAACGAACTCTTTTTGTATTTAGAATGTTAGTGCCGGTAATGAGTTGACAAATGCTAAGTAAGCTTGGTTTTCGTTGCTTTCTGTTATGTTTTTGCTTAATGCAGGCAAATCTGCTTGATGTAATGCGGACTCTTCTGCGGTAAGAGTGTGGGTAAACGTGGCATTACCGATTAATTCAATCCAATAATTATAATTATCACGGTGAAGAATCGTTTTAACCATTCCACCAGGATTGTAAACATTGATTGGTTCATTAAAGGAGGCCATATCCGGATGGGTGAGGGCTAACGCTAAACTAGTGGCCGACATTCCGGTTCCGCAAGCATTTGTAAAACCAACTCCCCGTTCAAACGTCTTAACAAAAAGTTCATTGTGACCGAGAATATATCCAAAATTAACATTTACACCATCATTAAAATAGGGATTATCGCTATTTAGCCGTGTACCTAATTCTTTAAGCGCTGGTCCGTGTAAAGTTTCTTTGTTAACAAAACTAATTAAATGCGGGTTAGGAACAGCAAGCGCTGAGAAATATAAGCCAGGATAAAGTTCTGGGACAAGGGTGTTTAGTAGCCGCTGCCGACCTAAGTTATTAAATGGAAGGGCGGTATGATCGAATTTAACCGGTGAAATTTCGACCGCAAAGGCAGGAACACCAGGTGCTAAATCATCATGTTTACGGACGCGAAGGCTAGCATTCATCGTGTCGACTTTAAAATCGGTTAAATTATCACGTTCGGCAACGTAACGGGCAACGGTTCGCAGGCCATTGCCGCACATTGACGCTTCACTCCCATCCGCGTTTATTACGCGCATTTGTGCTACAGAGCCTGAACGGGTTGGCTCATTTACAACTAAAACACCGTCGGCACCGCCAAGAATACCATTTGAGGGATCGGTTATTTTTTGCGTGAAGTTAATAAGTTCTTCATCTGAAAGTGGATTTTGTAATTGTGTTTGATCAAGAATGAAAAAGGCATTTTGTGATCCATGTACTTTTAATAATTGCACCATAAGCTTCCTCCTAGTTTACAAAAAAGCGGTGATAAATTGCGCGGACTGCTTCATCAGCATCGTTATCGTCTGTCCCAATCATAATTGCAATCTGTGAAGACCCCTGATTGATCATTGTAACAGAGATCCGTTTTTCAGCAAGTGAAACTAAAATATCTGAGATAACTCCCGTTCGATCACGCATTCCTTCACCGACAACCATGGTGATGGCATAATTGTCAATCCATTCTAAGCGGTCGGGATTAATTTCTTCTTGAATTTCATTACAAATTGTATCAATCAATTGGTCATTGATGGCATTTCGGTCCAGAATAATCGTAATGTCGTCTATTCCAGAAGGCATATGTTCATATGAAATGTTATGCTTTGCCAGAATCCGCAGAATACGGAGGGTAAAACCGGCCTGCTTATTGAGTAAGTATTTGTGAAGGTATAGAGCAGCAAAATGTTTGCCGCTTACAACACCCGTCACGATATCACTTGGTTGGAAATCCTTGTCAGGGACGATCATTGTTCCTGGCTTATCAGGATCATTGGTATTTCGTACATTGATTGGAATATTTCCCTGAATAGCAGGAATTAATGCCTCATCGTGAAAAACGGAGAAACCGGCATAAGATAATTCACGCATTTCGCGATAAGTCATTTTTGTGATTGGTTGCGGATTATCAACTATTTGGGGGTTGGCAGCATAGATAGCATCAACATCTGTAAAGTTTTCATAAGTTGACGCGTGTAAACCACATGCTAAAATAGCGCCGGTGATATCTGAACCGCCACGAGAAAAAGTGGCAATGTGTCCGGCAAGGGTGATACCGTAAAAACCTGGGAAGACCAACAGTTCACTGTCACTAAATGCAAATTGGCTTAAGTTAGCATAGGTTTCTGGGATAACGCTTGCATTATTGGGGGTTCCTGTGACCGTAATTCCGGCTTCACTAGGAGTTACAAACCGTGCTTCATAGCCGAGGTGTTGTAAAATAATTGCCATTAGTTGAGCATTTAAGCGTTCACCATGTGCTTTAAATGCTGCTAAAAGGTAACTATCATTAGGGTAAACTTGGCGGGGTAGGCCTTCCAGTCGTTCTTTTAATGGCGTTAGGTTATCTGCTGGTAAATCAAAGTAGTCAGCAATATCTCGGTATCGGTTTAGAATTTGTTCAACGATCTTGCTTGGATCTTGGTCGTTTATTACCGCATTGGCATATTTGATTAATAAATCAGTGACCTTAATATCTTCGGAAAAGCGTTTCCCTGGTGCAGATGTAACAATTACCCGTCTTTGCGGATCAGAGGTAATAATATTAATCGCATTTTGGAAGGCTTCACCGTTTGCAAGGGAACTGCCACCGAATTTTACAACTTTCATGATTGAAACTCCTTTGAGATGATTAGGGTTGCTAATTTATCCCTAAAATAATTTAATCGAATTCTAACATATTGATAGCGACATGCAAGTCTTTATATTGCATAAGTTAAGTCAAAAAATGTTTTTTACATCTAATAGATTAAAAAATATTTTTTTAATTTAATGATAAGTATTGACATTCTCATAAAAGACTTATAAGCTATGTATAAATCGAAGAGGCGCGACCGACACTAGTAAGCTAATTTAGTTTGCCAAACGATAAGGTTAGTTGAACAGGGAAGTTGCCGAAGCACTTAATTTGGCATTATTAAGTAGCTGGGTCGTGGTTGAATAAGCTACGGACTGTCGCAGGACAATAGGAGCCTGCGTTGCGCTATCGACAAATCAGAATGGATAAAGTGAATTCCACTGTTTGTTTGCGCAAACAGTGGAATTTTTTTATGCGACCTCTTTACTACAAATCTTGTGGAGGAATTATAAATGAATGAACAAATTACTGATCAACAAATAAATTCAGCTGGTCATTTAATGATTGGTGGTTGTGATGCAGTTGAGTTAGCTCATCAATATGGTACCCCGTTAGTTGTTTATGACGTTCAACAAATTCGCCGACAAATTCGTGCTTTCAAGCATGTTTTTGAAGAAAATAATGTTGAGTATGCGGTTAGCTATGCAAGTAAAGCTTTTGCGGCTATTGCGATGTATCAAGTAGTTGCAGCGGAGGGCGGCCACACGGATGTTGTTTCTGGTGGTGAATTATACACAGCGATTAAAGCTGGTTTCCCAATGGCTAATGTTAGCTTTCACGGAAATAATAAATCACGTGAAGAATTAGAAATGGCAATTGATCATCATGTTGGAACGATCATGATTGATAACTTCCACGAGATTGAGTTACTAACAGATGTGTTAGAAGAACGTGATGTAAAGGTCAACGTGATGCTTCGGATTACTCCGGGTATCTCTGCTCATACAAATAAGTACATTCAAACAGGGCAGGTTGACAGTAAGTTTGGGTTTGATCTTCAATCTGGACAGGCTGATGAAGCATTAGCAAAAGTTCTTGCAAATCCACGAATGCAGATGAAGGGTTTGCACGCTCATATTGGTTCACAAATTTTTGAACTTGCCGGATTTAAAGGAGTCGCCAAGAAGCTGGTTGAAGTTGCTGCTCATTGGCAAGAAAAGTTTAATTATCAAGCTTCGGTAATTAACGTTGGCGGTGGATTTGGCATTCGTTATGTAAAAGACGATACACCGCTTGCTCCTGAAGAATTTGTTGAAGCAATTATCAAGGCAATTAAAGATGAAATCAATAAAACAAACCTTATGATGCCAGCTATTTGGATTGAACCAGGTCGTTCTATTGCTGGTCCGGCTGGATATAATCTTTATACGGTTGGTTCACGTAAAGCTGTTCCCGGATTAAGACCTTACGTAACAGTAGATGGCGGGATGGGTGATAACATTCGGCCAGCACTTTACGAGGCACAATATGAAACAGTATTAGCAAGTGATCCTCGTGCAAACCTAGTTGAACATGTTCGATTAGCAGGTAAGTATTGTGAATCAGGTGATATTCTTAGTCAGGATCAGGCTTTACCAGCAACGAAGCCGGGGGATGTTTTAGCAATGCTTGATACAGGGGCCTATGGTTATTCAATGGCTTCAAATTATAACCGTAATCCACGGCCAGCAGTAGTTTTCGCTGAAGATGGTAAAGCACAAGTTGTTATTAAACGTGAAACCTATGATGACTTAATTCATTTAGATGAACCATATCGACAATAAAGAGACATATATAAAGGAAGAAAGAGGTAAATAAAATGGCTGAATTAGATGCACAAGCAATTATTAACTACATTAGTAACGCTCCTAAAAAGACTCCGGTAAAGGTATATCTTAAGGGTAACTTAAAGGATTTGGAATTTCCTGCAGAAGTTGAAGCATTTGTAGAACAACGTACAGGAGTTATTTTTGGTGACTGGACCATTATTGAACCATTATTAAAGCAATATAGTTCAGCAATTGAATCTTACCATGTAGAAAATGATGCCCGAAATTCAGCGGTTCCATTGCTTGACCTTAAGAATATTAATGCGCGGATTGAACCAGGAGCAATTATTAGGGATAAGGTCCTTATTGGCGATAATGCCGTAATTATGATGGGGGCAACAATTAATATTGGTGCTGAAATTGGTGCTGATTCGATGATTGATATGGGCGCAGTCCTTGGTGGCCGAGCAATTGTCGGCCGTCATTGTCATATCGGTGCTGGAACAGTTTTAGCCGGGGTTGTTGAACCTGCTTCTGCTGAACCAGTTAGAATTGATGACAATGTAATGATTGGTGCAAATGCAGTAGTAATCGAAGGAGTTCATGTTGGTGAAGGAGCCGTAATTGCCGCTGGTGCGATTGTAACTCATGATGTTGCCCCTCATACAATGGTTGCTGGTGTACCAGCCAAATTTATTAAGAACGTTGATGATCAGACTGCTGGCAAGACAGAATTAGAGGACGATTTGCGGAAGCTTTAGGAGGAGATTGGATATGCTAACAGAAGAAGAGTTAATTCATATTCGTCGCCACCTTCACCAAATCCCCGAACTGGCTTTACAGGAAGTTGAAACTCATCAGTACTTGGCTGATACAATTGCTAACTTTAACCATGAATTTTTAGAAGTTCGGACTCCCGAAGAATTACCAACGGCATTAATGGTCCTTGTTCATGGTCAGCACCCGCAGCGTACGATCGGCTACCGTACTGATATAGACGCTTTGCCTGTTGAGGAGCAAACTGGTTTGCCATATTCCTCAACTCATTCAGGTGTAATGCACGCGTGTGGGCATGACATTCATATGACAGTTGCTCTTGGCGTATTAAATTACTTTAGTGAGCATCAACCACAAGATAATTTGCTGTTTTTCTTTCAACCAGCAGAGGAAAGTGAAAATGGTGGTAAGCGGGCATATGAACTTGGCCTGTTTAAGGGTAAATGGTGTCCTGATGAATTTTATGGGTTACACGATAATCCTGATTTGCCAGCTGGTGCAATTGGTTGTCGGATGGGGACATTATTTGCAGGAACTACTGAAGTTAACATTGACCTTAATGGTAAGGGCGGACATGCTGCTTATCCACAAGATGCTAATGATACGGTTGTTGCTGCTGCTGCATTGATTCTCCAAGTCCAAACAGTAATTTCACGAAGCATTGATCCGATTCAAAGCGGTGTTATCACACTCGGTAAAATTGACGGTGGAACAATTCGGAATGTAATTGCTGGACATACGCGAATTGAAGGAACTATTCGGGGATTAACCCAAACAATGATCGAAACAATTGATCAACGGTTAAAAGATTTATGCGAAGGAATTGGCCGCAGTTTTAATATGGATGTTGAGCTTGAGCTAAACCAAGGCGGTTATTGGCCAGTTGAGAATAATCCTGAATTAACAAAACGATTTATCCAATATATGAAAACAACATCAGCAGTTAATTTTATTGAAACTGAACCGGCAATGACCGGCGAAGATTTTGGTTATTTATTAGCTAAATTCCCAGGAACCATGTTTTGGCTTGGTGTTGAAGATAATTCGCAGCTACATTCAGCTACTCTTACGCCAAATGAGGCTGCCATTAAACGCGGTGTTGATGCAATTATCGGTTTTCTTGAATACCGGATGCAGAATTAATGGTTAAGTATGATGGAGGAAATAAAATGACATTATTAGAAAAGGCAGACTTAATGACAGCAATCGTCACTCCTTTTGATAAGGAAGGAGAAATTGACTATGCTAGTTTGGAACGATTAACGAATTATTTGATTGAACATGGCAGTAATGGCTTTGTTATTGGCGGAACGACTGGTGAAACCCCTGAATTAAGCCATGATGAAAAAATTGAACTTTATAAGCACTTTGAAAAGATAGTTAATGGCCGTGTTCCGGTAATTGCAGGAACAGGAAGTAATAACACCAAAGAAACAATTTCTTTTACTAATGAAGTTGCTCAATTTGATGGAATTGACTATGCTCTTGTAGTTGTTCCTCCTTATAACAAGCCTAACCAACGAGGAATGGAAGCTCATTTTACGACGGTTGCTGACAATGTTGATCTGCCAATTGTTATTTATAATATTCCTGGACGAACCGGTGTAAAAATGACTCAAGAAACCGTTGTTAAATTGTCTCACCATCCGAATATTGCCGCTGTAAAGCAATGTGCATCTTTAGAAGAGCTTGAATATATCGTTGAACACCGTGATCCTAACTTTGCTGTCTTTACCGGTGAGGATGCTCAAGCGTTAACTGCGCGCGTTTTAGGAGGAGATGGAGTGATTTCGGTTGCTTCTCATGCTTACATTGACCAAATGCGGCAGATGTATGATGCCTTATACAAGGGTGACTACCAAACTGCTGGAAAACTACAACGGTGGTTAACGCCACGGATGGCCGCCCTATTTATGTTCCCGTCACCATCACCGGTTAAGGCAGTTTTGAATGCTCAAGGTTTTAGTACTGGTAGTTGTCGTTTACCAATCCTACCGTTGAATGAAGAAGAAAAACGGGAGCTAGAAGGTGCGTTATCATTACCTGCTAATTCATTAACAACAAAGAACTTACCATTAAACTTGGGGGAATAGATAATGAAAAAAGTTTTAATTGCTGGTGCGACTGGTGCAATGGGGCAAAAAGCTGTTGACCTTGTTAATTCGCTTGAAGGATTTGAAATTACTGCAGCACTTGCACCACATTTAACACGCGAAAACATGACCGAATATCACCTTGCATCATCTGTTCATCCTTATCAAAGTTTATCTGAAATTGAAGATCGGGTTGCCGATATTTGGATTGATTTTACGTTGCCGAATGCGGTTTATTCAAATGTTAAGTTTGCAATTGAACATGAGATGAAACCAATTGTGGGGACAACCGGATTGACTGATGAGCAACAAGCAGAACTAGTGACCCTTAGTAAGGAAAAACACCTTGGCGGACTAATTGCTGCTAATTTTGGAATGTCAGCGGTCCTTCTTATGAAATTTGCTCAAGAGGCTGCAAAATATTTTCCTGATGTTGAAATTATTGAAATGCATCATGGTGATAAAAAGGATGCACCGTCTGGAACCGCATTAAGTACTGCAAAATTGATTGACCAGGTTCGGCCCGTCCATGAAACAAATCCGACTGAAACAGAAAGCCTTTCTGGCGCACGCGGTGGTGATTATCATGGTATTAAGATCCACGCTGTGCGGTTGCCTGGTTATATTGCTCATGAACAAGTCCTTTTTGGCGGTGATGGCGAGGCATTAACAATCCGTCAAGATTCATTTGACCGTCAATCATTCATGAATGGGGTTAAAGTTGCGCTTGAAAAAATTGATGATTTATCCGAATTAGTAATTGGCTTAGAAAATATTTTATAAGAGGGTGAAGAAATGCCAAAGCTCGATGCCGAGTTAAAAACAACCATTAATGACCGCCTGGCTGCTGTTCCGCCTGCGCAGATTCGTGCTTTTGACGAAGAAATTTCTGCTATTCCGGGCTTAGTAAAATTGACCCTGGGTGAACCGGACTTTGCAGTTCCAGACCATGTTAAAGAAGCAGCAATCAATAGTATTCAAAATGACGATTCGCATTATTCAGCAAGTAAAGGAAAGATTGAATTACGGCAGGCAATTAGTAAGTACCTTGAGCAAAGCCGACACGTTCAATATGATCCTGCTACAGAAATTGTAGTAACAATTGGGGCAACAGAAGCGGTAACAGCCACGACTTTTGCAATGTTAAATCCCGGTGATAAGGTAATTATTCCGACTCCGGCCTTTTCATTGTATTTTCCCAGTGTTTCTTTGACGGGGGCAGAAACTGTTAAGGTAAACACTGCTGATGATGGATTCTTGCTGTCTGCTGACCGGTTAGAAGAAGTTTTAGCCAAAGAAGGCTCCGCAGTAAAAGCAGTTCTTTTAAACTATCCTAATAATCCAACTGGGCGGTCGTATACAGAAGATGAGTTAAGAGCATTAGCAAGGGTGATTGAGAAGCATCATATCTATGCAATTGTTGATGAGATTTATAGTTCATTGATGTATGATCATCCTTTCTACTCACTTGCGACGCTTTTGCCAGAACAAACTATTTTAATTAGTGGTTTATCAAAATCGCATGCCATGACTGGCTACCGGTTAGGGTATGTAGCAGCACCAGCGGAATTTATTGCGGCAATGTCAAAAATGCATTCATTTATGGTGACGGCACCAAATGATACTGCCCAGGCCGCTGCGATTGAAGCTCTTGAAAATGGTGAAGATGATCCGCAAGAATTTAAACAAGTATATCGGCAACGTCGCGATAAGCTTGCTGCAGCGATGCGTGAAATGGGATTTGAAATTGCCCTGCCTGATGGCGCATTCTATATTTTTGCTCAGATTCCCGCTGAATTTGGGGATGATGACATGGCCTTTGCGCGTAAATTAGCACATGAAGCTAAAGTTGGTGTGATTCCGGGAAATGCATTTGGTCCCGGCGGAGAAGGACATATTCGTTTATCATACGCTGCAGCAGATACTGTTATTGATACAGCAATTGAACGATTACAAAATTTTATGGATAATTTAGCATAAGCTGAAAGAAGGAACTAAG
Organism: Limosilactobacillus caviae; assembly: GCF_014635905.1. Taxonomy (GTDB): domain Bacteria; phylum Bacillota; class Bacilli; order Lactobacillales; family Lactobacillaceae; genus Limosilactobacillus; species Limosilactobacillus caviae. The sequence continues at coordinate 41,936 of NZ_BMDS01000002.1, forward strand.
ATGAGTAAGGAATATAACGTTGCAATTTTAGGTGCTACTGGTGCGGTTGGAACACGGATGATTCAACAGTTAGAACAGTCAACGATCCCGGTAAAGAATGTTAAGCTACTAGCATCAGCTAAGTCGGCAGGCAAGCAGTTGTCATTCAAAGGGCAACCAGTCACGGTTGAAGAAACGACTCCTGCTTCATTTGATGGAGTTGATATTGTCCTTTCGTCAGCTGGTGGATCCGTATCGAAGAAGTTTCTTCCGGAAGCCGTTAAGCGTGGTGCTGTTTGTGTTGATAACACTAGTGCATTCCGGATGGAACCAGATGTACCACTAGTGGTTCCTGAAGTAAATGAAGAAGCATTAAAGGATCATCATGGAATTGTTGCTAACCCCAACTGCTCTACTATTCAAATGGTGGTGGCACTCGAACCAATTAGACAGGCTTTTGGATTAAACCAGATTATCGTTTCAACTTACCAAGCTGCATCTGGAGCCGGTCAATCGGCGTTAAATGAACTGCGTCAAGAATCACAGGACTATCTTGATGGTAAGGATATGAAAGCTGATGCTAAGATTTTGCCAACAAAGGGCGACAAGAAGCATTATCCATTAGCATTTAATTTACTTCCGCAAATCGATGTCTTTGAAGATGATGGTTATTCTCATGAAGAATGGAAAATGATTCATGAAACAAAGAAGATCATGCTTAACGATATGAATGCCAAGGATATTAAGGTTACGGCGACCTGTGTCCGGGTACCGGTACCAATTGCTCATGGTGAATCAATTTACTTTACAGTTGATGATCCAACGGTAACTGTTGATCAATTACGAGCAGTATTAAAGGATGCTCCCGGGGTTGTACTTCAGGATGATCCTGCCCACCAAGTTTATCCACAGCCAATTAATGCGGTTGGCAAGCGGGATACTTTTGTTGGCCGGCTTCGTGCTGATGAGGAAACCCCTGGGGCCTTCAACATGTGGGTTGTTGCAGATAACCTACTTAAGGGTGCTGCTTGGAATACAGTTGAAAATGCAGAACGTTTGGTAGCAAATGGATTAATTTAAGGGATAATCAGTGATGAAGTTTGTAATTGCGCCGGATTCATTTAAAGGCGGATTAACGGCAAAGGAAGCTGCCAAAGTAATGGCCGATGGAATTAAAAGAGTTTATCCAGATGCCGAATACGTTTTAGTTCCGATGGCTGATGGTGGTGAAGGAACTGTCCAATCCTTAATTGACGCTACCAATGGCCGAAAAGTAACTGCTCGCGTTCATAATCCGTTAAATAAGTTAGTTACTGCTGAATATGGTCTCCTTGGTAATAGTAAAACAGCAGTAATTGAAATGGCAGCAGCAAGCGGCCTCCAATTTGTTGATGGAAATACTGCTAATCCCCTCATTACGACGACATATGGAACCGGAGAGCTGGTTAAAGATGCCCTTAATCATGGTGTTGAGAAAATAATCATTGGAATTGGCGGAAGTGCAACCGTCGATGGTGGAGCAGGATTAGCGCAAGCTCTTGGAGCACGTTTACTTGATGCTGATAACCGTGAAATTGGTTTAGGCGGTGGTGCATTAAAGGACCTAGCGCAAATAGATTTCACTCACTTAGATTCAAGGTTAAAAAAGGTAACCATTCAAGTTGCATCAGATGTTACTAACCCCTTAACTGGGAAAGATGGAGCGGCAGCGGTATTCGGACCACAAAAAGGGGCCGATGAGAAGATGGTTGATATGCTGGATAAGAACCTCCATCATTATGCCCAAAAGATTGTTGAATGTGGCGGTGCTAATGTTGAAAGAATTGCAGGAGCTGGAGCTGCAGGTGGGCTTGGTGCAGGATTAGTGGCTTTTACAGGAGCAGTCATGAAACGGGGAGTGGAATTAGTTATTGAAGCGACCCAGTTACGAAAAAAAGCGATTGGCGCTGACTATGTTTTTACCGGTGAGGGCGGAATTGATTTCCAAACAAAATTTGGTAAAACACCATATGGAGTCGCCCAAGCAACAAAAAAGGTTGCACCCAATGCTCCGGTAATTGTTTTAGCAGGAAATATTGGTAAAGGTGTAGATAAACTATATTCATCAACAGCAATTGATGCAATTTTCGCTACTCCACAAGGTGCTAAACCATTAAAACAAGCACTAACAGATGCACCTGCAGACATTGCACAGACAGCAGAAAATGTTGCGCGTTTAATTAAGGCAAGCAGTTAATAAGAAATAAAAATAGTGGGAAACAACTACCTTTGATGAGGAGGGTGTTTCTCACTATTTTTGTAATGGTGTCGATTATTAATAACTACTAACTTGGCTTAGAATCTCAAAGACCGTATAATAAATTGGAAGATAATTGAGGAGTTTAAATTAAAATGGAAGAAAATAATTATCAATATGATGAAAATGGCTTTCGTGAGGATCTAAAGAATGACCCGGATGTACTTCACCAGCCAGATGCTGATCGTACCCAGCGCGATTTAGTTACACTTGACTATGATGAAACGATGGCATTTCTTAATGGTGAAAAAGAAGTAAAGACTGTTTATGATTTTTCGGATGAAGTTTTAGATGAGATTAAGAAAAAATACCCAACTCTTAACGATACGCCGATTGATAAAGTAATTATGGAAAAATACCAGCAAATTTTGTCAGCGCGATATAATGAATCGCAAGCAAATAATAAGACGATTCATGCTGATGATAGTGAGGAAAAAGATGAATAGTTTAATAACTTTTATTATTTCAATTGCCTTTTTAGGACTGGTGATCTGGGAAAATCGTTTACATGGCCAATTGGGCTTTTTGGCAAGTCAGCGTCCAGATAAAATTACGAAAGATTTTGTCCGCGTTATTCGTCAAGAAAGGTGGCTAAATTGGGTTTTATGTATTCTTGCAATTATTGTTTTTTTAACAACTAGCCGCTATTCAATCTTATTAATGAGTATTATTACGATTATTGAATTATTATTAGTAAGCCGAATGGATCATGTAAAAAATGAAATGATGGATTAAATCTTGCTTTACTAGGCTTAAACTTATTTTTTAAGAAAAAGTAACGTTTTTTAAGAACACTCTAATAATTGCTATACGCTTTTGGAAAATAATGGTAAAGTTAAATTGTGTATTTCACTTTTTATTGTTTGTTTATTTTGAGGATTTTTGGGAGGGTGTTTTATTTATATGAGTAAAAGAACACATCATTCGAATAGTCATCGGTCTCACGGGGTCGTTGCGGGAGCAGTTAGTGCCCTCAGTTTATTGGCAGTATCAACGCAAGCTGTAAATGCTGAACAGCTAACGGTTAAGACGGGGGATACGATTTGGGGACTTGCTAAACAGCATGGACTTTCAGTTAGTGCGCTAGAACAAGCAAACCCATCAGTTAAGAAGCTGAGTGATAGCGTTGACTTAATCACGGTTGGTCAACAATTAACGTTACTGTCTGTTCACGATGCAAGTGCAGATTTAAATGCTGATGGCAGTTATACTGTTAAACCTGGTGATACTCTTAGCTCAATTGCTAACCGGTATAACATTACAGTAAATCAATTGATGGTTTGGAATAACTTAGGTGCTAATGACTCCTTATACATTGGTCAGCAACTAAGTGTAACAGGACCCGTTGTTTCTGCAAAAGTAATGGCACCGGTTCAGCAATCACAACAAGCTGCACCAGTTTCAACAGGTCAAGTACAAGTACCTGCTGCAAGCTCAGTATCTCAACAAGCTGTCACTAGTACTCAAGTAGTTTCTAACTCTGCAGTTGTGCAACAACCAGTAGCTGCTAGTGCTTATCAAAACGCAGCTAGTTCTGCTGCTGTAACCAGTGATGATTCATCTGTAGCTGTTCCTAACGTACAAAGTGCTGTTTCTACAGCAGGTTCAACAGCAGTTAACAATAAGATAGAAGCAGCTAGTGCAGTACAAACTGATAATACTCAGCCGACATCTGTTTCAGCTAATAATAGCGTTGCTCCACAAGCACAACCTACTTCAACTACTGTTAATAATGCCGTGCTATATGGTCAATCATTTGTTCAGGCAGCTCCAGTAGCAAGCCAAACGCCAGTGGCACAAACGGCTCCCGCTTCACAAGCAACTGTTGCGCCACAAAGCAATGCTGCTCCTGTTTCACAACAGCCAGTTGCAGCATCAGAGGCACAACCGCAACAATCACAGGTGACTAATCAACCAGTACAACAAGCTGCACCTAATGCTGGTCAAGATCTTCAACATGGGTCTGTTGTTAGTCTAGCTACCAAAATTGCTAACTCTAACAGCGTTCCATATGTATGGGGCGGTGAAAACCTTAGTGGCATGGATTGTTCTGGTTTAGTTAAGTATGTTTATGCCAATGCAGAAGGAAAGCAGTTACCACACTATACAGGTGCGCTTGAAAACTGTGTTGACCAGCATCCTGTTAGTGAGGCTAAACCGGGTGACCTTCTGTTCTGGGGGAACCACGGATCAACTTACCATACTGCAATTTATACCGGAAATAATCAATATGTAGCTGCTGCTAAGCCGGGGACTAATGTTGCTACTTACACTATTAGCCCATACTTCAATCCAAGTTTTGCCGGAACTGTTAAATAATCGTTGATAGATTATTAGAGACTTTTCATTAGATAGTAACAAAGATGTAACTTAAAAGGGGTTAACATTCTTCTGTGCTCGTGTTATCTTACTTATATTGCAATTCCAGTATTGCTCTAAAAATATTTCACATTTATTGGGGAGTGTTAGATATGAGTAACAAACATGAAATTGAAGAAGATTTATACCGTGCGCAGTCTCGCTTAGATGATTTATGTAAACAAGAGGGACAGCAGTGTGCAGGCACCCAAACTGTTACTATTCAGCCAAAATATGGTGAAGAGATGCAATCCTTGCGTGAGGAGTGTAGTCAGTTACGAATTATTTTAGAAGCGATGGAAGCTTCTGAGGATTAAATTATAAATATGACCAAAAATAAAGCGTGACAGGAGCTATTCGTTGCTTCCTCCTCACGCTTTTGTCGTAAAAAGTATAAATAATAGGGTTCCAGAAATTGGCTTTACCAACTGCTGGAACCCTATTTGTATTTTATCTATTTCCGTGTTTGCCAAATTGGGTATTGTGTTATATCGAGAGCAATGTCAATAAATCGATTACCCATTTCTTCCCCGTCCGTCTGACTAAATTCAAGTGAAGTAGTTGTAATATGAAGGTTATTACCTTGAAAATGGTGAGCAAACCGTGATTGATCAAGTTTTCCCCTTGTCAATTGAAGTAATTGCCAAGTAGTTAGCGGCCAGTTTTTTCGTTCAGCAACCACTAACTCTAGTGATGGCTTAGTTAGCGAGGCATGAGGGGCAACTCTAAAACCACCGCCAATGAATGGATGATTACTAGCAATTGCAATATATGCTTTGGGAAAAATAAATCGCTTGCGATCCTGCTGAATCATTAATGTGAAAGGCTCCTGATCATACATAACCCCGATTGCCTTTTGCAAGTAGGTAAATCGACCAATATGGTTCTTTTTATGACGCGACTTAAAAGTATTAGCACGACTAACAATCGCAGCATCAAAGCCAATTCCTAAATTATTAAGGAAGTAGCCATCTTCCCCGCGAATTGCTTCATGGTAGTGGCCAATATTAATGAACCGCGATTTGTTGGCGGTCAAAATCTGATTTAATGCTTGGTGCGGATGTAAGGAAATTCCATAGGCACGAGCAAAATCGTTACCGGTACCAGCAGGAATATAGCCAACAGGGAGAGGTGCTTTATCTAATTGCTTAGCGGTTTTCATTAAGCCATTAACGACTTGATGTAGTGTTCCATCACCACCAATTGCGATAACGATAGATGAAGTCGTAGAATGCGATTGAGCAATTTGACTTGCAAGGTATTCTCCATGATTAGGATACTTAGTCGTTTCTATATGATAATCGATTTGTTGTTGATCTAGAAGCGGCTTGATAGTGGCCCATGCCTTTTCAGCATTGCCATTACCAGCATGACGGTTGAGGATGATGGAATAATTCATCAATGTTCCTCCTTTGATAATGCTAAAAAGCGAAGAATAAGAGAATGGGGAATAGACCTCCCTAACAAAACTGGCACAGTACAAACTGTTTATCGTTTCCAATCTTGTAGTTGGTTTCCACATTATCTTACTAATGTTTGTTAAATTGTTGAGGCTGGGAGAAAATGGTTGCTTTCTCCCAGCCTCGCGGTTAATAATTAAAGATTAAAACGTCGTTAGCTTGAAATTAGGGTTTTGCTTTTCGTATGCAAGGGCCTTTTCATCAAGTTGTTCTACAAATTCGATATTATAATCTGTATTATGTTCAACCATTAATAATGCTTCAGCTTCTGAATCGGCTTCAAGGTATAATGATTGAGTATTTTCACGAACCGGACGTTTAGTCTTATCAGCTTGGTAGTATACTTTAAAAGTCATACTGTTAAAAACTCCTTAATTAAAGATATTATGCAGTAATTTACCTTACTTATTCTATCACATATGACCTAATGTGTCCTAAATTTTCCTAACATGGTATTATTAAATAAAAGTAAAGGTCAAAGAGGTGTTTGGAAATGAGTATATTTATAATATGCATTATTGCGGCAATAATTGTTATTATCCTCTATCTAGCAATTCACCGGTTAGTTCTTAACCGTGCAACAATGATGGTTAGAAATAATGCACAAAAGGTAACTGATACGGCCTTAAATGATTGTTTAAAGAAATCTCTTCATTGGAATAAGAGCCTGGACTCGCAAATTGTTGCAGATGTATGGGGGAAAGGTGTTCTTGCGTTTGAATATCACTTTGACTATAAAAAGGATGATATTAGCTTGGACGACTTTACTAAACAAAAATTAGCAAGTTTGCTTGATGAGTATGCAAATCAACATCATTTGCAAACGGCGCCTAAAGCTAAGCAGGCATTTGTAATAACTGATTGGTGGACTTATGAGGGGATCCTTCACATTGACATAGCATATTTAGTTAATGAAGCAACAGTTGAATATATTGATGATTTAAAACGCTTAAATCAAAACAGTAAATAAAGAAAATAACAAAATGAAGTGCCCGGTAATTGTTAGATAGAAGCCTAACTATTACCGGGCGCTTTTTATATGGATAATACAGTTCTCAAGTGCTTTTTGCTAACTGATCATTACCGTATCAGCAGGAGCTTCAAATGGTTGTTCTTTATTGATGTGATCATAAAAAAGAACACCATGTAAATGATCGATTTCATGCTGGCAAACAATTGCCGGATAGTGCTTTAGCCGAACCTTATGTGTTTCACCATCAACATCTTGGTAACGTAAAGTAATTCGATCATGACGTGGGACGTATCCCGGAACGTCTTTATCAACTGAGAGACAACCTTCGCCTTCTGTAAGTGCACCGTATTGAACGGATTCGCTAACAATTACTGGGTTAATAATTACATCCTTGAATAATGGATCGCCATCTTCATCTGGTGAAGGGACTAATACTGCAGCCATTTGTTTTGAAACGCCAACTTGTGGAGCGGCAAGCCCAACGCCGGCCCGTAATTTATATTTTTCACATAACTCGGGATCTTGGCTAACTTCTAGATACTGCATCATATCTTTTGCTAATTTTTGGTCTTCATCAGATAGAGGAAATGAGACCTTAGCAGCCCGTTTGCGCAAAACAGGGTTGCCATCACGGGTAATATCTTTCATTAAATACATTACTCACTATACCTCCATTTAAAAATTCGTCATATATTAGTCTATCATATCTACCAGAAATTGCTAATAAAGATATATTTAGTTAAAAGAATATCATTTTATTAACGGAAACGTTTACTTTCGACAAGAAATTGCGACATTTTCGTTGATTAAGTTCATGAAAGCGCTTGTATTATTCAAACAATCAGTTATACTAGAAATGTAGGTAGGCAATCGCTTACATGATGTTAATTGGATTTGGAAAGGAATGTTAAATATGGCCAATACCAAAGCTGTTAATTTTGCTGAGATTAAAGCCAATGAAGGGGCTCCATATGCAAAGCCTGTACAGATTCTTGATGAAAACGGTAACGTTGTAAACAAGGACCTAATGGCTAATTTCAGTGATGATTTATTAGTTGATTTAATGAAGAAAATGGTTTGGGAACGTGCTTTGCATGAACAAACGATGAGTTTCTCTAAGCAAGGTCGTTTAGGCTTTTATGCACCAACCTGGGGTGAAGAAGCATCTGAAATGGGAACTGCTGCTGCATTTAAGAAGCAAGACTTCTTATTCCCAGCATACCGTGACTTGCCACAACTAATTCAACACGGGGCAACAGTTGCTCAAATGTACTTATGGTCAAAGGGGCACATCAAAGGAAACCTTTTTGATGCACGCGCTCTTCGTCCACAAATTATTATCGGTGCCCAAATGGTCGAAATGGCTGGTGGTGCACTTGGAATTAAGAAAAATGGTGAAGAAGATACTGTTGCCTATGCTTATACTGGTGAAGGTGGTTCTTCACAAGGTGATACTTATGAAGGAATGAACTTTGCTGGGGCATTCCAAGCACCTGCCGTATTTATTATTCAAAATAACGGTTGGGCTATTTCATTCCCACGTAAATTACAAACTGAAGCACAAACAATTGCACAAAAAGGTGTTGCCGCTGGTATCCCTGGTGTTCAAGTTGACGGAATGGATGTTTTGGCTTGCTATGAAGTTGCTAAGGAAGCTCGTGAATTTGCTGCTGCCGGTAATGGTCCTGTATTAATTGAAACGCTAACTTACCGGTTTGGTGCACACAGTTCTGCTGGTGACGATCCTAGTCGTTATCGGACAGATGAAGAAACAAAGCCATGGTTTGACAAGGATCCGCTAATTCGGCTTCGTAAGTACTTGACTAAGAATGGTCTTTGGTCTGAAGAAGAAGAACAAAAGTATACTGACGAATGCAAGCAAAGCTTTAAGGAAGCAATGAAGGAAGCTGACTCTGTAGAACCAGAAAAGGTTAGCGATATGCTGAAGCGGACATTTGAAGTTCCAACTCCAGATATTAAAGAACAAATTAAAAAGTACGAAGAAAAGGAGTCGAAGTAATCATGGCTAAAAAGACTTATATCAAAGCAATTACTGAAGGTATTGACATTGCTTTAGCCGAAGATCCTAAGACTTTAGTATTCGGTGAAGATGTTGGTAAAAATGGTGGTGTTTTCCGGGCTACAAATGGTCTTCAGGAAAAGTACGGTGTTGACCGGGTATTCAGTACACCACTTGCCGAATCAGGTATCTTAGGGATGTCAATTGGACTAGCAGCTACTGGCTGGCGTCCAGTTCCAGAAATTCAATTTATGGGCTTTACATTTGAAGCAATGGACTCAATTGCAGCTCAAATGTCACGGATGCGTTTCCAATACAATGGTACTCGCCATGCACCAATTACCATTCGGACTCCTTATGGTGGCGGAACCCATACTGCTGAATTACACGGGGATGATCTTGAAAACTTCTTCGTTGGTATTCCAGGATTACGGGTTGTTGCTCCAAGTTCAGCATATGATGCCAAAGGATTAATTATTTCAGCTATTGAAAATAATGATCCAGTTCTCTTCCTTGAGAACCTCCGTCTTTACCGTTCTGTAAAAGGCGAAGTTCCAGATGATAAATACACGGTTCCGTTGGATAAGGCTAATGTTGTCCAAGAAGGAACGGATGTAACGATTATCGCTTATGGTGGGGAAGTTTCTGAAGCACAAAAGGCTGCTAAGAAGTTAGAAAAGGATAATATTTCAGCTGAAATTATTGACTTACGTTCGCTTTATCCACTTGATACAGATACAATTTTTGAATCGCTTAAGAAGACTCACCGGGTTGTTATTGCTCAAGAAGCACAAAAGATGGCTGGCGTTGGTGCACAAGTAGCTTCAGCAATTTCTGAAGGGGCAATTATGTACCTTGACGCACCAGTTACCCGAGTTGCAGCTCCTAACTCAGTTTACCCATTCCCACAAGCCGAAAATGTATGGCTTCCAGGAGCACGTGAAATTGAGGATGCCGCACGTGAAGTAGTTAACTACTAATAGAGTGTGGATTAGAAAGGAAGATAATACGATATGGCATATATTTTTAGATTACCAGAAATGGGTGAAGGTTTAACTGAAGGTGACGTTGCATCTTGGCTCATTAAAGAAGGTGACAAGATTAAGGCGGATGATGCTTTAATCGAAATCCAAACTGATAAGTCAACTACTCAGTTGGTATCACCAGTTGATGGAACCGTTACTAAGTTATTTGTTAATGAAGATGACCATGTAGAGAAAGGCGACAAGCTTGCTGAAATCGATGATGGTAAGTCTGAAACAAGTACGAATGTAGAAGTTGAAGATAGCGATGATGATGAAGCACCAGCAGAGGAGCCAAAAGAAGAGGCACCAGCTGCTAAAGAAGAAAGTGCCGCACCAGCTCAAGGGGGAGTTGCACCATTAGCTGAACCTAATAAGTTAGTAATGGCAATGCCTTCTGTTCGTCAATATGCACGTGATAAGGGTGTTGATATTTCTCTTGTCCAACCAAGCGGTAATCATGGACAAGTCCTTAAAGAAGATATTGACAACTTTAATGGAGCTGCTGCAACCGCACCTGCTAAGAGCGAACAAACTGCTACATCAGCTGCTCCTGCTAAAGCTGCTGGAAACACGATTAAGCCATACGAGGGTGCTGGTGAAGATGCGGAAACGCGTGAACCATTGTCAAGCATGCGGAAGATTATTGCAAAGAATATGCGTAAATCCGTTGAAATTAGCCCAATGATTACATTGTTTGATGATGTTGAAGTTTCTAAGTTAATGGCTCAACGTAAGAAGTACAAGCCAGTTGCTGCAGAACAAGGTGTTCACTTAACCTTCTTACCATATGTAGTTAAGGCGTTAGTGGCAACGATGAAGAAGTTCCCAGAGTTTAACTGCTCAATCGACGACAGTACAATGGAATTAGTTCAAAAGCATTACTACAACATTGGGATTGCTACAAATACTGATCATGGTCTATATGTACCGAACATCAAGAAGGCTGATTCAAAGAGCATGATTGAGATCGCTAAGGAAATCGCGGATAATGCTCAAGCAGCCGAAGATAATAAGTTGAGCCCAGACTCAATGGCTGGTACATCAATGACGATTTCTAACATTGGTTCAATGCGTGGTAAGTGGTTTACTCCAATTATCAATCAACCAGAAGTTGCTATTTTAGGTGTTGGTACAATTGCTACTGAACCTATTGTTAACGAACAAGGTGAGATTGTTGTTGGTCACATGATGAAGCTATCATTGACTGTTGATCACCGGTTAATTGATGGTGGTTTGGGACAAAATGCCCTTAATTACTTGAAGAAGTTATTGCATGACCCTGAATTGCTTGCGTTGGAGGCTTAGGATAATATGGCTGATGTTGAACAAAAAGATACAGTAATCGTTGGTGGAGGTCCTGGTGGTTATGTTGCCGCTATTCGTGCTTCTGAATTAGGACAAAAAGTTACTTTAATTGAAAAGGGTGATCCAGGTCTTGGCGGTGTTTGCTTGAATGTGGGCTGTGTCCCTTCAAAGGCACTTATTGCGGCAGGACACCGTTATCAACAAACACTTGATTCTTCAGTTTATGGAATCTCAAAGACCGATGCCAAACTAGACTTCACAAAGACCCAAGACTGGAAGGATCACAAGGTTGTTGACCGAATGACTCGTGGTGTCAAGATGCTCTTAAAGAAGCATAAAGTTGAAATTATCGATGGGGAAGCAATCCTTGATAATGATCACCAGCTTCGGGTTATTAAGCCGGGTCCTAAACAATTTATGGACAACGATAATGGTCGGACAATTGCGTGGAAGAACCTAATCTTGGCAACCGGTAGTCGTCCAGTTGAAATCCCTCATTTTAAATTCGAAGGTCGGGTTATTGACTCAACTGGCGGACTTAACCTTAAAGAAGTGCCAAGTGAACTAGTTGTTATCGGTGGTGGTTACATTGGTACTGAATTAGCAGGGGCATATGCTAACTTAGGAGCACATGTAACAATTATTGAAGGTACAGACTCAATCCTAGGCGGTTTTGACCATGATATGGTTGATATTGTTGTTAAGAATCTTGAAAAGAAGGGTGTTGACATCGTAACGAAAGCGATGGCTAAGAACTCTCAACAAGATGATGACAGCGTAACCGTTACTTATGAAGTAGATGGTGCAGAAAAGAGTATTAAGGCTGACTATTGTATGGTATCAGTAGGTCGTAAGCCAAATACTGATGACTTTGGTCTTGACATGACCAGTGTTAAACTCAATGACCACCATCAAGTAATCGTTGACCAACAGGGGCGGACTAATGTACCTGGTATTTGGGCAATTGGTGATATTGTTCCAGGACCTGCTTTAGCTCATAAGGCGTTCTTTGAAGCAAAAACCGCTGCAGGAGCAATTTCAGGCAAGAATACAGCAAATGACTGGGTTGGCGTACCAATGGTTTGTTTTGCTGATCCTGAATTGGCTCAAGTCGGCATGACGCCAGATCAAGCAAAGGATAAGGGTATTGAAGTATCAACAGCTCAATTCCCATTTGCTGGTAACGCTCGTGCGGTTTCTCTTGATTCACCTGAAGGATTTATTCGCCTTATTTACACTAAAGATAAGAAGAACGTTATTGGTGCTCAAGGTGTTGGCCCAGGAGTAAGTGATCTTGCAGGGGAACTTTCATTAATCGTTAACTGTGGAATGAATGTTGAAGATGTTGCTTTGACAATTCATCCGCACCCAACATTGAATGAACCGGTTCAAGAAGCTGCAGATATTGCACTTGGGTTCCCAACTCATATTTAACAGAATCTTTCCTAAAAATTAGTTCAGGACGAAAAATATTCGTTCTGAACTTTTTTATATTCTTTTTATTGTCCTTAGTTTCTAATTTTTAGATTGGATTGTATAATACAAGTAGCAAAATAATGGAGGGTCAAAGAATGAATTCACAAAACTATAGTTATCCGCTTGATCCATCATGGACAACTAAAGAAATGGAGCAGGTAATTGCCATGTTCCGGGCGGTTGAAGATGCTTATGAAGTCGGCATTGACCGCAGTAAAGTCTTAGACTGTTACCGTACGTTTAAGCAAGTTGTTCCTTCAAAAGCTGAAGAGAAGCAACTTGGCCGAGAATTTGAAAAGAGTTCTGGCTATGTTCTTTACCAAGTTGTAAAAGCAGCGCAAGAATCGTCAGATAAGAAGATTAAAATGGTTGGGCGAGAAAATGATTAGTATTAAAGAGTTAGATCAGCAAGCCCAGCAAATAGTTCGTCAGGCGGGTCAAAACGCATTTGAAAAAATGGGAGAAGACTATCAGGTCGATATAAAAACAAATTATACGGATTTAGTAACGACAATTGATCGCGAAAATGAACAGTTGATAAACAATCAATTGCGTAAAATTGATCCAGATAGTCAGATTCTAAGTGAAGAGGGATTTGGTGACCGCCAAATAACTAACATGCAAGGACATGTGTGGATTGTTGACCCCATTGATGGAACAATGAATTTTGTCAAACAGCACAATAATTTTGCTGTTATGCTGGCATTATATGTTGATGGCAGTCCGGTACTTGGTTATATTCTTGATGTAATTAACGGCCGCCTTTATCATGGACGTCGTGGGGATGGTGTCTATGTTAATGATAAAAAAATTAATCAGCCAGCGAACCTCGGTCTACGTGAAAGTCTTTTAGCAATGAATAGAACGCTAACTTTGAGCGGTAACCCATCATTGAAAGAAATCGCACAAGAAGCAATTGGCTTAAGAATGTATGGCAGTGCTGGAATTGAAATGATTGATGTAATTACTGGGCAGCTGGGTGCTTATATTTCTAATTTAAAGCCATGGGATCTTGCTGCTGGCCGAATGTTGGCAGAAGAATTAGGCTTAGTTGTGAAATCAATTGACGGTCGATCCATTAATGTGTTATCATCTAATCTTGTATTAGTAGCAACGAGGCAGGTTAGTCGAGACATTCGACAGATCATCAATTAGTTGTCGAGGCTGTGACCGCGATGTCACAGTTTTTTTATGAAATTGGCTATTGATAAGCCGCTGCTGTTCGACTTAATAAAATAATGATATGACGAAAGGGAGAATCAAGTTTTGAAAACTCGTGACGACATTCGTAACATTGCGATTATTGCCCACGTTGACCATGGTAAGACTACTTTGGTTAACGAAATGTTAAAGCAATCAGATACTTTACCAGAACACTTTTCAATTGAAGATCGTGCGATGGATACTAACGCTATTGAACGTGAGCGTGGTATTACTATTCTTTCAAAGAATACTGCTGTTAAATATGAAGGCCACCAAATTAATATTTTGGATACACCAGGACACGCTGACTTCGGTGGTGAAGTTGAACGTGTTATGAAGATGGTTGATGGTGTATTGCTTGTTGTTGACGCATTTGAAGGAACAATGCCTCAAACACGGTTTGTTCTTAAGAAGGCACTTGAACAGCACTTAACACCAATCGTTGTAATTAATAAGGTTGACCGTAAAGGTGCACGTCCTGAAGAAGTTGTTGACGAAGTACTTGACCTCTTTATTGAATTAGGTGCTGATGAAGATCAACTTGACTTCCCAGTTGTTTATACTTCTGCAATGAACGGTACTTCAAGTTATGATTCAGATGTTTCTACGCAAGAACACACCATGAAGCCATTATTTGATACCATCATCAAGACAATCCCAGCACCAATTGACAACTCTGATGAACCGCTTCAATTCCAAGTTGCCATCTTGGATTACAATGATTTCGTTGGTCGAATTGGTATTGGTCGCGTTGTTCGTGGTAAGATCAAGGTTGGTGATAACGTTACTGTTATGAAGCTTGATGGTACCAAGCATAATTTCCGTGTTACTAAGCTTTTTGGTTTCTTCGGTTTGAAGCGTCTTGAGATTCAAGAAGCAAAGGCTGGAGACTTGATTGCTGTTTCAGGGATGGAAGATATTAATGTTGGTGAAACTGTTACTGATCCAAACCACCCAGAAGCACTTACTCCATTACGAATTGATCCGCCTACGCTTCAAATGACATTCCGGACTAATGATTCACCATTTGCCGGCCGTGAAGGTAAGTTTGTTACTGCTCGTCAACTTGAAGATCGCTTACGTCATGAATTACACACAGATGTTTCATTACGTGTTGATGACACTGATGAACCAGGTGCATGGACTGTTTCTGGTCGTGGCGAGTTACACCTCTCCATCTTGATTGAAACAATGCGTCGTGAAGGATATGAACTTCAAGTTTCTCGTCCAGAAGTTATTTATCGTGAAATTGATGGTACAATGTGTGAACCATTTGAAGAAGTTCAAATTGATACACCAGATGAGTACACCGGTGCCGTAATTGATAGTTTAGCTAAGCGAAAAGGTGAAATGAAGAACATGGAACCTTCTAAGAACGGTCAAACTCGGTTGATTTTCTTGGCACCTTCACGGGGATTAATTGGTTACTCTACAGAATTTATGACAATGACTCGTGGATACGGGATTATGAACCATACTTTTGAAAAGTACGCCCCAGTTATTAAGAACTGGAACCCTGGTCGTCAAAAGGGTACCCTTGTTTCAATGAATGCTGGTAAGGCTACTACCTACGCAATGATGGGTATTGAAAGCCGTGGACAGTTATTGATTGATCCAGGTACGGAAGTATATGAAGGTATGATTGTTGGTGAAAACAGTCGTGAAAATGACATCACTGTTAACATCACCAAGGGTAAGAACTTGACAAACGTTCGTGCTGCAGGTTCAGACGAAATGGCTCATATCAAGACTCCTACTCACTTCTCCCTTGAAGAATCACTTGAATTCTTAAACGAGGATGAATATTGTGAAATTACACCTGAAAATATTCGTCTTCGGAAAAAGATTCTTAATACTAATGCACGGGAAAAGGAAGCAAAACGTCGTCGTGCTGCTTCACGGAAGTAAATATTTAAAAAAGCTTGGGAGGCTGACTGGCTTCTCAGGCTTTTTTTTGTTGTATAATAATGATTGTATTTTATCTTTAGGTAGGTGCACTTTGTGAGTAAAAAGAAACTAAGATTCCGTAAGATTCGTTCTGTATGGAATAATATCCGCTACCTTGATTATTACATTTTGGTCCCATACCTTGCTTTATGTTTGATTGGGATTGTAATGGTCTATTCTGCGAGTGCTTCCATTGAGATGCAAAATGGTGGATCACCGCTAGGATATCTAATAAAACAAACAATATATGTCTTAATAGGTGTAACGGTAATGGCAATTTTAGCTAATTACCCTTTAAGACATTACCGTACGCCGAAGTTTTTGCGTGATTCAACGTTAGTGGTCGGTGCGCTCCTTGTAATCGTACTAGTATTTAGTAGGGCGGTTAATGGGGCAAAGGGCTGGATATCTTTAGGATTCTTTAATATCCAGCCAGTTGAAATCTGCAAATTATATTTTATTTTGTATTTGTCAGATCGCATGGATAAAATTCGTCAACGTGGACAGCATTTTACGACTGATGCTAAAGGACCCTGGCTAATTGTAATTGTATTTCTTGGCTTAATTGTGATTCAACCTGACATCGGGGGGATGGCAATTAATGCCGCAATTATTGCTATTATGCTTTTAGCAGCTGATTATAAGTGGGGATTTGGATTAGGGATAATTCTTGTGCTACCTGCTGTAGGTTATCTGGGCCTTGAAAGACTAGTGGAAACTGGAATGCTTCAGGGTGGCGGATATCAAGTTGCTCGTTTTGTCGCGTTCTTAAATCCGTTTGGAAATGCGAGCGGGTCAGGAAGCCAATTAGTTAACTCCTATTACGCAATCAGTAACGGTGGCGTGTTTGGTGTTGGTCTTGGAAATAGTATCCAAAAGTTAGGATATCTTCCAGAACCAAATACCGATTTCATTATGTCGATTACTAGTGAAGAACTAGGATTAGTAGGTGTTACTGTGATTTTGGTTACCTTATTATTTTTGATTTGTCGGATAATTCAGGTTGGGGTCCGTGCTGACAGTTTATATGAAACATTGATTTGCTACGGCTCTGCTACATTCTTAACGGTTGAAACACTTTTTAATATTGGTGGGGTTCTCGGCTTATTGCCGATTACAGGAGTTACTTTTCCATTTATTAGCTATGGTGGTTCAAGTATGTTGATCTTATCAGCTACTGTCGGAATTGTAATGAATATTAGTATGCAGCAAAATCGTGAACGGTTAGTGATGGGAAAGCCATTTATTCCAGAAGCGGGAGGCGAAAAGGATGTTTAAATTAATTCCGCGTCGATCGCTAATAATTTATATTAATAATAACCGTGTAATTCGGGCACTGCGTCATTATGGTCAAATTGATTACATTTCACGCCGAATGCATTATGTGGTAATGTATGTAGACCAGAGTGACGTTGAAAAGATAAAGGAAAAGGTAAGTCGATTACGTGCGGTAAGAAAAGTCGAATTATCAGCACGCCCAGATTTAGATCCAACTTTAACGGATCTTGAAGTAACAGGGCTTTATCGACTACATGATGAGGATGATAAGAAATGAGAGTAGTTGCAGGAGACTTTGGTGGTCGTAAACTTAGTGCTGTTCCTGGAATGACAACACGACCAACAACAGATAAAGTGAAAGAAGCTTTATTTAATATTATTGGTCCTTATTTTGATGAAGGAACAAGTCTTGATTTGTATGCGGGAAGTGGCGGTCTAAGTATTGAAGCTGTTTCACGTGGTATCAAGCGGGCAGTTCTTGTTGACCGTCAGTATCAAGCAATTAAAACGATCAAAAAGAATATTGCTGTTACAAAGCACGAGGAACAGTTTGATGTCTATAAGATGGATGCCCATAAAGCATTAAATTTATTTAAAAAAGATGGTTTAAGATTTAATTTAGTATTTTTAGACCCTCCATACGCTAAGCAACAAATTGTTAATGACTTAACAAAAATGGTAGAGAATGATTTGCTGGCAGATGATGCCATTATAGTTGCCGAGACTGATCAAAATGCAAATTTACCAACTGATTTATCCGGATTTAGATTTATTCGTCGGCAAGAATATGGAATAACGGTATTGACTATTTATCAACGTGAAAGGAAGTAAGAATAATGAAAGTTGCAGTATTTCCAGGATCCTTTGACCCATTAACTCTTGGACACTTGGACCTAATTAAGCGGGGGAGTGCCCTGTTTGATCAATTGGCAGTTGCGGTTATGACAAACGAGAGCAAGAATCCATTGTTTACCGTGGAAGAACGAGTGGCGCAAATTAAAGAAGCAGTTAGCGGATTAGATAATGTTTCTGTTATTACAACAGAAGGTTTAACAGTTAACCTTATGAATCGGATTGGTGCCGATTATTTAATGCGCGGTCTCAGAAATACAACCGATTTTCAGTATGAACGGGATATCGCGGCAATGAATAACTTTTTGGATGATCAGTGCGAAACGGTCTTCTTCCTTGCAAAGCCAGAATATCAGCATTTATCAAGTAGCTTACTAAAGGAAGTCACATCAGCTGGTGGTGACATTTCTGCTTACTTACCAGCCAATATTAACGAAGCATTGAAAAAACGGCTAGCAGAACGCGAAATGTTACGGGTTAAGCAAGATAATGAAGAAACAAGATAATGTAATATTACGACGAATCGGTGTCGTTTTAGGACTGGTTCTACTATTAGGATGTTTCCTGTTTTGGCCGTTAAATTCATACATTGAAAGTCCCGGTACGGCAGCTGATTTACAATCATTTGTAAAAATAAAAGGGCATCCAGATCGCTATAAGGGTAGTTTTATGTTAACTTCGGTCGCAATTCAACGTGCTCACCCAGCTACTTATTTATATGCGAAAATGGTACCATATATGTCGATTGAAAGTGCCGATGATGTAACGGGTGGACAAAATAGCGCAACCTTTGACCGTGTCCAAAAGTTTTACATGGATAGTTCAATTAATGAGGCAATTGCGGTAGCTTATCAAGCAGCGCATCAGAAAGTAGATCGGCATTATTTAGGGATCTATGTTCTTCAGGTCCAGCCTAATTCCAAATTTAAACGTGATATTCATGTCGGCGATACAATTACTAAGGTTGATGGACGACACTTTAATACGGCGCAAGGATTTCAAAAGTACATTGCTGCTAAAAAAGTTGGTACACCATTAGCAGTTACCTATACTCGCGATGGTAAAACTAAAACGGTAACCCACCCACTAGTCAAAATTGCCAATACCAATAAAACCGGAATAGGGATTATTTTAACGAATAACATGCAGGTAAAAACAAAGATTCCGGTTAAGGTTGATGCTGGGCAATATGGGGGGCCTTCTGGCGGACTGATGTTTAGTTTGCAGATTTATCAACAAATTAGCGGTAAAGATTTACAGCATGGTCGTAAAATAGCTGGAACAGGAACAATAAGTTCAGATGGAACAGTAGGTGAAATTGGTGGTATTGATAAAAAGGTGATTGCTGCCCATCGTGCTGGCGCAACAATTTTCTTTGCTCCATATATCAAGCCAACAAAAGAAATCTTAAAATATGAAGAAGGCCATATGACCAATTATCAAATGGCGAAAAAAGCAGCTAAGAAATATGCTCCAGGAATGAAAGTTGTTCCAGTAACTTCTTTTGACGAAGCTGTAAACTACTTACAGACACATAAATAACTAAAAAAGTGTGATACCAGAATTGGATCACGCTTTTTTAATGCAAAAATTAAATTTTTACGTATTTATAATATAGGGGGGTGAAAGGATGGAACAATTAGCAGCGATTTGGGACCGGTATCGGCTGCAAATAATTATCTTAATGATTATAGCCGCTATTGGTGGATACTGGGTAACTAGCAGACATGATAACGATTTGCCTATTTCAAATACAAATACTAATGCTGTTTTAGCAAGTAGTGATAGCAGAGAGAGTATGATGAATTCTAAGCCGGCTAAGTCATCAGTGGCAATTGATATAAAAGGTGCGGTGAAAAGACCGGGCGTTTATCAATTAAAAGCAGAAGATCGCGTAAATGAAGCATTAAGTATCGCTGGCGGGCCGTTACCCAATGCTGATTTGCGCCAAGTAAACCTAGCTAAACAACTGACTGACCAGCAAATGATCTATATACCGGTCCAAGGTGAAACCATTCAAGGACCAGTTGAAACAGGCACTTCTTCTGTAGATGGAGGCCAAGCTGCTAACTCTTCAATGGTGAATTTAAATACCGCAACTAAAGAACAACTGTGCCAAATTACAGGAATTGGCGATAAAAAAGCAGATTTGATTTTACAATATCGCCAGGATCACGGTCAATTTAAGAACGTTGAAGAACTAAAAGAGATAAACGGCTTTGGTGATAAGACGGTTGCTAAATTGAAAGATCACTTATCTGTCTAATTTTTAATTTGATGAAAGTTTTTGCTATACTATACTTCAAATAAAGAGGAGTGAAATATTATGAAACAGAGAATTGGTTGGGATCAGTATTTTATGATTCAAGCAGCATTACTAGCATCGCGGAGTACTTGCAATCGTCTGTCGGTCGGGGCTGTTTTGGTGCGTGATAAGCGAATAATTGCCGGCGGATATAATGGTTCTGTTGCAGGAGATGATCATTGTATAGATGAAGGCTGCTATTTACGAAATGGACATTGTGTGCGAACCATCCACGCAGAAATGAATGCATTATTACAATGTGCAAAGTTTGGCGTTTCTGCAGATGGGGCGAGCCTTTATGTAACTGATTTTCCCTGTTTACAATGTACAAAGAGTTTATTACAGACTGGGATTAAGGAGATAAATTATATTCGTAATTACCATAATGATGACTATGCAATGAAATTAATTAAACTAAAAAATGTTGAACTTCATCAAATTAAATTAGATAGTAATATTTTAGAACAGGTAAATCTGGATCAATACATTAATCCAGAGCAGAATTAGCATATCCATCATTTTTGGATTTTTCCAGCGTTGACTGCTGGATTAGTAACCGCTAGTTTTTTCGGTTCACACTGGTTAGTTTTTTTGTTGCTACTACTATTTTTTCGCTTAAATTAAAGCGTAAAATAGTGCTGAGGATTAGCAGCCTGATATGTGTTTTAATGCTGGGCTTTTGTTTGGTAGTAAAGCGAAATTTGGCGATGAGAGCGGCCAGTGAGCAGGTGAAAATTAAGCAGACGTTATTGGTATACCCAGATAATTTAAAGATTTCTGGAAATTTCATGACGGGGATTGCAAAAGATTTGCGTACTGGGCAACAGGAACTAATTTCTTTCTCGTTAAGATCGAGGCAACAGGCGAATTATATTAATAATCTAACAAAAACTTCTGTTTGGGAAGTTGATGGTCAAATCCAACCAATAATTCCAAATACAAATGAGAATCAATTTGATAAATTGCACTATAGTTACCATCTCCGGATTTGTAACGAATTCCGAATTGATCGAATAATGCTGATCGCTGAGCATGATCATGGAATGAAGAGAATATGTCATGAATGGAGAAAAAAGCTCAGTTTATATTTTAATCGCTTACCATATCCAATTAATGCTTATTGCCAGCAACTAATCATTGGTAACAGTAATGAGGATTCTGCAGAATTAATGATTAGTGTTAAGAAATTAGGACTATTGCATTTGTTCTGTATTTCGGGGATGCATATTGTGCTCTTAACAGTTTTGCTTCGGCGAATATTGGTTCAATTATGGTGGACAAGAGAAATAATTGATTTATTTTTGATTCTCTTATTACCTGTTTACCTAATTATCGGTGGAGGAGCAACGAGTTTAATCCGGGCGACAATAATGGCAGAACTAGGGTTACTTCACGAATATCTTCATTTAGATCAGCTTGACGGGTGGTCCATTAGTTTATTAATCGGTTTAATGATTGACCCAATGCTGCTACTAACTTTAGGGGGCCAGTTAAGCTATTTATTATCCTTTGTATTACAAGTGCTTCCATCATCAATTCATGGGTTTAAACAGTCTCTCTTTTTGAATTTAATAAGTTTACCCTCATTGTTGAGTTACGTATACGAAGTTCATTTTTTAAGCTTTTTAGTTAGTTATTTAATTATTCCGTTATTTGGCGCTATTATTTTTCCAGCTGTGTTAATTGGCGCAGTTAGTTTTAATATTTGCCCGTTCTTAACGTATGTGATTAATAGTGGTTTGCGACATTTTCAACATCTGTTAGACTGGTTATCAAGTTTTCCGGGAATGATTCATTTTGGCAAGCCACCATTATTATTGGCAATATTACTATTCTTGCTAACATTATTAGTATTCTCTCAAGGATTTTCACCCCAATTATGGCAAGTACTAATTTTAATGTATGTTATAACTGGAGGAATTATTCACTTTCCGTTTAATGGGGAAGTTACTTTTGTTGATATTGGTCAAGGTGACTCCATAATTATTCGTGAACCATTTAACCGCCGTGTGTTAATGATCGATACTGGAGGCAAGTTAAACTTTAGAAAGCCTGAGTGGGCTAATGTGGGAAACCACCAAAATGATGCACAACGAATAACGATTAATTACTTAAAAAGCAAGGGGATAAGCCATTTAGATGCGATTTATTTGAGTCATCACGATACTGATCATGTTGGATACTTAACGACAATTTTAGATAATATGAAGGTGAAATGTATAATTGTTCCGGCTGGTATGGAACAGCAGGCTAGTTTTCTTAATAAGGTTAATTGCGCTAACCAAAAGGCAGTAAGGATAATTCCGGTGACTAATGCGATGAAAATTCCTAAGCTGCCGTTACAGATCTTACATCCTTTTACAACTGGAGAAGGGAAAAATGAAGATTCATTGGTTTTAACTGGAAATTTTGGTGGTAAAACTTTTCTTTTTACTGGCGATTTGGATCAGCAAAATGAACAAAAAGTAATTCAAAAATATCCACAATTAAAAATTGATATTTTAAAAGCAGGGCATCATGGGAGTAAGACGTCTAGTAACCTGTCTTTTCTTCAAACGATTGGCCCTAGGTATGCAATAATTTCTGCTGGACGTTTTAATCGGTATCATCACCCAGATAAAATAACAATTGATCATTTTCAAATGTTAAATATAAATTATTTATCGACGCAACGTTTTGGAATGATACAATATATATACTTTGGTCAAAAAGGAAAATTGAAAACTACATTGAGGGGAGATGAAACAAAATGGACGTTACCCAATTATCTGCGCAACTAAAAACAAAGACGCCAGCGATGGTATATTTAGTTCTAGGAACTCAACAGGTACTTCAACAAGAAGCAATTGATAAATTTATAGGACTTATTCCTGAAAACGAACGTGTTATGAATATTGGGCGTTATGACATGGAAACTACACCATTAGCAGTAGCTTTAGATGATGCGATGGCAACCCCTTTTTTTGGTGAACGGCGCTTAGTTATCGTTAATAAGCCTTTTTTTCTAACAGGCGAAAAAAAACATTCGAAAGTTGAACATGACTTAGATAGCTTAAAAAAGTATCTTGAACATCCAGAATCGTCAACAATTCTTGTATTTACAGCACCTTATGAAAAACTTGATGGACGCAAAGGAATTGTAAAACAATTAAAAAAGACAGCAGTCCTAGTTGATGCTAGTCCCCTTAATGAGCAACAAGCGCGGCAAAAGGTATCACAACAATTAGCAACTGATGATTTTGAGATTACGTCAGGGGCATTAGATGAATTGGTCCAGCGAACAAATGCAGATTATGAAATGATGAATGCTAATTTGGCAAAATTAAAGATTTTAGCATATCAAGGGAAAAAAATCGATCAACAAATGGTCGCAGCATTGGTTCCGCAATCATTGGATGAAAATGTTTTTGACTTAGTAACGGCCGTCCTCCAACATAATCAAACGAGAGCTTTAGATTTGTATCAACAACTACTTGCAGGACAGCAGCCACCATTAAGAATAAATGCGGTTCTAGTAGGGCAGTTCCGTTTATTGATTCAAATTAAAACCTTAAGCAATCGCGGCCTCAGTCAGGGAAGTTTAGCAAGTAAGCTCAACGTTCACCCTTATCGAGTTAAGCTTGGCTTAAAGACTATTCGTAATTTTTCAATGGAAAGTCTTGAAAATGCTTATTTAGGTTTAATTCGGATAGAACAATCGTTAAAAACGACTCAACGTGATCCTTCATTGCTGTTTCAGTTGTTTATGTTGCAATATTCTCAACAAAATAAAAAACAATTGATTAAGAAATAGAATCTTTTTAGAAAAATCCCTAGAGTTAAGTCAAAATTAGCTCTAGGGATTTTTGCTATGTAAAGATAAAATGGTCTAATTATTTGCATTTTGAGTGAAATTTAAAAATAAAAAGAGCAACCATTAAATTTAGTTGCTCCTTTTATTTACTTAGCGTAACGTGCTGAAAGACGTGACTTGTCACGTGCAGCCTTGTTAGCCTTGATAAGACCCTTAGAGTGGGCACGGTCAATTGCTGAGATAGCAGCCTTGTATAAGTCATCAAGGTTATCTGCGCCAGCAAGCTTTGCCTTGTCGAACTTCTTAATAGCAGTCCGCATTTGGCTTAATTGTGAAGCATTCCGTGCTTCAGCTTTTTCACTAGTCCGAACACGTTCAATTGCTGATTTGATGATTGGCATGAGTTTCACCTCCGTTACCCGATTTTCAGTTGACCAGAATTTTCAACATTTGTCATTATACAAAAGACTAGCCAGCAATGCAATAGCTAACGCGGATCAAGTCAAAATTTACTAGAAATAGTTGCATCATTAAGAAATATTATGTATATTTGTATAGGTTACTTCAATAAAGTAGCAATTGCCTCTTCTCAGTTTAGCGATCCTCACCGACGTTATACTTAGAACTTAGGCGGATAAATATTGAAAGGTGGGAAAATAGCATGGCTATTTCAAAAGAACGTAAAGATCAAATTATTAAGGAATTTGCAACACACGAAGGAGACACTGGTTCAACACAAGTTCAAGTTGCTGTTTTAACTGCAGACATTAACGAATTGAACGACCACCTTCGTACACACAAGCATGATTACCACTCACAACGTGGTTTAATGAAGAAGATCGGTCACCGTCGTAACTTATTAGCTTACTTACGTCGGACTGACTTACCTGCATACCGTGAACTTATTCAAAAGTTAGGCTTACGTCGGTAATTACTATTGCCCAGGCACTCTACCTTTACTTGAAGGTAGGGTGTTTTTGTTTTTATTCCATAATTCTCATTGATTGTGGTAAGATATTTATAGCTATTATGAACGATAGAAAATTCTTACTGATATACGATTAGTTAGTAAGAGGTTCAAAACTAAATATCAAAGGAGCCAAATCAATGAATAATAATATTAAGATTATTCCTTTTGGTGGTGTACGTGAAAATGGAAAAAACATGTATGCCGTTGAGATTGAAGACCAAATTTTTATTTTAGATACTGGGTTAAAATACCCAGAAAATGAGCTAATGGGGATAGATGTTGTCATTCCTGATTGGGAATATTTACGTGAGCATAAGGATAGAATTGTTGGTGTCTTTTTAACTCATGGACATGCTGACTCGATTGGCGCTTTGCCATACTTCTTAATGGACTTTAATGTTCCGGTCTTTGGTAGTGAAATGACAATTGCTTTAGCAAAGCTGGCGGTTAAGAGCCACAAAGAAGTTAAGAAATTTAAGGATTTCCATGTTGTAGATGCCTCAACCGCGATTGATTTTAACGATGTGACTGTTTCTTTCTTCCAGACAACTCACACAATTCCTGAAACATTGGGAATTGTCTTAGAAACTAAGGCAGGGAATATTGTATACACTGGGGACTTTAAGTTTGATCAAACCGCTAAAAAGGGTTATCAGACAGATTTAGCACGATTAGCCGAAATTGGTTCACAAGGAGTGTTAGCGCTTTTAAGTGATTCTGCTGGGGCTGGAATCACAGGAGCATCTGCCCGAGAACAAGATATTGGTGAGTATATTAAAGAAACTTTCAAGTATCAAAATGGCCGGATTATTGTTGCTAGTGTTGCATCTAATATTATGCGTGTTCAGCAAATTATTAATGCAGCAATTGCAGTAGATCGAAAAATTGTCTTGTCCGGTGAAGATATTGAACAAATTATTGATACCGCAATGGATTTGGGTAAATTAGACTTGCCGGATGATCTTTTTATTAGCCGAAAAGAAGCTGAAAAATTAGAGCCTAATCAGGTTGTTATTTTGGAGACTGGTAAAATGGGTGAGCCAATCAAATCCTTGCAGCAAATTGCTAATGGCGATAACCCTAATTTACAACTAACAGGGACAGACCTTGTGTTTGTAACAACAACTCCTTCGTATGCGCAAGAGACAGAAGTGCAAAAGACAAAGGATATGATTTATCGGACGGGAGCAGAAGTTAAATTTATCTCTGATGATTTAAATCCTTCTGGACATGCTAATCAAAATGATGAACAGTTAATGTTAAACTTCATGAAGCCAAAATTCTTTATTCCTATTCAGGGAGAATATCGGTTGTTGGATCGTCATGCTGAATTAGCAGAGGAAGTTGGAATCCCTAAAGAAAATATCTTTATTGTTAATAAAGGGGACGTTTTAACTTATAAAAACGGTAAATTCCATGTTGGTGAACATATCGATGTAAGTAATACGATGATTGATGGTACGGGTGTTGGTGATATTGGTAATATTGTTCTCCGTGATCGGCGTGTTCTGTCTGAAGATGGGATTTTTGTTGTTGTAGCAACAATCGATCGCAAGAAGAAGAAAATTGTGGCCCGTCCGCAAATTACATCTCGTGGTTTTGTGTTTGTTAAGACTAATCGTCAACTTATGCAACAAAGTGCGGACCTGGTAGAAAAGATTGTTCAAGAAAATCTTGACCAAAAAGAGTTTGATTGGAGTCACTTAAAACAAGATGTTCGTGATAAGCTGAACCGTTTCTTATTCGATCAGACAAAGCGTCATCCGGTAATCTTACCAGTAATTATGGAAATTAATCAGCATGCAAAGAGAAATAAGAATGTTGCTGAGAAAAAAGAAGAAGCTCCAGCAAAACAACGGTCAAATAAAGAGCATCATCGTGGTCGTGGCAGAAAGCGAGCGGCAAGAGAAAATAAATAGTTACAAGTGATGTTGCTATTATGCTAATAGGCTGGGAAAAAGCAAAAAGTTTTTTCTCAGCCTTTATGCATTTCAATAATTAAATTTCTTTTTATGTGAATATATATTTGAACGTGTCATAATTAAAAATGATGAAGATTGCATTTGATTTAGAAAAAGGGTGATACGATGAATGAAGCCCAGCAAGATAAATACCTTCAAGCCAAAAAATTAGTTGACGAAGAGCAGTGGCAAGATGCTAGTGAAATTTTAGAGGGACTTGTAACTGAAGTCGATGATTCTGAAGTAGGGCGATTAACTATTATTGCCCTATATCATACACAGCAGTTCACAAGGGCATGTACGTATTTATTTGAGTATTTAGAAGTGATGTTTGATGATTTTACAGATGCTCAGATTGCTATTAGTATTTTAGTTCAAAATGAATTGTTTATTTTAGCAAGGCAGGTAATTAGTAGCCTTTCCCAATGGCAAGATGAGTTACTGTCCTTAGTAGTTGCAGGCGAAGAAAAGTCACGACAAGAATACCAGGAGACACTGCAGGCACGATTGCGAGACTTTTACCATCTAGGCGATTATTCTCTTACTGAGCAGCAGAGCAGGTTGCAAGCAGGCTTTAAATTACCATTAAATGAATTCATTACAGGCTCTAAATTTTTACTTCGTGATCCATATACTCATCCGCTTGTAAAATCAAGTTTAGTTGAATTACTGTGTAAATTACAGGTGAATGATCCGGTTACTATTTATTGGCTAGATAAAACTGAATACACTGTAATACCAGCCGATTTATTGCCGTTGAATGGATTGCCAATTGTTGCTGAGGGAAAAAGATTAATTTCAATTAAATGCGGAAACCAGAATCCTCAAACGGAAAGGTTAGCAAATCAAGAATTTCAGCTGCAGGCAATGTTTTTATATCCGCGGGTAGAACAAACGATTGTTGATATTGATGAATGGATTAATATTTTAATTGGGCGAATTGAAGGAAAAACAATTGAAGAAGAGTCTGATGCAGCTAAGTGGCAATCCCGTTTAGGAGAACAGATTGATGAATTAATGGAAAAACATTAGTCAAATACATTTACAAATGCGCAGATAGTTGATATTATATTTAAGAATTCTTCTTCAGAGCCTAAGATTAAAGCTTTCAATTGGCGAAAAGAAGTTGTACAATATGTATAAGGGTATGTCGGCCACCGTTTATGGTGTGCTGGCATTATACTTGTAAATTATCAGGAGGTTTTCATTAATGGCTGAAAAAGAACATTATGAACGTACAAAACCCCACGTTAACATTGGTACTATTGGCCACGTTGACCACGGGAAGACTACTTTAACTGCTGCTATTACAAAGGTATTGGCAGCCAAAGGTTTAGCAAAGGCAGAAGATTACGCTGATATCGATGCTGCTCCAGAAGAAAAGGAACGTGGTATCACTATCAACACTGCCCACGTTGAATACGAAACTGAAAAGCGTCACTACGCACATATCGATGCCCCTGGACACGCTGACTACGTTAAGAACATGATCACTGGTGCTGCACAAATGGATGGTGCTATCCTTGTTGTTGCTGCTACTGATGGTCCTATGCCACAAACTCGTGAACACATTCTTCTTGCTCGTCAGGTTGGTGTTCAATACATCGTTGTCTTCTTAAACAAGACTGACTTAGTTGACGATGACGAATTAGTTGACTTAGTTGAAATGGAAGTTCGTGACTTACTTAGCGAATACGATTTCCCTGGTGATGATATTCCAGTTATTCGTGGTTCCGCTCTTAAGGCACTTGAAGGTGACCCAGAACAAGAAAAGGTTATCCTTCACTTAATGGATGTTATTGATGATTACATTCCAACTCCAAAGCGTCCTACTGACAAGCCATTCATGATGCCTGTCGAAGACGTATTTACTATCACTGGTCGTGGTACTGTTGCTTCTGGTCGTATCGATCGTGGTACTGTTAAGATTGGTGACGAAGTTGAAATCGTTGGTTTAACTGATGACGTTCTTAAGTCAACTGTTACTGGTTTGGAAATGTTCCACAAGACTCTTGACCTTGGTGAAGCTGGGGACAACGTTGGTGTACTTCTTCGTGGTATTTCACACGATCAAATCCAACGTGGTCAAGTTTTGGCTGAACCAGGTTCAATCCAAACTCACAAGAACTTCAAGGGTGAAGTTTATGTTATGACCAAGGAAGAAGGGGGTCGTCACACTCCATTCTTCTCAAACTACCGTCCACAATTCTACTTCCACACAACTGATGTTACTGGTACTATTGAATTGCCAGATGGTGTAGAAATGGTTATGCCTGGTGATAACGTTACATTTACTGTTAACTTACAAAAGCCAGTTGCTCTTGAAAAGGGTCTTAAGTTCACTATTCGTGAAGGTGGACACACTGTTGGTGCCGGTGTTGTATCTGACATCTTAGACTAATTTTAAGTGCATGTGCGCTAAAAAGGCTTGGGTTTTCCCAAGTCTTTTTTCTTTAGGAGATTTATTTGAAAAATAACTAGTTGATCAGCTCGCAATAAGTTGCAATTACTGGTCTCCTACGGTAAACTAATATAGTATGTAAAGACTAATTGTTTTTATTAATTAGTCAAATTGATTTGTTATTGGAGGAAATAAAATGTCAGCAAAATGGGAACGCGATAGCGATGCCAGCAAAGGTACATTGACATTTGAAATTGATGTCGACACTATTAACAAGGGAATTGACGAAGCATTCGTTGAAACTCGTAAAAAGATTACTGTTCCGGGCTTCCGGAAGGGTCGTGTCCCACGTCAAATCTTTAACCAAATGTACGGTGAAGAATCATTATATCAAGATGCATTAAACAAGGTATTGCCTGATGCATATAACGAAGCTGTAAAGGAAACTAATATTCAACCTGTTGATCAGCCTAAGATTGATATTAAGAGTATGGAAAAGGGTCAACCATGGGTATTAACTGCTGAAGTTGACGTTATGCCAGAAGTAAAATTAGGTGAATATAAGGGCATGGAAGTTCCAGCTCAAGACACTACTGTTACTGATGCTGATGTTGATGATGCACTTGAAACTAAGCGTCAACAACAAGCTGAACTTGTATTAAAAGAAGACAAGCCAGCTGAAAAGGGTGACACAGTTGTTATTGACTATACTGGTAGTGTAGATGGCAAGAAGTTTGATGGTGGTTCCGCAGAAAACTATTCTCTTGAATTGGGATCAGGATCATTCATCCCTGGATTTGAAGATCAATTGATTGGTCACAATGCTGATGAAGATGTTAATGTAAATGTTACTTTCCCTGAAGATTACCATGAAAAGTCTCTTGCAGGTAAAGACGCATTATTCGAAGTTAAGATCCACGAAATCAAGGAAAAGCAATTACCAGAACTTGATGATGATTTTGCAAAGGATGTTGACGAAGACGTTGATACTTTAGCAGAATTGAAGGAAAAGACTAAGAAACAACTTCAAGAAGAAAAGGATAACCAAGCAAAGGCTGCTATTGAAGATGCTGCTATCAACAAGGCTGTTGCCAATGCTGAAATTGAAGATATTCCACAAGCAATGCTGGACGATGATACTAACCGTCAAATGCAACAATACTTAGCTGGAATGCAGCAACAAGGAATTAGTCCTCAAATGTACTTCCAAATTACTGGTACAAAGGAAGAAGACTTGAAGAAGCAATTTGCTAATGACGCTGCGCAACGTGTAAAGACTAATCTTGTATTAGAAGCAATTGTTGACGATGCTAAGTTAGATGCTACTGAAGACGAAATTGCTAAGGAAGTTTCTGATCTTGCTAAGCAATACGGAATGGAAGAAGATGCTGTGAAGAAGGCATTATCAAACGATATGTTAACTCATGACATCAAGATCCGGAAGGCAGTTGACTTGGTTGCTGATTCAGCAAAGCAAGTTAAGGACGATAAAAAGTCTGACAAATAAGTAATTAGCTTAATGATTACTAATCAAAATGTCCAATCACTTTGATTGGGCGTTTTTTTTGCCAAGGAGAGTTTAATTAGTCGAAATTAAACGGTAATTTTGTTATTATGTTTTAATAAGTCTTAGAGGAGGTCCATTTATGTTTGAAGATACCAGTGGTATGGATTCAGTTCACTGTTCATTTTGTGGAAAATCACAGGATGAAGTAAAAAAAATTGTTGCTGGTCCTGGTGTTTATATTTGTAACGAATGTGTAGACCTTTGTAAACAAATTATTGATCAAGAACTAGCAGAAGATGAAGCAAAAAAGGCATTTCGTGTTCCAACGCCAGAAGAAATTGTTACAGAACTTGATGATTATGTAATTGGTCAAGGCGATGCAAAGAAAACATTAGCAGTTGCTGTCTATAATCACTATAAGCGTGTCAATGCAATGATGAGTGGCGATAACAACGATACTGAATTGCAGAAAAGTAACATTGCAGTGATTGGGCCAACAGGTTCAGGGAAAACATATCTTGCCCAATCATTAGCACGAATCCTTAATGTACCGTTTGCTATTGCAGATGCAACTACCTTAACTGAAGCTGGTTATGTGGGTGAAGACGTTGAAAATATTATCCTAAAGTTGCTCCAGGCGGCTGAATTTGATGTTGAACGAGCAGAAAAAGGGATAATCTACATTGACGAAATTGACAAAATTGCTAAGAAAAGTGAAAACGTCTCAATTACCCGTGATGTTTCAGGTGAAGGAGTTCAGCAAGCCCTATTAAAGATTCTTGAAGGGACAATTGCTAATGTACCGCCTCAGGGAGGACGAAAGCATCCACAGCAAGAGTTTATTCAAGTAGATACTAAAAATATTCTCTTTATTGTAGGTGGAGCCTTTGATGGAATTGAAACAATTGTCAAAGAACGTCTTGGTGATAAGACAATTGGATTTGGTACGGATTCCCGAGAAGCTGAAACTGTTACTGATAAAAACATTTTGCAACATGTTATTCCCGAGGACCTACTTAAGTTTGGATTAATTCCAGAATTTATTGGTCGGTTACCAGTAATGACAGCTCTTGAGAAACTTGATGAAGATGACCTCGTTCGAATTCTTACAGAGCCTAAAAATGCCCTAGTTAAACAATATAAGGAGTTAATTCGGCTTGATGGCAGTGAATTAACCTTTACTGATGGTGCATTACGTGCAATGGCGCAGTTAGCAATAAAACGTAATACCGGTGCTCGTGGGTTGCGCTCGATTATTGAAGATGTTATGCGGGATGTAATGTTTGACTTACCAAGTCGCAAGGATGTTGAAAAAGTTATTATTGATAAACGATGTGTAACTCAGCATACAGAACCTCGTTACGTTTTAAAAGACGAAAAAGCTTCTTAAAAGGTAGGAGATGAGGGATTGGCATGGAAGTTCACAATGTAGATTTGACAATTAGTGCGGTAAGTGATGAACAGTATCCAAAAACTAATATTCCAGAAATTGCATTAGTTGGTCGTTCTAATGTTGGAAAATCATCATTAACCAATGTTTTAATTAATCGGCGGAATTTTGCTCATACATCAAGCCAGCCTGGTAAAACGCAAACTTTAAATTTTTATAATGTTGAAGATAAAGTATATTTTGTTGATGTGCCAGGTTATGGGTATGCAAAGGTTTCAAAAAAGGAACGAGAACGTTTTGGGCAAATGATTGAGCAGTATTTGACCCAGCGCGAGCAATTGCGTGGAGTTATCCAGTTAGTGGATGCTCGACATGCACCAACTCCTGACGATGTTAATATGTATAATTGGCTACAATATTATAATATTCCGACATTGGTTGTTGGAACTAAAATTGATAAGGTAAAGCGGAGTGCGCGGAACCGTCAGCTAAGTCTTATCAAAAAGACCCTTGAAGTTGATAAGTCGACACCGATTATTTTATTCTCTGCGACAGAAAAAAAGGGTAAAGATGATGTTTGGCAATGGATTGAAGAGCGAATGGGGAAGAACTAAGTTGGATTTTAATGAATACCAAAATGCAGCAAAACGAACCTTATATGGAAACGAACAAGTACTGACGAATTGTGCATTAGGATTAGCAGGTGAGTCAGGACAAGTTGTTGATTTAGTAAAAAATTATACTTTTCGGGGACGTAAGTTAGATCGCAAAGAACTCATTCATGAAATGGGTGACGTTTTATGGTACTTATCCCAGATAGCAGAATGGGCAGATATTCCATTTGAAGAAGTAGCTAAGGCAAACATTGACGAGTTAAATCGGCGATATCCGGCTGGTTTCAAAAAACAAGGTTAAATAATAAGCGGGGATATGAATTCATCACATCTCCGCTTATTTTTAATCTTTCTTATCTGCTTTGTCGGTATTCTTTTTCTTGTCCTTATCCACTTTTTCTACTTTTGCTTTTGGCTTTTTCGGGTCAACTGCAAATTGATCAAATAATTTGTCGAGCTGCTCGTTTCTTCTAGTAACTAATCCCATTTGTAAAAGCTCCTTTTCTATATTTGACAAAATGCTAGCATAAATCTTAATAAATAACAATTATTTCTAAACACTTCTTTTGCCAAGGTAATGCTTTTTCAGATATAATATAGTGTTAACAAATTTTTCGGAGGGATTCTACTATGGCCAGTGAACATTTAGAGCATAAACTAGCATTGTTACCTGACAAGCCAGGATGCTACCTGATGAAAAATATTAATGATCAGATAATTTATGTTGGTAAAGCTAAAAATTTAAAAAATCGAGTGCGTTCATATTTTAAGAGTAGTCATACTGGTAAAGTTGCTAAAATGGTATCAGAGGTTGCAGACTTTGAAACAATTGTAACTTCTACTAATAAGGAATCCTTTTTACTTGAAATAACGTTAATTCAAAAACATCAACCGTATTTTAATATTAAGTTAAAAAAAGGAACTGGCTATCCTTACATAAAGATAACCAATGAGCGTGATCCGCAAATTAAAATTGTAAGTAAAATAAAAAAAGATGGCGGATACTACTTCGGTCCATACCCGAATGTTTATGCCGCTGAAGAGACAATGCATTTTATCCAAAAGGTTTACCCATTAAGGCGTTGTAATGGGTATCAGGGGCGTCCCTGCTTGTATTATCATATGGGTCAATGCTTGGGAGCTTGTTTTAAAAAGGTTCCGCAACGCGAGTATGATCACCAAATAAAAAGAATTAAATCATTCCTAAATGGGAATACCACCACAGTGAAGCGACAATTAACCGACAAGATGCTCAAAGCAGCCGATAGCATGGAATTTGAGCGTGCTGCTGAGATTCGTGACCAGCTTCATTACATTGAGGTGACTGTTGAAAAACAAAAGATTATTTCAAATGATAAAACACCTCGTGACTTATTTAATTTCTATATGGATAAAGGGTGGTTATCAATTCAGATTTTCTTTATTCGGCAAGCACGATTGATGAAACGGGAGAAAAAATTATTTCCAATTGTTGACACAGCAACAGAAGAAATGACCAGTTTTATTCTTCAATTTTATAATCGACGGAATAATATCTTGCCTCATGAAATCTTGTTGCCTAAAGGGCTTCCTAATAAAGAAATTAGTGAGATCTTAGGGGTACCGGTTAGGACACCAGTTCGTGGGGAGAAACGGGACCTGTTAGCGATGGCCCAGGAGAATGCACGGTTGTCGCTTGATGAAAAATTCCGTTTATTAGAAATGGATCAAAGTAAAACAACCGGTGCGATGAAGGAAATTACAGACGCACTTGGCCTTCCGGAGGGACACCGAATTGAAGCTTTTGATCATTCCCATATTCAAGGAGCCGATCCTGTAAGTGCGATGGTTGTATTTATTAATGGGGAGCCAGCTAAAAACTTTTATCGTAAGTATAAGTTGAAAACCGTAGTTAATCATGCTGATGAGGCGGCTAGTACAAGGGAAGTTATTCGTCGCCGTTATTCAAGGTTATTAAAAGAAAATAAGCCCATGCCTGATATGATTTTCATGGATGGCGGTGAGATTCAAATGGATGCAGTTAAGGATGTCTTAGAAAATGAATTAGGGCTTGATATTCCAGTAGTGGGAATGGTGAAAAATGATAAGCACCAAACTGCCGATTTATTATTTGGTGATGACGATCATCATATTAACCTGAATCCGCGTAGTCAGGGCTTTTACTTAGTTCAACGGATTCAAGATGAGGTTCACCGATTTGCTATCACGTTTCATCGCCGTGTTCACACAAAGCACTCCCTAAGCTCACGGTTAGATGAGATTAAAGGCGTTGGTCCGCGAACACGAACAAAGTTACTTAAAAAGTACGGTTCAATTACTAAAATTGCCCAAGCGTCAGTTGATGAGATTCATTCATTAGGGATTAATCGTTCAACAGCACAATTAATTAAAGTATCACTTCAAAAAAATGCGGAAGTAGCAAAGCGAAGTAGTCATGACTGATTTTGACACACATTAAATTTTTAAATATACTAAATATTAGACTAAAGAACGGAGACATTCATTATGAATATGTTTGTTGATCAAATAAAGATTGAAGTACATGCTGGTAAGGGTGGCGATGGAATGGTTGCGTTTCGTCGCGAAAAATATGTTCCAAACGGTGGACCCGCTGGCGGTGATGGGGGCCGTGGCGGTAGTATTATCTTAAAAGTGGATGAAGGTTTAAGAACTTTAATGGACTTTCGCTATCACCGAATCTTTAAAGCAAAAAATGGTGGTAATGGAATGAGTAAACAAATGACGGGACCAAGTGCTGAAGATACTATTATTGCCGTCCCCCAGGGAACAACCGTTAGAGACTTAGATACCGGTGAAATTGTTGGTGACCTAGTTGAACAAGGTCAAGAACTCGTTGTCGCTAAAGGTGGACGCGGGGGCCGTGGAAACATCCATTTTGCTAGTGCTAAGAATCCGGCTCCTGAAATTGCAGAAAACGGTGAACCGGGAGAAGATCATTATTTAGAACTAGAACTAAAAATGTTAGCCGATGTTGGGTTAATTGGGTTCCCATCTGTTGGAAAATCAACATTATTATCGGTTGTAACTGGTGCTAAACCTAAGATTGCCGCTTATGAATTTACAACGCTAACTCCTAACTTGGGGATGGTAATGCTACCGGATGGTCGTGATTTTGCAATGGCAGATATGCCTGGATTAATTGAGGGGGCATCCAAAGGTGTTGGGCTTGGATTAAAGTTCCTGCGGCATATCGAACGGACCCGTGTTCTTCTTCATCTTGTTGATATGAGTAGTGAAGATCCGCATCAAGCGATTGAACGCTACCGACAGATTAATAAAGAGCTTGCAAATTATGATCCTGAATTATTAAAACGTCCACAAATAGTAGTGGCTACTAAGATGGACTTACCTAATTCCGATGATAATTTAGCTACATTTAAAGCAGACCTAGCCACAGATAAGACTTTAGAAAGTCAACCTGAAATATTCCCAATTTCGGCGGTAACTCATCAAGGTGTTCAGCAATTAATGCAATTGACTGCTGACCTATTGGATAAGACACCATCATTTGATAGTGAGAGCCATGATAAGGAGCTGACTGCTGAATATCGTGCAGCTGCCCCTGAAAAGACAGATAGCACGGCTGACTTTACTATCACTAAAGATGAAGATGGTACGTGGGTCCTTGGCGGTGAGAAGCTTATTCGGCTATTTAAGATGACTGACTTAACTCATGAAGAAAGTCAACTGCGGTTTGCTCGTCAATTGCGGCACATGGGGGTTGATGATGCGTTAAGAGCTAAGGGTGTCCAAGATGGCGACCTTGTAAGAATCGAAAAATTTGTCTTTGAATTTATTCAGTAAAATTATATGCAACGAAGGTAGGAAAGTTATCAATGCAACTAGAATTTTTAGGAACAGGCGCCGGTTCACCAAGTAAGCAGCGTAATGTAGCAAGTGTTGCGTTGCGATTATTAGAAGAACGGAATGCAATTTGGCTGTTTGATGTTGGTGAAGCTACGCAACATCAGATTCTGCACACAACTATTCGTCCACGTAAAATAGAAAAAATTTTCATTACTCATTTACATGGCGATCATATTTTTGGATTACCAGGATTATTAAGTTCTCGTTCATTTCAAGGAGGGACTGAGCCGTTAACGATTTATGGACCGGTTGGCATAAAGCAATATGTCCAAACTTCTTTACAAGTAAGCGAATCGCGACTAAGCTATCCCTTGCACTTTGTTGAATTAACTGATGATGGCGAATTATTTAATGATCATGGTTTTAGAGTAGTTGCTCGTAAACTGGATCATAAAATTGCCTGTTTCGGTTATCGAATTGAAGAAGCTGATCATCCTGGAGAACTACAAGTTGAAAAATTACGAGAACAAAATGTGCCATCGGGACCGATTTATGGTCAACTGAAAGCAGGAAAAACGGTAACGCTTCCTGATGGCCGCACCTTAGATGGTCATGATTTTATCGGGAAACCGCAACCGGGGAGAATTGTTGCTATCCTGGGCGATACAAGACAAACACATAATGCTGTTTTATTAGCACAGAACGCTGATGTATTAGTACATGAGAGTACTTTTGCCAAAGATGAAACAAAAATGGCACATAGTTACTATCATTCAACTAGTAAACAAGCAGCTGAAATTGCTAAAAAAGCTGGCGTAAAAAAATTATTATTAAATCATATTTCGGCTCGCTATACAGGAAAAGCTGCTTACCAGTTAGCTTATCAAGTTCGAAATATTGTTCCTGATACTCGCGTTGTGAATGACTTTGATGTGATTGATATTCCATTCAAAAAATGAAAAGAGATGGCGAAAATGTTAAAAAGAGTAAAGATGTTACGCTTTTTACGAAATGAAGTAGTATTAATTACAGGTGGCTCAAGTGGAATTGGAAGAGAATTGGCTTTTGAAGCTGCCCGTCGTGGTGCGATAGTTGTAGTTGCTGCTCGTAATCTGGAAAAGTTACAAGAAGTAGCGAAAAAATGTTTGATTTTATCTGGCCGACCAGCATTTGCCTACCAGCTCGATGTTACCGATCCTGATCAGATTGATGCTGTCCTATCAAAAGTTCAACATGAAGTAGGCGGAATTGATGTTCTAATTAATTCTGCTGGGTTAGGTGATTTTATTCCCGCTGTTAAGGAATCATACCAGTCGATGGAAAGAATGGTTCATACTAATTTATTAGCATTAATGTATATTAGCCGCTGTGTTGCTAAGCAAATGATGGATCAAGGATACGGCGCAATTATTAATATGGGTTCGCTAGCTGGTAAACTTCCAACGCCAAATAGTGCCGTTTATTCGGCAACTAAGGCGGGAGTAATTCAATTTGACAATGTTTTGCGAATGGAAGTAGCGGATTATGGAGTTCAAGTATTAACAGTAAATCCAGGACCAATTGATACACCGTTCTTTGATAAAGCTGATAATGACTACACTTATCGCGCTCATTTGCCAAAATGGATGTTTATATCTCCAGAAGATTTGGCGCGTCGAATTTGGAATAATGTAGGGTATAAAACACGAGAAATTAATGTTCCAGGATACGTGGCCTATCTTGGCTGGGCTTACCAAGTTATCCCCGGTCTAGGCGACTGGGCTATTAAAAAGTTTTTTGACTTCCAACAAGATAAAAAGAATTTATAATGGTAACCCTTGAATTGACTGGTATTACAGCGATTGTGGCTTCTTTCAGAACTACTAAAGGGGCATAAAAGGGGCAAAAATAAAAGAGTTGGTCATGAACCAGCCCTTTTTCAGTTTAAAGTTTTGTCGATTAAGTTTACCTCATCATTGAATTTATCAGTAGCATTTTTAGTAACATGAAGGTAAATTCGACGAGTAATTTCACCGTCTTCATGACCAACTCGTTGCTGAATAACTCTTAAAGGAATGCCAAGATCAGCTAAGTTTGAGATGTGAGTATGCCGAAAGATATGAGTAGTAACATGCTTGTCTATTCCCTCAGAAGCCTGTTTTAAGAAAGAATTCATTGTATCAAGGTAAACTGGCACTGTTCGGCTTGAACGCACAATATGACGACTAAACAGCCAATCACTAGGGGATTTATCTTGCATATTACGTTTAACAATATTCGTAGCTGTTGGTGAAAGAATAACTTGTCTCGTACTTGATAGTGTCTTAGTCGAATGGCTTTTATAATGCTTAGCAGGTTTGTGTTTATATTCCATCGTACCATTTACATCAACAAAGTAATGATTATCATGTTGAAGTACATCTTTAACTTGTAAAGCACTTAATTCTCCATATCGTAACCCGGTTAAATATTGAAATTCAATAATATCACGGTACAGAAATGCTTTATGCTTAGTGCAGTAGTTGATAATTATTTTATACTCATCTTTGGTTAGATATTTATTTTCAATTCGTTCCCGTTTTTCACGGGATTCATTACGCCAATTAACTTCAACTTTTTCAATCGGGTTTGCAGCAAGTTCTCCATGACTAACAGCCCATTTGAACATAATAGATAAGGCTTTCCTAATTGCTCGAACAGTACTATTTTTTAACGGTTTCTTTGGATTATAAAGTCTTTCCTCCAAATAATTGTTAAAGTAGGTAGTAGTAATGTTTTTAGCGATAGTATGCTCTCCAATATCATCTACGACTTTATCTAAAAGATTCTTGTTGGTTTGATAGGTCTTAAGGGCTACCCGTTTTTCGTATGCTGTCAGGAACTTATCTCGAAGCTTGCCTAGTTCAATATTGGTTTCATGTGCTTGTTCTTTGCTAAGTGATTTTCTAATTTTAACTTCTAGCTCTCTGGTAGCCGTTTTAACGACTTGTGGGGTCTTCTTTCCATAAGTAACGGAAACTCGCTTGTAGCGCCCAGTGAGGGTAGATTTGAACCGTTCTGTATACTTATATCGAACTTTATTTCCTGTAGTTACTTTTTCAATCCACATAATTGTTCCTCCATTCTGGTAGATACAAATGTTATAATGAAGGAGTTAAAAATAGGGATGTGAACTTTATTTTTAACTCCATAGTCTGTCTCCTATTGCCGTAGAAGATAGACTTTTTTGATTTTATAGTGTTATATCGCTTATACAAACTGGTGTTCTTTTGAAGTGCTTTTTAAAACGGTCACGGAATTGACCGCTTTAAATTAGTAGAAGCAGGAGGGCGCGAGACACGCAGGGGCTCGCGCCCCTTAGGCATTGCCTAGCGCTTGATTTCAATAATTATCAAGAGTAGAATTAAAAGTGTGAAATTAGTCATGAGGTTCATCTCCTTTCGGTAGTCGTTAAATCACAGCTTGCTGTGATAGACTACTTAGAAAGGAGTATGTACCTCTTTTTTTATATAGGGCAATGCCTAAAAGTTCGTAGGGGGATGCTTTTGAATAATAATTATTCGTCTTTCTCTCTAAAGTTCTTTTCAAACCATTTGATGATTTCTTTGCGTTCTTCTTCAGTTGCGTCTGCGTCTATGTTTAAATGAGTCGTTTTTAAATCAGAAAGGGATTTATTATTGGAATCTTTGTTAATTTTATTATGTGCCATTATTATTCACCATTTTTAATGTTGTTAGAGCTTGAACATAAAGTTCAACGTAATACTAGCGAAACGATAACAGAAACAACTCCTGCTACTGCACTAATTCCACCAATAATGATTGTGCCCCAGAAAAATCTCCTAGTTTCTTTTTGCTGTTCTCTTTGAAATTCACGTTCTTTTAAGATTGAGTTTTCAATAACATTAGGAATTTGTTCAAATTTATCATCAATATGTTTTGAAAGAGCATCTATTTTTGTATCAATAGTTTCAATCTTCGCATTTAGATATTCTTTAGTAACGTATTTATCATTCATATTTCCGCCACCTCCATTACCATTATTATACATTGGAGGGATATTAGTATCTGCTGGATTACCTGGAATATTGTTTGTTCGTCGATTGAAATTAAGTATTTTTGTTTCACTAGGCCTTTCTTGCATTATTTTTTACTCCAAATTGGTATGACGGTTTCAAAAAAACAGCCCTTTTTTACAGCAACATTAAATCCCTCATCTTCATCAGTTTTCTTTGTTACTGCTAGCTCAACATTTAAGGAATGAATATTATTTGCCTTAATTAGTTTTCCGTCAATGTGTACTGGAAATCCAACTCCAAAAGTTGTAGAACCGATTTTGGAAGGAACAGGACCATAAATTTGATCTAGATATATTTGTTCTTCTAAGTCAGAATCTTCTGAAAGAACAGTAAGGTAAAGATACCAATCACCATTTTCTAGTAGCTTTTGGAAAACTTCGCCAAAATTAACGGAACACTTTAAATAAAAATCAATAGAGCCATCCCTTTCTAAAAAGATTTGAGTATCAGGATTGGGGGAATCCACTTTCTTGTTAATTTGATTTTGAAAGCTAAAATAAGCTATGTTAACATCACGATAATTTTTCATTTCATTATATCCTTTCTCCAGAGAGTTTTTTAATTAAAAGGATCTTGTCCTTGTTGTAATTGATAAGTATCCTGAATTTCCCCAGATGTTTTCATTGTATCCGGTACAGACTGGACAGCTTGTGTCGTTAGCTGGTGGCAATCCATTGCTATTTGATTGTGAAGCTTGCTGTGAATTGCTTTGCTGAGTTGATTGCACAGCTTGTTGCTGAGAACCATTCTGACTGCTTTGTTGAGTGGAAGTTTGGCTAACTTTGCTATCGCTAGAAGTAGCAGAGCTAGACGAACTTTGCGGATCTTTCTTGCTTTCCTTATGTGTCTTGTGATGTTTAACAGCCTTAGTAGTAGTCACCGATGAACTACTACTTTTTTATTTGATTTCTGCGATGCAGAGTTACTACATGCAGCAAGTGACATCCCCATAAGTGCGGTTGCACAAATTAAACCTATCTTTTTCATTTTAATTTCCCCTAATCAACTTCGCCTGTCTTAAAGTTAAAATTGTACTTTTCACCTGTAGTATCTGTGCTTTTAAACCATCCTTTTCCAGAGTAAGAAGATTTTGCAAAAGTACCACTAGCTTTATCTTTAAATACAATTGATAACTTAGTATTGTTCTTCTTTTGATATTTGTTAACTTGTTTATAAGTATCTTCAAGATAACTTTCTAATCCATAGTCATTGACGGTTTCAACATAATCATCAGCAATGTAAACAGTTAAAATATTGCCTTTAACTTTTACTTTCTTAAAATCAGCATTTTCATTTGTTTGAGCATAAGCGTTTAACTCGGTTACTAATCCAGATTTACTAGCCCAAATAGTTGTTGAATTGAAAAATAAACCTAATGTTAAAGAAATAAAAAATACTAAATATAATCTGAAATGCTTCATTATATTCTCCCCAATAGATGTTAATTTAATCGATTTCATAGAAGAGGCCCTTTAACTTATCAAATTAAGCGCCGACATGATAAAATAAAATCCTGCTAAAGAACAGGTGAGACCAATATATCCCAAGACTTTATGATTACGATTATAATAATATGTTCCAGATATTCCGCAAACTAGCGTTATGATTATAAGTATTAACATTTTAATGAGTTCCTTTCTTTTATAAGCAAAATGCCTAAAAGTCTATTACAATGGGCTTACTATTATTCGGTAACATCTTGAATTTGTTCGATTAGAGTTTCACCATCATCGTTTGTAGGTCCTTTGGTGTCAGGGCTTGATTTTGCTCCCCCATTAGCATTGTCTTTAGCAAAAAATGGTTCAAAGTAACAAGCAGTTGTACCGGCTCCTAAATTACCAAGATCAGAAGTTTGAACTGCATGTCCATAATTATTCGAGAATTTATCTTTACTAAAAGCAATTATGAAATTAGCTCCGTCGTTGTTGCCTTGATAAAATGCAATTCCGTTACGTTGAAATTGTGATGGTGTATTATCGATAATCGATTGAATGTTTTTAGCAAACTTAGTGCGCTGAGCCAATGAACTAACTTTTGGCGTTTTCTTTAAAACATATACTGTATAGGAATTGTCATCGGTATTAGTAACTTTCTTAATAGGAATATTTTTTCCCGCTTTTGTTGAATTTAAATACTTCATTAAGACTTTAGGATCATTAGATTGTGAGGCATCTTGTTTCAAATCAGCATTTGCTGTGTTAACAAATAATGCAATTCCCATAAACATCCCTAATATCATAAGTAACTTTTTCATTTTTCAATTACTCCTCGTATAGCTTTTAACGTCGATCACGCTTGGACGTAAATTAATTATTTCACATAATATTCCCAAATTTTGTCCCTTACTACATCAGAAAGATAGTGAGGGACATGGAAAGCTTGCATAAAGTTTGCGCTATTAGCACATTGAATATCTGTATCCTGGCAGTAAAACGGGATTAAAAGTTTGATAGCACCGACATTTGCTTTATACTCTACTGATTCTTTACCAGTAAAACTAGCGTGGTAGAACACTACATCCCCAACATCTCCATGAATGACGTGAGCTAGTTCATGAGCAAATTGGAATATAATTTCTTCCGGCCTATGCCAATTAAGATTCATTACGACACGTCGATATTCATAACTACTACCAGGTGGAGTGTAAGGAGAGAAATGCTCCCATACGACATCGATTTTGTATTCCCTAGCTTTTTCTAATAGGTAATCGCAAACTTCTTCTGCTTGTTGATACAACATTACTTACCACCACGCAATAACCGTTTCATGTATTCCAGATCTTCTGTTGGAATTTGCCGGCCTTCGTAGGTGAAGACAGTATCTTCGTCTGCAAGGTCGGCTGTTTTTGTTTCTTTCGTATCTCGCCCTAAAAGGTAATCAGTTGAGACATTGAAATAATCAGCTACTTTTGCAAGTTTATCTGATGATGGAACTGATTTTTTCCATTTATAAAGATAGTTTTTACTAAAGCCGAGGTCAGCTTCTACGTCCACAATAGACTTACCTTGTTTATCAGCCAGCCTCTTAATTCTGTCAAATACTGTAATTTCAGCCATAATATTAATCTTCCCTTAAACTAAGAATTATCTATCTAAAAAGGTAGAAAAATATGTTGACATCTATCAAATAAGGCAATATACTTTACATTGTAAGTTAATGAATTAGCAAAGTCAAAACCTTAATTGACAATGTTTTCAACACTTTATATCTAACTATTAAGCTAATTTGTTAGCTTATTTTTATACACATAGTCTACCAC
The DNA here is from genome assembly GCF_014635905.1 of Limosilactobacillus caviae. Classification (GTDB taxonomy): domain Bacteria; phylum Bacillota; class Bacilli; order Lactobacillales; family Lactobacillaceae; genus Limosilactobacillus; species Limosilactobacillus caviae. Next base: position 86,193 of record NZ_BMDS01000002.1, read on the forward strand.
CATTGGTAGATTTTAACAATAAAAATTAGAAAGTAGGTGAAGCTATGAGTGAACTTTCTTACAAAGAAAAATTAAAAGTACAACTTATGCGTAATAGAGAACTTGGCTTAGAGCCATCATCGCAAAAAGCAATCGCTGAAAAATTTGGTTTAAGTCGAGTTTATGTAGGAACAGTAATTGAAAATCATCAACATGGTCCCAAAGCAGATGAGTGGCGGAAGAAGTTCGCTGCCTACGCTGGTATGGAGGTGTGAGAGTGGACTCGGAGTCAAACAGTTTAAAACTTCAGCTCGACAAAGAAATTCTTAGGGAGACTTTGAAAACAAAAAGCCTGATCAAGAGGGCAATTCTGATCAAGCTGTATTCGTTGCTTAGATGATTACTAATCATCATTACCCTAATTAAAGAGTTTGGACTGAAATATGAAGGGAAGTGATTAATAATGATGGCTAACAACTGGAAAACCAAGAAAGAGATCATGGAAGATTATGGATATTCAGAAGGTACTTTCTATAGCCGGTGCAAAGAGTGTTCGCTGCTACCGGATTACCGTGACGCGATTATTCGTGATGGTGGTCAACGAACCTATGTTGATGAAAATCGATTCCAAGATTTCCTTAGGTATCGGTCTGAACAATACCGAAAGAGAATGCTTGATCCTCATTTGAAAGAAGGTAATTAAGTGGCGTTGTTAATCGGATTACCAATATTAATTATTGCAATGTGTTTGTTATATGCATTGGTATACAGCTTATTGTATGAGCGGAATAAACCATTGCTATTGAAAGAGAAGTATCGGAAGAAACATTAGTAGGAGGTAGATTTTAATGCTCAAAAATAGATTAAAAATTCTATTAGCAATGCACCAAATGAAAATTAAGGATCTTATGGAGATATCGGGATTAACACGCAGCACTATTTCAAACATAGCAAATAATCGTGTTGCAAATATCAGCACTGAAAATTTAGATAAGTTGATGAATATTTTTGGAGTTACTCCTAATGAATTTTGGGATTATAAACCAGAGCCGAAAGCAAGCAGGATTCAAAACATTGAGAGGAAGCGTGAGGATAATGACTGAATTGGCTAATTCAAAACTTATGGCCTTTACTATGGGAACGTGGATCACTTACTGCTTAGGTGTTGGTGCTTACGATGGAGCAGTATTCTTGCTGTTCTTCTACTCACTAATGTTATGGGATTTAAACGCAAAAAAAGCCACCGGATCCGACACATCCGATGGCAAATAGTAAAACCTATATGTAAATAGAATTTGAGGTAATTATAACATGAATGAATACACACGTACTAGACTTTTGAGAATTCGTGATATTTTAGCTCGTCACGTCAACGCAATTGACATGGCCTTAGACTTCCAAGCAACTGACTTAGAGATAGCACAGGAGCTTAGTTTATTACTTAATCAAACTGATAAAGGAAGCCACTTTAAACAAGATTGCAAAGAAGTAGAAGCTGAGGCATATCGCCTAGCTGATGAGGAGGGACTAGTTCATGAATAACCAAGTAGCACAACAGCAGAAACCAACTAAGCTAACCGATCTTGTATTAGATCGTGTTAAACAAATGCAAGATACGCAGGATTTATCACTACCGAAGAATTACAACGCTTCTAATGCGCTTAATGCGGCCTTTCTTGAATTGCAAAAGGTACAAGACCGTAATCATCGGCCAGCCTTAGAAGTATGTTCGCATGACTCGATTGTTAAGTCCTTGTTAGATATGACACTGCAAGGACTATCACCAGCTAAAGATCAATGTTACTTCATCGTTTATGGCAAAGAGCTTCAAATGCAACGTAGCTATTTTGGTACTGTTGCAGCAGTTAAACGACTTGATGGTGTTAAGAAAGTTAGGGCAGAAGTTGTTCACGAAAAAGATGACTTTGAAATTGGAGCTAATGAAGACATGGAGCTAGTCGTTAAGAGGTTCGTCCCTAAGTTTGAAAATCAAGATAATCAAATTATTGGGGCTTTTGCCATGATTAAGACTGATGAAGGTACTGACTTTACTGTTATGACCAAGAAAGAGATTGATCAGTCGTGGGCACAAACTCGGCAAAAGAATAACAAGGTACAGCAGAACTTTAGCCAAGAAATGGCAAAACGAACTGTGTTAAATCGTGCCGCCAAGATGTTTATTAATACGTCTGATGATAGTGACCTTTTAACTGGTGCTATCAACGACACTACCAGCAATGAGTATGACGATGAACGGCGTGATGTCACACCTGTTGAAGAAGAAAAGCAAAGTACTGATGAACTGCTAGAAGGATTTCAAAAGTCACAAGAAGCGAAGGCTAAGGGGGTAAGTAATAATGGCAACAGCAACGAAGGCAAAGAAGAAGCAAGTGAAGAAGTCGCAGACGGACAAACAGAACTCTTTAGCAGAGGAACAATCAAGCCAGCCGATGAAGCTGACAGCTGATAATTACTACTCTCATGAGACCAGTTGGCAGTATATGAGCGTATCGTTGTTCAAAGATTTTGAGAAGTGTGAAGCTCGTGCATTAGCTAAGCTCAAAGAAGATTGGAAACCTGCATCAAGCTCTGTTCCTCTTCTTGTTGGTAACTACGTTCATTCTTACTTTGAAAGTGCCAAGAGCCATCAAGACTTTATCGAAGAGAATAAGAAGGAACTCATAACCAAACCAACTAAAAATGATCCAAACGGCCACCTCAGAGCTGAATTTAAGAGTGCTAACAGCATGATTCAGACGCTACAAGCCGATGATATGTTTAACTACTTCTACGCTCCAGGTGATAAAGAGGTAATCGTAACGGGAGAAATTGACGGCTACTTGTGGAAAGGCAAGATTGACAGCCTTGTACTTGATAAAGGGTATTTTTGTGACTTAAAAACAGTCGATGACATTCATGAAAGGCATTTTAATACCGATGTAGCAGTTCCAAACTTTATTTATGATCGTGAGTATGATCTTCAAATGGCTGTGTATCAAGAATTAATTAAGCAAACTTTTGGAGTATTCTGCAAGCCATATATCTTTGCTGTAAGTAAGCAAACACCTCCAGACCACGACGCGTTTAAATTTGAGGGTATGACTGATAAATATGCTATGCAAGATGACATACGAAAGATTAAAGAACTACAACCGCATTTCTGGAAAGTAATGACTGGTGAAGTGGCACCAATATCCTGTGGCAAATGTGATTACTGTCGCGAAACGAAGACGTTAAGTAGTTTTACTAATGCAAGTGAAATCGAGGTATAGGACATGAGCAAACTATTACTTGATGAAAGACCGTTGCAAGTTCAAGCGTCGTTAGCTGGAGTGCTGAAAAGCTTAGACGAAGCTGTTATTCTCCAGCAGCTTCACTATTGGCTTCAACGCTCTAATACAGTAAGAGACAATCATAAGTGGGTCTATAACAGCATGGCTGATTGGAATAAACAGTTCCCTTGGCTTTCTAGAAAGGCTCTATCGAACCACTTTAAGAAATTAGAAAAACGAGGGCTAATTATTACAGGCAACTATAATAAATTATCTTTTGACAAAACAAAGTGGTATCGAATTGACTATGACGCATTTTCCCATTTGGAACAACGATTGGGTAGAAACTACCCAACGAATGGGAAGAATGTACCCAATGGAGACGGTAAAAACTACCCAATCGAAGAGGAAGAATCTACCCAACCAATACCACTAGACTACCAAGAGACTACACAAAAGACTACTACAAGAGATAAAGGGCAGGCACAGCCAGCCCAGCCTTCCATTGCTGCACAGCGGCGAGAGGTTGTTGAATATCTCAATCAAAAAACGGATAAGCACTTTAAGCCGAATGCTGATGGCAATAAGCGAATTATTGAACCCCGACTCAAAGAAGGCTACACAGTCGATGAGATGAAAAAAGTAATCGACAACATGTATTTATTGTGGCACGGGGTAACGTTTAGAAACGGCGAACCAGGCGACAATTACTTGAAGCCAGAAACGCTATTTCGCTCATCAAAGATTGACGGGTACTTAAACGCAAACCCTAGTACGGCTAATAATCAAAGACAAAGGTATGGCAAACGTGCGCCAATTAACGAGCCAATGCCTGAATGGTTTAAACATGAACAAGAGCAAAAGGAACAGGGTGAACCTGATCAAGGTAATTGGATGGATCAACTACCAGATGAGAGTGAGGTGCAGTAACAAATGACTAAGGATGAAGCACGGGCTAAGTGGGCTGTTGCTAAGCGTATGGTGCAGATAACTCAAGATGAATGGGAAAGCCATAATGTTGAGGCACGGGCAATCAAATTCGTTAAAACCAAGCTACAGATAGCGATTTATTATCTGTCACAGTTAGACGAACATGATAGCAACTACACCATTCCCTTTACAGGAAACCAAATGAAAAAAGTTTTAAAAGCACCGGTTACAAAACAAAATGTTAAAGATGCAGCTGAATGGTGCCACCAGTGTCGTTTGCTCCGAGATAAAGCCTGTGCGACATGGAATTACGAGGAGGCAAAGACAGCATGAATGCAAATAGTTATATAACCACCGATGAGCTGATTTACACGATCAATCATAGTCAAGAGATTGATCGTGGCGATGAAATGGGACCTACGGCTATTAAGCGGGGTAAGTATATTTATGTCTATCGCACATGGCAGGACGCACGAGACGAAGAAGAGCGTAAGCCGATGTGGCAGATGATGATTCCTGTTAATATCAAAAGCTTATCAGAATTATACGAACGAGAAGACTTAGATGCTGATGATTTAGAAAGTAAAGGCTTCTGGCCTCTGATTGAACTCATTAGCAAGTATGCACATACACCATTAGTTTTTCGAGGCACAGCGCTAAGTGATAATGACAAAGAAGAACTGAGGCACCGACTAATGGGATATTTCAAAGATCATAGTTTCGGCGAGGATTACCGTAACGGACGCTTAGACGCAATGTACGGTGTCATGTGCCAGCTTGGCATGGAAGACGATTACGACACAACCAAAGGCTCGTATAAAGCTATGAAAATTAAGGCAGGTGTTGAGAGTGTTTAAACTTATTTTGTTATTAGGCATTTTCGCCTGCGGCTATGCAATGGGGGTTCATAACCGATGAACCATTTTGGCAAGAAAGTAGAAGTTGACGGCTACAAGTTTGATAGCGAAAAAGAAGCTAATTTCTATCTACGCTTTGTTAAAACTTGTGGCAAACGATATGAAGTTCATAAAAGTTTTGAACTGATTAGCAAGTTTCCAGTAGGCGGATATAAACAGCGAAGCATAACATATGCGCCAGACTTTGTTGTGTATGGCGCTGATGGGTCCATAGAGCACGTTTACGACGTAAAGAGTGGAATTAATCAACAAGCAGTCGATACGGCAGCTAAGATACGTTTTAAGCTGTTTTCGCTAAAGACAGGATTACCAGTTGAAGTAGTGGTTCCTCGCAAACACGATTTCAAGATGAAATTATACGGCTTTACTACTAATCGTATTCAAGACCCACACAGTCGTTATGACCGTCACGGTAACATGAAGTGAAAGAAGAACGGTGAGCCAATGTATGACTACTACGACGTTCATAAATCGGTGAACTACGACATAAGGGACACAATCGGGTGGTAAAGCGAGCCATCTACGAAGCGGAGGGAATTAAAGAATGACAGAAGAATTAGTAATCATGCGTGATCGACAAGCGGTCACAACCAGTTTGCAAGTAGCAAGAGATTTTGAGAAAAACCACAAGGATGTATTAAAAGCATGGAAAAATTTGGCAGCGCAAAATTGCGCCACCAAAAATATGTTTGTAGAAGGAACTTATGTAAATCGTGGTAAAGAATATCCAATGCTTTACATGAATCGTGACGGCTTCTCACTTTTAGCAATGGGCTTCACTGGCAAGAAAGCTCTTCAATTCAAGTTGAAGTACATTGATGCTTTCAACCAGATGGAAAAGCAACTTCAACAACAGAAGCCCCTTAGCTTACCTGAACAGATAAGCTTGATTGCTAAAGGCTATGAGAACCTTTCAGCAGACGTGGAAGACATTAAGAATCGAATGGGCTTGCCTAGTAACATGGCTCTTGCATTCTCTAAGAAGCGTAACGCAAAGATTATCAATGTTCTAGGCGGTAAGAAATCCAACGCATACTGTGACAAGAACGTTCGAGCCAAGACTTATCGTGCATTGTTCAGCTCGTATCGTGAGACGTTCGATCAAGACCGATACAACGACTTACCGATGAAAGACTTTGACAAGGCAATTGATTTTGTTAACAACTGGTATCCGCCGTTTGAATTGCAACAAGAAATTCAGCAGACCAATGCACAGTTAGCAATTGTTTAGGAGGTCAAAGATGATGATTAAACGAACTTGCAAGCGTCAAATTGCTAAAGCAAAGCACATGCTAGCGTGGCACGATCATACGAGTTATGAATGGTCGTAGTGATAGCGGAAAGGCTAGAAAGCCAAGGAGGTGGAAGTGATGAAAACACAAGTAACTGAAACTCAATACATTTGTGATGTCTGTGGTACCGTAGCTAATGGCGATTTTTGGATAGATATGCACGTCAACGATGATTATATAGACAGCTATTATTGTCCAATTGATTTATGCAAAGAATGCATGAAGAATTATCAATACTTTCTTGAGGAACACCCTCAAGATATGATGCGTTTTGTGAATGCTCGTAGGGGTGAACCGCAATGTAGTGAGATTAACAAGAAAACTTTGATTAGAGAATTAAAACATGTATCGCAAGGGAAAACTGGAGGTAGATGAAATGCCAACTAAAGAAGAATTCAATAAAAAACTTGCTGAATTACGCAAGAAGCAAGCTGAACTAGACGAAGTTTACTATGACGAATCAGATCCGTGTGCATTTGATGGTGGCTGTATTATGGAGCTTCACCAATTAGCTGATGAGGCTTTAGCATTAGCATCAGGGCAAATTCTTAATGAAGGTGATATTTAATGCTACACAAATACAAAAAAACAGCCTTAATTGAAGCTGAACAGTTCGATGGAACAAAAGAAATAAAAGACAAATACCAAATAGTTGATAAAGCAGAATTAACTTCTGCTTACTATCAGGGAGGAAGTAGGTATTTTCTTCCTACTAGAGAAGGACTCACAGCTATTAATAAATATGGTGATTACATCGCTACTGGCGTTGATGGAGAGCATTGGGTTATCGACCAAGATATTTTTGAACGGACTTATGAGAGGTGCGACTAGATGAAACATGAAGCGGAACAAGAATTATTGAAAACACTTAATGGTCAATTGAGCGAGTTGCCAGCTGTTGCTAAGACAATGATTCAACAATATCAAATGTCTGCAATCGTTCTATCTATTTTATGCGGTGTACTTTTCATTGCTGCGTTAATTGGCACTATATGGCTGGCGCTTTATTTTTATAAGAAAAAAGAAGTATCAAATTCATATAACAATCATTATGACGATTATCTGTGGTATACGTTATTTGGTGGGATTCCACTAAATATAGTGTTGTTTGTTTCATTGACAATTAACATCGTTCACGCCTGTGCGCCAATCGCTTCGATCATTAAAGACTTGTTGAACTAGGGAGGTAATTACTTATGGCAAAATCGAAAAGTAAAAGCAAAAACCGCCGACGCAAGAAACGTCAACGGCGAGAAGAAAATAAATTAAATCGGGAGGACAAGGAACGTGCAAACGCCAGTAAAATTAATTGAGGCAATGGATTCGCTTACTGAAAATCACGAGTGGGGTGGAGCTACTGAAATGCCAGAAGATGTGCTAGCTCCTGATGATTGGCGATTAAAAGTGATCCTTAATTATCGAGCTGAAACAAAGAGACGTGATTCAAGTAAAGCTAAACAAGCAGAAGAACGTATTAAACGTTACTTTGCTATCAATAACATTAGTAATCCGTATGCTCAAGCTTTTATCTTACGCAAGATAGGTACTGCGCAGATTGAGATATTACGGATTACGGGACTTAGCAAGAATGATTACTACAATCACATCGGAATGTTATTTCGTTCAAAAAAGAATTACGGACATCTAAGAGTGTTAGACGTTGAAGCAATGCTTAGAAAAGCTAATTTGAAGCTACTTCTGGAGGGCAGACAATGGGAAAAATAATCGGTAATGCGTGTGCATATGTAGCAATGATTGCTGTTATTTTAGCAGTACTAGCCGTATCATTGATTGCTCTTGGCTTCCTATGCTGGCTAGCATTCTTTATCTGGGCGCACGTGTTTGCATTCTTCGTGTAGGGAGGAACATATGAAAACCATTTGTTTTACGATTATTTCGGCAATTGGATTATGTATTTCAGTAATTCCATTGTTCCAAAAGAGTAGTGATGAAGATGCCTTTGATAGAGCGATTGCTTCATCGATTCTCATTGCGTCAGTTATTGTTGTGCTATTTGTTTTTGGAGCATTTATCTACAGTGTATAACAAAAAAGACGCTCTACTGTGAGAACGCCCCTTTGATAATCATTTAAACAAATTAATTATATCATAAGGGGAGCAGTTACAGTGAACACCGTATTTGAAAAGTATGACCGGAAAAAATCATGTGACAAAGCCCAAGCGTGGCTAGAAGAATATTGGTACTGGAGGGACGAAGCGCAAAAAAAGAAAATTACTTTAGGATCACCTAGCTTTGACGGACAGCCTAAGGCAAGGACATATGATCCTGATAGAAGAATTATTGATTGGACGAATGCGCAGAATGAATGGAAACGTCGCGAGCTTGTGATTAAGTATATTGCTTCTAAAGGGGACGATCATGAGCTATATGCACTTATACTTGATAATCGCTTTGTTCATCACCATCGTTCAGTAACACAGGTAAGAATGGACTTAAACATCGCTGAAAGGACATTTAATCGTATGCAAGAAAAAGCATTATGGGAAGCAGCAAGGATAATTCCAGCTGATGTTCTCGTTGAAAAGTAAAGTGGCGGTGTTTTGGCGGTAAAATGGCGGTACTTTGGCGTAATTTTGAAGGAAAACGGCCTTATTATGGTATTGTCGAATGATTATAAAAACGACTTTACTTTTCAAATCACGTGCCTGAGCAAGCCTTTAATTGCTCTGCGTGTATGTATACTCACAAATGTGTACCGCAACTTGGCTTGTTAAGCCGTGTGGATCGGATAAAGCCGACCGATGGATGCAAGTTCCATAATCCACATAGGGAAGTTGCCTATGGAAACGGCGATATTCCCAGTAAATAGCTATTTATGTTTAAGACTGGCACTTACTCCTTATTAATAATTACAATGCGATGTAGAAGAGTGTTTTAGACAGTGTATTCGATTTCTCAAAATAAAAATATTCTAATTGAGTGTCAGTCTTTTATGCCGAGGTCCAAGGTGGGCACACAGCCGGTCTCGTGTGGCAAAAGCGTGGTTCGAATCCACCTCTCAGCTTTATCACGGCAAACTTAACTATGATAGGAGATGAAAGCTCCTCTTTCGTAATTGCATAGTCTTTTTTGTCTAAGCCGTGATTTAATGCAGAGATTGCTTAATTCTTAAGTAATAAAAAATGATCTAGTCGATAGCATTCTCTGTATTATGCTGATGTGGGCCAGTGGTAGGCAGGTACTCCGTTAAATCGGTAATACGGCGGTTCGATTCCGTCCATCAGCATTCAAGGCAAACCTACTTTTTAACAACAATCAACGAAAGGAGGAAGCACCTACTTACTAGATGTTTTCTTCCATTAGCCTTGATTGTCCGCAATGACGTTAAACTAGATATACATCACCCAAGTCTAGTCAAACGACTGGGCTTTTTTATTATCGTTGAAAAAGGCTTTCGATTTTGGTAAGATTAATTTAGTAAAACTGACGGTGGTGCATGAAAATCGAGCTGAGATATAGAACGCAAAAGTTGAAAAAATTATGTACCGATAATTTTAAAAAAGCTAGAAAAACTTGGGGAGCTGAGATAGCTGAAGCGCTATATGCTCTAATTGATTTACTAGGAGCATCTAGTAACCTGCAAGATGTTAATGCTATGCAAATTTATAATTTGCATAGTTTAGAAGGTAACAGAGCGGGCGAATATGCATTAGATATAAAAGGTCGATCTAACAGTTATCGTTTAATTTTCATTCCGTTAAATAATGAAGTAACCAAAGAAAATTTGGTGATGTTTTATAAGAGTATCAGTATTATAAGGATTGAGGAGGTTTCGAAACACTATGAATAAAATTAGTAATGATTCGTTGGCTGCTTTTCATCCGGGCTTCTATATAAAGAAATACTTAGATGCTCAAGGGATGAAACAAAGTGAACTAGCGAATAGACTAAATGTTAGTGAAAAGGTTGTAAGCAATTTAGTAAATGGCAAAATTAATTTAACTGATGATATGGCAGAAGGCTTAGCTTTGGTGTTCGGAACATCAGTCGGCCTGTGGTTGAATCTTAATAAAATATACTTTGATAAGAAACGCAAAATTGAAGAAAATAAAAAAATCAAAGAGGATGAAAAAATTTTGAAGCAAATGGATTACTCTTTTTGGAGTAATCATGGCTTTGTAAAGAAAACACGAAAGGCAGGAGAAAAGGTTAAAGAACTAAGAAGATTTTTCCAAATTTCTTCGCTTAATACCTTGAAAAGTCCAGATTTTCTTGTCCAGTATAAGACGGCGGTAGCTGATGTTCAGGAGAAAAATATTATTAATTCTAATGCTTGGGTTCAAACAGCTCTAAATTTGGCAAACAAAATTGAAGTCAATGAATTAAATCTTGACTATTTAAGAAACAGTTTGGATGAAATCCGCGGGATGACTTCTGAAGATCCAGAAAGATTTATGCCTAAGTTGAATGATATTTTCAAAAAATCTGGAGTGGCTTTTGTCATTGTTCCTAATTTAAAAAACTGTGGAATAAACGGTGCCGTTAAATGGTTGGGGAAGCAAAAGGTGCTGCTTGCCATAAATGACAGAAGAAAGTATTCTGATGTTTTTTGGTTTGCTCTTTTTCATGAAATAAAACATGTTTTTCAAAGAAAAATTGGTCACACGATTGTATCTGCAGATGATAATATTGGAATAACAAGCGTTTTAGATTTAAATAAGCTTGAGGAAGAAGCTGATTCTTTTGCAAGAGATTTTCTAATTAGTCCTAGTGATTACAATTCGTTTGTGAATAACAGTGACTATTCTTATAGTGCCGTTGTTAGTTTTTCAAAACAAATAGGAATTCAACCAGGTATTCTTGTTGGAAGATTACAACGTGATAATCTTATTAGATATAATCAATTAAATGGCTTAAAAATTAAATACAAGATTATAATAAACACTAAGTCAGCTTAACGGCTGGCTTTTTTATTTGGAGATAATTATATGGACTGGATTTCATATGTATTTACGGCTTTATTGGCAGTTAACTTGGGCGTAGAAATTTATTTGATTGTAAAGAAACACAAGGAAGATAAGGCGAAGTACCGTTTCGTTGTCTGCAAACAGGATGGTAAAAATTTGATCCCAATTGATAGCTTTGATTGCGCATCAGATGCGCACCAGCATTATGTCTATCGGGCTGACACAATGGTTGTCCGTATTGCGGCATACGAGTTGGACTACTACTATAAGGAGCTCAAGCATGCGGTGGACTAAGAATTGGGGTACTGTGAGTAGCGGTGCCGAATTACATATGTTAGCTCACGCTGAACGAACGAGAAAACGATTAGCAAAGAAAAAGTGGGACGATAAGAACAAGGATAAGAATCGGATATATCGTTATCGTTCATATGCTCGTAAGTTTATTCGTGATTTAGCTACTGATGACGACTTGAAAGAATTAGACGAACTAATACATAAAAGATTAAATGATTAAGGCGATAGCAATAGCTACCGTCTTTTATTTTGCCAAAATTATAGGAGGAATCTATTATGAGTAAAGTTATTACACGTTTTAAGGTATATGAAGATGATTGGTCTTTAAGACAACATAAAGAACCTATGGGGTTTGGTTTAGAAGATTGGTTGAACCAGTTAGCAAAGAAGTATGACAAGGTTGAAGTTGTAGGCTTTCAGCATGGGCAAAGCAATGACACTAGCCATGAGACTCTTACTGGAGAGATTAAATATGAACCTTATGAAACATTATATGTTATTGCCAAAGTAATTAAGTATGCCTAGATTCAGGAGATGTAGACAACCCGATTGTCATGCAATGGTACAGTTCCCTAATCACTATTGCACTCAGCACTTTGAACACGAGGCAGAATACTTAGCCAATCGTCAACGGTGGGCACGTAAGCATAGTGAACAGTATCAGCATAAAGAAAGACATTACAATCATCACTATAATATGGTTACACGTAATCGTAATGATAATAGAAGTGAACAGTATAAGTTCTATCGGAGTAAACAGTGGGTTGATTTAAGACAAGCAACACTTAATCGTGATCACTATTTATGTCAGTATTGCAAAGCTTATGGTAAGCTGACGCCAAACAGTAAGACTGTGGATCATATAGTTCCTATAGCTTATGACAGTACTATTAGAGCTGATCAAGGAAACCTGGCGACTATCTGTCGAGAGTGTCACCGATTAAAAACACAGTGGGAACAAAAATATTATGGAACTGCTCAAAACATAGCTAAAAAGGATGTCACTGAAATCCACGATATCCACCGGATAGTAATCTTAATGCACCAGAAATAAAAACATCCCCCCGGTAGGGTAGCTTAGAAGAGAGCGGCACACAATGTCGACGTCTTGCATGCAAGCAATAATTTTTAATTTTTTACCCCAGGGGGGCTAAAAGGAACGAAAGGAGGCTCAAACTGTGATGAAAAAGGTCTATTATCAGCAGAATAACGGGCATTTACCGCCTAAACCACCGCATTATTTGGGCACTCTAGCGAGCTCGTGTTGGCGTAAAATCGTGCCCTTTTTAGAGGCTACTGGACGAGTAGAGCGAATCGATATTGGATTAGTTGAACAATACTGTGCTAACTACGAAATCTATCGAAATGCCTATCAAGATATTCAAGAAAATGGCATTCAAGCGAAGATTTACACATCTCTTCAAGATTCAACTGGTACCGTTATCGGTAAAGACTTCGTTGGCTTTAGGAAAAATCCAGCAGTGGCCACCATGAAGGATGCCCTTAATCAGTTGAATTCGGTTGGTGTGCAGCTCGGCCTTTCGCCTAAGGGACGACAAGAATTGATGCGAATTGCTAGTCACAAGAAAGAGAAATCAATGGCTGAACAGTTGAAGGAGGCTGGACTTGTATGATTGATTTAACACAAAGCCATGATGTGCTAGGTGCATATCATAATATTGGCTTTAATGGAGTACGTAAGGAATTTACTGATCCGGCTACCAAGTATGCTCTGGATGTCATGGATGAGAAGGTACAAGCTGGCTATCTTATGAAGCTAGCCTGTTTTCGTCACTTACGGGACTTACAGCGATATCAGGGAGGAAGCTTTAACTTCTACTACGATGTTAACGAAGTAGATAAGATTCTGAAGTTTGCCGCAATTGCTCCTAATGTTGACACTGGAGAACCTACTAAACTAATGCCTTGGCAAAAATTCATTTTTGCAATGCTATTCGGTTGGCGTGACTATGATACAAACACCAAGCGATTCACTCGAGTAGTTTTATCGGTTGCTCGTGGCCAAGGTAAATCCTACTTAATGGCTATCTATATGGCCTACTCATTCCTCATTGAATCGATGGGGCTATCTAATCAGGACTTTCTTGTAACGGCTGAAAATTATGACCAAACGGGTAAACTTTACGGATACATTGCGAATATGTTGAAGAGTATCATTGACCAGCAACCCGTTTTTAAGAAGCTTGCTGAAGAAGATGACCTGGTAATTCATGAACATACCGGAATTTCAATGCGAAAGTTTAATAACAATCTTAGACCGCTATCGTTTAACGCTGGTAAGTATGACTCTTATCACTTTACGACAGCGGTTTTTGATGAGGTTGGTAATATCAAGTCCCGTGAAGGAACAAAGAAAATCGTTTCTGGACAGGTTAAAGTGCCTAATCATCAATACATTGAGATTTCTACTTCTTATCCTGACCCGTCCGTGCCTTTCCATGAGGAACAGAAGATGATTCAACAAGTCATGGAACAAGACTTCAGCCGGGAAGCTGACCGGACATTAGGCTTGATTTGGGCCCAGGATAGCCTGGACGAAACCTTCAAGGAAGAAACATGGATTAAGTCAAATCCTCTACTAGGGCTACCAAGCCAACATGATATTCTCCTTGATGGCTTACGTGATAAACGTGACGCTGATATGCTTGCCGGAACAGTAGACGACTTCCAAAATAAAAACCTCAATCTCTGGTTGCAAGAAGCTACTAACAGCTATCTAAAACTATCTGACATCGAAAGAGCGATTATTCCGAGTTTTGATATTCGAGGTCGTGACGTTTACATCGGTTTTGACTACTCGATGTTCTCTGATAATACGGCAATTGCCTTTGTTTATCCTTATCAAGACGGGGATGGACGGCAAAAGTGGCACATTGAACAACATAGCTTTATCCCGTGGGAAAAAGCAGGTTCAATTCAAGCTAAGGAAAAGCAAGATGGTATCGACTATCGTGAGCTATCTAAAAAAGGATACTGTACGATTACTAGTCACCCACAAGGCTTGATTAACGATGACCAAGTTTATAGTTGGTTACTTAATTATGTTGAAGAGAATAACCTACACGTGATTTTCTTCGGTTACGATGCCTGGGGAGCTACTAATGCGATTAAGCAAATGGATATTAATACCAATTTTCCACTTGAAGCTATTCGGCAACGAACTAGCGAACTGAAAGACCCAACGAAATTCTTACAAAAGATTTTTGTTGAAGGCAACTGTAGCCGATTAGACGATAAAATCATGGGAAAGGCGTTAATCAATGCTGAAATCTACGAAGACAAGATTGGCATTCAAGTAGATAAGGCCAAGGCAACCTTAAAAATTGATGTTGTCGATGCAATTATTGACGCATTATACCAAGGAATGTATCACTTTGAGGATTTTGGAATTGCTAACGACAAGTCTAAGCAGGCTGAACTCATGACAGAGGAACAGGTTAAAGCTTGGTTTGAAAGTAAGGATAGTGGTTTGCTCGATGATTAAAGATATTTTTACAAGTATTTGGAAGTATTTCGATATTATTTGCTTCCTTGGTTCGATATTATTTGCAATCTGGGGATGCTTTTTATTGAGCTTTGCAGTTGGTATCTTCGGTATCGCTGTTGGCTTGATTCTAGTTGGTTATCTATCGGAGAAGATAGCTAGCCTTCAATAGAAAGGAGGTGAAAGCTATTGCCGTTATTTAATCAAAAAATTAGTCCGGGATTATCGATTGCAGATGATACTGATATTCTGCACTTCTTAAATCCTGATAATTCAGATAAGTATGTAGACGCTCGGACTGCTTTGAAGAACTCTGACATTTATTCAATTGTTTTTCAGTTAAGTGCTGATTTAGCAAACGGAAAACTTAAAGCAGACGCGCCTCGGGCACAGGGGATTCTTAATAACCCGACACAAACGAGTAATGCGCACGCTTTTTGGCAATCAATGTTCGCGCAACTACTGCTAGGCGGTGAGTGTTTTGCTTATCGTTGGCGGAATCAAAATGGAACTGATATGACATGGGAGTACCTGCGACCTTCGCAAGTTACTCCTTTTCTTTTAGAAGATGGTTCCGGATTGATTTACAACATTAACTTTGATGAGCCAGAAGTTGGCGTAATGGAAGCTGTTCCCCAATCTGATTTAATCCACATTCGATTGTTATCACAAAACGGTGGGAAGACTGGGGTTAGTCCTTTGAGTGCACTAGCTAATGAGCTACAAATTAAGGACAAGTCAAACAAGCTTACCTTGAGCGCTCTGGGGCGTTCTATCATTGCTCCGGGTATTTTATCGGTTAAGCACGGAGGATTGCTTAGCGATGAGGACAAGGCTTCTCGTAGCCGTAAATTTATGAAGCAGACCTCAAAGTCGGAAAATGGACCGATTGTAATTGATGACTTAGAAGAATACACACCGCTTGAAGTTAAAAGTAATGTTGCTCAACTGCTTAATCAAGTTAGTTGGACAGGTGCTCAAATTGCCAAGGTGTACGGCGTTTCTGACAGTATTATTAATGGCCAAGGTGATCAGCAATCGTCTATTCAAATGATGGGGAATGCCTATGTAAAGTCTCTAGCTCGGTATGCTAAGGCTGTAACTGGCGAACTGAATAATAAGCTCAATGCAAACATTAATTTCGATTTACGTTCTGCAATTGACCCGCTTGGGGATGAGTATGCTTCTACGATTTCCAATTTACAGAAGAATGGGACACTGGGCGCTAATCAAGCCGCCTGGTTGCTTCAACAAGCAAACTATCTTCCAAGTGATATGCCTGAAAAAGAACAAACAAAGGTACAAGTTCAGCCAGTTCAAATGGTTTCTTCTGATGATAAACAATCAACGGAAGGAGGTGATAACGATGACAAAGATTAATGTTAAAGGTGCCGTTGTTAGCAATGATGATGCTGATATCTACGATTGGTTAGGTTACGACTGTGTTAGCCCTAATATGGTTGAAGACGTCCTTAATAATAGCGATGGGGATGTTGAAGTTGATATCGCCTCTGGTGGTGGTAGCGTGTTTGCTGCCTCAGAAATCTATACAATGCTAAAAGCATACTCTGGCAAGGTAGTAGTTAACATCCAAGGACTAGCTGCTTCTGCTGCGTCTGTAATTGCGATGGCGGGGGATGAAATCAACATGAGCCCTACCAGTCAAATGATGATTCATAAAGCCTCTACTATTTCCATGGGGAATGCGGATGACTTTGTGCATGATTCTAAGATGTTAGATGTTACGGACCAGTCAATTGTCAACGCTTATGAAGCTAAGACGGGAATGGATCGTGACAATATCTTACAGTTAATGGCTAATGAAACTTGGATGACTGCTCAAGATGCAGTTGACAAGGGCTTTGCTGATAACGTTTCAACCGGTTCAGCACAACCACAGGTAGTTAATGCAATTGGGACACCGGTTCTAAGTAATAATGCAATTAGTAAAGTGAAAAACCTTTTGGCTAAGGTACGTAGTGCTAAGCCTGAAAATAAGGTGGAAACGCCTAAGAATACTGAAAAGAAGCCAACTCCTAGTCTCAAAGATCAGAAATTGGCTTTACTATTTGGCAAGGAGGAAGATTAAATGCCAACTATCAATCAATTAAATGACGCTTGGATTTCAAAGGGTCAAGAAGTTTCTGATTTAAATGCCAAGCTGAATGCAGCAGTCCTTGATGATAGCTTTTCCAAGGACAAGTTTACAGAATTAAAGGATCAACGTGATAACTTAGCTGCTCAACGCGATGCTATCAAAGACCAACTTGATGAGGCACGGGCAATGGAAGTTAAGAACATGAAGTCTGAAGATAAAAAGCCTTTAAACAAGAAAGAATTGGATATCAAGGACCAATTTGTTAAGGACTTCAAGAACATGGTTACTTCTGGAAAGACTGGTGCCGGTAACGGTGGCCTTACTATTCCAGATGATATCCAATACGCTATTCATAAGCTAGTACGGCAATTTGCTACGCTTCAAAATCTTGTTAATGTTGAATCAGTTACTACAATGACTGGTTCACGGACATATGAAAAGCTTAGTGATATTACTCCAATGAGTGATTTAGATGATGAAACAGCGGCTATTCCTGATATGGATGACCCTGAATTAACTCTGATTAAGTATGCAATTCATCGTTACGCGGCTATTCAAACCGTTACTAATAGTCTCTTGAAGGATACTGTTGAAAACATTCTTGCATGGTTGTCAGATTGGGTTGCTAAGAAGGTTACGGTTACTCGTAATGCAAAGATTATTGAAGCAATGGGTAAGCCAGCTAAGAAGCCAACTATTGCTAACTTTGATGACATTAAGGATCTTGAAAACAACACTCTTGACCCTGCGTTAATGCCAAGTGCAAGTTTTGTTACTAACCAATCTGGTTACAACGTGCTTTCCAAGGTTAAGGATGCTCAAGGCCGTTACATGCTTCAGCGCGATGTTACTCAACCAGATGTTTATCGGTTAGACGGTAAGACAATTACTGTTATTGCTGACAAGTGGTTACCTGATATTTCGGGTGCACATCCACTTTATTATGGTGACTTGAAACAAGGAATTACACTTTATGACCGTGAACATATGTCACTGCTTTCAACTAATATTGGTGCAGGTGCATTTGAACATGACCTTTACAAGGTTCGTGTCATCGACCGGTTTGATGTTCAAGTCATCGATGATGGCGCCTGGGCTACTGCTTCATTCAAGATGGTTGCTAACCAACAAGCAACCACTCCAGAAGCTTCTGGTAAGACTGCCTAATTGAAAGTGAGTGATCATCATGAGTGATGAAACACCTAGCCTTGATAAGCTGGTACCACGAGTACGTGAAATGCTCTATCTTGATGACGATAGTGATGACCAGTTACTAAACTCATACGTCAAAGCGGCGACCTCATTTATCCATAATGCGATTGGTGAAGACATTAATGGGTTTTATGATGATTCACGAGTAGTGTCGTTAGTTGATATTGCTGTTATGTCATTAGCGGGAACTTACTACCAAAATAGATTAGCTTTGTCTGACGTACAAACATATACGGTTGATTTAACTGTAAATAGCATTATTGGTCAATTACGTGGCTTATATAATACTTTTGCTGAAAAAGGGGATGACGATAATGGCGAGAAGTAGTTATCGTTATCCTCTTTATCGTATGCGTCATAAAGCTCAATTTGGTTCTATTAAAAGTCATCAGAATAAGATGGGTGTTAATGTCTCTAGCTTTGTTGATGAATTTACTCTCCACTATGCCAAAGTTAATTTGAGCATTTCACAAAGATATGGTGCAACGGGTTCAACTTTAGAGCATTCAACCATCATTGCCATTCGCCACAATAACAAAGTTAAAGAGCCAATGTTAGTAAAATTGGCAGATGGCATTCTCTATACCATTACAAACATTTCAGCTAACAATGATAACTACCTTTCTTATGACTTGCTTACCTTAGAAAAACATATGAAAGGTGGCGGTGGCGCTAATGGCAGAAATGGATGAATTTCTTGAAAATTGGCTTAAAAAAGTCAAAGCAATCAGCATTGATTTAACGCCAAAGGACCAAGAAAAGATTACTGCAGAAGGTGGCAAAGTTTTTGAAGAGAAATTGACACAAATTACTCGGCAAAAGCACTACTCAAATCACGATGATAAGAAGTACGGCCACGCAGCTGATCATATTGCTGTTATGAATTCTGATGTAGATGGTGATCATAATGGCGCTGTTACTGTTGGATGGGATAATCGTTACCATGCGATGAATATGATGCGCTTGAATGATGGCTATAAAGGATATACTGCTGATCATTTTGTTACTAATCTAATCCAGGATAGCAATGTTTCTAACGCGGTGTTAAAAGCACAGTCAGAGGCATATCAACGATTTCTTGATCAGAAAGGGGATGAGGATTAATGCTTGCTGTTTTACGTGCTCAAAATTTACTTATGGGCATGAAAGATAGTGTGTTGGACGAAGTATATACGAATAATCTTCCAGCAGAAGAAGTTGATGATTCAACTCGATCTGTTGCATTAATTACTGATGTTCGTTCTGATCTAGCATTGCCTGGTAATGATGATTTTCATGCCCAGAATAAAGAAATTGAAGTTCAAATTTATTACAAACTTGATGGGGATGATCCTGACGAGTTTGAAACTAAGTTAAAACATTTATTTATACAAAACGAGTGGTCAATGATTGATGATCGTGGCCATACAGTTGATCCGGAAACGCAGCAATTAACTGCGACGTTTTATTTTGTGTTTTTTGAAATTGAAAATTAAGAAAGAAGGAATAACTAATGCTATTACATGGTATTTCCACTGCATGGATTGCAGTTAAAAGCCAAGATGGTAAAAGCCTATCCAAAGGTGATACAGGTTTATCACAAAATGGATTACTAGAATTAGATCATTCAGTCCTAGGGGTAGCTAGTGCTGAACTAAAAGGACTCGATGGTTCTAAGCTTGAAAAGATTTCGGGTAATAACTCTATCCAATTCTCATATGCTGATCCGCTTAACCCAACTTGTTCACTTACGGTCAATAGTTTATCCATGGATGTTTTAGCTAAGATCGTTGGGATGGAAAAACAAGGTGGAGGTTGGCAAATGAAAGATAATAAGCCAACTACGGCTTTAATTGTTAAAGCACCATCGTTGGTTTCAGATGCATTTGTTTACTTCTGCTTCCCATCAGGTAACTTTTTAATGGGTGATAAGAAGCTGGATTCTGATAGTGATTCCAAGAAAACACCAGTAACAGATGCTCTTTCCTTTGCAGCAGTTGATGATCCAAATATTAATGATATGTACCGGATTTACAGTACTGTTGATTCGGATTGGAAAGATGAACAAACAATGTTTAAGGAATTGTTCCCAGACTATAGTGCAACTACAACCCCTGCTGCTTAGATTTAATAAAAACATAAGTCGCCAATGAAAATCACAATACATAAATAAGCGTACGAAAGCGTTAAAAAATTAAACGTAATCGTACGCTTTTAATATGGGCGGCTATTAGAAAGGAAAAATGTTATGCAAATCTATGTTAAACAACTAAAGCGAAAGTTTAATGTGCCAACCTCCCATAAGAATATGCGTCGTGTTCTTGTTATGCAGAAGTTCTTTGCATCAATGAACAATGTTAAAGGAAAAACTGCTGAACAAATTTTTGATCTTCAAATTAAGGCAATGGACGAAGCGGATAAGTTCTTAAAGGTTGTCTTAAATATGAAAGACAAGGAGATCGATCGTTTAGACAGTGAAGTTAACGAAGAAGGTAATGATGCCACTGTTGATGTTGTTAATTATGTATGTCAACGGTTAATGGGTCAGACCGATAAGCAAATTACCGAAGAAAAGAGGCAGGTTCGTGAAAACCCAAAAAAATAAATTGGAAAAAGCATGAATGGGAGTTACAAAATCAAATAGAAGATTTTGACCTAAATGCTAAACACGCCATTGAACAGTTTGGTTGGAGTATTGAAGCTTTCGATAATGCTGACTACTACCGGTATAACGAAATTATGAAGGCTAAGGAACATAAAGAACGACCAGCAGATCCATTAACGGCAATCGCAGGAATTCGAATTGCTCAAGCAAAAAGGAAAGGAGGCGTAAAGCGTGGCTAAAGTTAGTAATGTGATGGCGACCAAGGTTGCTCTTGATATGGTTGAGGCAAGTAGTGCCGTTAAAAATTTAACAACATTAGTTAACAGCCATACTCAGGCATGGAAAGCTCAAACTGCTGCTTTACATTCAGCGGGTGACTACGTTGGGGCGGCTAAAGCTAAATATGAAGGGTTAGGTAATGCTATCAGCGCTCAACGAGAAAAGATTGAAGCCCTAGAACGTAAGCAGTCAGAAATGAACAATATTGATAAAAAGACCGCAGATCAATACATGGAACTACGATCTAAACTTAACCAATATCGTTCAGAAATGGATAAACTTGATACTTCAACTGCTAAAGGAGAGGCACGTTCTAAAGAGCTTGCTGAGCAAATTGCAAAGACTAAAGAACAATTAAATGGGTTAGACACTGGTACAGTTAAATCTGCTGAACAATTCCTTAGATACGGCCAGCAGGTTGACCGTGCTAAAGCAAAGCTAGCTAGCCTCGAAGCTCAACAACAAAGAGCTGCTCAACAGATCGATGTTGAAAACAGTGGTGTAATTCGCTTAACTGCTTCAATGCGGACACAGGCTGCATTAGCTACGGCTACCGCTGAACGTCTCCGCTCAGAAGGTAATAGTTATCAAGCAATGGGTGTTGAAGTAAACGGATTACGCGCCAAGCTTGATAGTTTACGTCAGATTCAATCGCGAGAAGCAGAATTATTAGCAAGTACTAAAGCAAGATCCGGTGAAACATCCGAAGCCTATATGAGACAAGCAACTCGGGTAGAGGAATTAGGAACCAAAATTCAAGAAACTCGTTCAAAACTTAATGAATTAAACGAGACAATGAGTAAAACGCCCCATGGTTGGTTAGCGGGAGTATCTGCTCGTTTAGATAATATTCAAGGCAAGGCAGATCGAGTATCAACCTCCTTTGGTCGAATTTTTGGTGCAACGGCAGCAGCTAATATGTTTACTGGTGCTTTGGGATCTGTTCAAGCAAGAGTTGGAGATTTAACTAAAGCAGGTATTGATTATAATATTGAACAAAATAAGATGATAGCCACTTGGACTACCCTTACTGGTTCTGCTAAAAAAGCTGGTCCATTAGTTGACTCTATTAACAATATGTCAAAGGCTACTGGTCAGAATGTTGATATTGTTAATGAACTTGAGCAAGGTTTCTATCACTTGAATTCTAGTAAAAAGCAAGCTGATGGAATGACAAGCTCATTGCTTAATATGGCTGATGCAGTTGGGCTAAATGGTGATCAAATTAAAGCCGTTGAACAAGATATGGTTCATGGAATGGCAACAGGTAAGATCACTCAGGGAGAGTTAAACCAAATCGGTTCATATTTCCCAATGATTGATGAAGCAATGGCCAAACACTTTAATACAACTGTTGCTGGGATGCGTCAAATGGCATCTGCTGGTAAGATTAGTGCCAAAGATTTACAAGAAGTTTTTGAGCAGTTAGGGAATGGAAAGTATAAGGAAGCTGCCGAAAATATGATGAATTCATATTTTGGGGTTTTCCGGACAATCCAGTCTAGGACACCTCAACTAGTTGGAGATATCACTAAACCATTTATGAATATCAGTAATCCTTTCCTTAAATCTGTGCGAAACTGGGTTAATGATAAATCTACAGACGCTGAGTTTACTAAACTTGGGAATCAAATGGCCCGCTCCATGAATCAGATTATTAGTGCGTTTGGAGGTACTAATGTTAGTGCAACTAAATTGATGGATAACGCTATTCGTGGTTTAACTGCTGGTGTACAAGAATTTGGGGATATTGTTTCAAGTCACCATACTCAAATTGCCAATTTCTTTAGTGCATTTAAGGCTGGCTCGGCAGCACAAGCTAAGATTTTTGCATCTGTTTTTATGGACTTATCAAAAGTTATGCTTCCAGTCCTTGACGCAATGGCGAAATTTCCTAAGACTAGCGCTGCTTTGATTACGAGTTTTCTTCTAGCTTCAAGAGCGGTTAAAACTCTTCAAGCTGGTATTAAGGGACTAGAAACTATTAAAACAGTAAGTGAAATGATCGGAACTTTTAGTCAAAAAATAAAAGATATTCCTGTCCAAAAAACTACTGTTATTAATGCGGTAACAGAAAAGGCTACAGGGAAGGTTAAAGCCTTTAGTGTTTCCGTTAGTCATGTCCAGAAATCTTTTGAAACAACTGGACGGGCAAAAGTAGCGAGTGGAATAAGTAATATCAAGAAATTTGGCTTAGCGATTCGCCAAACTCCACGTCGTGTAATAGCAACAGTTCGCGCAGCCACAAATAGTGCAATAGTAGGGATCAAAAGAGTTAGTACAACTATTCGAACCTTACCTAAGCGTATTGTTGTTAGTACAGTTAGCGCTGTTAGAAGTATTTTTAATCTACAAAATGCTTCACGAATTGCCTCAGTAGGAGTAAGAACATCCTTTACAATAATTGGTGCTAGCGCTAAGATGGCAGGCTTAGCAATTGATGCTATGGGTGGACCCATTGGTATAGCTATAATGGCATTTACTGCTTTATATACTCATAGTGCCAAATTTCGAAAATTTACTAATGGAATCGTAAACTCTACAAAATCAATGGCTGGTAAAGTTGGCCGTTGGTTTGGTAATATGGCTACTTCTGCTGGTAAGCATATCAATAGAATGGCACAATCTGCTAAGCGCGGTTGGAATAATATGAATCGTACTTCTCAGCAGTCAAGCCAACGAGAAATTAGGCTTCA
Organism: Limosilactobacillus caviae; assembly: GCF_014635905.1. Lineage (GTDB taxonomy): Bacteria > Bacillota > Bacilli > Lactobacillales > Lactobacillaceae > Limosilactobacillus > Limosilactobacillus caviae. The sequence goes on from NZ_BMDS01000002.1 coordinate 110,180, forward strand.
CAATCAAATGGCACAACGTAATCAACGTGCTGCTCAACAAATGTGGTCTAGGTTGAGTCGATCATGGCTTCAAGGATGGAATCTAAACAATCGATTAACGCGTCAAGGAGTTCAACAACAGATTCAACAGCACAGAACAATGTCTACAAGGATTGCTGTATTTAACACGCAACTGTGGAATCGTTCAAGGCAAGCATTTACTAAAGGCTGGAATGATCTGCGTAATTCGACTAGAAATGGTACGAATAACATTAATAATGAATTTAACCAAATGAAGGTTGCTGTAGGTCAACGAGTTCAGCAAGCAATGAATGATGCTAAGAACCATTTCCAACGAGGATATTCGGATATTAAATCTAATACATCTGGATGGCGTGGTGATATGGCTAATATTTGGAGCGACACTCGTGGAAAGATTGGTAATATTGCTGATAATTTACGCGGGGATGCAACCAATAAGTTTTCTGATATGCACTCTAAATTGAATGATCTAACCGATGGTGGATTAGGCAAAATGGAAGACGCTTGGCATAATCGACTAGAATCTATTGCGGGTATTGTATCGAGTTCTGGTAAACATATCTGGCAACAATTTGTTGATGTGCTAAAATCTCTGGCTAAGCCATTCAAAGACTTAATTAACGATATTGCTAAAGGTATTAACTGGGTTCTTGATCACGTTGGTGGCGATGGTAAGCTAGGTGAATTTAACTTTAGTTTTGGTAGCTATGCAACCGGTACGCCTGATGGAGGAATTCTACACGACCAAGTTGCTTTACTAAATGATGGAAGTGGACCTCATTATCAAGAAATGGTCCATCGTGCATCTACTGGTGAAACTTTCATGTTACCGGCCAAGCGTAATATGCTTTTTCCTCTGCAAAAAGGGGATGAAGTCCTTGATGGTGAGCGTTCTCATAGATTAGCTACGATGATGCAAATACCAATTCCACATGCGAATGGTGCGATTGGTGACTTCTTTAGTGGGCTGTGGAATGGAGCTAAGGAACTTGAAGATATTGCAGAAGATGCCTTAAAGAATGTTGTTGGCTTTGGTAAGTCGTTATTCGGCCACTTTATTGCCAGTGTCACTCCTAAGAGTACAGATAAGCTTAATAGTGGATTAAAGCTAAACTTACCTGGCTTCTATGCTGAGCATTTGAAGAATTGGTTGAAGAAACAACTTGATGATATTCATTCTGCTGATAGTCCAGCGGGTACTATGTCTAAAGAGGCGTTTGCAAAAGCTGCAAGACGAGCTGCCCAATCTTTAGGACAAAGTATTTCTAGTGGAGACATTGATCATTTATACTGGCAAGCATTCACAGAATCTTCTGTTAACCCAGCACAAAATGGTGGATATGATGATCATGATGGTACCGGTTTACCGATTGGACTATTTCAATTTAAACGTTCAACGTGGAATGCAGCTGTAAGAGCTATGGGCGGGAAACATAATAATATCCATTCTGCAGTTGACCAAATTGCCGCTGTTCTTGCTGATAGAACTTGGCGTTCAGATTTCCCTCCAATTGGTGTTAAGCGTGGCTGGACTCCTCACGGCTATGCTAATGGTGGTATTGCAACTACTCCATCCATCTTTGGGGAAGCTGGACCAGAAATGGCTATTCCGCTAGACACTATGAAGTCAACACGGGCTTGGCAACTATTGCGTCAAGTAGTTAATTACTATTCTGGTGAGCAAACGACTAACAACAATAAAACTACTCTTGTTGATCTGTCAAAAGTTGAAAAGAAATTTGATACTGTTTTAGCACAGAATACAGCATTGATTAATGCAATCGAACGCTTAATTGGTGTGACTGATTCAGCTAATAATCCAACTGCTCGTTATCGACGAACGCAACGTGATATTAATTTAGCTCAAGCACAATCGTTAACAGGGATTTAAAAGGAGTGATTATGTGTGTCGGGTAAAGACTTGAATATTGTTGGTTATCAATATAACTATCCAAAGCTTTTTATCAAGCCACCTGATGGGGATGAAATAGATGCAGAAACTATTACATCAGGACTCCATTTTCTTGATGATGATTCAGATCCAATATTAACAACAACGTATACTACCGATACGGGGGTTGATGGTTCTGTTTATTCAACATCACAAGTTGGGAAAAATGTAATCAATGCACGTTTTTATTTAACTTATGGTGACTGGTATGATTACAAGATGAAAAAGCATGAAATTGCTCAATTCTTCATGCAAAAAGGACTCTATCGTATTCGCAGTGATGCTGAGCCGGGTATTGTTAAATTTGTACGAGCTGGTAATTTTACGATTAAAAATCCAGAAGATCGTAGCCATGTAGTACAATTTTCAATTCCTTTTGATAATCCATCCGGTGTCAAATGGTCATTACCATATAGTGATGATTTAATGACTTATGATCAAAATTTATGGCAATATGGGATGAACCTACCTAATGGGATTGATTTAAAATACCACTTTGTTAATGAACATCGTTTTAAGATTTGGAATGCTAGTGATATTACGATTGACCCAGCACAACGGTATGATCTTAAAATTATTGTCACAGGGCAGACCGGGAAGTTTGATATGGTTAACCAAACCACAGGTGATGAGATAGTCTACGTTAATAGCTTGCAACCAAATGACCAATTAGTTTGGGATGATATGTATTGCTATCTGAATGGTGAATTATGTACTGATGCAACTAACTTGGCTTGGATGAGATTAGCTCCCGGATGGAATGAATTTAAGATATATGGCTATAACAAAGTAGATATAAGATTTCATTTTCGTTTTGTTTATCTTAATTAGGAGGTGGGTCAGATGACAATATCTGTTTTAGAAGCATTAGAACAACATCGTTATGTATATTTTGGCTTTGAATCACACCCCACCGATAAAGACCCTTGGCAGGCAACCCCAATTATGGCTTATTCGGATAATTTAGTCAGTTGGGAAGTCATAACGCGTTTAAAACAATTAGAAGGCTTACGCGACGGATTCCTAATTAAGATAGAAGATCGATATTACATTATCGGGACTGGTGCCTTTTATGTAACAACAGATTTTTATAATTTTGAAAAGCTGGATTATTTGAAGGATGACAAGAACTATAAGAATGTGTGGGCACCAGAAATATTTAAAGATACAAATGGAAAGTATCATATTGTTTACTGTGCAGGGGATGCAGAAGCCGGGATCTTAAATGATTACATTGCTGACTTTGACCCGCAAACTAACAAGATTACAAGCGAGGGACAAGCTATTACATTTGTTGATGGAGCAATTGATAATAGTTACCGAATTGATCCAGACATCTGCTTAATAGATGGAGTCTACTATCTGACAATTGGTGGTAACTATATATTTAGCTCGAATAATTATCTTGGTCCTTATCAGAAGTTTCCGGTTAACTTTGCACCTACACCTCAAAAATATAGTAATCATAGTAGTGGTATTGCTGGCTGGGTTGAAGGGCCTAATATGTTTGTTGATGGTAATAGTGTTCGGCTATTTGCAGATCAAACTGAGGGGAATGGACTAGTATTTCGTTCATCTACTATTGATGACATGTTTAACTGGGCTGATACAGAAAAGACTCGAGCAACATTTAAAATGCGGCACGGGTCTATTTTTGTTAATGATAAAATCACTGCTCAGGTTCCAGCTGAGTTTAACCATGCGCCAAAGTTTAATCCTCAAATCACAATTCAAGGAATTCATACTACTAAACCGGTACCGTTAACATGTTTTCTTAAATCATCTTTCCAAGTTCAATATGAGAATAATCAGACTAATCAGTTGCAGTTCGTGGCATATAATGATGGGTCACCATCTTTTGCTCTAATTGCTAATGAATCAACTATCGAGTTTAATAACGACCTATATATCATTAAGAATATCGAACAAGATAGGACTGGAACTTCGCTGTATACCGTCACGGCTATGCAATATGTTAATAGTGAAATTGGTCGGGTCTTTCAGAAGAATGTACGCAGTGGTACACTAACTTATTCTATTGATGAAGTACTAGATTTCTTTTTAAACGACGAAGCTGCTAATCCATTTGGCTTTTCATATCATGTGTTTGGAGACTTTTCAAAACAGCAAATTGAAAATCTAGGTGGATGTTCTGGAAAAGATATGATTAGTAAGATTGTTTCAACTTGGCCTGGCACGATTATCAAACCATCTGGAAAACGAGTAGACGTATACTCATCTGATCAATTTTTAAGAAACTATCAGCGACGAATTGTATATCAACATGATTCAACTAATATGAAGTTGATTGAAGATAGTACGACTATTGTCAATCAGATTACTTGTGTTGGTGGATCATATTCAACTGACGATTCGACAGGTGGTGAGTCTGTATCTGGAAGTGCAGACAGTTCTACGACTATTACTGATGGTGAAGAACAAGTCGAAAGTGGTCAAGATAATACCGCAGACTTTCAAGCAGACGCTAAGAAGTATCTAGGTGTTCCGTATGTATGGGGTGGTCATAATAAGGCTAATCCATTTGCAGGAATGGATTGTTCTGGTTATGTATCACAGGTTTATCATGACTTTGGAATTGAAATTCCAGCATATACGATCGCAATGGAGAATAACTTCCGGGAGATTCCACGATCAGAAATTAAACCAGGTGATGTTGGCTTTTATGGTCCGCATGGAGGAACTCATCATATTTGTTTGATTTTGGATAAGAATACTCAAATTTATGAGCCGGAACCAGGACAGAGTTGTAAGACAGCTACTATCGATAGTTTCCCGCCAGATTGGTATGGCCGTAATGACGAAATGCAGGCCAAGATCAGCACTAAGAAAATAGAATCAGTTCCTACTGAAAGTATTAAAACAGTAGAGACCTATAACGGGGGAAGCTATACTCCAGAAACTACTACCCAACAAACCCAGTATTATTTTCAGCCGTTTACTTTAACGGATGAACACTCAGTGGAAGAGTGGGGCTTGCATCCTGCCTCATCAACATTGCAAGATGACAGATTTAAGGATGCTAACGCTATGCGAGAATATGCCCGTACTCAGTTAGTGTTGGAGCCATCTGTTTCAATTGAAATTGTTTTGAACACTAATGAAATGCCAATCCCAGGTGAACAAGTGTATTTAACAATTCCAGAAGTAGACGATCGAACTTTGCTAGGTGAGACTGATACTCAACATGCTTATAATACTAAAGTTACTTTAGTTGGCTATACCTGGTATCCATATAATCCTTCACAAGGAACCGATAATATTTATCAGAATTTGCCGGCAACATTGTTACACTCGCAAACTTCATTAACTAAACTTGAGCAACTAGCTAATGCCATGTTTGATCGAATTCCACAAGTATTTTATGGGCAACACGATCCATCGGCTAATCAAGCAGTTAAAAATGGTGCAATTTGGGTAAAACCGATTGTTGATCAAACTACTTCTTCAAATAATGCTGATAAAGATTTAACGATAGGAGGTGAGACATAGAATGGCAGAAAATAATCAGCTCTCAGACGAAGCAAAAAATAATTCAACAGATACTTCATCAACTGATGCTTCCTCAGCGGTGATTGGAAATCATGAAAATGCTGTTGTTCCTCATAAAATTAGCAATCATGACAAATTGGTTCAAACGATGGTCATGGTTGACGGCGAATGGATTAATGTTAATGATACTAATGACCAAGCCAATATGAAGGAGGATATGCACAAAGTTAATAAGAAAGTTGTTGAAGCCCAAAAGGGAATTGTTGAAGCGAAAAACTCAGCCGAATCAGCGGTAAAATATGCTGACTCGGCTGTTAGTGCATCTAAGGTAAATAGTGATGCGATTGTTGCACAGAGTTCAGCTATTAGTGAAGCCAAAGAAGCGGCTGACGATGCGGCAAGCAAAGCACAATTTATAAAGGAAAATGCCAGCAGTGAAGCAGCTGCAATTAGAAATCAGGTTGCAGACGTTGCTAACAATGTTTCCTCTGTGAAGGCAGATGTTGCAAGTGCCACTAGTGACGTTGCTAATCTTAAAGTTGATGTTCAAGCTAATAGTGCTGCGATTATTAAGACTAATGAAGCAGTTAGTGTCCAATCAAAAAGCTCATCAGATGCAATCAATGAGTTGAAGATTGCTAACGGTCAAGTTGAATCAATTGCTAAAGACGCTAAAAATAATGCTACAGTTGCAAAACAGACTGCAGATACAGCAACTACATTAGCGCAAGACGCAAAGAGTAATGCTGTACTTGCCACCCAAACAGCTACCAGTGCTACTGTTGAAGCGACGAATGCTACTAGTACTGCCACCAAAGCAGAACTGTCTGTTAGTGGTTTAACTACTAGAGTTACTGCAGTTGAAGGAGATAACAAAAAACTCAGTAATCAGATTACATCGACAGAAACCATTCTCCAGCAAGCAAAAGACCAGTTACTACAAAAGGCTGATAAGTCAGTCGTTGACCAAGCTAATAATTTAATTAGTCAACTGTCAGCTGAGCAAAAGACAATGGCCGATCAGATTAATCAGAAGGTATCATCTACTGAGTATCAGACGTTGAAGGATAAAGTTAATAATCTAAGAATAGGCGGTCGAAACTTAATACCAAATAGTGGCACTGATATTGTTGTTGAGTCTAAAACAACGGATGCTTATCCTCAATGGGACAATCATTTACTTTATTCATCTTTGCAGAGTAATACTACCTATACGTTTTCTGTTTCGGCAACGAATACCAATGGTGTAGAGCAAGCTTCTGTAAGAATCTTTAAGGAAAACTTGGATGGTAAATTTATCAATAAAGAAGCAGCTCATTGGTATTTCAACGCTGATGGCAAACGTCGTAGCTTTACTTTTACAACTCCTAATGATGCTATTCCTTATGATATTTGGCTGTATGCGGGTCATATGGGAAAGAGCGAAGGAAAAAACTTTGTTACAACTTATCATCATCCTCAATTAGAAATGGGAAATGTTGAGTCTGATTATTCCCCCAACCCTGATGATGCTATTGCTTCAATCAAGAAAAACTCAACTGCTATTGATGAGAATAGTAAAGCGCTCAAATTAAAGGCAGATGCAACGGAGGTAAATAACCTAAAAGGCACTGTCAATTCTCATTCTGCTTCTATTAATCTCTTTAGTGACCAGTTAAAGAGTATGGTTACTGAATCTAAAGTTAATGACATTATTAATGGAAAAGGATTCACTACGCAAAACACTGTACAGTCGCTGATTGATCAGAAGAGTAACACGATGAGTGAGAGCATCGTTAAGCTGTCTAATGATGTCAGAAACAACGGTGGTGGCATTAACCTTCTAAGGTCTACCGATGTCTTTAGTAAAGCCTATTGGATTTACGATAATATTGAGAATCGGTATAAAGATAGTCTTGTAGAGCTTGAAAAAGTTGGAACTACTGCCTCACGTATATATCAGAGCTTATCTGTTGAAGCAACAGAGCACGTTTTCTCGGTATCATTTGATGCACAGATTAGTGATGACTGTACTGATACAGATGTAATCGTTTCATGTGGTCCTTACGATGCACTTCAAAATGTTCGCGTAACTGGTAAAGATCTTAAACATTATAAGGTTGAAAACTGGACGTGGGCCAGCACATCAAACAATTTTAGCCTGTACGTGGGAAACGGTAAGATTCGATTGTCCAAGTTGAAGTTAGAGTATGGCCCAGTTGCTACTCCGTACGCTCCAGCACCTAGCGACAATGCTAGCGTTAACCAACTTCAATCTGTCACAGCATCAATTGACGGTTTACAGTCAGCAGTAACAAATTACCAAAAGGATGCTTCGTCAAAGTACACGCAACTCTCGGACTTAATGCAATCAAAGGTTAACAAAGGCGACCTTGAATCAGTCAGAACTCAATTAGCTAGTTCAATTAATGAGCGTATACAAAAAGGTAACTTGATTACTCAATTCAACTTAGAGGCTGGACGTACCCTAATTCAATCTAACAAGATTTACTTTGATGCTGATTCATTTGTCATGAGTCCAAATTCAAAAGCTTTTATTCCAAGTGCTTACATCACTGATATTAATGCAGATAAAATTACTACAGGAACTTTAGATGCAGCTAAGCTTCATGTTAAAAATTTTAGTGCTGATGATATAACTGGTGGAACGCTCAAAGGTGTTGTAGTTAAAACCGGTACTAGTGATCAGTACTTTCAAACTTCACAAAATAATATCTATTGGGTGAAGAGAGGCGGTACCTCTTTAATAGGTAATGACACTTACCTTAATACAGATAATGGACTGACCATTGCTGACACTGAGAATATTCTTTTAACAACTTGGGGTGGTGCTAATGCTAACGGAGATAATATCATAAATAACTCAGGTAATGCAGGGCATCCTAAGATTGTAGTGGACATGAATGGTAGCTGGGACCCTGACGATCCAAATGGCTCATCATGGGGTAGCGGTCCTAGAAATTCGGAAATTGTTCAGTGGGTAGGTAATAAAGAATACTCATTACTAGAACGTAGCAAAGGATTTACATTTCACCTTGACGATGGTAATAATGAATCTAAATTCAAGATTCAAAAAGATAATAAGGTTGGCTTCTATGTTGGAGGTGGTAGCGATGGTAACGAAATTCAAATTGCCGGATCTGGACCAATCAAACTTCAAGGAAAATATCTTGATGATGGTTTCGATGATGGCATGACCCACACGCTTGGCAATCTCCAAGTTGATAATCTTCACGTCCGTAAGTGGCTAGGAGTTGATCAAAGCAAGAACGCCATTGTCAAGACAAGCCAGGGGCCCGTTACTATTAATGCTTATGAAACGGCGGAATATTATTTTGGCGACATTGGTGAAGGACAAACGAGCGCTGATGGGATTGCTTATATAGGAATTGAAAAGTTATTTAACGAAACCGTTAATACAACTATTCCTTATCATGTATTTATTACTGCTTATGGACCAGGTGATATCTGGGTCGATCAACGTGAACATAATCGTTTTGTTGTAAAGTCGGATCAACCTAATCTCAAATTTAGTTGGGAAATTAAAGCCAAACGTAAAGGTTATGAACAAACACGTTTACAGAATGTTGATGATAAATTAAATCATATGGCAGCTACGAGTTAGTCGTGGCTTTTTATTTAGGAGGAATTTTATTATGGATAATTTAAAAGTTGAAGCAAATGATGTTATCACAGAATACCGTGCGAAGAACAGTCAATTAGAATTTGATAATACTGTTTTACGCCTACAGGTTAAGAAACTACAAAATAAAATTAATGAATTAACTGCAGATAAAAAGAATGCCAAAAAGGAAAATAAGTAGGAGGTAGATCACTATGCCAATGAATATTTATCGCAATCGGCTTAGCTACGACTTTGACTCACAAGGTAATACTACAGATGCAATGGTTGGCTTTAACGGGCTGAATGACCAAGGTGAAACAGCAATGGCCACGATTAAAGTTACAAAGGAAATGTTAGGTGAAGGCAAGACTTTTGATAATGTATCAAATAAAGATATTACGGAATTAGCTAAGCAAAAATGGATGCAGTATATTCAACCAGAATCGACCTCAGCACAGCAATAGGAGGGATAGTCTATGGATGGCTTTCCAAAGATTGATCTCTGGAACGAACCTTCGCCTTTCCAGAATTCACAAGCCTACGAACAAAAGAATCACAACTGGGATGTCTTACGGAATTACGGTAATTATATTGGGAGTTATCTCAAGGGAATTACTGATTCGTGGGACACTCGCTTTTCAGCACAAATTAATCAGATTCCGCAACCAAATGAAGTTGTTGATGCGCGGGTAGATATTAATCGCCACACATTCCCAACTTTACATGATCACTTGGTTAACATTGAAGAAACTAAGTTGAGCTACGCTGAAGCAACTGATATAGATGAAACAATCCCAGAAGACGAGATACCGGGTGAAATCCTAAAAATTACCGATTTAACGACTTCGTCCGATAAGTTGCGTTACGAAAATGTCGGTACAGTCGGTTTCGCACTTCCTCGAGTAGGGTATTCAGAAACGATGATAAGCAACCTGACAATTAATCCTGATTAGAGGTGATTGATATGGCAAAGAATACACACGTTTATTTAATGCAAGAAGATAGCTCTGGAGATAAGCGAACTGTCTATCCAGTAACCGATGTTAGTGCGATTATCGGTTTGAACAACAGTAAGGGTGACTTGCTATCCCAGATTCAAAGCATTGAGAAGCGACTAACGGCACTAGAAAAGAAAGTTAATTATCAATAGGAGTGGATATAGATGGCTACAGGAACAAAAGCATATATTGAAGATCACGATGGGAATAAGATTCTTCCAGCAACTGATTGGTCAATGGTTCAAAACAAGCCGGGTAACTTAGCAACCACTAATCAATTGCCCGTATTAGGTCCATGGCAACGCGATGGGATCATTTACAAAAATGGAGCATATGATTGGGATCATGTAAACAATGGTTATAACTGTGCATATAGAATTGCAGATCTTGGTGGCTTTAAGCTTGTGGAATTACGATTGGCCTTTGGTGTAAATCGTGATATTACTGATGACATAGAAGTTATTGATTTGCCTGCTATTATTCGCCCTGATGGGAATGAAGAATTATGGAGTGCAACTGGTACGCGAGGTGTTTTCATCCATACTACGCCTGATGGGAATGTTCACGTTTACTGCCAGAAGTTTGGCGATGGCGACAAATATACCCACGATGGGCTATTGACATATCATACGGTTTACTTCACGACTGTCTAGAGGTGATTAGTAGTGGATAAATTATTGATGGCGAATTGGATTACAATGCATTCTTTTCTAAGTCTTAACTGGGATGAGTGGGGATCGATTGTAGCAATTTTAACGGCTATTGTATTAATTTTACGGTGGGCGTTGAATAGAGCGCATAAGCAGCTTTTTGAACCAGTTAATCGTGCCATTCACGAATTAAAGATTAGTGTAGATAAATCAAGCAGTCGTTTAGCGCGTTCAGAAGATCGACTTGAAAGAGGAGACAAAATCTTTGTTCGTCACGATGAAGAACTAAAAGATCACGAAAGACGAATTACGAATTTGGAGGAAAGAAAATGACTAAATTAATTACAGATCTTGGAAATTGGTTTATTTCATCTGGCACTGCAGCAGTGCTTTTTATTTTTGCCTGGAAATACCTTAAACCGGTTTTGGAAGCGAAGAAACTGCATGCCAAGACGCTACAAGAAAAAGAGTTATTAGATGTCCTAGAGAAATTAGCGGACAATGCAGTCACTAGTTTGGAAAGCAACCGAGCCTTAACCGGACATGATAAGTTTAAAGTGGCTACCCAAACTGTCGGAAGTACATTAGCTGAGAAGGGCTTTAATGTAAGTCAATCAACTGTGGAACATGCTGTCCAAACAGCTTATGAGAAGAGCAACTTAACACCAACTAACACCCAAGCTCAAATTAAGACAGGCGTTATTGACAATACCAACGCATCAGAAATTCCAACAGGAAAAATTAAGACGGGTGTGATTAATAATGGTTAGATCACTAGTAATTGATGTTTCTGCATATCAACCACAAGCTACTTACTATAGCTTCTGGGAAAAATGGAAAGCTCGTGGAATTCGCGGGGCAATTATTAAATTATCTGAAAGTACTTATTGGCGTAATCAATATGGTGCTGGACAGATTGCAGCAGCTAAACATATCGGCCTTAAAGTCAGTGGTTATCACTTTAGCCGCTTTATTGGCGATGGCAACCGTGCACGCTTAGAAGCCAATACGGCTATTGCTACAGCTAATACGATGGGACTTGAACATGGTAGTGCATTAGTCCTTGATTATGAAGAACGTGCAGGCTACCAATCAGCAAACACTTTAGCAGCAATCATTTTCTGTAATGCTGTTAAACAAGCTGGTTTTATTCCAGTGTTCTATTCATATTCGGGAATGCGTGATTTATGGGATTACGAGGCCATCTACAAGGCAACAGGTGCCAAACTTTGGATTGCATCTTATCCAACAATGGCAGGAGTTACTCAGCCAGATTATGAGTACTTCCCAGCAATTAGCACTCATACTGATGCTTGGCAATTTAGTAGTAATGCATGGGGCGAACAAATTGATATTAGTGTAGATTTTACAGGAGTGTTTACAATGTCAGAAAAAGTAACAAGCGGTGGAAATTTAGATTCCGTTCGTTTCGATGATAATAAATTAATTGTTAGTGGCTGGTTTGCCTCCGAGCAAGCACAAGGGAAGCCTTATGCCTACGCCATCATAACCAATGAGCAAGGTAATCAGGAATATGGTCGAACACAGGTTAATATCACCAGTCGACCAGATGTTCCTAAAGTTTATCCAGATATTCCAAACGGAGCTAATTCAGGCTTTAATGCAAGTTTTGATTATACTAACCAAATGAAAGGTCAGAAGTTGCATCTGATTTTTCGTTATACAGACGATGCTGCAGGCAATGGTAACTTTGCTGATTACGTATCATTATTAGATTTAACGAAGAGTGCTGCTAATCTTGATAACATTGACACAGTTGTCTTTAGCAATAAGCTACAAGTTAGCGGTTGGTTTGCTAGCGATATGTCGTTGGGGTTAAACTATTGTTACTTAATTCTTTATGATGTAACTAATAAATGTGAAGTCCAACGAATTAAATACGAACCAGTTCAACGTGATGATGTCAAAAAGGCTTATCCAGCTATTTTCAATAGCAATTTATCAGGCTTTAGTGGTCAATTTGATTATTCGCCAAGCCTGATTGGTCGTCAGTTGCAAGTAATTGCACGCTATTCAGATAATGAGCAAGGTGAGGGGAACCATATTGATTATTGGTTTAACCCAATTAAAGGCCCAACAATGCCAGTATTGGATGGTAAATCTGAAACAGAAGTATTAGTCCATGAATTTTCAGCAACAAAAGCAGAGAATAACTTAATTAGTTTGAAATTCAAATAGTAGGAATAAATTCCCTAGTAGTTGTTACGTTTTCGATAATAGCTACTAGGGGATTTTTATGTTAAAATCAAATGTGCATCACTGATTAATGTGTGATGCATAGAGAGCGCCCTAAGCGCCCACAACCGGTAATTAAGGTGTCCTAGTGGACATCTTTTCTTTTATTTATGTTATAATTGCTTTTAATATATGAGTGGTACAAAATTAAAACGGCATCTCTTTATAAAGAGGGTGCCGTTGATTTGTATAAGGGGCATAAAAGGGGCAAAAAATTTAAAAACTCTAAAAAATCGTTGATATTGAGTAAGAATTAAAGGAGAGCTAAAGCATTGACACACATGTGATTAGCTGATATAACGGTATTTGTTATAAGTAGAAAATACTTCCAACAAGATAAGAAGAATTTGTAATCTTGATGATGGTTGTCCAGATAATTGAAATAATAAAGTGAAAAACAAAGAGACTGAGATTTCCCAGCCTCTTGTTTAGTTTGGCGTTGAAATGGTGGTTTAATTTAAATGATTGATGCAAAGTTTAAGTGGCAGATTGCAGACAATGATTCATCAGATACTATTAATGTGTTAACAAAGGAATTAGGGATTTCTAAAATATTAGCAACGTTATTAGTTCAACGGGGGATTAATAATGTCGAACAAGCAAAAAAATATTTTAAACCAACGATGGATGAAATTCATGATCCGCATCAGCTACATGACATGGATAAGGCTGTTGAACGAATTGAAAAGGCAATTGAAAATCAAGAGCAAATTACAGTCTACGGTGATTATGATGCAGATGGGATTACAAGTACGGCCTTAATGTATGAAACATTGGTATCGATTGGGGCTAACGTAAATTATTATGTCCCTAATCGCTTTACTGATGGTTATGGTCCCAATGCCCAAGCTTACCAACGACTGATTAATGATGGAACGCAGCTTTTTATTACTGTGGATAATGGTGTGAGCGGGAAAGATGTTATCGATGAAGTAATGAAAAAAGGTATTGATGTTATCGTCACTGATCATCATGAATTACCTGCTGAATTACCTAATGCAGTAGCAATTGTCCATCCGCGTTATCCCGGCAGTGATTATCCTTTTCCAGACTTGTCCGGCGTAGGAGTAGCATTTAAAGTAGCCTGGGCATTAACTGATGAATTTCCGGTTGAACAGCTTGATTTAGTTGCTATTGGTGAAATTGCAGATGTAGTTAATGTTACAGGTGAAAATCATGCATTAATTACTTATGGTATTCAACAATTACGTCAGGGAATGCGGCCGGGATTAGCAGCTTTAATGAAGCTTGCAGGTATTAATCCGGCTAATCTTACTGACCAGGATATTGGTTTTGGAATTGCACCACGGTTAAATGCCCTTGGGCGAATAGCAGATGCTAATGATGGCGTTAAATTATTAACAAGTTTAGATGAGGATGAATCTCAGCAACTAGCTAAGGAAGTTGATCAAGCTAATAAAGAACGTCAGCAGTTAGTTGCTAAGATTATGGTAGAGGCTGATAAACAGGCGAGCAGCGTTGAGAACCAAAATAAAAAGGTCCTATTAATTGTTGGTAAAAACTGGCATCAAGGAGTCTTGGGTATTGTAGCAAGCCGCATTATGAATAAAACTGGCAAGCCCACAATTATCGTTTCAATGGATAAACAAAATCCAAGTGTAGTAAAGGGATCTGGGAGAAGTCCTGAAGCTTTTAACTTATTTAAGGCATTAGAAGCTCATCGGGAACTATTTACAACATTTGGCGGTCATCCTGCAGCATGTGGACTATCATTAACTGAAGACAACATTAGTGCTTTAGAAAGAGCCTTAGAGGATGAAGCAGAGCAACAGGGGTTTGATCAAACTGTAAAACAGGTTTTACCAATTGCTATGTCAATCAATCCGAATGATATTAATCTGCAATTATATAATGATATTCAACGGATTGCTCCATTTGGTCCTGGGAATATAGAGCCTCTTTTTAGGTTAAATGGTGTTCAAATTGCTGACGTAAAAACGATGGGGCAAGATGGTCAGCATTTAAGGTTTTCGATAATCACTGAAACAGGTAAGATTACTGTCGTGGCATTTGGTCAGGGAGACTTAGCACCGCTTTTAAGTTCGCCGACTGGGGAAACTAATTTGGCAGTAAAGATTAGTTTGAATGAATGGCGAGGAAAACAAAGCATTCAACTAATGCTAGAAGATTTACAGATTAATGGAACAGTAATTGTTGATGAGCGTACAAACAAACTTACACCGCAATTGTTTACGGCACATGATTATTATATTGTTCAGGAATCTAAACTACGTGAAAACATTGCACCTCATGTTACGCCAGGACATGCATTATCGGTCGAGGAAGCTCGGCAAACAGACTTTGCAGGTAAAAGGGTTACCTTAGTTGATTGTCCGGTTAGCGAAGAAACATTAAAAGAGATTTTTGAAGCAGATAAGGGAGAACCGGCAGTCATTCGGTTACTACTCTACCAACGCAAAAGTGCATATTTAGCTGGACTCCCGTCACGGACAGATTTTGCCCAGCTTTATCGATTTATTTATAAACAAAAACAATTGAATTGGTCTGCTCAGTTACAAGCAATTAGTCGTTATTTAAAAATTAATATTGATCGATTAAATTTTATGATTCAAGTGTTTTCTGAGGCTGGATTTGTTACAATAAAGAGTGATGTGTTGAGCTTTAATAATTTAGTTGATAAAACTGATTTAACACAAACAAAACGGTATAAAAAACAATTAGCACAGTACAAAATTGAACAGCAGTTATTGTTTAATGACACAGCAACTGTTGCCAAATGGTTATTACAATATCTTAATTTAGATTGAAGGAGACTATTTATCTCATGGCTTTAGACCTTTACAAATATGTAGCTAGTGTTCCGGATTATCCAGAAAAAGGTGTTATTTTCCGTGACATTCTGCCATTGATGGCTGATGGGGCTGCTTTTAAGCAAGCAACCGACGAATTAGTTGATTATGCTAAAGATAAAAAAGTTGATATGGTAGTAGGACCAGAAGCGCGTGGCTTTATCGTTGGGTGCCCTATTGCTCGTGAGTTGGGAGTAGGCTTTGCGCCAGCACGAAAAAAGGGAAAACTGCCTCGTAAAGCAATTAGTGCAACTTATAGTTTGGAATACGGAACTGCTACTCTTCAAATGGAAGCTGACGCGATTAAACCTGGACAACGTGTTTTAGTTGTAGATGATCTTTTAGCTACTGGTGGAACGATCTCGGCAACTATTGATATGGTTGAACAAATGGGCGGCATTGTAGTTGGCTGCGCATTTTTAATCGAATTAAAAGATCTTCATGGTCGTGATAAAATTAAGGATTACGATATGAAAGCATTAATGGAATTTTAATCAGGAGGAGGGGCTGGAAAACTGGCCTTTTTTCTTTTTAAATTTTAGTTGTATCAATTAGGACATTGCGAGACAATATCAATATGTAAATAAAAAGGAGTAAGTTAATTTATGATTTTCCTAGTAATAATGGGTGCACTGTTTTTGATTCTTGGTGGATTTTACCTTGCTAACTCATGGCAACAATACCGTGAATGGAAGAGTGGAACCATTATTGTTGTTTTAAGTATTATTGCGATTGTTTATGGTGCAATCAACCTACCTTATTTCCACCACAATAATTCTACGGCAACTAATCAAAGTAGTTCGTCTTCCCGTGTTGCGCAGTCAAATAGTTTTTCTTCTTTCTCTAATGGCTTTGCTCTTGGTAACTCAAGTGCTAATGAAGCCCAACAAGAAAATAAAACGATGGCTGTTTTGCGGCAAATGCAAAAGGGATATTCGAAACTTGGGACTGTTGACTATAATGAAGATAGCAAAACTTTCCAAATTACCCCGACAGATGATAATACAGTTGAGGCATTAAAGGCATTAGCACAGGATCCTAGTCAAGCTGAGCAAATGGGATGGCCCAACTTAACCAAATCAATTAAAAGCAATTCAGGTCAAGTTTCAAAAGCATTAGGGGATGGTTATTCAATAAGCATTATGAACCCTGGTGACTCAAGTAAGGCGCTATATACTGCTAAAGATGGAAAAACAACCTATGATATTGCAGAGCAAAACTAATTCAACGACAGCTAACCAATACAAGTTAGCTGCCTTTTTTATTATGAGTGCAAATTTAAAAATAAAAAATGCTGATATATCAATGTTTTAACAACTATTGAATATCAGCAAGACTTTTCAAAAAGGAGACAAGGGGATTTGAACCCCTGCACGCTTTTACACGCCTAACGGTTTTCGAAACCGTCCTCTTCAGCCACTTGAGTATGTCTCCATATTTATTAACTTTATTATTGTAACAAAAAAATAATAAAGCGTAAAGGAATTATTAGATAGTGGTAAAAATAGGAAGCCTAGTTTTGCAGAAACGATTTTGAACTGATATGATATCTTAATGTATGATATAACGTTTTACAAGTTTAATAGGGGATTTTTATGGCAAAGAAATATTATGCAGTGAAAAAAGGACGGCAACCGGGAATTTATCAAAGCTGGGCAGAATGCCAAAGACAGGTTAACGGATATCCTAATGCTAAGTTTAAAGGATTCGCAACGATTATAGGTGCTAAGCAGTGGTTAAATGCACAAGAGAAAACTGTGATGCCAATTCAAAAAAGTATAAATGCTTCTGATGCTATCTACATTTATACTGATGGTGGTTCACGCAACCATGGAAATAAATTAGGTCAACACGTTAAAAGTGATGATAAGGCAGCTTGGGCATACTTAATTCAGACTAACGATAAAAATTATACAGGTACTGATGGTGAGCTGGGCGCAACAAATAATAAGATGGAAATAACAGCGTTGGTCTATGCGTTAAAGAAGTTAATAACACTTAATTTACAAAACAAAAAAATTATTGCAATTTTAGATTCACACTATGTTCTTGACCCGATTGTTCAAGGGTGGTTAACTAACTGGCAGCGTTGTGGATGGGTAACCACTAGTGGTAAGCCAGTGGCAAACCAAATGCTGTGGAAAGAGATAGCTCACCTTCTGCCTCGATTTACTGATCTACATTTTGATTGGACTAAGGGACATTCGACTAATGCTGGAAATAATCAGGTTGATGAATTATTAAATCAAACAATGGATAAGTTATAATATTAAATAAATAATCTTAGTAAAAGGATGAGAGAAATGAGAATTGGTATTGATAGAATGGCATTTGCAACGACAAATGAATATGTAGACCTTGTTGAATTAGCAAAGGAGAGGGGTGTAGATCCTAATAAATTTACGATTGGGATTGGTCAAGATCAGCAAGCCGTTGTGCCACCAACGCAGGATATTGTTACTTTAGGTGCGGCAGCTGCGCAGAAATTACTAACCCCTGACTTGGCTAAAAATATCTCAACGGTAATTGTTGCTACAGAATCCGGAATTGACAATTCTAAAGCAAGTGCTATTTATATTAAGCGATTACTGGGGCTTAATGATTTCACGCGAACAGTAGAAATGAAAGAAGCATGTTATTCGGCAACAGCCGGTATGCAATTTGCCAAGGGATTAGTAGCACTCAATCCTCAAGAAACCGTTCTTGTGATCGCAGCTGATATTGCGCGCTATGGGTTAAATACTCCTGGGGAAGTTACACAAGGCGCTGGGGCAGTAGCAATGTTAATTTCTTCTAATCCTCACCTTTTATCGCTAGAGGATACAACCGTCGCTTATAGTCAGGATATTATGGATTTCTGGCGGCCCCTGTATGCAACAGAAGCATTAGTTGACGGAAAATACTCAACAAATGTTTATATCGATTTCTTCTTGCGGACATTTAACCGTTACCAGCAATTAACCGGACGCGGACTTGAAGATTTTGTAGCACTTACGTTTCATATGCCGTTTACTAAAATGGGTAAAAAGGGTCTAGAAGGGTTGCTGGGTGATCGAAATGATGAAACAGCAAATCATTTGCGAGACGAATTAACAGCTAGCCAACTTTTTTCGCGGAAAGTTGGTAACCTGTATACAGGATCCTTATATTTATCGCTGATGTCGCTTCTTCAAAATAGTAAAGATCTAACAGCAGGTAGCCGGATCGGACTGTTCAGTTATGGTTCTGGTGCTGAAGGGGAATTTTACACTGGAATTTTAGAAGAGGGGTATCAGAAATATATGAATGATGTTGCGCAAGAATTAGCAAATCGTCAGCAAGTGTCGGTAGCCCAGTATGAAAAAATGTTTAATAGCCAGCTAGGAATGAATGATAAAGATATTGAATTTGATGACGCCAATGATCATTCAACTTTTATCTTGAAAGGGCAGAAAAATCATCAGCGTATTTATCAAATCAAATAATATTTTAAACGTAAAAAGCAACTGGAACTTTATGTTATCTCCAGTTGCTTTTTTATAAGTATCTCTAAAAGATATGGTCACGGAATAAGCCGACAACTTTGCCTAAGATCTTAACATTATCTAAGAAGATAGGTTCCATAGTGTCGTTTTCTGGCTGTAGACGAAACCGATCTTTTTCCTTGTAAAAGCGTTTGCAGGTTGCTTCATTGTCATCGTTCATCGCAATAACAATCTCACCGTTTTTGGCTGTAGCCTGTTTACGGACAATAACTTGATCACCGTTAAAGATTCCGGCTTTGATCATACTAGTACCGCGAATAGTAAGCATGAAAAGGTCATTGTTATCTTGAATGGTAGGAGGTATCGGAAAAAATTCAGTAGCATTTTCAACTGCCAAAATCGGTTGACCAGCTGTAACTACACCTAGCATTGGAATTTCTTTTTGGGTAGGCTTTACTCCCAAAATATCAAGACCCTTTGGAGTGATTTCCAAGGCTCGTGGTTTAGAAGGGTCCTTTTGTAAGAAACCTTGTTCAATCAAGCGGGAAATATGTCCGTGAACAGTGGATGTAGAAGATAATCCGACAGCACTACAAATCTCGCGGACAGTCGGTGGATAGCCGTGATCTTCAACTTGTTTATGGATATAATTTAGTACGGCCATTTGTTTATTTTTCGCTGCCTTTGCCATATTGACACCTCATTATCATTAATTGTGTTAAGCTTATCATAGATGGACGCATATTTCAAACGTACGTTCGTGATTTGCATTATTTTTATAAAATAAGTAAAATCAGTCTTGCTAAGGAGATGATATGATGGCTGAATCTAAAGAACAAGAAGAGCTTTTAAAGCGAATCAATGAGCTTGCTCATAAAAATAAAGAAGAAGGTCTAACTGAAGAAGAAACTAAAGAACGAGAACGCTTACGAAAGGAATATTTAAAGAATTTCCGGGAAGCAATGCGTAGCAACATTGAAATGATGCGAATCTTTGATAAAGAGGGTAAAGAAGTAACGCCAGAAAAAGTTCGTGAAATCCAACGTAAAAAAGGGCTTCGTGATGATTAAAGACAATTTGGCCTTTTCAAAAATTACTCTTTCGTGTAAGATGGATAGGTAACGAGCAAAGGAGGAAGTAATTGTGGGTATGACGATCATGCTAATGATTCTTGCACTATTAGTCGGTTTAGTTATCGGCTTCTTTGGTGCACGTAAATACATGGAAAACTACCTCCGCAATAATCCACCGATTTCGGAAGAGATGCTGCGGACAATGATGCTTCAAATGGGGCAAAAACCATCAAGTCGTAAATTACATCAAATGATGCAAGCGATGAAAGCACAAGCAAAAAAATCAAATCGTAAATAATATAAAAGGATGTGATTTTTATCACATCCTTTTATTTAGCGAATTAAAATTCATCGTCTTTAGGTTTAGGTGGGACAATATATTTGTATTCGGGATTAATCTGCTTATCGAGCTTGTCAAAGGCGTCTTGCATTTGTTTTTCCAAAGCAGCCTGTACCTCAGGAGTAAGTCGCTGCTTACGGTCAATGTAAATTGGGTCGCCGAATGCAATGTGCCGTGGCTTGCGAGTAAACAATTGGCTAAACTTTAATGGCCCTTGGTAAACGGCGGGAACTAAAGGGACATTAGCCATTTTTGCAATAACAGTCGCGCCTCCTTTTAGTTTCGATGAATAACGTGATCCGCTCGGGAAAATAATTGTTGATAGATCTGTTTTCTTTAAAATAGTAACTGGTTTTTTGATTGCAGAAGGGCCTGGATTCTTTCGATCAACCGGATAAGCATTAAGCGCTTTTAAGAACCGACTAGCAAACGGATTTTTAAAGAGCTCTTTTTTAGCCATAAAACTGAATTTTTTAGGCCAAACAGCAAGAGCTAGGAGTACAGGGTCCATCCATGTACGGTGAGGAGCAATAATAATATAATTGCCATCTGGGATTTTTTCCCGATTATATATTTGGGGACGACCGTTAATCAATGTTAAAAATGGATTAACGATTTTTACAAGGAAAGTGTAGAGCATGTTAATCTTCCAATCTATAACAAAATAAAGTTTTCGTTCATCAGTATGACGAAAAAAAGCTAATCTTGCAAGTATAAAAATAATGGAGAAAAGAATGGAAAATA
The DNA here is from genome assembly GCF_014635905.1 of Limosilactobacillus caviae. Taxonomy (GTDB): domain Bacteria; phylum Bacillota; class Bacilli; order Lactobacillales; family Lactobacillaceae; genus Limosilactobacillus; species Limosilactobacillus caviae. The sequence continues at coordinate 131,643 of NZ_BMDS01000002.1, forward strand.
AAAGAATCTTAAAAAAAGATGAAAGAATTGATCAATTATATAGTCAAGATGTACGAATAATACAAAACCCTCATTATTTTGCTTTTTCACTGGACGCAGTATTATTAGCTGATTTTGTTCGCGTGAATCATCGGCAAAAAATAAAAATTGTTGATCTATGTGCTGGCAATGGTGCAATTGGTCTTTTCCTTCATGATAAATTAGGGGGAACCTTTACAGAAGTGGAATTGCAACCCAAAATTGCTGATATGGCAAGCCGTTCAATCGCATTAAATAACTTACAAGATCGTTACACAGTTGTTAATGATGACATTGCTAATATTAATAAATACGTTCCAAAAGATTCAGTTGATATTGTTCTCTGTAACCCTCCCTATTTTCCGGTTACAGCTCAAAGTCAAAAAAATCCTAATAAAGCTTTGGCAATTGCGCGTCATGAAATAGCTACTAATTTAACAACGGTTATTCAAAAGATGAGCGGGTTATTAAAGATGAACGGACATGGCTATCTTGTTCACCGTCCGGATCGATTGGGCGAAATTCTTCAAGTTTGTCAGAAAAATCGATTGGCGCCTAAAAGAGTACAATTTATTTATCCTAAACCGGATCGAGATGCTAATATTTTATTGCTTGAGCTGATTAAAGATGGGAAGCCAGGAGGAATGAAAATTGTTCCGCCATTAATCGTTCATGAAAGTGATGGTAGTTATACCGCTGCGGTTCGGGAGCTATTATATGGCAAGTGAGAATTACTATATTTACGTCCTTTACTGTGCTGATGATACCCTTTACTGTGGGTTTACTAACAATGTTGAGCGCCGTGTTCATACACACCAAGTTTATCAGGGAGCAAAGTATACGCGTGTTAAGAAACGGCATCCGCTAAAACTTATTTATTCAGAGGAATTCACATCAAAGCATGATGCTTTAAGTGCCGAATACCATTTCAAGCATCAAACGCGACGCCAAAAAGAAAATTACTTAAAAGAACATGGCGTTAATTTATTAAATTTACGGAGGAATTGATATGAAAATTTATGTATATGGTGTATACAGCGATGAGGTACCTTATATTAAGGAATGGCAGGATGAGCATCCAGAAGTTACTGTTGAAACAACAACAGAACTTTTGAATGAAAAGAGTGTTCAACTTGCTAAAGGAAGCGATGGGGTTGTTGTTTTTCAGCAAAAGCCTTATCCAGATGAGGCATTACGGCAATTAGCTTTAAATGGAATTACCAAAATGTCTTTACGAAATGTTGGAGTAGACAATATTAACCACCAGTTGGCAACTGAACTGGGTTTTCAAATTACAAACGTGCCTGTTTACTCACCGGCTGCAATTGCGGAATTTTCAGTTACCCAAGCGCTTAACCTTTTACGCCGAACAAAAGAATTTTACCTAAAACTAGCTAAGGGAGACTATAATTGGGCGCCGCATATTGCTAAAGAAATGAATAAACAAGTAGTAGGGATTGTTGGAACCGGTAATATTGGATCGACTGCTGCCAAAATTTTTGCTGGTTTTGGCGCTAAGGTAATCGCATATAGCCGTCACAAAAATAAAGAACTAGACGGAATTGTCGAATATGTTAGCTTAGAAGAATTATATAAACGTGCAACTATTATCTCTCTATACTTACCTCATGTTCCTGCAACTGATAAGATGCTTAATAAAGAGACCTTCTCAATGATGCGCGATGGAGTTTTGCTTATTAATACAGCAAGAGGGCCGTTGGTAGATGAAGAGGCGTTAATTGCGGCATTAGACAGTGGTAAAGTCGGTGGAGCGGCTTTAGATGTGATGACTGGAGAAACTAAGATCTTTAATCAGCAAATTGACGAACAGAGTGTTGATTATAATGAATTTAAGAATTTAGTTAAACGGCCAAATGTTTTAATCACACCGCATATTGCATTTTATACTGATCAGGCCATTAAAAACATGGTTAAAATGAGCCTATCTGCTAATCTGGATTTAATTACAACTGGAACATCTGATAAGTTGGTTAAATTTTAAAATAAGTTAGTGAAAAAGCTTGTCAGGTAGTAAGCTTTTTTGTATACTATATTTCGGTGTTACACGCCAATTTCACACCCAGAACGATGGTGGTGAGGGTGCTTTATTTAAGTCCCATTGCCAGGAGAAGACTGGGGAGGAAAAACAATTTGGAGGTATATTATGTCTGTTGTATCTATGAAGCAATTGCTTGAAGCCGGTGTCCACTTTGGTCACCAAACTCGTCGTTGGAATCCTAAGATGGAAGAATACATCTTTACTGAACGTAACGGTATTTACATCATTGACTTACAAAAGACTGTTAAGTTAATTGATACTGCTTACAACTACATGAAGGATGTTGCTGCTAACGGCGGTATTGCCTTATTTGTTGGTACAAAGAAGCAAGCTCAAGATGCTATTGAAGAAGAAGCAACTCGTGCAGGTCAATACTACGTTAACCATCGTTGGTTAGGTGGTACTTTAACTAACTGGAAGACTATCCAATCACGGATTGCTCGTTTGAAAGAACTTAAGAAGATGAGCGAAGACGGTACATTTGATGTTCTTCCTAAGAAGGAAGTTGCCGTTTTAACTAAGCAACGTGAAAAGCTTGAACGTTTCCTTGGTGGTATTGAAGATATGCCACGGATCCCAGATGTTATGTTCATCGTAGATCCTCACAAGGAACAAATTGCTGTTAAGGAAGCTCAAAAGTTACACATCCCAATCGTTGCCATGGTTGATACTAACACTGACCCAGACGACATTGATTACGTTATCCCATCAAACGATGATGCTATCCGTGCCGTTCGCTTAATCACTTCAAAGATGGCTGATGCATTTGTTGAAGGTAAGCAAGGTCAAGATGATGCTCAACAAGAAGTTGCTGCTGATGACAACGCTGCTAATGAAACTGTTACTGAAGATTCATTAAAGAACTTAAAGAACAGCGTTGAAGGTAAAGAAGACTAAAATATTAATTCTTGGGCTGTTTTGTACGGACCATTCTGGCCTGAGTACTGAACAGCCCTTTTTTCAACTAAGATATTAAATAAAAGGAGAGATTTCGTCATGGCTGAAATTAAAGCTGCTCAAGTTATGCAATTACGTAAAAAGTCCGGTGCCGGTATCATGGATGCTAAAAAGGCATTAGTTGCTAGTGATGGTGACATGGACAAGGCAATGGACTATCTTCGGGAAAAGGGTATCGCAAAAGCTGCCAAGAAGAGTGATCGTGTTGCAGCTGAAGGTTTAGCTGATATTGCTGTTAATGGCAACACTGCTGCAATTGTTGAATTAAACTCAGAAACTGACTTTGTGGCTGCTAGTGAACCATTCAAGGACTTATTAAAGAAGGTTACTAAGTTAATTAGTGAAAATAAGCCTGCTAATGTTGAAGAAGCATTAGAAATTAAGACTGAAAATGGCACATTAAATGATGATATTATCAGTACTACACAAAAGACTGGTGAAAAGGTTAGCCTTCGTCGGTTCACTGTTGTAGAAAAGAACGATGGTGACAGTTTTGGTGCATACTTACACCAAGGTGGTCAAATTGCAGCATTAGTTGTCTTAGAAGGCGCTGATGACGATACTGCTAAGGATGTTGCAATGCACGTTGCAGCTATTAATCCAGAATTCATGACTCGTGATGATGTTTCTCAAGAACGTCTTGACCATGAACGTGCTATCTTTAAGGAAGAAACCTTAAACGAAGGTAAGCCTGAAAAGATTGTTGACAAGATTGTTGAAGGTCGTTTAAACAAGTTCCTTTCACAAATTTGCTTGGCTGATCAAGACTTTGTTAAGGACTCTGACCAAACTGTTGAACAATATGTTACAAGTAAAAATGGTAAATTGAAGTCCTTTATTCGTTACGAAGTTGGTGAAGGAATCGAAAAAAAGCAAGATGACTTCGCTCAAGAAGTTAAAGACCAAATGAACTAAGCGTTCGGTCGGTAGGAGGACGTACTCAATGTAGTACGTCCTTTTTTAGAAATTAGCTTGCAAATTCAAGGAGGATATCGCATGGCAGACATTAAGTATAAGCGAGTTATATTAAAGCTTAGTGGAGAAGCATTAGCAGGAGATAAAGGTTTCGGAATTAATCCACCGGTATTAAAAGACGTTGCTAAAGAACTAAAAGAAGTTCATGACTTAGGAGTTCAAATTGCTATCGTTGTTGGTGGCGGTAATATGTGGCGTGGTGTTACTGGTGCTGAACTAGGGATGGAACGTGCTCAGGCTGACTATATTGGAATGTTAGCAACGATTATGAACGCCTTGTCATTACAAGATGCTCTCGAATCAATTGATGTTCCAACGCGGGTACAAACATCGATTGAAATGCGTCAGATTGCTGAACCATATATTCGGCGTAAAGCAATTCGGCACTTAGAAAAAGATCGAATTGTTATTTTCGCTGGTGGAACGGGAAGCCCATACTTCTCTACTGATACAACAGCTGCGTTACGGGCTGCTGAAATCAATGCTGATGCAATTCTTATGGGGAAAAATGGTGTTGATGGCGTTTACTCTGCTGATCCAAATAAAGTAAAGGACGCTACCAAATTCGATCATTTGACACATATGGATATTATCGAAAAGAATTTGCATGTAATGGATACTACTGCCAGCTCATTATCAATGGACAACCACATTCCATTGGTAGTCTTTAATCTGAATACACCAGGAAACATCATGAAAGTAGTAACTGGCGAAGAAGTTGGTACGACAATTGAAGGAGACTAATAATATGGCTACAGGAAAAGATATTTTAAATGATGCCAAGAAAAAAATGGCAAAATCAGGTGATGCCTTGCAACGGACCCTTGCAGACATTCGTGCAGGTCAAGCTAATGCTAGTTTATTAAATTCAGTTAAGGTTGAATACTATGGGGCACCTACTCCATTAAACCAAGTTGCATCAATTACAATTCCAGAAGCGCGTCAATTGTTAATTACGCCTTACGATGAGAGTGTACTTGAAGAAATTGAAAAGGCAATTTATGCTTCAAATCTGGGATTAACTCCACAAAACGACGGAAGTTCAATTCGGTTGATTATTCCCCAATTAACGGAAGATCGGCGAAAAGAATTAGTAAAAGATGTAAAAGCAGAATTAGAAAAGGCCAAAGTTGCTGTTCGAAATGTACGTCGTGAAGCAATGGATGACCTAAAGAAGGGGAACAAGAGCGGGGACTTTAATGATGATGAATTTCATGATCTTGAAAAGAAAGTCCAAAATGAAACTGATGCTGGAATTAAAAACCTTGAAGATATTGCAAGTGCAAAAGAAAAGGAATTAATGGAAGGCTAATTTCTTTGGTTGTAAAAGGTTGTGAACCTAAAACGAGTCCACAGCCTTTTATTTTTGTCAAATTTCGAGTGCTTATGCTAAAACTATGTAACAATTTATTGCGGATTAACAAAAGAAATTTTGCCTCTGGTATAATAAAGGCTATAATTAATTGGCGGGATTTAATTTTCAAGTTTTAACATTGTGACGAATGTTTCGCTAATTAATCCTAAGTACATAATAAAAATGGAGGAACAGTTAGTGTTTTCCAAAAATAAAAATGACAAAATAAATCAACAACTTGATATGGAAAGGATTCCTAATCATGTTGCTATTATTATGGATGGTAATGGTAGATGGGCACAAAAACGCCATCTTCCGCGAGTAGCCGGTCATAAACAAGGAATGCAGACTGTAAAAGAAGTTACAATTGCTGCCAGTGAACTGGGAATAAAAGTCCTATCGCTATATGCCTTTTCAACTGAGAATTGGAAACGGCCTTCTTCCGAGGTTAGCTATTTAATGCAGTTACCCGTTCGGTTTTTTTCAACCTTTGTGCCAGATTTGGTTAAACATAATGTTAAGGTAACTGTAATGGGTGATATCACGCGGCTTCCAGAATCGACCCAGCAAGCGGTTCGTGATGCAATGGCAGACACCGCTAATTGTGATGGGATGATCTTAAACTTTGCTTTGAATTATGGTAGTCGTGATGAGCTAACTCAAGCTGCGCAAAAACTTGCTGAAGATGTTAAGTCTGGCAGCCTTGATATTACTGACATTACTGAAACTACATTTAGCAACTATCTTATGTCGGCACAATTAGGTGAATATGCCGATCCGGATCTTTTGATTAGGACAAGTGGTGAGGAACGAATCAGTAATTTTATGCTTTGGCAAATTGCTTATAGTGAATTAGAGTTTGTTTCGGAGCATTGGCCAGACTTCAATGCCAAATCACTTGAAAATGCAATTATTGCATATCAAGGACGTCATCGACGATTTGGTGGTTTAAAAAATCAATAATTAATAAGGGGATTTTGTTTTGAAAACAAGAATAACGACCGCGGTAATTGCACTTGCAATTTTTATACCGCTTATAGTGTATGGTCATTGGCCACTAACAATTGCAGCAGTTGCACTTGGGATTGTTGCAATGTCAGAAGTGTTAGTAATGAAAAAAATGTTTGTAATATCATTTGAAGCTTTAGTTAGTTATTTGGGTGTTGCCCTATTGATTCTGCCTGATAGCTGGCTTGACTTTTTACCCAGCGTTGCAACGCGGTGGTTTGGCTTCTATATTTTAGTAGTCTTACTCTTATTACATACAGTCATTCGGAAGCAGCGTTTTACTTTTGATGATGCTGGTGTTTTGACATTAGCAATGCTCTATATTGGAATCGGATTCCATTACTTTATTACTGCTCGTGCAATTAACTTTCAAACATTGTTATATGGAATGCTAATTGTTTGGATCACAGATAGTGGGGCTTATTTAATTGGACGAAAGATTGGTAAAAACAAACTTGCTCCTAAGATTAGTCCGAATAAAACTTGGGAAGGCTCGATTGGCGGAACTGTAGCAGCTATTATTATTTTAGCTGTCTATTGTTACTTTATTCCTGTCGGTGCGGGCTGGGTAACGATGATATTTGTTACTCTAATTCTTTCAATATTTGGTCAATTTGGTGATTTGATTGAATCATCATTAAAACGCTACTATGGAGTGAAAGATTCGGGAAAGATTCTTCCTGGACATGGTGGTATTCTTGACCGTTTTGATAGCATGTTAATTGTTATGCCAATGCTTCATTTATTAGGGATCATTTAATTAAAGGTAAGGAAGAGATTTTTTGATAATAACAATTATTACATTTATTATTGTTTTTGGAATCCTTGTCCTTGTTCATGAATACGGCCACTATTATTTTGCTAAACGAGCAGGAATTTTAGTTCGTGAATTTTCAATAGGTATGGGGCCAAAAATTTGGTGGAAACGAAAAAATGGTACTACCTATACAATTCGAATTCTACCGTTGGGTGGATATGTTCGTTTAGCTGGTGCTGACGATGAAGACCAAGATGAATTAAAACCAGGGACGCCACTGACAATTCAATTAAATGATCAAGATAAAGTTATCAGTATTAATGCCAGTGATAAGACAACCCTATTTCAAGGAATCCCCCTTCAATTGGCTGCCTGTGATTTAGAAGATGGTTTATGGATAAAAGGATACGTCAATGGCGATGAAGATCAACTAAAAGTATACAGTGTTGACCATGATGCAATGATTATTGAACGTGATGGCACTGAAGTACAGATTGCACCACGAGATGTACAATTTCGCTCTGCAAGTCTTCCGGCGCGAATGATGACTAACTTTGCAGGACCAATGAATAACTTTATTTTGTCATTAGTAGTATTTATCATTCTTGGATTTACCTTAACAGGTGTTCCAACCAATAGTAATCAATTAGGCCATGTTAATACAGGCTCTGTTGCAGCTAAAGCGGGCTTAACTGCGGGAGATCGAATTACAAAAGTCAATAACCAGAAAATAAACAACTGGACGGATCTTTCAACAAATATTTCTAGTAAGCCTAATAAAACCGTAACGATTACATATGAACGGGGGAAGCACACTTATCAAACTAAGCTTAAACCTAAAGCGGTGGAACGCGGTCACCAAAAAGTGGGACAAATTGGAATTGTTGAGAAACAAGAGACTGGCCTTGCAGCCCGCTTAAAGTTTGGTTGGCAGCAATTTATTCAGGCTGGTACATTGATATTTAGTGTTCTTGGTCATATGGTAACTCATGGCTTTAGCTTAAATGATTTAGGAGGTCCAGTCGCAATTTATGCTGGTACTTCACAAGCTACTTCATTAGGAATCAATGGTGTCTTAAACTTCTTGGCGCTATTATCTATTAACTTAGGGATTGTTAACCTGCTACCAATTCCGGCATTGGACGGTGGCAAGTTACTGCTAAATATTGTTGAGGCGATAATTCGGCGGCCAATTCCAGAAAAAGCTGAAGGTATTATCACAATGATTGGTTTCTTGATTTTATTAACATTAATGGTTCTAGTAACGTGGAACGATATTCAGAGATATTTTATTCGGTAATTTAACAAAGGAGTATATTCTTTATGAAACAGTCAAAAGTATTAATTCCAACAAAAAAAGAGGCTCCAAGCGATGCGGAAGTCTTAAGCCATAAAATGATGATTCGGGCAGGCTACATTTATCAAGTATCTGCTGGTGTGTGGTCTTATTTGCCATTAGCGTATCGAGTTATTCGGAAAATTGAAGGCATTATTCGTGATGAGATGGAAAGTGCTGGCGCTATTGAAATGATGATGCCTGCACTTGTTCCTGCTGACTTATGGAAGAAGTCGGGACGTTATGAGAGTTATGGAGACAACTTATTTAAATTAACTGATCGTCGTGATCGTGAATTTATTCTTGGTCCAACTCATGAAGAAACTTTTACTGAAGTAATCCGTGATAGTATTAAGTCATATAAGAAATTACCTTTAGTTGTCTATCAGTTACAAGATAAGTTTCGTGATGAAGACCGTCCCCGTTATGGTATCCTTCGAGGAAAAGAATTTGAAATGTTAGATGGTTATTCCTTCTCTGCAGATCAAAAAGGGCTCGATGATGCTTATGAATTACAGGCTAAGGCTTACCGTAATATTTTTGATCGGATTGGTCTGAATTATAAAGTGATTTTAGCTGATTCAGGAACAATTGGAGGCAAAAACTCGCAAGAATTCTCTGCACCTGCGGAAATCGGAGAAGATGTTATTGCTTATACTGATGGTGATTATGCAGCTAATCTTGAGAAGGCGGTAAGTAAATTTACCGGAGTTCAACAAACAGCCGCTCAAGCACCGTTAGAAAAGAAAGCAACTCCTGGAGCGCATACGGTTGATGAGGCTGCTGAGAGTCTTGATATGGATTCTAGCCAAGTAATCAAATCAATGTTGTACATTGCTAAGATGGGCGAGAATGAATATCAACCAGTATTAGTGTTAATGCGTGGTAATGATGAAGTAAATGAAGCAAAAGTTACTAATGCGTTGGATTGCGAGGAACTTGAATTAGCTACTGAAGAAGATGCAATGAAATACCTCAATGCTCATCCAGGTTCATTAGGTCCGGTAGGCGTAAACGAAGATGTAAAGATTCTTGCTGATAATTATGTTAAGGTCTTAGTTAACATGGCATGCGGTGCAAATGAAGATGGCTACCACTATGTTAATGCTAATATTGATCGTGACTTCCGAGTTGACCAATTTGGCGATTTCCGTAATGTTAAAGAAGGAGAAATAGCTCCTGATGGAAATCCAATTAAATTTACTAATGGGATTGAAATTGGTCATATTTTTAAACTTGGAACTCTCTATTCTCAAAAGTTAGGGGCACAAGTTCTAGATCAAAATGGTCGGTTAACAGATGTAATTATGGGATGTTATGGAATTGGTGTATCACGCTTACTATCCGCATTTGCAGAACAAAATGCCGACGAAAATGGATTAGTATGGCCAGACAGCATTGCTCCATTTGACATTCACGTTATTCCTGTTAATGCTAAAAAAGAAGATCAAATGGCAATGGCAGATAAGATTGACCAACAGCTAACCGAAGCGGGTTATGAGGTTCTTGTTGATGACCGTAAAGAACGAGCTGGAGTAAAATTTGCCGATTCTGACTTAATTGGGATTCCTATTCGAGTTACTGTTGGTAAGAAAGCTCAAGATGGAATTGTTGAAATTAAGATTCGCAAAACTGGTGAAACTGTAGAAGTTAAGCAAGAAGAATTAGTAAATACAATTGGCATCTTATTAAAGCAATTAAACGAAGAAGCAAATAAATAATTTAAATTAATGTGGTTGCGATGTTATGATAGATAACGTTATTCGCACCACATTTTTAAGTAGGAGGATTAGAACGTGGGATTAAGTCGCCAAGAATTATTTGGAAAACTACTAGAACAGATTCATTTTCCCGAAAAAGACAATTCTGCATTCAGAAATGCCGCAGTTCAATCGGTTGTTGTTCATAAAAAGTCTCGTCATTGGGAGTTTCACTTAATCTTTAATAAAGCCTTGCCATATGATCTTTTTACTCAATTTAATCAAAGCTTAGAATTAGGGTTTAAGGATATTGCAAAAGTTAGCTTAAAAATTAGTACACCGATGACTGAACTTGATGGGACTCAGATCGCTAATTATTGGCAGTTTATTATTAACCATGCAGTTAGCGATTCGCCAATGCTTCAGCAAGCTTGCTTACAAACAGCGCCCGAAGTAAAAGACGGTCGGGTAACGTTAGTGGTTGAAAATGAACTTATCAAAGACCTATTAGCGCAAAAAGCATTAGATACAATTGAAAATTCTTACCAAGAACTTGGCTTTCCAAAATTTAGGATTCATCCTTTTGTAGATCAATCGGCTTCCCAAGCCAAAATTGAGGAGCTTAAAGCTAAGCATGAAAAAGCGGATGCCGCTCTTGCTGCTAAGGCGGCTGCCCGTATTAAGAAAAATGAAGCAACTAAGGCTACTAAAAAGAGTGCACCAGTTGCTCCTGCTGATGGTCCAGTTCAATTAGGACGGTTAATTGATAGTAAGCAAAATATTGTGCAAATGAAGGAGATTGAGGGTGAAGAGCGCTCTGTAGTTGTTGAAGGATACGTCTTTAATGCTGAAATCCGCGAATTACGATCTGGACGCCAATTATTAACATTTGAAATAACTGATTACACATCATCGTTTGCTGTAAAGAAGTTCTCCCGAAATAGTGATGAAGAAGCCCAGTTTGCAAATATTAAGGCGGGAATGTGGTTGAAAGTTCGTGGTCCGGTTCAGGAAGACACGTGGATGCGGGACTTAGTAATTACTGCCTACGATGTAAATGAAGTTACTCATACAGAACGGCAAGATCAAGCACCAAAAGATGAGAAACGAGTAGAACTCCATACTCATACTACAATGAGTCAGATGGACGCCACTAATTCAATTACCGAACTGGCCACCCGTGCGCACAAGTGGGGGCATCCAGCAATTGCGGTGACTGATCACGGAAATGTACAAGCTTTTCCGGAAGCATTTAGCGTTGCCCAAAAAACAGGAATTAAAATGATATATGGGATGGAAGCAAACGTTGTTGATGACGGAATCCCATTAGTATATAACGAAAATCATCAATTACTTGCCCACCAGACATATGTTATCTTTGATGTGGAAACAACTGGTTTATCAGCAATCTATGATAAGGTAATTGAATTGTCTGCTGTTAAGATGCAGGATGGTAATGTTTTAGAACGCTTTGACGAATTTATTGACCCGGGATTTCCATTATCAGAACAAACAACTAACTTGACTAGTATCACCACTGAAATGGTTCAAGGTTCGAAAACTGAAGAAGAAGTTTTCAAAATGTTTAAGGACTTCTGTAAGGGATCTATCATCGCTGGGCATAATGTGTCATTTGATATGGGCTTTATGAACACTGGCTATGAACGTCACCAAATGGAAAGAATTACAGAACCGGTAATTGATACGTTACCTTTAGCACGGTTCCTTTATCCTGATATGCGTGGATACCGGTTAAATACACTTAGTAAGAAATTTAAAGTTGCCTTAGAGCATCACCACCGGGCTAATTATGATTCTGAAGCAACCGGACACTTACTTTATAAGTTCTTGAAAGATGCTGAGGCTCGTTATGACGTAAAGTATGTTGATGACTTGAATAAACACATGGAAGAAAATAATGCTTATCGTCATGCACGTCCTTTCCACGTTACAATTTTTGCACAGACGCAAGCCGGGTTAAAAAACTTATTTAAGTTAGTATCCCTGTCAAACGTTGAGTACTTCTATCGGGTACCACGGATTCCACGAACAGTTCTTACAAAATATCGTGAAGGATTGTTATTAGGAACCGCTTGTTCATCTGGAGAAGTATTTACAGCCATGATGGAAAAAGGGTATTCACAAGCTTTAGAAAAGGCTCGTTACTATGATTTTATTGAAATTCAGCCTAAACCAAACTATGCACCATTACTTGAACAACAGGTGATCGCGGATGAAGCCCACCTTGAAGATATTTTGAAGAATATGGTGAAATTGGGGGATGAACTTGATAAAACAGTTGTTGCAACCGGTGATGTTCATTATTTAGATCCGCATGATGGAATTTATCGCAAGATCCTAATTAATTCACAGGGTGGCGCTAACCCATTAAACAGAACAGAACGTCCAGATGTTCACTTCCGGACAACTGATGAGATGCTTAAAGAATTTTCATTCCTTGGTGAAGAAAAAGCTCACGAAGTTGTTGTTGAAAATAGTAATAAAATTGCTGATGAAATTGATGATAGTATTCGGCCGGTGAAGGACAAACTTTATCCGCCACATATGAAGGGTGCCGAACAAGAAATCCAAGATCGGACATGGAATACGGCAAGAAAATGGTATGGCGATCCGCTGCCGCAGTTAGTGCAAGACCGAATTGAACTGGAATTGAATAGTATTGTAAAAAATGGGTTCTCCGTGCATTACTTAATTGCCCAGCGACTAGTTGCAAAGTCTAATAAAGACGGATACTTAGTTGGATCGCGGGGTTCTGTTGGTTCAAGTGTTGTTGCAACACTGTCGGGAATTACAGAAGTTAACCCGTTACCACCTCATTATCGATGCCCAAATTGCCAATTTACACATTTCTATACCCAGGGTGAATACAGTTCAGGCTTTGATTTGCCAGATAAAAAGTGCCCTAAATGTGGAACTTTAATGGTAAAAGATGGACATGATATTCCTTTCCAAACTTTCCTTGGGTTTAAAGGAAATAAGGTTCCAGATATCGATTTGAACTTCTCCGGTGACTATCAACCGATTGCCCATAATTACATGAAAGTGTTGTTTGGCGAAAAAAATGTATTTCGTGCCGGAACAATTGGAACGGTCGCTGATAAGACGGCGTACGGTTATGTTAAAGCCTACGAACGAGATACCGAAAAGGAATTCCGAAAGGCTGAAGAAGATCGATTGGCTAAAGGTGCAACCGGGGTTAAGCGAACAACCGGACAGCACCCAGCTGGAATTATTATTGTTCCAGATGATATGGATATTTATGACTTTACCCCTGTGCAGTATCCTGCTGATGATCAAACTGCGGCCTGGGAAACGACACACTTTGATTTCCACTCGATCCACGATAACATTCTTAAAATGGATATTTTAGGGCATGATGACCCAACGATGATTCGTGCTTTACAAGATTTGTCGGGGATTGATCCGCAATCAATTCCGATGGATGATCCAGGGGTGATGGCGCTTTTCTCAAGTCCTAAAGTTTTAGGTGTAACTGAAGAACAGATTCAAAGTAAGACTGGTACTTTAGGATTGCCTGAATTCGGAACGCGATTTGTTCGAGGGATGTTAGAAGATACACACCCGAAGAATTATTCACAATTGCTACAAATTTCTGGCCTTTCTCACGGAACCGGTGTGTGGCTGGATAATGCCCAGGAATTAATTAGGCAGGGAATTGCAACAATCGCCAATGTTATTGGTTGTCGTGATAACATTATGACCGACTTGATTCACTATGGAATGGATTCGGAAATTGCCTTCCAGATTATGGAGCACGTGCGAAAAGGACGCGGTATTCCAGATGAATGGCAAACGAAAATGCATGAGGCAAATGTTCCGCAATGGTACATGGATTCATGTTTAAAGATTAAATATATGTTCCCGCGGGCGCACGCTGCTGCCTATGTCTTAATGGCGTTGCGGATTGCCTACTTTAAGGTCTATTTCCCGTTAGTTTATTATTGTGCGTTTTTCTCAGTCCGCGCTGATGATTTTGATGTGGTCGCTATGTCGCATGGTAAAGACGCAGTTAAACAGCGAATGAAAGAAATAAATGATAAAGGAAACGATGCCAGTGCAAAGGAAAAGAACTTATTGACAATCCTTGAATTGGCAAATGAAATGTTAGAGCGTGGGTTCAAATTTAAGATGGTTGACATTGAAAAATCAGATGCGTCTGACTGGTTAATCGATGGCGATTCGTTAATTGCCCCATTTCGTGCAGTTCCTGGTTTGGGATTGAATGTTGCTAAACAAATTGTGGCTGCACGTGAAGAACGACCATTTCTTTCTAAAGAGGATTTGGCAGAGCGGGGAAAAGTTTCGCAAACCCTTATTGATTTCTTGACGGATAATCATGTACTAGATAAGCTGCCTGACGAGAATCAGCTCAGCTTGTTTTAAGCAATAACTTTGGAAGAAAGCTTCATTACTTGCCAGTAGACAAGTTACATGCTACAATGATTATGGTAAATAACTCGTGGGAGTGAGCAGAGATGCTCGCTCTTTTTATTGCAAATAATGGAGGTGACACGTTTGAGCAGTGTTGTAGAAACTGTGACAGATCTTGTAACGCCGATTTTACAAGACCATGATTTTTACTTGTATGATTTAGAATTTGTAAAAGAAGGTAAGAGCTGGTACCTCCGCGTTTACATTGATAAGGACGGCGGAATTACACTTGAAGACTGTGCTATTGTTAGTGATGAATTAAGTGAGGCATTAGACAATGTTGAACCTGATCCAATCCCACAGGCTTACTTTTTAGAGGTATCTTCACCAGGTGCAGAACGTCCGCTTAAGAAAGAAGAAGACTATCAGCGGGCAATTGATCATTACATTCACATTTCTCTTTACCAACAGATTAATGGTCAAAAAGTTTATGAAGGTACACTGACGCAATTATCAGAAAAAGAAATTACGTTAGATTACTTAGATAAGACTCGCCATCGGCAGATTACGATTGATCGTAAGAAAATTGCACAGGCCAGATTAGCGATTAAATTCTAGCATTAAAGGAGTGTCAAAAGTTGAGTAAGCCAAAGATTAATACTGAAATGATTGGCGCCCTAGATTATCTTGAAAAAGAAAAGGGTATCAAAAAAGAAATTGTTATTGAAGCATTGGAGCAGGCTTTAGAGTCCGCCTATAAGCAAAATTACGGTGATAAAAATGTCGAAGTAGAATTTAATTCTATTACTGGCAATATCAAAGTGTATGCCGTAAAAACAATTACTGATGACGAAGAAGCGGTTGAAGCGGATAGTAACGAATTTATGAGTTTAGCGGATGCACGTAAACTTCCCCATGGACAAGGGTATGATATTGGTGATGAGATTCGTGAAGAAGTTACTCCTCGTGACTTTGGACGAATTGCTGCTCAAACCGCAAAGCAAGTTGTAATGCAACGCCTTCGTGAAGAAGAACGAAAAATTATTTACGATAAGTACAAGACATATGAAAATGAAATTATTACGGGAGAAGTTTCTCGTGAAGATAAGCGTTTTACATATGTTGACTTAGGAGACGGTGTAGAAGGTGCGATGGGCTTTAGAGATAAGATGACTAATGAGCATTACCGAGTTCATGATCGTATCCAAGTTTATGTAACAAAAGTAAATGACGATCGGCGTGGTCCGCAAATCTTTGTTAGTCGAACAGCCCCCGAATTGTTAAAGCGATTATTTGAGCGTGAAGTACCTGAAATTAAGGACGGAACTGTCTTAATTGAAAATATTGCTCGTGAAGCCGGTGATCGCGCTAAAGTTGCTGTGTACTCAAATGATCCGAACGTTGATCCTGTCGGTACCTGTGTAGGCCCACGTGGTTCGCGTGTTCAAGCAATTGTTAATGAACTTGATGGCGAAAACATGGATATTGTTGAATATGTTAAGGATCCTGCTGAGTTTATTGCAAATGCTTTGAACCCAGCTGAAGTATTAGACGTTATTTTTAATGAGGATAAGCCGGCAACCGATACTGAAGACAGTACGACAGAAGAAGACGGTGAAGAGCAAGCTGAGCGTTCATGTACAGTAGTTGTACCGGATAACCAGCTATCATTAGCAATTGGTAAACGGGGACAAAATGCACGATTAGCTGCACGGTTGACCAAGTATAAGATTGATATTAAATCAGCTTCTGAAATGGCAGAAAATGACCAAGCAGCTGAAGATGAACCAATGGCTGATTCAGAAGAAGACACAGAGAACAGTGAAGACTAACTATTAAAGTAATTATTAAGCAGCGGGGTGAAAATGATGAAAAAGAGAAAAATACCGATGCGTAAAGACATTGTTACTGGTGAAATGATGCCTAAGCGACAGTTAATTCGGGTAGTAAAAAATAAGGAAGATGAGGTTTCCTTAGACCCGACTGGTAAAAAGCCTGGCCGTGGTGCATATGTTGCAGTTGATGTTGAAATTGCAAAACGTGCTAAGAAAGAAAAAACTTTTGAAAAGGCCTTTCATGTTCAACTAGATGAATCATTCTATGATGAATTAATCAAGTATGCTGATCACTTACAGGCACGGCAAAAGTTATTTGGCAATGATCAAAAATAATCAATCGGTTTTAAACCTATTAGGAATTGCCCGACGAGCACGGCAACTCCAGAGCGGTGAAGAGATCGTTTTAAAAAATATTCAAACTAAAAAGGCAAAGTTTGTGTTCCTCGCATCTGATGCAGGAAGAGCAAGTGCTAAGAAAATTACTGATAAATGTAAATTTTACGGTGTTCCTTTCTCAACAGATTTTACAAGGAGCCAGCTCAGTCAGGCAACGGGGCAATCACGAACCGTTTTTTGTGTGATGCAATCAGGTTTTGCAAGAAAGTTTGAGGAACTACTAACGATGAAATAAGGAGCGTGAGCATATGGCTAAGGAACGAATTTATGAATTAGCTAAGGAATTAAAAATGCCTAGCAAGGACTTAGTTAATATGGCTAATCAACAAGGAATGGGAGTTAAAAGTCACATGTCTTCTGTTACCCCAGATCAGGCACAACAATTACGTCAACTTGCAAGTGGCGGACAAAAACCAACTAACAAGCAACAAGCTACTAAACAAAAACCACATAGTAGCAATAATAACAAGCAAAATAACCACCATGCACAAAATCATGGTGGTCAACACCAAGACAAGGCACAAAATGAACGTCCCCAAAAGAAAAATAACCACCAGAACAATGGTAGGACGTCAGATAATCATCAACATCAAAACAATAAGGGCGGTCGTTTTGGCGGCAGCTTGAATAACGATCAAGGCCGTAACGGCAAACGATTCAATAAGAAGAATAAGAAAAATAAAAAGCACAATAAGAATAAGCGGTTAAAGGAAGTAGCTCATAAGCAGCCTACTCAACGTAAGGATAAGCCGCTCCCAGAAGTATTAGAATATACTGATGGAATGAATGCTCAAGACTTAGGAAAGATTTTACACCGGTCCCCAGCTGAAATTGTTAAAAAACTATTTATGCTCGGTGTAATGATTAATCAAAATCAGTCACTTGATAAGGATACTATTGAATTATTAGCAACTGATTATGGTATTGAAGCTAAAGAAAAGGTTCAAGTCGATGTTTCAGATATCGATAAGATGTTTGAAGATGAGCAGAATAATACTGAAAATCAAGTTTCACGTCCTGCAGTTGTTACTGTAATGGGACATGTTGACCATGGTAAGACTACCTTGCTTGATAAGTTACGTCATTCTCATGTTACTGAACATGAAGCAGGGGGGATTACGCAGGAAATTGGTGCCTACCAAGTACATTATAACGACCACTTGATTACGTTCCTTGATACACCAGGACATGCGGCCTTTACTGAAATGCGTGCGCGGGGAGCTAACATTACGGATATCACCGTTTTAGTTGTGGCAGCTGATGATGGTGTTATGCCGCAAACTGTCGAAGCCATTCACCACGCACAGGCAGCTGAGACACCGATTATTGTTGCGGTTAACAAGATTGATAAACCAGGTGCTAATCCAGACCGTGTAACTGAAGAATTAGCCAAGTATAACTTAATCCCAGAAGACTGGGGTGGTGACACTATTTTTGTTAAGATTTCTGCTAAGTTTGGCAAGAACCTTGATGAATTGCTTGATATGATTCTCCTCCAAGCGGAAATGATGGAACTTAAAGCTAACCCAGATCAAAATGCAGCTGGTTCAGTTGTTGAAGCTCGTCTTGACCAAGGTCGGGGGTCTGTTGCAACTATTTTGGTTCAACAAGGGACGCTTCATGTTGGAGATCCAATTGTTGTTGGTAATACATTTGGTCGTGTTCGGACAATGACTAACGAAAATGGTCGGCGGATTAAAGAAGCTACTCCATCTACACCTGTCGAAATTACGGGGTTAAATGAAGTCCCTGAAGCTGGGGATCGTTTTGTTGTCTTTGATGATGAAAAGACTGCGCGTGCCGCTGGTGAAGAGCGTGCTAAGCGGGCTATGGATAAAGAACGTCAAAAGACTTCCCATGTAACATTGGATAACTTATTTGCCACAATGAAGAAAGGTCAAATGAAGACGCTGCCAATCATTATTAAGGCAGACGTTCAAGGATCTGTTGAGGCATTAAGCCAGAGTCTTCAAAAGATTAAAGTTGATGGTGTTCGAGTTGATATTATTCACCAAGCAGTTGGTGCAATTAATCAAAGCGATGTTACTTTAGCTGAAGCATCTAACGCGGTTATCATTGGATTTAACGTTCGGCCAACAGCTGTAGCTAAAACACTAGCTGATTCTAATAGTATTGATATCCGTCTTCATCGCGTTATCTACGATGCAATCGAAGAAGTTGAAGATGCGATGAAGGGAATGCTTGAACCAGTTTACAAAGAAGAAACAATTGGTCAAGTTGAAGTACGGCAAATCTATAAGGCTTCTAAGATCGGAACAATTGCTGGGGGAATGGTTACTTCTGGTAAGATTACCCGAGATGCAAAGGTACGATTAGTTCGTGATGGTGTTGTTATTTATGAAGGAGAACTAGGTAGTCTTAAACGCTTCAAAGATGATGTTAAAGAAGTTAAACAAGGTTATGAATGTGGTTTAACTATTGAAAATTATAATGACATCAAGGAAATGGATGTTATTGAAGCCTACAAGATGAAGGAAGTTCCTGTTAAGTAAAGCTGAGGGAGAGATAAAGATGCCAAGTAAACAATATCGAGTAGATCGTTTAGCTCAAGAAATTCAAAAAGACGTTGATGAAATCTTGTTAAAGCGCGTTCGTGATCCACGTGTGCAAAATGTTACAATTACAGGTGTGGATGTTACTGGTGATCTCCAGCAAGCAACTATTTACTATAGTATTTTGTCCGATCTTGCTTCAGATGCTGAAAAAGCACAAGCGGGATTAGATAAGGCAACTGGTCTGATTCGGAGTGAATTAGGCGCACGTCTTAATATTTTCAAGACTCCGGAAATTAAATTTGTAAAAGACCCATCAGTTGCTTATGGTAGTCGGATTGATCAACTCATTAACGACTTACACAAAAAGGAAAAATAATTAGTAAAAAAGAGTTGTGACATAGGCTCTATTAATGATACAAAAGTGAACAACGCGGTATACAAATGGCATCTAAAGTCCGGTAAAGTCGAACTCTAGATGCCTATTTGTGATTGCTGGGCGTGAAAATAAAGCCATTTATGACGGCTATCACGCTCCTTTTTGGAGGAATAATAATGGACGGAATAATCCCTTTGTATAAAGAACGTGGTATGACTAGTTTTGCTTGTGTTAGTCGACTACGCCAAATTTTAAAAACTAAAAAAATTGGTCATTCAGGAACCCTTGATCCAGGAGTTGCAGGTGTTTTACCGATTTGTGTTGGCAACGCAACAAAGGTAGTCGACTATTTAATGAGTTCTGGAAAACAATACCAAGGAGAATTATTAATTGGTTTTGCAACCACTACTCAAGACCTTGATGGTGAAAAGATTGCGGAGAAAACGGTTGACAGCGAAATTCCAACGAATAAAATTGTCGCAGCGATGAATAATCTTACTGGTGAGATTACCCAAATTCCACCGATGTACTCTGCTGTAAAAGTAAATGGCAAAAAGTTGTACGAATATGCACGTGCTGGTGAAACTGTCGATCGACCCAAACGTCAAGTTAAAATAAATAAATTTGAGCTGCTTAGTTCAAAATATGATAAAGAAAATAAACAGCAACGAATTCGCTTTAATGTTGAATGTAGCAAGGGAACCTATATTAGAACACTGGTTGTTGAACTTGCTCGTCAATTAGGTTATCCGGGCGTAATGAGTTTATTAACCCGATTAAAAAGCGGCGGATTTACATTGGATCAAACACTAAGCTTAGATGATGTGCGAGATGCAGTAGCTACACAAACTTTGCAACAATATATGTATCCATTAGATTATGCCTTAAAGGACTATCCACAGTTAACTCTTCAAACAGAGCAGTGGAAAAAGGTTCAAAATGGGGGCTGGCTTGCGCCAAGTGAACTTAATACTGGTAAAAATGAAATTGTGTTATTATTTGATGGACAAGTAAAAGCACTATATCATTTAGATACTAAAAATAATATGTATAAACCAACTAAAATGTTCGCAGTTAATTGAGGAGAGTGTAAGAGTTGCAAGTTATTAAAATTCACCATCCCTTTGATAAAAAACTGATTCCAGCAGGGCCAATTGTTCTTGCGATGGGCTTTTTTGATGGTGTTCATCGCGGTCACCAAGCAGTAATTGCCCGTGCTCGTGAAATTGCTCATGAGAAGGGATTACCCTTGGCAGTTTTGACATATGACCATGCTCCTGGAGTGGTTTATCGTCAATATAAGGGTGGCTTTAAGTATTTATCGACAGTAAATCGAAAATTAGAATTATTAGATGAATTAGGGGTTAACCTTGTTTATTTAATCAGTTTTACTTCATCTTTTGCCAGCTTGACACCTCAACAGTTTGTAGACCAGTATCTTGTTAGCTTTCATGCTCAAACAGTTGTCGCTGGCTTTGATCATACCTATGGGGAAGCAGAAGAAGCATCAATGGCCTTATTACCTAAATATGCTGCTGGGCGGTTTGAAGTAGTAACAGTTCCTAAACTTACTGAGGATGGAACGCAAGAAAAAGTCGGTTCACGTGAAATTCGTCAACTGATTGATAACGGCAAAGTTGAAGCTGCTAATAGGGAACTAGGATATACTTACCAAACGACTGGTCTAGTAGTTCACGGTCTTGCTCGCGGACGGACCCTTGGTTTTCCCACTATTAATGTTGAGCATCCTCAAGAAGAGCGCCTTCCAGGAATTGGCGTTTATGCTGTAACTGTCAAAATTGGCGATAAATGGTATAAGGGGATGGCTAGCGTTGGTCATAACATTACTTTTGGCGATGGAAACCAGCTTACCGTAGAAATTTATCTCTTTGATTTTCAACAGATGGTATATGGTGAAGAGGTAGTTGTACGCTGGTATAAATATTTACGTGGCGAAAAGAAATTTGATGGTGCCGATGCGTTAGTAGCACAAATGAAACGTGATGAACATGATGCTCGTCGCCAATTAAGTAAAATATAAAGGAAAAGAGGTTTGAATTTGTAGCCCATAAATATGTAGGCTAACTTTTCAAACCTCTTTTTGTAATTAATGCCGACTGCTGTGATGATTGGTTGTCTGATTAATTTTATGAATATTTCGTTCAAACTTAAATCCGCCATCAGTAACTAATTTAAAGTGACGCATTTTACCATTGAAAGGTTTTCCATTTAGACGGGCGGTCGTCCAATTCCGCATAGTATCTGTCATTGATTTAAGGTCTTTTAGCTGTCCGGGATTATTTTCCTTAATGGCAGCATCCTTTATATCTGACTGGAGACGATAAATAAGATTGTTATGATATTCTAGCAGTTCATTAGTTAATGGAGCGTTGCGGTATTTATTAAACAGTTTTTGAATTATTAACATTGCTTCTTTTGTATTCTGTGGCTGGATATAGCGCTGATCTTTATGTTTCATGGATATTCTCCTTAAAAAATTGTTTGACGTTTCTTGACTTTTAGGGTGGTAATTGGTATATTATACAGTGTGTTTAGCACTTGACCCTAATGAGTGCTAAAAGGGGAAGTGATATTCAATGCTAACACAACGTCAGAAAAAGATTCTGCAAGCGATTGTACGTCAATTTACCTCAACTGGTCAACCAGTTGGATCAAAACATTTAGCAGAAAAGTTGCCTTTTAAGGTCAGTTCAGCGACTGTCCGTAATGAGATGGCAGTTTTAGAAGACAATGATTTGATTTTAAAAGAGCACTCTTCATCAGGTCGGGTTCCATCAAAGCGTGGTTATCGATATTATGTAGATAATTTGCTTGATCCACAGGCAGTTACGGATAATGATCTGGTCGTTATTCAAAACTCACTTGGAACCGGCTTCCAAAAGATTGACGAGATTATTTCGCACTCGGCAGATATCTTATCAAACTTAACTTCATATACTGCATTTACTTTAAAACCAGAACAAGAAAGCGTTCGGTTAAGCGGTTTTCGAGTAGTTTCACTTGGTAATCATAAAGTGATTGCTATTCTTGTAACTGATAGTGGCGAAGTTGAGAACCAATCATTTACTTTACCACCAGATATCGATACTGATGCAATGCAAGCTGTTATCAGGATGATTAATGATCAGTTGGTTGGGCTTCCATTGTCTGAAGTAGTGAAACGACTAAAAGATGATATTCCGTTGCGGGTTTTGCATTATATGCATAGTCCTGATGGCTTTCTTGATATTTTTGATAATGTTTTATCCCAAGCAGCACGTGAAAGATTCTTTGTCGGCGGACGGTTAAACTTGCTTGATTTTGCAAGTACGCATGATCCCCATGTTATTCAATCTTTGTACGGATTACTAGATAAAAATGATAATTTATCAAATATTCTTGATTCTACTCTTGCGTCAGATAATGGAGTTAATGTTAAAATCGGTCAAGAAATTTCTAAGAATAAGCTGTTAGATGATTATAGTTTAATTACAGCAAGCTACAACGTTGAACAGTATGGCCGTGGGATTATTGCAGTCCTTGGGCCAACACGAATGCCTTATTCCAGAACAATCGGAATTGTAAATGCTTTTCGACAGGAATTAGCCAAGCGGTTGTTAGATTTCTACCGTCACTATTATGATTCATAGGAGGCGAGTTAATTGGCCAAAGAAAAACAAGAAGATCAACAAAAACAAACGGTCGCTGAAAATGAAAAGGCACCAAAGAAAGAAACAAAAAAAGATGATTCTAATGAAAAATTAGATCAAACTTCAAAACTAAAAGAAGAAATTGCTAGCTTGAAGAAACAGCTTGCTGATAAAGATGACAAGTATTTGCGAGCAGAAGCAGAAATTCAAAATATGACAAACCGTTTTAATAAAGAACGGGCCCAAATCCTTAAATATGATGGTCAGGACTTAGCAAAGTCAATTTTACCTGTTCTTGACAATCTTAAGCGGGCATTAGCAATTGAAGTTGTTGATGATAACGGTAAACAACTAAAAAAGGGTATTCAAATGGTTCATGATCATCTAGTAAAAGCACTAAATGATCACGGTATTACTGAAATTAAAGCTGATGGCGAAACATTTGACCCGACACTTCACCAGGCAGTCCAAACTGTTCCGGTTGAAGAAGGTCAAAGTCCTGAAACAGTTGTTAATGTTCTTCAAGCTGGATATCAACTAAAGGATCGGGTACTACGCCCTGCAATGGTAGTTGTAGCTCAATAAATTAGTGAGAGAAGGAATTAAATTATGGCAAGTAATAAGATTATTGGTATTGATTTAGGTACTACTAACTCTGCGGTTGCTGTTATGGAAGGTAATGAACCTAAGATTATCACCAACCCAGAAGGAAGTCGGACGACACCATCTGTTGTTTCATTTAAAAACGGTGAAACCCAAGTTGGGGAAGTAGCAAAGCGGCAAGCAATTACTAACCCTAACACGATCTCATCCATCAAGAGTCACATGGGTGAAGCAGGTTATACTGTTGAAGTTGATGGAAAGAAGTACACACCACAAGAAATTTCAGCAATGATCTTGCAATACATTAAGAAGTATGCTGAAGATTACATTGGTGATACGGTTACACAAGCAGTTATTACTGTTCCTGCATACTTTAACGACGCACAACGGCAAGCCACTAAAGATGCTGGTAAGATTGCTGGCTTAGATGTTAAGCGGATTATCAACGAACCAACTGCTTCATCATTAGCTTATGGTCTTGATAAGAAGGACAAAGATGAAAAGATTCTTGTTTACGACCTTGGTGGTGGAACATTTGATGTTTCTATCCTTGAATTAGGTGATGGTGTCTTCCAAGTACTTTCCACTAATGGTGATACTCATTTAGGTGGGGATGACTTCGACCAAAAGATTATGGACTGGTTAATTGCTGGTTTCAAAGAAGAACACGGTGTTGACCTATCTCAAGATAAGATGGCTCTTCAACGATTAAAGGATGCTGCTGAAAAGGCTAAGAAAGACTTGTCAGGTGTTCAGGAAGCTCAAATTAGCTTACCATTTATCTCTGCTGGTGAAAATGGCCCATTACACTTGGAGAAGACCTTAAGCCGGGCACAATTTAACCAATTAACTAATGACTTAGTTGAACGAACAAAACAACCAGTACTAAATGCTTTGAAGGATGCAGACCTTACTTTTGATGACATTGATGAAGTTATCTTAAATGGTGGTTCTACTCGTATTCCTGCTGTTCAAGAAATGGTTAAGGAATTAACGGGCAAGGAACCTAACCACTCAATTAACCCTGATGAAGCCGTTGCCCTAGGTGCTGCCATTCAAGGTGGTGTCCTTACTGGTGACGTTAAGGATGTTGTTTTACTTGATGTTACGCCACTTTCACTTGGTATTGAAACTATGGGTGGTGTATTCACTAAATTAATTGATCGTAATACAACTATTCCTACTTCAAAGAGCCAAATCTTCTCAACTGCCGCTGATAACCAACCAGCTGTTGATATTCATGTTCTTCAAGGTGAACGTCCAATGGCAGCAGATAATAAGACGTTGGGTAACTTCCAATTAACAGACATTCCTGCTGCTCCTCGTGGTGTTCCTCAAATTAAGGTTACATTTGATATCGATAAAAACGGTATTGTAAATGTTTCAGCCGAAGACCAAGGAACTCATAAGAAGCAAAACATTACTATTAAGTCTAACTCCGGCTTAAGTGATGAAGAAATTGAGCGAATGAAGAAAGATGCCGAGGAACATGCTGAAGCTGATAAGAAGAAGAAAGAAGAAGTCGACTTAAAGAACGAAGTAGATCAAGAACTCTTCCAAGTTGATAAGACTTTGAAAGAAGTTAAGGGCAAGGTTCCTGAAGATGACATTAAAAAGGCTGAAAGTGCTCGTGATGAATTAAAGAAGGCTAAAGAAAGCGGTAACCTTGATGAGATGAAGGCGAAGAAAGATGCCTTAAATAAGGTTATTCAAGATCTTAGTGTAAAGCTTTATCAACAAGCTCAAGGTGCCCAAGGTGGTGCTACTAATGGTCAGCCTGGTGGTAATAACCAACAAAATGGTAACAACAATGGTAATGATGATAATACTGTTGATGGTGATTTTAAGGACGTTACACCAGACGACAAGAAATAGCCTGCGGTAAACAGTCTTAAAATGTTAGTGTAAAAGCCAAAGGCCAGAAAAAAGGACTTTGGCTTTTACTTTCGTTTGCTGGCTGTGGTATAACTAAACAAGCAATAAAATAATGAGGTATTTATATGGCAGAACAAGATTATTATGACATTTTAGGTGTCTCTAAGGATGCATCCGAAAAAGACATCAAGCGTGCATATCGCCGGCTTGCGGCAAAATACCACCCAGATGTTAACCACGAGCCTGGTGCAGAAGAAAAATTCAAAAAGATTAACGAGGCCTATGAGACACTGAGCGATAGTCAAAAGCGTGCTCAATACGACCAGTTTGGATCGGCTGGCCCTCAAGGCGGTGGTCAAGGCTTCGGCGGCTTTGGCGGTGGTCAAGCATATTCTAACTTTGGTGGCGGCTTTGATGATATCTTTAGCCAATTCTTCGGTGGCGGTGGCCGTTCTCGTCGTGACCCGACTGCCCCACGTCAGGGACGCGATTTACAATATGCAATGACACTTGATTTTATGGATGCGGTTTTTGGTAAAACTACAACTATTAAGTATGATCGTGATGCAGAATGTAAAACTTGTCATGGTACTGGTGCTAAGCCAGGCAAATCGCCGGTAACTTGTCCTCGTTGTCACGGTGCTGGAGTAATTACCAGTGTTCGGCAAACGCCACTTGGTAATATGCAAACTCAAACAACTTGTCCAGAGTGTAACGGATCTGGAAAGATTATCAAACCAGGAGATCGTTGTGATACTTGTCATGGTGCTGGCCATGTTCATGAACGGCATGAACTCGAAGTAAAAGTTCCTGCTGGAGTTGATGATGGGCAACAAATGCGTCTTCAACACCAGGGTGATGCGGGTGAAAATGGCGGTCCTGCTGGAGACTTATACATTGTTTTCCGAGTAACACCAAGTCGAGAATTCCGTCGTGATGGTTCCACAATTTATGTTGATCGTGATATTTCGTTTGCCCAGGCTGCGTTGGGGGACGAGGTAAAAGTTAAAACTGTTCACGGAGATGTAGACCTTAAGATTCCGGCTGGTACACAGTCAGAAACTAATTTCCGATTACGTGGCAAAGGGGTTCCTCATCTTAACGGTAATGGCAATGGTGATGAACATGTTACCGTCCATGTTAAAACCCCTAAGAGCCTTAACAAGCGCCAACGTGAAGCCATGTTAGCTTTTGCAGCTGCCAGTGGTGAAAATGTTAAGGGTGTTAAGAAGACGGTTCTTGATAAACTACGTGATGCATTTGAGGATAAATAAATACTTTTATGAAGCAGGGAAGGATTAATTTTTTCTCTGCTTCTTGTATTTCCTACTTATGTTATCTAATAGAAGTTTTTCCATTGTAAACGGGGATTTGGTATACTAGATAAAGAATATTCGTTGAAAGTGAGTCTTTTTAAATGAACCTAGAAGAAATGAAAGAACGTCAAAAACACATTCGAAATTTCTCGATTGTTGCCCATATCGATCATGGAAAATCAACGCTTGCTGATCGAATTTTGGAAATGACTGATTCAATTAGCAAACGTGAGATGAAAAACCAGATTCTTGATGATATGCCATTAGAACGGGAACGAGGAATCACAATCAAATTAAATGCGGTGGCATTAACGTACCATGCTAAAGATGGTGAGGACTATATTTTCCATTTAATCGATACGCCAGGACATGTAGACTTCTCTTATGAGGTGTCACGCTCGCTTGCTGCCTGTGAAGGAGCGGTCTTAGTAGTTGATGCTACCCAGGGAGTGGAGGCACAAACACTCGCAAATGTTTATTTAGCTCTTGATAATGACCTCGAAATCCTGCCAGTTATCAACAAAATTGATTTACCGTCTGCGGATCCTGAGGGGACTAAAAAACAAATTGAAGATGAGATTGGTCTCGATACAGATGAGGCAGTTGATATTAGTGCAAAAACTGGAATGGGCGTTGATGAAGTCCTTGAGAAAATTGTAAAGGATGTTCCAGCTCCAACTGGTGACTTAACTGCACCACTAAAAGCCCTTATTTTTGACTCTAAATATGATGATTATCGCGGGGTAGTACTTAGTGTCCGGGTAGTAGAAGGAACGGTTAAGAAAGGCGATCGGATTAAATTAATGAACGGGGGCACTGAATATGAAGTTGCTGAAGTTGGTATTAATTCGCCTAAACCACTGGCTCGTGATGTCTTAATGGCTGGAGATGTTGGTTATATTACTGCCGCAATAAAGGATATTAAGGATACCCGAGTTGGTGACACCGTTACTAGTGCAGATAATCCGACTGAAAAACCTTTAGAAGGTTATCGTCAAATGACACCAATGGTATATGCAGGTCTTTACCCAACAGATAATGCTAAATTTAATGATTTGCGTGATGCGTTAGAAAAACTTCAGCTTAATGATGCGGCGTTAACATTTGAACCAGAATCATCACAGGCACTTGGTTTTGGTTTCCGTTGTGGTTTCTTGGGATTGCTTCACATGGATGTCATTCAAGAACGATTGGAACGGGAATTTAATCTTGATTTAATTACTACCGCGCCATCTGTTACCTACCATGTTGAATTAGCGGATGGAACGACCAAGGAAGTTGAAAATCCAGCTGAGATGCCTGATGCTTCTTCAATTAAGGCAATAAAGGAACCGTATGTCCGTGCATCAATCATGGTACCAAATGATTATGTTGGGCCAGTGATGGAATTATGCCAACGCAAACGCGGGGACTTTGATACAATGGAATACCTAAGCGATACGCGGGTAAACGTTATTTATCATATTCCTTTATCAGAAATTATTTTTGACTTTTTTGATAAACTAAAGAGTTCTACTCGTGGATATGCTTCTTTGGACTATGAAATTGATGGTTATCGACCAAGTAGCCTAGTTAAGATCGACATTTTGCTTAATGGAGATAAGGTTGATGCATTAAGCTTCATTGCCCACCGTGATTTTGCGGCTGAACGTGGTCGTGAAATTACAGCTAAATTAAAGAAGATTATCCCACGGCAAAACTTTGAAATACCAATTCAAGCTGCAATTGGTTCTAAGATTATTGCGCGGACTAATATTAAAGCTTATCGAAAAGATGTTACTGCACGAATCCATACTGGTGATCCAGACCGGCGTGCTAAATTATTAGACAAACAAAAGCGAGGAAAGAAACGAATGAAGGCTGTTGGAAAAGTTGATATTCCTCAAGCCGCCTTTATGGCCGTTTTGAAGACCGATGAGCAATTGGACGAGAAGTAAGCGTTGATGTAATAGGATTTAACATCTTTAAAAATCACAAAGTAGACCAATCTTTTAACATTTTTCCTTAATTTCCCCTTATGTGGGATTTTAAGGGGAAGCCAGAAGATTAGTCTACTTTTTCTTTAAGCTAAATAATGGGAGACCTTTCTTATTTATTTTTATGCAACCCTAAATCAAATGGCGTATTATAGATAATGTAATCGCTATTATGTAATTGGGAGGAATGCATTATGCAAAACAAAGATGCTTGTACATCAATTATGGTAGGTAAAAGGGCATCGCTTGATGGGACGGCATTTATCGCAAGAAATGAAGATCGTGTTAAAGCAATTGAACCCAAGCGTTTCTTAGTTAAACCAGCTGTAAAAGACCGTCATGAAACCTATGTCTCGCCATATAATAAGGTAACTGTGACATTGCCAGAAAGCGGAATGCGTTATACTTCAACTCCAAGTTTAGACCAAACTACTGGTCCTAATGAAGAAGATGGGATTAATGAGGCAAATGTAGCCGCTTCATTTACTGAGAGTGTCTATGCAAATGATCGGGTCTTGGCTTATGACCCCTATGTAAGGAATGGACTAGCAGAGGATTCTTTATGTACTTTGGTATTGCCATATATTCATTCTGCTCGTGAGGGTGTTGAATATACTGGAAAACTAATTGCAAAATTTGGTTCCGCCGAAGGAAATGGGATGCAGTTTGCGGACGCTGATAATATCTGGTATATGGAAGTAGTAACGGGTCACCAGTGGGTTGCTGTTCGAATTCCGGATGACTGCTATGCGGTAACACCTAACCAGGTTGCGATTGAAGATATTAATTTTGCCGATCCTGATAATTATATGTGGGCGGATGGCATTCAAAAATTTGTTGAAGAACACCAACTAAATCCGGATCATGATCGGTGGAATTTCCGTCATATTTTTGGTACAAGTACGCAAAAAGACCGGCACTATAATACGCCACGAACCTGGTTTGCGCAACGATACCTTAGTCCTAAGGCTTCACAAGGTCAAATGCCTGAAGATTCTGAAATGCCCTTTATTCGTAAAGCTGAATTTAAGATTGCCAACGAAGATATTCAGTATGTTTTAAAGTCTCATTTTAACGAAACGCCCTATGATCCGATGGGAGATGCTCCTGAACGAAAGACGTACCGAGCAATCTCATTATCGCGGACAGCCCAATCTCACATTTTACAAGTACGTGATCTGAATAAGTATAAGACAAGCATTCATTGGATTGAATTAGGTGTTCCGGCATTTAATCCATATGTTCCATTTTTTGCTAATGCTGATGATACAGATGAATCTTATCGGAATGTTCCTGAAAAGATGGATTTGAAATCTGCATTTTGGTTAAATGAAGCGCTAGCAGAAGTTGTTGAAAGCCATTATCAAGAATTTATCGAAAAAGATGAAGATTATCAAAAAGAATTAAATGAATGGGCACGCCGAAAGATTGCGCAAGTTGATAAAGAAACGCTGAATCTTGAAGGACAAGCGCTAACTGACTACTTAACAGAACAAAATCATGAAGTGGCAGCTCATTATAATAAACGAACAACAGAACTATTTTATGAATTGCTAACAGAGGGCTGCGAGCTTTCTCGAATGTCGTTTAAAATGGATCCTAACCTTTAAGCGTTACTCGCTCATTGACATTTCTCTCGCTAACATTAAAATATAATTAATATAGAATGAGAGAAGGATAAAGATGAGAATTAAAGAAAGTGCTGAACGACAATATTTGGAAGAAGTCTTTTCAAAGTTAAATTTTGATCAACATGCTAGCCAATTATTAGCTGATACTTTAGTGGACGCTGATTTACGAGGAATATCCTCTCACGGAATTCAGCGATTGGCTTGGTATTGTCGAATGATTAAAGAAGGGACAATTATTCCGCAAAATAAAGCTAAAGTTATTCGGGAACGTCCAGGGACCATTCTTGTTGACGCAAATCAAAATATGGGGCAGTTAGCAACTATTTTAGCCACTCATAAGATTATTGAAAAAGCAAAGAAAACTGGTGTAGCAATTGCCGTGATTCGGAATTCAAATCATTTTGGAACGGCTGGCTACTATACAAGACTAGCATTAAAAGCGGGCTTAGTAGGGATTGCACTTACTAATACGCGTCCACTTGTTGTGCCAACTAATGCAACTCAAGCCTTTTTAGGTTCTAATGCGTTTGCATTTGCTTTTCCTGCAACTCCGCACCCCTTTATGTTTGATGGGGCAACATGTGTAGTATCTGGTGGGAAAATCCAAGTTCATGATAAGAAAAATGAGCCATTACCTGGAGAATGGGCAGTCGATAAAAACCGTGAAGTAGTAACTGATGCGCAAGAAGCTGAAGATATTCTTGCAACAGCTGCATTTACAGAAGGAGAACAAAAGGGTGGCGGTGTGCTCACTCTTGGTGGAAATAGCGCGGTAAATTCAAATTATAAGGGAATGGGTAATTCGATTGTGATTGAATTACTAACCGGTATTTTAGCGCAAGGTTCAATTTCTGCAGATACCGTTAGTGGGAAGCATGATTTTAGTCAATTTGTAATGGTGTTTGACCCAGCATTCTTTGGCGATCCGGAAATGCTTAAGCAAGATGCAACGTCAATGTTAAATCGAATCCGTCAGCTTAAGCATATCCCTGGTAAAGAAATTTGGATACCTGGAGATCGTGAATACCGCTTCTTAGCGGAAAATAAAGAAAAAGGCGTTTCAATTGATGAGAAGACTTACCAAGAAATGAAAGAAATTGGTACTGAATTGAATATCCGTGTTCCTGAATAGAATATATTATTGTTTTTTGCGACGGTAATACCGATAAACTGTAAAAAAGGAGCAAAAAATGGAAAATCGTGAATTAGTAATGTTTTGGCTCGCGGGTGACCACCACTTAGCAATCAAAAATGGGTTAACCCCTGCAATCTTAGCAGATGAGCTTAAGAAAAAAGGGTATAAGGATCACCTAATAAAGGAATTTCTTAATGATTTTGCCCGCAATTTAGAGAATGATAAGTAAAGTAAAAAAGGCTCTCAACGTTTAATACCAAACGCTGAGAGCCTTTTAATAGCCCAATATTTATTCAAT
This sequence comes from Limosilactobacillus caviae, assembly GCF_014635905.1. Lineage (GTDB taxonomy): Bacteria > Bacillota > Bacilli > Lactobacillales > Lactobacillaceae > Limosilactobacillus > Limosilactobacillus caviae. The sequence goes on from NZ_BMDS01000002.1 coordinate 163,830, forward strand.
AATATGGCTTAGTTATTACCTTGTAATTTTGCCATACCGTTCTTGGCAACTTCTTCTAATTGCTTAGCAGAGTCTGCCATGGCCTTCTTTTCACGGTCATTAAGTGGAACTTCGATAACCTTAGCAACACCAGAACCGTTAACAACAGCTGGAGTACCAATGTAAAGGTCGTTAAGTCCGTATTCACCGTTCATTGGGGCACCGATTGGGAGAACAGAATTTTCATCACGAAGAATAGCCTTTGAAATCCGCATTAAGGCAGTAGCAACACCGTAGAATGTAGCACCCTTACGATTAATGATTTCGTAAGCCTTGTTACGAACGTCATCTTCAATCTTAAGTAATTCGTCTTCAGAAATGCCTTCATCCTTAGCGATATCAAGTAATGGCTTACCACCAACAGTAGCACTTGAGTAGGCAGCAAATTCTGAATCACCGTGTTCACCCATGATGTTGGCAATAACATCGCGTGGGTCAACATGAAGCTTCTTACTAAGAGCAACACGAAGACGAGCGGAGTCAAGTGAAGTACCTGAACCTACAACCTTGTTCTTTGGGAAGCCAGAAAGCTTTTGAACAGCGTAAGTAAGGATATCAACCGGGTTAGCAGCAACCAAGAAGATACCATCGAAACCTGACTTAACAATTGGTTCTACAACAGACTTGATAATCTTCAAGTTCTTGTCAACTAATTGAAGACGAGTTTCACCTGGCTTTTGTGGGGCACCAGCAGTGATAACAACTAAGTCAGCATCCTTGCAAGTGTCGTAATCTGCTGAGTAGATGTTCTTAGGAGCAGTGAAGGCAGTGGCATCTTCAAGGTCCATTGCGTCCCCTTCAGTCCGTTCCTTAATAATATCAACAATAGCAAATTCTTCAGCAATTCCTTGTTGAGCCATTGCGAAGGCATAACTTGAACCTACAGCACCGTCACCAACAAGAACAACTTTTTGATGGTTCTTAGACATAATAAACAGTCTCCCTTTCATCCTATGTATACATTATTTGAGATTTCTCTCACATTAATGATTATAACATTCCGCGGGAAAATTACTATAAAATTTAATAAAGTCTTCTTTATAAATTAATTAGTAAACAAGCCGGCACCTAATATTAGGATAGCCAGAATAATGGCTGGCCATAATAGGACGTGAACTAATGTACCAATTAAAAGAATCAGAAGAATTAAGCCGATAAACTTAACTGTTAAGATCCCGATTTTCCATAGCAGCCAACAGATAAGAATAGCAATTAGTAAACTCAATAAAGTAATCACCTTTCATTAAAGAATTGTGAATTAAGTATAGCATTTTTCATGAAAATTAAAGTTTAAACATAGATTAAACTTTGGAACAATGGCGACCTGTGCTAAAATATATCTATCTAGGAAGATTAATTCAATTGATCAGGAATAATAATAGAGGAGGTGGCTACCATTCTGAATCGAACTAAGCAGTTTATGCGCGATAATGATTTAATGTATAAAAAAGAGTACATTCGGCCAATGATGACACCCCAACACGTATATGTGTTCCGTTTCGGCAAACACAGGTTAAATAATCGGGTAATTGTTCGTTACTCCCATACTTGGACCGGACGATTAAAAATTAACGAGATTGACGTCCGCTTGCATCATCAGCATCATCCCCGTATTTTCTTGACTGAATCGGACTTAATTGATTATTTAGTCCATCATCTTGAAAAAGAAAAAAAACGCGAACAAGAACGTCCACGTATTAATAAAGCCAGCGAGGATAAAGAATAAGGCTTTATTAGACATAATTTAGTAAATGGGAAAAATTACCTATTATCTAAATGTACGTATCAGCAAGGGGGCTGAGAAAAAACAGAGGTGTTTTTTCCCAGCCTCTTTAGTATTTAAGGAGGGTATTAAATGGATTGGACAGCAATAAAGGTGATCACTTCTAGTGAAGCCGTTGAAGCGGTAAGCTATATTTTGACGGACGAGGGAGCTGAAGGGGTACAAATTGAAGATGCCGCTGATTTTAAAAATCTCCATAAAGGAAGATACGGGAATCATGGTGAATTTATTGATCCGGCTTCAATTCCTCATCGTCAAAGCGGCGCAGCAGTGTCGGGGTACTTCCCGCAAAACGTTTTTGTGCCGGAATTATTACCAACAATTCGGCAGCGAGTAGCAAAGCTTAAAGAGTATGGCTTAAACCCGGGTGAAAATAAGGTGTCGGCTGCTTCAGTTGATAATCAGCAATGGGCAACGGTTTGGCAAAAATATTACCACCCGCTAAGAGTAACGAACCAGTTAACGATTGTTCCGCAATGGGAAAACTACCGCCCAGAGGATCCTCAGGAAAAGTTGATTCTTCTTGATCCGGGGATGGCTTTTGGAACCGGAACTCATCCGACAACCCGCCTAATGCTTGAAGCACTGGAAAAGACTATTACTGGTAATGAATATGTGATTGATGTTGGGACCGGATCAGGAGTGTTAAGCATTGCAGCTAAGCATCTTGGTGCCGGGAAAGTCGACGCCTATGATATTGATGAAGTCGCTGTTAATTCTGCTAAAAAGAACTTAGCGCTTAATCCAGTTGCTAAAGATGTTAATGTCGGTGTTAACAGCTTGCTCGACGGTATTCACACACAGGCTGATTTGATTGTTGCAAATATGCTTGCTGAAGCCATTGTTCCGCTTATTCCGCAAGCATATGAGAATCTGAAGCCGGGCGGAAAATTCCTTGTGTCAGGAATTATTGATGATAAGGCACCTTTAATTCGTCAAAAATTACAGGAGCAGGGCTTTATCATTGATGACGAGCAGCAAATGAAAGATTGGCATGGAATGATTGCTCATAAACCGGCTGAGGTGAAATAAATGCAACGATATTTTGTAGATGTTGATCCTAGTGATGAAATTACATTACCATCAGAAGCAGCGCACCATTTATTAAAAGTAATGCGTGCTGGTATCGGAACTAAAGTAGAATTGGTTTTAGCTGATCATTGTGTATATTTAGCGACAGTTAATGTGACTGAGCCAGCTGCTAAATTAAAAATTATGCAAAAATTACCTTCTAATAGTGAATTACCGGTATCTGTTACTCTTGCATGCGGGATTCCAAAGACAAAGGAAAAGCCAGAATTAATTGTGCAAAAGTCGACAGAACTAGGTGCCGATAAAATTATCTTTTTTGAGGCAGCGCGGTCAATTAGTCATTGGCAGGGAAACAAGCAAAAAAGAAAAATCGAACGGTTACAAAAAATAGCAGAATCAGCTGCTGAACAATCACACCGAAATAAAATACCGCTTGTTGAATATTGTAAAAGCCTTGATGATTTAATAAGTGATTACCCTGCTACAAAGCGTGTAGTAGCGTGGGAAGAATCAGCTAAGCAGGGTGAGACAAGTGCGCTAGCTCATCAATTTAATGGTCTACAGGCTGGTGACTCAATGCTTGCCATTTTTGGTCCAGAAGGTGGTTTAACAGAAACGGAAATTACCAAAATGAACAATGCTGGTATTGAAGCGGTAGGGCTTGGACCGCGGATTCTCCGTACTGAAACGGCTCCCTTATATTTTATGGCAGCAATTTCGTATGCAATGGAATTGTCATAATGAGTATGCCCTACTTATGGTAAAATAAGGGACAGCTTTAATCGGTGATTTAAAAACTGAATATAGGTGTTGAGAGAGAATGGATTTTATGAAAAAAGCGTGGGCGCGTTTAGATAAAAAATTATGGATATCAAGCATTCTAGTTGGAATTGTATTGACTTTAGTAGTAGATAAGCTGCCGTTTGTTACCCGTGTGGCAATGGTGGAACTTGTTTTAATTTTAATCAACGGGCTTTTTAGTATTTGGACAGGATATTGGATTTATAAACATCAACGGAATTGGGGCGAATTATTTATTTTTCCAATTCTATACTTTATAACTGCATACCTTTTTATGCCTCGCTATACTTATTATTTTGCACTTGCATATCTAGCACTTGCATATTTATCGTGGGCAATGCACCAGCAAAAGTAGTTGAAAGGAGGTTTTTTGATGTCACAACAAAAGGAATTAACACATGAAGATGTGCAAAAAATCGTTGGATCATACATGAATGAAGAACATGTTGCCTTAGTAGAAAAGGCATATCATTTTGCAGAGGTGGCTCATCACGACCAGCGGCGCAAGTCTGGCGAACCGTATATTATTCACCCGATTCAGGTCGCGGGTATCTTAGCTAATTTACATATGGATCCTGAAACGGTTTGTGCGGGCTACCTGCATGATATTGTTGAGGATACTGGGGCAACGTTGGACGATATTAAGGAGCTTTTCGGACCAACAATTGCGATGATCGTTGATGGTGATACAAAACTTGGTAAGATTCGCTATAAATCAAATAAAGAACAAATGGCGGCGACGCACCGAAAACTATTATTAGCGATGTCAAAAGATATTCGGGTAATGATTGTTAAACTTGCAGACCGTCTCCATAATATGCGAACCCTTAATCATCTGCGTCCAGACAAGCAACGACGTATTTCAAATGAAACGCTTGAAATTTATGCCCCGATTGCGGATCGTTTGGGGATTAGTACGATTAAATGGGAATTAGAGGACCTTTCTTTACGATATTTAAACCCGCAACAATATTACCGGATCGTTCACCTGATGAATTCACGACGGGATCAGCGGGTCGATTATATTGATGATTCAATTAAGCTAATAAAAAAGGCAATTGCTGACCTTAATTTAGGACCTAATGTTGAAATATACGGCCGACCAAAGCATATCTATTCTGTATATCGTAAAATGGTGACACAGCACAAGCAATTTAGTCAGATTTATGATTTGCTTGCAGTGCGGATTGTTGTTGATTCAATTCGTGATTGTTATGCTGCATTAGGGGCTATTCATACCAATTGGAAACCGATGCCAGGCCGTTTTAAGGATTACATTGCAATGCCTAAAGCAAATGGCTATCAATCGCTGCATACGACAATTATTGGCCCAGAAGGACGACCGTTAGAAGTGCAGATTCGTACCCATAAGATGCATGAAATCGCTGAATATGGGGTTGCGGCACACTGGGCATATAAAGAAGGAAAAACAAACGGAATTCGTCAAAACCAAGATAGCCAAAAATTAAATGTGGTAAAAGAAATTCTTGAGTTGCGGAGCGAGAGTCAAGGCACCGATGAATTTATGCAAGGGATTCAAAGCGATATCTTTACTGATAAGGTTTATGCATTTACCCCTAAAGGAGACGTAATTGAAATGCCTAAGGGATCTGGCCCGCTTGATATGGCTTACCAGATTCATACTGAGGTTGGTAACCATACAACTGGTGCAAAGGTAAATGGTCGCATTGTTCCTCTTGATTATGAGATTAAGAATGGTGATATTGTTGACATTCTTACCTCTTCTTCATCTGCAGGGCCAAGCCGTGATTGGTTCGATCTTGTTTCTACTCGACGGGCAAGAAATAAGATTCGGCAGTTCTTCCGTGCACATAATCGTGAAGAGAACATTGAGCAAGGAAAACAATTACTCGAAAATGAACTGCGTGAAGCCGGATACTCACCATCAGAGCTAATGACTGATGAAAAGTGCGAAGAGGTTGCTAAAGAAGCTCATTACAATAGTAGTGATGATATGTTTGCTGCGTTAGGATTTGGTGATTTAGCACCGGTTGGGATTAGGAATCGCTTTACGGCTGATATTCGTCAACAAGCAGAGAGCGACCGTCAACAGGCTGCCGAAAAAGCAGTTCTGGAAGACCACCAGACACTTGAAAAGCCTAATGAACGTGAGCGACAAAAGCAAGCTAAAGCGTCAAGCGAGGGCGTTGTTGTTGAAGGCGTAGATAACCTGCTTGTCCGCTTAAGCCATTGTTGCAGCCCGATCCCAGGGGATGCTATTACTGGTTATATTACTAAAGGCCGTGGAGTATCTGTCCATCGTGATGATTGTCCTAACATTAAGGCTGCTCGTAAAAATGGTGAACGGATCGTTAGTGTATATTGGGCAAACCCAAATGGCGATAAGACTAATTATAATGCAGACCTTGAAGTACAGGGCTATAATCGGAACGGCTTATTGAATGATGTCCTTAGATCAGTTAATAACAGTACACGTTTCTTAAATTCAGTTAATGGTAAAGTTGACCACAATAAGATGGTAACGATTAGCTTAACCATTGGGGTTCGAAATTTACGGCAGTTACAACTTATCATGGATGGTCTAAAAAATATTCCTGATGTTTATGTTGTTAAACGTATTATTCGCTAGGAGGATTTAAAGTGCGCATTGTCTTACAAAAAGTAAATCGTGCAGCAGTTTCGATTGATGATGAAGTTGTTGGTAAAATAAAGCAGGGTTATTTACTATTAGTTGGCATTGCTCCCGACGATACGGAAGAAAAGCTAGATTATCTAGTACATAAGATTACTAATTTACGTATCTTTGAAGATGAGAATGGTAAAATGAATAAAGGACTTCGTGATGTTAACGGAGCAATTTTATCAGTCTCACAATTTACTCTTTATGCGGATACAAAACATGGTAACCGTCCTGGATTTTCACAAGCAGCACGTCCTGAGATTGCAGAACCTTTATATAATCTGTTTAATCAAAAGTTAGCTGCTACTGGTATCCCGGTTGAAACTGGTCATTTTGGGGCAATGATGAAAATTGATTTAGAAAATGACGGTCCAACGACGATTATCTATGAGCGCTAAATAACTGTGAAAAGTTTTTCGACGTTATTAAATTAACCGATAAAAAATGAGGTTTGATTTACACTAATTGTAAATGAAACCTCATTCGCAGTTTAAAATCAATTATTCTCTTAGAACTGCCTTAAAATTTGATCAACTGCGCCACCATAGCTTTCGCCAAATAAAACTAAATGCATGCACAAATAGTAAAAACGATACCACGATAGACGCTCATCTAGTTCGTCATCAAATGGGAAAATACTGCTATAAGCTTGATAAAAACTATTATCAAAACCACCGAAAACAGTTGTCATTGCTAAGTCAAACTCACGATCACCAAATAAGGCATCCGGATCAATTAAAAAAGGCTCATGATTACCAGCAAATAAGAAATTTCCCGCCCATAAGTCGCCATGGAGTAAACTAGGAATGACCTCATGTTTTTGATAATAATCAGCGAATTTATTAACCATTCGTTGATAATGCTCCTGACGCCACTTGTTCCAACGACCACGCTGGTTTGCTACGGCCACTTCCGGCTCTAACCGTTGATGAATGTAAAAGTCAACCCAGCTTGAATTCCAAGAATTATCTTTGACGAGCGCTTTTGTTTGGTGGTTATCCATAAAGCCAAACTTATCATTATGTTGCTGATGCATCTTAGCTACTGCAAGACCGAGATCTTCTTGATTACCCCATGTTTCATCAAGCCAGTTTAAGATTAAGTATGCATTTCCATCAATTTCTCCGTGATAAATTGGTGTGGGTGTATTAATGATTTTGCCGATAGCTTTAAGCCCATTAATTTCATGATTAAAGTAAGTTTGAGAATGATTGGGCTGAACCTTGATAAAATATTTTTTATCATCATCAGTCGTAGCTTGATAGGCTAAATTAATATCGCCGCCACTAACGGGTTTAATTGTTGTAATTTTTTCTAAGGGAAGTTGTTTAAACCATGCAGAATTAGGATTTTTCAAGGATAATCCCTCCTTTATTAAATTACTCTATTTATACCATTTTTGTGTGATAATTGTTAAATGAAGTTGATTGGTAAGACACTGGATAAGCTTAGTATTGACATTTATTAAGCTATCGAGTAAGGTAAAAATGTAAATTAAAGAATATTAATAGCTATTGATAAAGAATGCTCGAGTACTTGGAATTGTCAGCGATTGGAGAAGGGTGTAAGCTCCAAATCTTTCAAGCTCGATTGACACTTTTGAAGCTGAGCATTATGCTCCGCCGTTTTGGCGTTATTTATGAGTGATACCAAGGTGGTACCGTGCATTTGCACCCTTGTAATTTCAAGGGTGTTTTTTATTTAAATTGTTATTAAAGTATTGAAAGAGGGAAACGGAGAATGAAAAGAACAAATTATGCTGGAGATACAAATGAACAGCAAGTTGGTCAAGAAGTTGTCTTAAAAGGTTGGGTTGCAAAACGCCGAAACCTTGGTGGACTCATTTTTATTGATTTATGGGATCGTGAGGGCATTGTTCAGCTTGTATTTAATGAAAAAGAAAATCCTGAAACATTTAAAGCAGCAAATGCTGTTCGAAACCAATATGTTCTTGAGGTTCAAGGTAAGGTTCAACTGCGGGCTGAAAAAGAAATTAACCCAGATATGAAGACTGGAAAAGTTGAAGTAGCAGTTGATAAGATCAAAGTATTAGCTAAGTCGGAAACTACGCCATTTGATATTGCTGATAATGTTGATGCATCTGAAGATTTACGGATGAAGTACCGTTATCTTGACTTACGTCGGCCAGAAATGATGCGGAACTTAAAACTTCGGAGCAAGGTTGCTTCTATTGTCCATAATTACTATGATAACGAAGGATTTATGGACGTGGAAACGCCTGATTTGACTCGTTCAACTCCTGAAGGGGCTCGTGACTACATTGTACCGTCACGGGTTTATCCAGGACATTTCTATGCCTTACCGCAGTCACCACAGCTCTTTAAACAGTTATTAATGGCTGCTGGTGTTGATAAGTATTACCAATTAGCACGTTGCTTCCGGGACGAAGACTTACGTGGTGACCGTCAACCAGAATTTACCCAAATTGATACTGAAATGAGTTTTGCTACTCCTGAGGATATTCAAACTGTTACAGAGGGCTTGATTAAACGAGTAATGAAAGAAATTGTGGGTGTCGATGTTAAGACTCCATTTCCACGAATGGAATGGCAAGAAGCTATGGACAAATATGGTTCTGATAAGCCAGACACCCGGTTTGGAATGCTGATTCATGACCTTTCTGAAATTGTTAAAAATAGTTCATTTAAGGTTTTTGCTAATACAGTTGCGGACGGTAATTACGTACGGGCCATTCGTGTTCCGGGTGGTGCTGATAAATATTCACGTAAGGATATTTCTAAGTATGAAGAATATATCAAGCGTTTTGGTGCTAAGGGACTTGCCTGGGTCAAGGTGACACCAGATGGATATAATGGTCCGGTAGCTAAATTCTTAAATGACCAAGCTGAACAAATTAATGCAGAAATGGATGCCCAAGATGGTGACTTAATTCTTTTTGTTGCTGGAAGTTTCCATGTTGTGTCAGATTCACTTGGTTACCTTCGCCGGGCAATTGCTGAAGAATTAGATATGATTAAACCAGACCAGTGGAACTACTTATGGGTTGTTAACTGGCCAATGTTTGAATATGATGAAGGATTTGGTAAGTGGATTGCTGCCCACCACCCATTTACGATGCTAAACGAAGAGGACTTGCACTATCTTGAAGACGGCGAAGATCCTCATAAAGCACATGCTCAGAGTTACGATATTATTTTAAATGGTAACGAAATTGGTGGAGGTTCTATCCGTATTCATGATCCGAAAGTGCAAGAAAAAGTGCTAAAAGCTCTTGGCTATACGAAAGAACGCGCAGAAGCCCGCTTTGGGTTCTTGCTTAAGGCTTTAACAATGGGAATGCCGCCAGAAGGAGGACTAGCATTTGGGTTAGACCGTTGGGTAATGTTACTAGCTCAAGCTGATAACATTCGGGACGTTATTCCATTCCCTAAGAACTCAAAGGCAGTGGAACCATTAACAGCCGCTCCTGGTAAGGTTAGTGAGCAACAGCTTGATGACCTTAAGATCGAATTCGATGAAAAAGTCGATTATAAGCAAGACCAGGATCCTGACGAAAAATAGATATAGTAAAAAACATCCCGCAAATAAGGATAATTCTTCCTTGTTTGCAGGATGCTTTTTTACTTAAGAACCTTTTTTAAGAAATCTTGGGCTCGAGGACTGGATGGGTGACTAAAGAATTCTTCTGGCTCACCAGTTTCTTGAATATAACCGTCTGCCATGAACCAAATTTGATCGGCGACTTCACGGGCAAATCCCATTTCATGTGTAACTACGACCATCGTCATTCCTGATTCTGCTAAATCACGCATTACTTTTAGTACTTCATCGACCATTTCAGGGTCAAGGGCACTTGTTGGTTCGTCAAATAGCATTACTTCTGGACTCATTGCTAAAGCTCGGGCAATCGCAACCCGTTGTTTTTGACCACCGGATAATTGATCAGGGTATTGCTGGGCTTTATCGGCTAAACCGACTTTTGTTAATAAATTCATTGCTGTTTTTGATGCTTGTTCTTCATCAATATTTTTTACTTTAACTGGCGCAATAGTAATGTTTTTGAGAACAGTCATATTAGGAAAGAGGTTAAAGCCTTGGAAAACCATTCCCATCTTTTCCCGTAATTGATCAAGCTTTTTATCGTTCAGACCAATTAAATTTTGTCCCTCAAAAAGGACCTGGCCACCTGTTGGCTGTTCAAGAGCATTTAGGCAGCGAAGGAAAGTACTTTTACCTGCTCCTGAAGGACCGATTACACAAATAACTTGTCCTTTGTCAACGTGTTCTGAAATGTCTTTTAAGACAATGTTATTCTTAAATTTCTTTTGAAGATTTTTGATTTCAATCATTTTAGTGGGCATGTTTCATTCTCCCTTCAAAGTAAAGTAGGACTCTGGATAATGTAAATGTAAGAATAAAGTAGATAATCATCGTAATGAATAGTGGCAGGACCCCTTTATAAGTTGCAGATTGAACCAGTTGTGTTTGGTACATTAATTCAGAAACACCGATAACAGAAACTAATGAACTATCTTTTAACAGAGTGATAAGTTCGTTTCCTAATGCTGGCCAAATATTTTTAAGTGCTTGTGGCATGATTACGTAGCGGAATGTTTCATTCTTGCTCATTCCAAGACTCCGTGCGGCTTCAGTCTGACCAAGCGGAATTGATTGAATCCCGGAACGAATTATTTCAGCAACATATGCACCAGAGTTTAATGAAACAGCAATAATCCCAGCAAGAAGGGCAGGTAACGATTGAATAATAGCACCAATTCCAAAGTAGACAAACATGATTTGAACCATCATTGGGGTTCCACGTAGAAATTCAATGTAACAAACAGCGATTGAGTGTAAGAATTTGTTCTTTGACAGACGCATTAAAGCAAAGAGAGTTCCTAATAGAAAACCGCAAATAACAGAGACTACAGTTATGATTAAGGTGTACTTAATCCCCTTAGCGAAGTAACGCCAGTAGCTAAGAACCGTATTTTGCTTTTTATAGCTCTTCATGTATTGGGATGCTTGCGGAATCCATTCTTTATTAATCAACTGTTCTTTATTAACTTTTTTGATTGTCTGATTAGCAGCATTTACTAATGAAGTATCACCTTTAGGGAATGCCATCGCTATTCCGCCGGCTGTATTTGGCAGCTTTGAATTAAAGGCATATAGGTTTGAATTATTGGCTGCATAGGCTTTAGCAGTAGCGGCATCCATTAAAACCCCATCATATTTATGAGATTGAAGTCCAATAACTAAAGAAGAGAGTTTAGCAAGTCCCTTTCCAGTTGCTTTGGGCATTTCTTTAGAGATTAGAGTAGATTGGAGAGTCCCGTTTTGAGCACCAACAGTCTTTCCGTTAAAGCTTTTTGCGCTAACTAATTTATCCTTATCTCCCTTGTTAATTAAGAAATAACTATCACCTGAGTAATAGGTATTAGAGAAATCAACACTCTTTTTCCGTTCATTTGTAACATTCATTCCAGAAATAATGGCATCAATTTTACCAGTCTCCAAGGCTACCAGTAAGGAGTCAAAGTCCATGTTTTTAATGACTAAACGAACGCCAATATCTTTAGCAAATTGCTTAGCAAGAGAAACTTCAAAACCAACATACTTAGTTTTCCCATTCTCTTTAGTTGTAAATTCATATGGAGGATAGTCAGCACTCATCCCAACAACTAAAGTACCTTTTTGTTTAATCTTTTGTAGAGAGTCGTCACTAGCAACTTGTGATGAATTTGTTGCTGACGAACTAGTTGAACTACTCTCGTTTGCGGCTAATGCAGTAATAGGGGTGCATAACATAGGAAATGCAATTATTATCAGCATTAATAAATGTTTAAAACCTTTCATAATTAATAACTCCTTTTCAGAATAGCAAAATTAAATTGTTATAAATATACACTTAAATACTTATTTATGCAATATAAAATATAAAAATAGTATAAATATACATTTACCTGTATAAATAGAAAAGCGCTTTCTTGGTTTATAGAATGGGTAAATTGCCGAATGATAATAAATTTAAATTTTTATTTAAAAGTAATGTTGACAGGGTAGGTCATGTTGGGTAAAATGTTTTTTGTAGTGAAAGGGAAGCAGTATGTCTGCGACCTCGATACGTAACTTTAAGCTCGGAGGGAGGGATCAACATGTCAAAAACAGTCGTTCGTAAGAATGAATCTTTAGACGACGCTCTTCGACGCTTTAAACGTTCAGTTTCACGTAACGGAACATTGCAAGAATATCGTAAACGTGAATTTTACGAAAAGCCAAGTGTAAAACGCAAGTTGAAATCTGAAGCGGCACGGAAGCGTAAGAACAAGCGCAGTCGTCGTTACTAAAAATGTATGCTCTCACCTGTTGCTCGGTGGGAGCTTTTTTCTATGAAAGAAGGATAAAAATGAGCTTACTACAACAATTAACATCAGATATGGTTACAGCAATGAAAAAACGTGATAAGGAGACCTTGAACGTTGTACGAATGCTAAAGGCAACTGTTCAAAATGAACAAATTGAACTTGGTCATGATTTGAATTCCAATGAAGAAATTGCGGTAATGGCACAGGAATATAAGCAACGCAAGGAATCTCTTGAAGAGTTTGAAAAAGCTGGACGTGAAGATCTGATTAGTCAAGCTAAGAAGGAATTGGCTATTGTTGAAAGTTATATGCCAAAGCAATTATCCAAAGACGAAGTTACCAATATCGTTGAAGGAGTAATTAATGAACTTAACGCATCTAGTATGAAGGACTTTGGGAAGGTAATGAAATCTGTTATGCCAAAAGTTCAAGGCCAGGCAGATGGAAAATTAGTTAACCAGGTTGTAAAAGAACAGTTAAACAAATAATAGAAAGTGCAATCAAATTGATAGCAAATACCTTGCTATGCATTTGACTGCACTTTTTTATAGTTATAACTTAAAATTAAGTTGTATATGACTGGAAAGGGGCCTTTTTTATGTGTACATCAATTATCTATACTGCGGGTGACTATTATTTTGGCCGTAACCTTGATTTGGAGGTGGATTTAGGACAGAAAATAGTAATTACTCCCCGCAATAAAACTTTAGAATTTCGTGAAATTCCCAATCTTGAACATCATTATGCAATTATTGGGATGTCAATTATTCGTGATGACTACCCGCTATACTTTGATGGGATAAATGAAAAGGGTGTAGGCATGGCAGGCCTTAATTTTAATGGCCCTGCTCACTACTTTCCGGTTCAACAAGGGAAGGATAACATTGCCTCTTTTGAATTAGTTCCATATATTCTCGCAAGTGCATCATCAGTAAATGAGGCAAAAAAGTTGCTTGCTAATGCAAATATTGCAAATCTTAATTTCTCGGATAAATTACAAGCTGCACCGCTTCACTGGATTGTCGCGGATAAGACTGGTGCATCAATTACTGTTGAATCAACCATTGAGGGTTTAAAAGTATATGATAATCCAGTTGGTGTTTTAACAAATAATCCAGAATTCCCGCGTCAATTGGTAAATCTTAGCAATTATCGCGGTATTTCGCCAACAGCTCCAGAGAATACGATTGCGCCGGAAGTTGATTTGCCAGTTTATAGTCGCGGATTTGGTAGTCATTTTCTGCCTGGCGGAATGGATTCAGAAAGCCGGTTTGTGAAAGCTACATTTGCAAAGATGCACACACCGGTTGGCAATTCTGAAGTGGAAAATATTACTAATTATTTCCATATTCTTCAATCTGTAGAACAGCAAAAAGGCTTAGATGAGATTGCGCCAAATACCTATGAGTACACAATTTATTCTGATGGTTCAAATCTATCAAAGGGAATCTTTTATTATCGGACTTATGAAAATAGTCAGATTAGTTCTGTAGATATGCATAAAGAAAATCTTGAAACGTCAGAACTAATTACTTATCGTGTTCAAAACCAGCAAGAAATTAATTATCAAAACTAGTTTTATCTTTTACTCTATTTATGCAATTATATGTTTATTTTTTGCATAAATAGAGTTTTTTTGAAAAAATATGCTAAAACTATTGATTTTTATTCATGAACCTTGTATATTTATAAACAATCAATTTCTAAATGATATGGAGGACGAGATTATGTCGAAAGAAAAAATTGTTTTAGCTTATTCTGGTGGTTTGGATACTTCAGTAGCAATTGCATGGCTCAAAAATAAGGGCTATGATGTAATTGCATGTTGTATCGACGTTGGTGAAGGTAAAGACTTAGAGGCAATTAAAGAAAAAGGTCTCCAAGTTGGTGCATGGAAATCAGTAGTGATTGATGCTAAGCGCGACTTTGCTGAACAATTTGTATTACCTGCACTTCAAGCCCATGCGATGTATGAACAAAAGTACCCATTAGTTTCAGCACTTTCTCGTCCATTAATCGTGCAAAAACTAGTAGCAGTTGCTAATCAATACGGTGCGACTGCAATTGCCCATGGTTGTACTGGAAAGGGAAATGATCAAGTGCGGTTTGAAGCTGGAATTCATGCTTTAGCCCCTGATATGAAGATTGAAGATCCTATCCGGGATTGGCACTGGTCACGGGAAGAAGAAATTCAGTACGCTAAAGATAATGGGATTCCGGTACCGATTACTAAAGCTAGTCCTTATTCAATTGATGAAAACTTATGGGGACGTGCAAATGAATGTGGAATTTTGGAAGATCCATGGGCTGCTGCTCCGGCTGACGCCTATGATCGGACAGTTTCGATTGAAGAAGCACCAGATACGCCAACTACTATCGAAATAACATTTAATGAGGGTGTACCAACTGCCATTGATGGAGAAGAGATGCCTTTAGACCAGCTAATTATGAAGCTTGATAAATTGGCAGGCAGTCATGGTATTGGCCGGATTGATCATGTTGAAAATCGGCTTGTCGGTATTAAGTCGCGGGAAATTTATGAGTGTCCAGCTGCTACTGTTTTATTAGCAGCTCATAAGGACTTGGAAGACTTGACTCAAGAACGGGAAGTTGCCCATTTCAAACCATTGATTGAACAAAAAATGAGTGAAATCATTTACAACGGCCTTTGGTATTCACCATTGATGAAGTCCTTAGTAGCCTTTATTGATAAATCCCAAGAAGTTGTTAACGGTGTTGTAAGGGTTAAATTATTTAAGGGTAATGTCATTTGTGAAGGACGGAAATCACCAAACTCACTTTATGATAAGAACCTAGCTACTTACACATCAGCTGACGAATTTGATCAAGAAGCAGCAACTGGATTTATCAAATTGTGGGAATTACCAGATAAAGTTTATGCTCAAGTACAAAATAAGAATAAACAAGATGTAAAGGAGAAGACAAGCGATGCCCATTAAGAGAATGTGGGGTGGCCGGTTTGAAGAAGCTGGTGACCAACTAGTTAACCAATTTAACGCATCAATTAACTTTGATCAGGAGATGGCAGCAGAAGACATTGAAGGTTCACTGGCTCATGTGAAAATGCTAAAAGAGACTAAGATTTTATCCGCAGCTGACGCAGATAAAATTATCGCTGGACTTGAAAAGCTGCGCGAACGATTAACTAGCGAAGGACTCCCATTTTCAATAGATAATGAAGACATTCATATGAATATTGAAGCATTACTAACAGAAGAAATTGGTCCTGTTGCTGGTAAGCTTCATACAGGGCGGAGCAGGAATGACCAGGTTGCAACTGATCTTCACCTATATGTAAAAAAACGGTTACCGATTATTATTCGTGAATTAAAGAAACTGCAAGGCGAATTAGTCGATAAGGCAGAGGAAAATGTTGAAACAATTATGCCCGGTTACACTCATATGCAGCACGCTCAGCCGATCTCTTATGGTCATTATTTGATGGCTTATTTCCAGATGTTTCAACGGGATGTTGAGCGATTTGAGTTCAATCAACAACATACCGATTTATCACCTCTAGGGGCGGCAGCATTAGCGGGTACTACTTTTCCAATTGACCGTCAACTGAGTGCAAAATATTTAGGCTTTGCTGAACCTTACCATAATTCTTTAGACGCTGTTTCTGACCGTGATTTTGCGCTGGAATTTTTGAGTAATGCTAGTATTTTGATGATGCATTTATCACGTTTATGTGAAGAACTAATTTATTGGTGCAGCTATGAATTTGGCTACCTAGAATTAGCAGACTCCTATTCGACTGGTAGTTCAATTATGCCGCAAAAGAAAAATCCGGATATGGCTGAACTAATTCGTGGAAAAGCTGGTCGTGTTTACGGTGACCTATTTGGTTTGCTGACTACAATGAAGGGGTTGCCGCTTGCTTATAATAAGGATATGCAAGAAGATAAGGAAGGTTTATTTGACGCCATAAAGACGATTTTGCCAAGCATTAAAATTATGACTGGGATGATTGCAACCTTACAAGTGAAGAAGGATGCGATGGAACATGCAACTCATCATGATTTCTCAAATGCAACAGAATTAGCGGATTACCTTGCAACAAAAGGCATTCCTTTTAGAAAAGCACATGAAATTGTCGGTGAGTTAGTATTAAAAGGGCTTAAAACCGGAACAAATCTTGTTGATATTCCATTAGAAGAGTATCGAAAAATCTCTCCTAAAATTAATGAAGATGTATATACCGTTTTACAGCCTAAAGTAGCAGTAGAGCGTCGGAATTCATATGGCGGTACAGGGTTTGAACAAGTTCGTCAACAAATTAAAATCGCTAAAGACATCTTGAAAAGTGATAAGTAATCAAAACTAAATACAAATGACGGGAGAGGGAGAAACTTAACCAGTTTTCTCAGTCTCTCTTTTTTATTGTAATTATTCTTATGCTATAATTAACGTTAAATAAAATCTGCTAAATTAAAGGAGATTGTATAGTTGGGAGAACAAAAACAGAAGATTGAACAAACTTTTCAAATTGAAAGCCCTGAAATTGAAGTTGGTTTATTAGGAACGCAAGATAAATTTGTGAGCTTAATTGAACAAGGAATGGACGTCGAAATTCGGCCCTTTGGTGAAAATTTAAAAGTAACCGGGTTGGAGGAAGATGTAAAACTTACCATTGATGTATTTCAAGCCTTAATTTCTTTACTTAATCAGGGAATTCGAATTCATAGTACTGATATTGTTAGCGCAATGAAGATGGCCCATCGTGGTACTTTAGAATATTTTGCCGACTTATACAGTGAAACTATTATAAAAGATCGACGTGGAAGATCAATTCGCGTCAAAAATTTTGGTCAGCGACAGTATGTTAATGCAATAAAGCATAATGATATTACATTTGGAATTGGCCCTGCTGGAACGGGTAAGACATATTTAGCTGTTGCAATGGCGGTAGCAGCACTGAAGAGAGGCGAAGTCGAGAGAATTATCTTAACTCGGCCAGCTGTTGAAGCAGGAGAGAGTCTAGGATTCCTGCCTGGTGATCTTCGAGAAAAAGTTGACCCCTACTTGCGACCAATCTATGATGCCCTAAATGATATTTTTGGTGCGGATCATACTCAGCGTTTAATTGACCGAGGCGTTATTGAAATTGCACCGCTTGCTTATATGCGTGGACGAACTCTTGATAGTGCATTTGTAATTTTAGATGAAGCTCAAAATACAACTAATGCACAAATGAAGATGTTTTTGACTCGTCTTGGCTTTGGGTCAAAGATGGTTGTTAATGGTGATGTTTCGCAAATTGATTTGCCCCACGGAACGCGTAGTGGTCTCATTAATGCAGAACGAATTTTGACTAATATTAAATCAATTAAGTTTGTTAAGTTTAGCGCGGAAGATGTAGTTCGTCACCCAGTAGTAGCACGCATTATTACTGCTTATGAAGATGAGACATCAAAGCGATTAGCGCAGAAAGATAAAGAGGAAAAGTAATGGACTTGGAACTTTTTGACCATACAGCAGACCACATTTCAAGTGAGCAGCAAAAAATGGTAATTGATTTATTACAGTTTGCAGCTGCTGAGTTAGGACTCGCTGAAAACACTGAAATGTCTTTAACGTTTGTCAATAATCCAGAGATAAAAAAATTAAATGCACAATATCGTAATGTTGATCGTGCAACTGATGTTTTAAGTTTTGCTGCAGAAGAATCAGGGGAAGAAACGCCGATTATTATGGATCCTGAAATGGCTGCGGAAATCCCTGCTAATTTAGGCGACCTATTCATCTCGATTGATAAAGTTGGTGAACAAGCAAAATTTTTGGGACATTCCGTTGATCGTGAATTAGGTTTTTTAGCTGTTCATGGTTTTCTTCATTTAAATGGGTATGATCATGAAGACCCTGCTGATGAAGAAAAAATGTTTGGTTTACAACGGGAGATATTAGATGACTATGGCCTCACGCGATAAACACCAGACTGAGAAAAATTATCATTTGATACAGGCAATGCGCCATGCAATCGATGGAATTATACAAGTGCTTCGTGAAGAACGAAATATGCGTTATCATCTTTTAGCAGCGTGCTGCGCTATTTTGCTTGCTGCTTTATTACGAATATCTGCAATGGAGTGGCTATGGATTTTATTAGCAATTTTTGTCGTTTTTACGGCTGAATTTCTTAATACCGTTACAGAAGCAGTTACTGATTTGATTGTTGATCATCATTACGAATTGAATGTAAAAAAAGCCAAAGACGTTGCTGCTGGTGGTGTGCTTATATCAGCAGTCTTTTCTGTTTTAGTGGGATTGATTATTTTTATCCCTCGTTTGTTAATAATTTTTAGATAGGAAGTTTTTAGTATGGATAATCCAAACTATAAGTCAGGTTTCGTTGCCATAATTGGTCGTCCTAACGTTGGTAAGTCGACGCTATTAAATTACGTTGTGGGTCAAAAAGTCGCAATTATGAGTAACGTTGCGCAAACAACTCGTAACAAGATTCAGGGAATTTATACTAGTCCTGAAGCGCAAATTGTTTTTATTGATACTCCAGGGATACATAAACCATCAACCAAATTGGGCGATTTTATGGAGAAATCAGCAATGTCAGCATTGGATGAAGTAGATGCTGTCTTATTTGTAGTTAGCGCGACTGAGAAGCGAGGCCCTGGTGATGATTTTATTATTGAACGACTAAAGAAAGTCAGTCAACCGATCTTTTTGGTCGTTAATAAAATTGATCAAGTTAATCCTAATGATCTCCCAGAAATAGTCAACCAGTATAAAGATACCCTTTCATTTAAGGATATTGTTTCGATTTCTGCGCTTCAAGGAAATAATGTCAACAATCTAATTAATGATTTAATTGAAATCCTGCCAAATGGACCGCAATATTACCCAGCCGATCAGGTTAGCGACCATCCCGAACGATTTGTTATCGCTGAAATGATCCGTGAAAAGGTGTTTTTGCTTACTCGTCAAGAAGTTCCTCATTCAGTGGCTGTTGATGTGACTTCAGTAAAACGGGAGGATGAAAATCATCTTCATATTTCCGCTAACATTATTGTTGAGCGGCCTGGTCAAAAGGGCATTATTATTGGTAAAGGCGGGAAAATGCTAAAGAAGATCGGCACAATGGCCCGCCAGGATATCGAAAGGCTACTAGGAGATAAAGTTTTCCTTCAATTGTGGGTAAAGGTTGTTCCGGATTGGCGGGATAAGTCAGCTATGCTAAAAGACTACGGTTATCGGAATAAAGATTACTAAAGGGATGATAGTTCCATGGCACGCGTAATCACGCAGTTTACCGGGATAATTATGTACCGCCAGGATTACCGCGAACGAGATTTATTAATAAAAATGCTTACTGACAAAATTGGCCCGGCAATGTTTTTTATGAAAAATGCAAAAAAACGTGGCTTTCGAATGACAGCTGACATTCTGCCGTTTACCCATGGAACGTATATCGGTTCTCTTGATGAAAATGGGCTGAGCTTTATTAACACGGCAAGTGATACAGCACAATACCACAACATTGCAAGTGATATTAATAAAAATGCGTATGTTACCTATATTCTTGCATTAGTCGATAGTGCATTTAGTGATGGTCGAAGTATTGGGGCATGGTTTAATCAGGTTGCTGCGGCCCTAGACTTAATTGAAAAAGGATTAGATGAGCAGGTAATCACGAATATAATTGAAACCCAATTATTAGTAGCATTTGGTGTTGCCCCTGTTTGGGATCGCTGCGTTGTATGCGGTCGTAATGATCTTATGCTGGATTTCTCCGAACAATATGGTGGAATGCTATGTCAAAATCATTGGCCGCTTGATGATCATCGAATGCATTTAGATCGAAAGACAGTGTATTATTTACAGCAATTTGCGACAATTAATTTACAAAAATTAAATTCGATTCGTATTAATTCAGCAACTAAACAACGGTTACAGTTAGTGTTAGATACATTGTATGATAACCAAGTAGGGTTAAATTTGAAGTCAAAGCGGTTTATTAAACAAATGAACAAATGGGAACAAAATATTGGAAAGTTGTCAATGAATGATTGACATTTACTAAATATTTTTCTATGATAAGAACGTATTTAATAGAATATCGGCAATGACAGAGATTATCGGATAGATAACCCAGCGAGCAAGGGACAGTGAAAGCCTTGTAGATGTTTATCCTTGGCACTCTAACAGCCATTGAGAAACTAAGCTGTTTTACAGAAATGTAAAAAAGTAGGGTGGAACCGCGATTAATTTCGTCCCTACAGTATCCGTTGTGATACTGTAGGGACTTTTTCATTGAAAGGGGAAGTCAAGACTATGACAAATAAATTAACTGTGCAAGACATAATCTTCACACTAGAACAATATTGGGCTGATCAAGGTTGTATGTTAATGCAGGCTTATGATAATGAAAAGGGTGCGGGGACAATGAGTCCTTATACTTTTCTTCGTGCTATTGGGCCTGAACCCTGGAATGTAGCCTACGTTGAGCCATCACGCCGACCAGCAGATGGACGTTATGGTGAAAATCCCAATCGTCTTTACCAGCATCACCAATTTCAAGTATTGATGAAGCCTTCTCCTGATAATATTCAAGAATTATATTTAGGCAGCTTAAAGGAACTTGGTATTGACCCATTAGAACATGACATTCGGTTTGTTGAAGATAACTGGGAAAACCCTTCAATGGGATGTGCCGGCGTTGGTTGGGAAGTTTGGCTTGATGGGATGGAAGTTACCCAATTTACTTACTTCCAAGTTGTTGGTGAATTACCAATGAGTCCGGTCGCAGCTGAAGTTACCTATGGCCTTGAGCGGTTAGCTGAGTACATCCAGAATGTTGATTCAGTTTATGATTTGGAATGGGCTGACGGTGTTCTATATGGTGATATCTTCCAAGAGCCTGAATATGAACACTCCAAGTATGCGTTTGAAGAAAGTAATCAGGATATGCTCCTTCAAGATTTTAATGATTATGAAAAGGAAGCAAAACGCTTGATTAAACTTGGCCTTGTTCACCCAGCATATGATTATGTATTAAAGTGCAGCCATACATTTAACCTGTTAGATGCTCGTGGCGCTGTTTCTGTTACTGAACGAGCAGGTTATTTACACCGGATTCGTATTATGGCAAAGTCAATTGCCAAAGCCTTTGTTGAAGAACGAAGAAAGCGTGGATTCCCACTAATTCATGACGAAGCAGTTCGGCAAAAGACAGTTGAAGAATATACGGAAAAAGCCGAAAAAGCAAAAGAACGAGCAGCAAAGAAAGCCGCTAAGAAAGCTCAAAAGGAGGATAAGTAGAATGGCAAACACATATTTACTAGAAGTCGGTGTTGAAGAAATGCCTGCCCATGTTGTAACTCCTAGCATCAAGCAGTTACATCAACGAGTAGCAAATTACCTTAAGGAACAACGAATTACTTTTGATGATATTCAGGAGTTTGCAACGCCACGGCGAATGGCATTGTTGATTCATGGATTAAGTGATAAGCAGCCAGATGTTGATGAGTCAGTTAAGGGGCCTGCTAAAAAAATTGCTCAAGATGCAGATGGTAATTGGACAAAGGCTGCGATTGGTTTTACCCGTGGCCAAGGCGCTACTGTTGAAGATATTGAATTCAAAAACGTAAAAGGCGTTGAATATGTTTTCGTAGAGAAGCATATTGCTGGTAAAAACGTCGCTGAAGTTCTTCAGGGGTTGCCAACAGTAATTACTTCAATGACTTTCCCAACACTTATGAAATGGGGCTATAATAATTTACAATTTATTCGTCCAATTCGGTGGCTGGTATCCTTATTGAATCAAGAAGTCGTTCCATTTAAGATTCTTGATGTTGAAGCTGGTCGAGAAACGCAGGGTCACCGTTTCTTAGGCCACCCGGTAGAAATTGCCAAAGCAGATGACTATGAAGAGTTACTAAATAATGATTTTGTTATTGCGGACCAGGCAAAGCGGAAGAAATTAATTAAGAACCAAATCGAAAAGATTGTTAATGAAAACGATTGGCAAGTTGATTGGGATGAAGATTTATTAGAAGAAGTAAATAACTTAGTTGAATGGCCGACTGCCTTTGCGGGATCATTTGATAAAAAGTATTTAGCGCTACCTGATGCTGTTTTGATCACTTCAATGAAAGATAATCAACGGTTCTTCTGTGTTCGTGACCATGACGGAAAATTATTGTCACACTTTATCTCCGTTCGAAATGGAAATACTGATTATCTTGATAATGTTATCAAAGGTAATGAACGGGTGCTTGTTCCACGGTTGGAAGACGCACAATTCTTCTATCAAGAGGATCAGAAGTTAACGATTGATGAGTATGTTGAACGACTAAAGAAAGTAAGTTTCCATGATAAAATCAGTTCAATGTACGATAAGATGCAACGGGTAGCAGTAATCGCTAATGTTCTTGGCAAGCAATTAAACTTAACAGATACGGAATTAGCTGACCTTAATCGAGCAGCTCATATTTACAAGTTTGACCTTACAACGCAGATGGTTGGTGAATTCGCTGAATTGCAAGGAATTATGGGTGAAATCTATGCAAAATTATTTGGTGAAAAAGATGATGTTGCTACGGCTATTCGGGAACACTACATGCCAATTTCTGCTGAAGGCGAATTACCACAAACTAAGATTGGGGCAATTTTAGCAATTGCTGATAAACTTGATAGTATTATGAGCTTCTTTGCTGTCGATATGATTCCAAGCGGTTCTAATGATCCATATGCTTTACGGCGCCAAGCTTTTGGAATTGTTCGGATTATTGCGGACCGTGGCTGGCACCTTCCGCTCTTAAATATTCAAACAGAGATTATTCCAGCCTTTGAAGCTGCTAACATCGAAACTAACTTTGATCTAAATAGAAATAGTGCGGAGGTTCGTACATTCTTCCTAGATCGGATTAAACAGCTTTTCCATGGTCGAAAGATCCGTCATGATGTTATTGATGCTGCTACTGATACACGTCAGGATGATGTTGCTAATATCCTCGATGCAGTGCAAACTATTGATGAGCATAAAGACGATGAAAGCTTTAAAGAAGATATTGAAGCGCTTACTCGTGTGTTGCGAATTGCTAAGAAAGATAAGCGTCCAGTTAGTGAGCTTTCTGTAAATCCTGATTTATTTGAAAACCCATCTGAAGCGAAGATGTACACCGCTGTTTCAGAGCTACCTGAAGAAGGACAGCAGACAGTAAGTGAAGCATTTGCCGCATTGCGAACATTAGCGCCAGTAATTAGTGAGTACTTTGATGAAAATATGATTATGGATAAAAACGAGGATATTCGCAATAACCGTTTAGCACAGTTAAGTATTTTGGCTAACCAAACTGCTTTAATTGGTAATTTAGACAATTTAATTGTGAAATAAGGCGTTTTGATTGTTTTGTCGAAAACTTGTGTTATCATATATACTAGTGAAATAGGGATATAGTTGGAGGTCGCATTCCGTTAGGTTGCGACCTTTCGTTGCTGTTCGCTTACTAAGTGGGGTGAATCAATGGCAAAGATACCGCGTAACGTAATTGATGAGGTACGGAATTCAGTAGATATTGGTGACGTAATTGGTCGCTACGTCCAATTACACCAAGCTGGGAAAAATTTGATTGGGTTATGTCCATTCCATGATGAAAAGACACCATCTTTTTCTGTAAATGAAGAAAAGCAGTTTTTCTATTGTTTTGGTTGTCATCGGAGCGGAAATGTATTTCAGTTTTTAATGGAACTGAAACATATTGACTTTGTTGATGCAGTTAAGGAAATAGCAAACGATAGTAACATTGAAATTCCTGAACAATATGTCAATACATCTCCAAAACCATTAAATAATGAGACGCAACAGCTTCTTAAGCTTCACGATAAGGCTGCCAAACTTTATCATCATATTCTGATTAATACTCCTGCTGGACAATCAGCACTTAATTATTTAAGAAAACGGGGAATGAGCGATGAACTCATTGATCAATTTGGGTTAGGATATGCACCTGATCAGCGAATCTTAAAGCCGTTTTTTGAGCAACAAAAGATTGATTACCAGCTTTTAAGGAAAAGCGGTCTTTTTAGTGAAAATCAACAAGGTGAATTACGTGATCGTTTTGTTGAAAGAGTTATGTATCCGATAAAAAATGGTCAGGGGCAGGTTATTGCCTTTTCGGGAAGACTATTGACTAATGAAACGGATTTGCCCAAGTATTTAAATAGTCCGGAAACGCCTATTTTCAATAAGCGGCGAACGTTATTTAATTTTGATATTGCGCGGAAGAGTGCGCGAAAAAATGGGAAATTATATTTATTTGAAGGATTTATGGATGTAATTTCTGCTTTTGGGGCTGGAGTCACAAATGGAATTGCTTCGATGGGGACAAGTTTTACTGAAGAACAGGTAGCCATTATTGGACGTGCGACTTCTCAATTAGATATTTGCTATGACGGAGATGAGCCGGGCCAAAATGCAATTGATCGTGCTATCAGTCTTGTAAATGATCATCGGTCTAAACAATTACAAGTTAAAGTTGTGCAATTGCCAGCAGGAATTGATCCTGATGAATATGTTCAAAAGTATGGTGCTAAACAATTCAGTGCGTATCTTGTCAATAAAGAAGAAACAACAGTAGAATTTTATTTACGTTTCTTGAAGAACGGAAAAAACCTGGATAATCAAAACGAATTGATGAGTTACTTAAACCAGGCGTTGAAGGTAATTGCTCAAGTTGATGCACCCCTAGAAGAAGATATGTACCTGCAACAGTTAGCAAGTGAGTTTAACTTGGACCGGCAGACTTTACGAACTCAAATTAACCAGCTCCGCCAACAGCTTGGTTTTAACCAGCGTCAACAGGTTACGCGACAGGTACCGACGCAGACGCAAGAATATCGACAACCTGTACAAGGCGAGCTCAAGTTAAGTCGCACTGAACTAGCTGAGCAGCTTTTATTAAGATATATGCTTTATGACCGTGAAGTTTGGATGCATGTTACTGCGGATAGTGATTTTCATTTTGCTCATGAAAAGTATCAGACATTATATTTGTTAGCAGCAAGTTATTTTTCTGAAAATGGAGCGTATTCTACTGCTGACTTCCTTGATTACTTAGATAAAAGCGATTTGCAAGGGACGCTTGGTCAGATTGAACATTTAAATGTTGATCAACAAGTTGACATGCGGGCAATAGATGATTGTATTAATATAATTACAGAGCAGACGCCACTAGCTGCTCAAATTGCAGATAAGCAAGCTCAATTAAAAGAGGCTAATTCTTTGCATAATACAGAATTAGCTACGCAATTAACGATTGAACTGGTAAAATTATTAAAGCAGCAACAACGTTTAAAAACGGAGGAGACTAACTAATATGGCAAAGAGTAAGAAAAAAGATGTTGTTATTTCTAACAGTGCCGACTTTGACCAACAAGAATATGACACAGCAGTTGGTAAGTTAATTCGTAATTATAAGAAACAAAAAGAAATTGAATATGATGAATTAACAACTAAGATTGCTAAGCCGTTTGAATTGAACGCTGAGGGAATTGATAACCTGCTTCAAAATATTGAAGATGCTGGAATCAGTGTTGTTGACGAAAATGGTGACCCAGATCCGCGCGCATTGAAAGCAACGGAAAAGTTATCGCAATCAGCAATGAAGGATACATCAGCTCCTACTGGTGTTAAAATTAATGATCCTGTCCGGATGTACTTAAAAGAAATTGGTCGTGTAAATCTGTTAACTGCTGATGAGGAAGTCCAACTTGCATTGCGGATTGAAAAAGGTGATGAAGTTGCCAAGCAGGAACTAGCGGAAGCCAACCTACGTCTTGTTGTTTCAATTGCTAAGCGTTATGTTGGACGGGGAATGCAATTCCTTGATTTGATTCAAGAAGGTAATATGGGATTGATGAAGGCCGTTGAAAAGTTTGATTATCGGCGTGGATTTAAGTTTTCTACTTATGCTACTTGGTGGATTCGTCAAGCAATTACCCGGGCAATCGCTGACCAGGCACGGACGATCCGTATACCGGTTCATATGGTTGAAACAATTAATAAGTTGATTCGAATCCAACGTCAGCTACTACAGGATCTTGGTCGTGAACCTTTACCAGAAGAAATTGGTGCAGAAATGGATATGCCGACTGAAAAGGTACGGAATATTCTTAAGATTGCACAAGAACCGGTTTCACTAGAAACACCGATTGGTGAAGAAGATGATTCGCACTTGGGAGACTTTATTGAAGACCAAGATGCAACTAGCCCAGCAGATCATGCTGCTTACGAAATGATGAAGAAGCAACTTGAAAATGTGTTGGATACATTAACTGATCGTGAAGAAAATGTTTTGCGGCTTCGGTTTGGTCTAGATGATGGGCGAACACGCACACTTGAAGAAGTGGGGAAAGTATTTGGTGTTACCCGTGAACGGATTCGGCAAATTGAAGCAAAAGCATTACGAAAACTACGTCACCCATCACGTTCAAAACAATTGAAGGATTTCTTGGAATAAAGTGCTTCATTATTATATATACGTAAAATAATCGAAATTACACTAAAAATCAGTTTAAGATATAATTATTTAATTATCTTAAGCTGATTTTTAATTTTATTTAATGTAAATGAGAAAAAACTTATTTTTCTATTGAAATAGTAGCATTGTTCGGGTAAAATTTTTATAAAGCGTTTTTGAAATATATTATTAAATTAAATTGAGGAGAGATCGAACAATGCCAGAATTATCTGCTGATTTATATGGAACTGTTAGTCATAAATTAGACGCGTTAAAGCCATCGGGAATTCGTGAATTCAATAAAGAAGTATCGAAAATTCCAGGAATTATTAAATTAACATTAGGAGAACCTGATATGGCTACTCCAGAACATGTTAAGCAAGCGGCTATTAAAAGTATTGAAGAAGATGACTCACACTACGCTCCGCAAATGGGGAAACCTGAATTACTTGAAGCAATTAGTAACTATATTCAAAAAACTCGGGATGTATACTACGATCCGGAGAGTGAGATCATTGCTACTGTTGGGGCGACGGAAGCCTTAGATGCAGCCCTATTCTCACTTCTTAATACAGGTGATAAAGTTATCGTTCCAACACCGGTCTTTTCGTTGTACTTTCCGTTGATTGCGATGACCGGTGCAACTGTGGTTCAGGTTGATACTTCAGCAGATAATTTTGTTTTAACTCCAGAACGACTTGAAAAAGTTATCGAAGAAGAAGGCAAGGGAGTAAAAGCTGTTATCCTTAACTATCCAAGCAATCCTACTGGACGTGAATATCCTAAGGAAGTATTAGAAGGGTTGGCAGAAGTGATTAAAAAACATCACTTGTACGCAATTGCTGATGAAATTTATAGTGAGTTAGTATATGGGGTAGAACATTACTCTATTGCAACGTTAATTCCAGAACGGACAATTTTTATTTCTGGATTATCAAAGTCGCATGCAATGACTGGCTACCGTTTGGGGTATGTTGCGGCACCGGCCAAGATCATGACTAATATCTCAAAGATGCACGCATTTTTAGTCACAACAGTCACAAACAGTGTTCAAATGGCTGCTGCTGAGGCTTTGACAAACGGGCTAAATGATCCGGTTGAATTTCGCAAGATTTATCAACATCGGCGTGATTTGTTAGTCAAGGGTCTTAAAGAACTTGGTTTTGAAATGTTAACGCCGGAAGGAGCATTTTATCTGTTTGCTAAAATTCCTGCTCAGTTTGGTAAAGATGATGTTACATTTGCAAAGCGTCTTGCTAAAGAGGCAAAAGTTGGTGTAACTCCAGGTAGCGCATTTGGTAAGGGTGGCGATGGCTATGTTCGTCTTTCCTATGCTTCCTCTGATGAAAACTTAAAAGAAGCTATCAAACGAATTGGTGAATTCTTAAATAGCCTATCTTAAGAAAATAGAAAGTGACGATAGAAATCCAAAGCGATATCTACCGCACTTTCTATTTTTGTTATAATTGACATATTAAATAGATAAAGGAATGATTTTTGTGGATGAAAAGCACTTATCAGCAAGGCTAGCTTGTGTGGCTTCACTTGTACCAGCGGGCGCACGAGTTGCTGATATTGGTTCAGATCATGCATACTTGCCGGCTGCATTGGTATTAGACGGTAAAATTAACTTTGCAATTGCTGGTGAAGTTGTGAAGGGACCTTATGAAAATGCTGTTCATGAGATAAAGGCCCACCAACTTGAAAATAAAATTGTCCCTCGTTTAGCTGATGGTCTAGCAGCCATTAGAACTGCTGATAATATCGATACGATAACAATCGCCGGAATGGGCGGGAGTTTAATTGCTTCAATTTTAGAAAAAGGTAAGGATAAGCTAAAAGGGGTTAAAAGACTAGTTCTCCAGCCTAATGTGGGGGAAAGTCAATTACGGAAATGGTTAATGGATAACCGTTATCAAATAATGACGGAAAAAATAATTGAAGAAGATAATCATATCTATGAAATAATTGTTGCTGAACCATCAATTGTTCCATTTCGGTATAGCCAGTATGAACTTGATTTTGGCCCATTCCTTTTAGAAAATAAGGGCCCGGTTTTCAAGAAAAAATGGCAAGAATATATTCAGCGGGAAACACATGTTATTAAACAGATGCAACAGGCACAACAACCGCCAGTTCAAAAAATTAATGAGCTGAACCAGGTTTTATTAGAAGTGAAGGAAGCGATTGCAGATGACGACCGGTAATCAATTAATTGAACGTTTTGAAAAATATGCTAATCCGCAGCTAGCAGAAAAATGGGATCATGTTGGGCTACAGGTGGGTAATCCTGAACTGCCCATTACCCGTTTGATGACAACGCTAGATGTTCGGCCTGAAGTAGTTAACGAA
Source organism: Limosilactobacillus caviae (assembly GCF_014635905.1). Taxonomy (GTDB): domain Bacteria; phylum Bacillota; class Bacilli; order Lactobacillales; family Lactobacillaceae; genus Limosilactobacillus; species Limosilactobacillus caviae. Next base: position 193,347 of record NZ_BMDS01000002.1, read on the forward strand.
GCGATTAGCCGAAAAGTTGATTTTATTTTTGCTCATCATCCAATTATGTTTCACCCAGCAAAAGACTTGGATACACGTAATCCTCAAAATAGAATGTATGCTGACTTACTAGCAAATAATATCACCGTCTATGCTGCCCATACTAACTTGGATACTGCTAATGGCGGAATGAATGATTGGTTAGCTGCTCAATTGCATTTGGAAAAATTATCCCCGTTAGTGCCAGCTGGTAATGATCCTGTTAGTGGTGATGAAGTTGGCATGGGGCGTGTTGGTGAATTGACGAATGAGATGACACCACGTGAATTTGCTCAGTACTGCATGGATATGTTTCAGGTAAAGGGATTACGTTTAATAGTTAATCCTCTTGATCAGGGTAAGCAACTTAAACGGGTGGCTATTCTTGGCGGCTCAGGGCAGGATTTTTACCAGCAAGCACTTGCTATGAATGCTGACGCCTATGTAACAGGGGATGTTAGTTATCATTTCGCCCATGATATGATTGCTAACCACTTAACGGTAGTCGATCCTGGACATCACATTGAAGTAATTGCCGCCCATCAGCTGGCTGCCTTAATTTCACAATGGCGTGACCAAAATAACTGGCAGTTTGATGTAATAGAGAGTAAAGTTAATACTGAACCGTTTACATTTATTGTGAATGAATAATATAAGGAGATGCTAGTTATGAGTGAGGAAAAATATGAAGGATTATTACCTCGGTTCCTAAAATATGTTAAAACTGAAACCAGGTCAAACCCTGATTCAGAAACTATTCCTTCTGACCCTAAAGAGACGGCATTTTTAAACGAATTAAAGGATGAGCTAGTTGCTTTAGGATTAAGTGATGTTCATATCAATCCACAGAGTTCATATTTGGTGGCAACTATTCCTAGTAATATTGACAAGAAGGTTCCAACAGTTGGTTTTATTGCGCACGTGGATACTGCTGATTTTAATGCTCATAATGTTAACCCGCAAATTGTGGAGAATTATGATGGAGCATCAGATATTAAACTTGATGAACAGGGTCAGTATACCCTAACAACTGCTGAATTTCCGTCATTAAAGAAATATCAAGGAAACACCTTAATTACTACTGATGGCTCAACCTTACTTGGAGCAGACGATAAATCAGGAGTTGCTGAAATAATAACAATGGCTGCTTATTTAATGGCGCATCCTGAAATCAAACATGGAACGATAAAGATTGGTTTAGGACCTGACGAAGAGATTGGTACTGGTGCTGACCATTTTGACGTTACTGATTTTGGTGCTGATTTTGCATATACTGTTGATGGGGGACCACTTGGCGAACTTGAATATGAAACATTCAATGCTGCTCAAGCTGAAATAGAGATTCAAGGAAAAGACGTTCATACAGGGGTTGCTAAGGGTACCATGATCAATGCTATCCAAGTTGCCATTGATTTACAAAATAGTCTACCAGCTCATGATCGGGCGGAACGGACTGATGGTCGTCAAGGGTTCTATCACCTGTATAAGTTTAATGGGACTGTTGACCATGCATCTATGACTTACCTAATTCGCGATCATGATAAAGAAACTTTTGTTGAACGAAAACATCTACTGGAGCGGATTGTAGCTGGCTTGAATGATGAACTTGGAGCTGACCGCGTAACAATGAACCTGTATGACCAGTACTATAATTTGAAAGATGCGCTAAAGGATCATATGGAAGTTGTTGAGATTGCAAAACATGCAATGGAAAACTTAGGCATTAAACCTGATATTTATCCAGTTCGTGGCGGAACAGATGGTTCAACAATTTCATATAAGGGATTACCAACACCAAATCTTTTTGCTGGTGGTGAAAATATGCATTCACGGTATGAATACGTTTCCTTGCAGACCATGGAAAAAGCGTTAGATACCCTTCTTGAGATTGTCCGGTTGACCGCCAAAGAAAATTAATTGTTTTAGGACAAAATAAAAAGGATCGAGTCTACAAAAAACTCAATCCTTTTTATTTAGTTATTCTTTTCACTGGGATTTGCATCTGCAGTAATCTTATCAACGCAATTAATAACAATCAATCCCATGATTACGGAACACCAGCCGACAAGGGTATAATCTGGTGTCATGGATTCTAGTTGACCTGTGATGTAAGCTAGGACCTCTCCCAGAATAAGTGCCCAAATACCGGCAACAATATTCTTTGATAAAAAGTTCATGTTGGTCATCCCCTTTGAAGTCATACCATATTCTAGCATATTTATTATTGTTTTTGAAAGGGCCACCTTAATTTCTCTATTTATAAACTGATTTGATATAATTTTATTGAGAGGTGAAACGAAGTGGATTTTACGCCCTTAGATGTTAAGAGTAGTTATAGTTTATTAAAAAGTCCGACACGAATTACAGATTTAGTTGCAGCAGCCAAGGAGCGTGGCTATAAGGCATTAGCATTAACAGATGAGAACGTCTTATACGGTGCGGTAGAATTTTATAATGAAGCTAAAAAAGCCGGTATAAAGCCAATTATCGGTCTTCGGATGGTTATCGCATTAAATGATATCGATGGGACCAAGCTAAGTCTAATATTCTTGGCAAAAAACCAACAAGGATATCAGCATTTAATGGATCTATCAACGCTTTATCAAACGAGAAAAAATAAAAAATTAGCCTTAACAATCAAGCAAATTCAGCCTTTGATGGGGGATTTATTTATTATTGTTCCTGTGCAGAGTACCGTTTTTAGTGTTATTACACAACCAACTTCAATTTTGACGGAATTATCTAAGGTAGCAGATGAAAATAGTCTGTTGCTGGGAATAAATCCACAATTAGATAATGTTCAGCTTGTTACACTGCAACAATTATCAAAAAAAATGTCATTGCCCTTGGTAGGGACTTCGCCAGTTGAATATTTAAATGCGAATGATCTCTTTGCTAGTCATGTCTTGCAAGCAATCGGTGCTGGTGCAGAATTGAAAGATCCGGCCGTAGATGCTGGTAGGTTAGGTGAAGATTATCTACAAGCACAGGAAAAAATAATCCAAGCATACCAAGAGGAAGGTATTATTAATGCGGCACAAAAAACGGTCGAGGTTGCTGATCAATGTAATGTTGAATTGCAATTTAAATCCCCGGTTTTACCACATTTTAAAACTCCTGATGGCATATCCTCCCAACAATACTTACGCTCTTTGTGCATTGCGGGACTAAGGCGACGACGAGTAGCGCAAGGAAAAACAATTCGTCAATATCAAGAACGATTAGCGATGGAATTGAGAGTAATTCATGAGATGGGGTTTGATGATTATTTTTTAATTGTGTGGGATGTAATGAATTTTGCCCATGAACATAAAATTACTACTGACCCTGGGAGGGGTTCTGCAGCTGGTTCTTTGGTGGCTTATGCTCTTGCGATTACTGAAGTTGATCCTTTGCAGTATGATTTATTGTTTGAACGTTTCCTTAATCCTGAACGAGCACAGATGCCAGATATTGACTTAGACCTTCCCGACAATCGGCGTGACGAAGTATTAAAATATGTTCATCAAAAATATGGACATGGACGAGTAGCACAGATTATTACCTTTGGAACGCTTGCGGCAAAGCAGGTTGTACGTGACGTAAGCCGTGTGTTTGGCCTTCCTCGTTATGATATGCAAAGATTGATTGATGCCTTGCCACATGGTAGTCATATGACATTGGCGACAGCTATAAAAGAATCCCAACGTTTAAAAAACTTATTAGATGACAGTCCTAAGATGCGCTTGCTAATTAAAGTCGCACAACAGCTAGAAGGATTACCGCGCCATTACTCGATTCACGCAGCGGGAATTGTACTTTCAGAACAGCCATTGCATGAGATAGTACCTCTTCAAGAAGGTAGCGACGGCTTATTAATGACTCAGTTTCCTAAAGATACTGTGGAAGCTCTCGGGCTACTAAAGATGGACTTTTTAGGATTAAAGAATTTATCAATCATGGACAACACCATGCAAATGATCAGGGAAAAAGACCCATCATTTAGTCTTCAACAAATTAATTTTAATGATTCATTAACTCTTGAACTGTTTCAACGTGGTGATACAGGAGGAATTTTCCAGTTCGAATCTAATGGGATTAGAAACGTATTAGTTAGTTTACACCCAACAAATTTTGAGGACATTGTAGCAGTAAATGCTCTTTATCGTCCTGGCCCAATGGAAAATATTTCCCACTTTACTGCTCGAAAAATGGGAAGAGAGAAGATTGGTTTTCCAGCACCGTCACTTGAAAAAATATTAGGTCCGACCTATGGAATCTTAGTCTACCAAGAACAGGTAATGCAACTAGCTTCTGCAATGGCAGGCTTTTCATTAGGGGAAGCCGACTTGCTAAGACGAGCAATGAGTAAAAAGAAGAAAGCAACGATGGATGAGATGCAGACTAAGTTCATTGCTGGTGCAGAAGAAAGGGGATATCCATCGCGGGTCGCTCAGCAGGTTTTTGAATATATAGATCGTTTTGCTAATTACGGGTTCAATCGTTCTCATGCGGTTGCATATTCAATGATGGCCTTCGAGATGGCTTACTTAAAGGTTCATTATCCTGCTGCCTTCTTTACAGCTTTAATGAATGCTGAAACTAATATTGAAAAATTAAAGCGTCATGTAAGTGATGCAAAGAAATTTGGCGTTCGAATCAGCGGTCCACGGATTAACATAAGTCAGAGCGGCTTTTTACTTTATGATGACGTGGTTTATTTTGGCCTTGCATCAATTAAGGGGGTAAGGCGCGATTTCATTGCTTCAATTATAAGGGAACGACAAGAGAATGGTAATTTCACTGATTTGCACAATTTTATTGCCCGCTTGCCTGAACAATGGCAAAAGCAAGAATTGATTGAACCATTAATTTATAGCGGAGCCTTTGATAATCTTGGCTATAATCGTGCTGAAATGATTGAAGCACTCCCTAAGTTAATCTCGGGAATTGAATTATTTGCAGGTTTTGCAGACTTTAGTGATGATCCTGCGTTACAAACAGCAATTCCGCGACGTAATGAATTTTCACTATTGACGCGCTTAACTAAAGAGAATGAATACTTGGGTGTTTACCTATCTGGGCATCCAGTTACCCAATATTATCAACTAGGTCAACAACTGGGAGCTGCCAAAATTAGTAATTTGTCCCCGAACAATGAAGTAACTCTTATAGTATTGACAAATAATATTAAAACTATATATACAAAACGCGAGCACCGCGAAATGGCTTTTGTCAATGCTACTGATGAAACCGGCTCAATTGATATTACTGTCTTCCCAAAACAGTATCAGCAATTTAAGGATCAGCTATCACAAAATAAAATATTAATTATTCGCGGAAAAACAGAACAACGCGAGGGACGAGGACTACAAATAATCGCTAATCAAATTTTAGATATAAAAGATGTTCAGCGCCACCAACCGAATAAACGATGGGTTCTAAGGATTCCCGAGCCTTTAGATACGAATTTGATTCACCAGAAATTAAATCAAATTTTTAATCAATATAGGGGGAATATTCCAGTTATTTTGTTTTATCCAGCAACTGATAGAAAAAGAATTCTTGCACGGCAGCAATGGTTAAAAGATTCTCAGAAAGTAAAAGAGGTTCTTATTGCGGTGCTGGGGCAAGAAAACGTTGTCTTGCAAGAGTTGAAAAGCAGATAATGATAATCTAAAAATTAGATAATAATTAGAAAAAATAGCTAATTTTAAAATGATAGCGCTTTTTTGCTACCTTTTGCACAAAAAATAAAGACACGTTATTTGAAAAGTGCTATCATAACAGTGTGCAAATGAGGCATACAATTACAGATGATAATTGATGCTATAGATGCAAAAGGAGAGATTCATTTATGAAGAAAACCAAGATTGTAAGTACACTTGGTCCTGCAAGTACTGATGTTGATACGATTGTTAAGTTGATCAACGCGGGAGCTAATATTTTCCGTTTCAACTTCTCACACGGTGACCACCCAGAACACTTGGGCCGAATGGAAAATGTACACAAGGCCGAAGAAATTACTGGTAAGCATGTTGGTATCATGCTTGATACTAAGGGTGCTGAAATTCGGACTACTGTTCAAAAAGAAGGTAAGATTAACTTCGAAATTGGTGACAAGGTTCGTATTTCAATGGATCCTTCAATTGAAGGTACCCATGATAAGATTGCTGTTACCTACCCAGGCTTATACGATGACACTCATGTTGGCGGTCATGTTCTTTTTGATGATGGTTTGATTGACATGGTCATTGATGAAAAAGACGATGCAAACAAAGAACTTGTCTGCCACGTATTAAACCATGGTGTTCTTGGTTCTCGTAAGGGTGTTAATGCTCCTGGTGTGTCAATCAACTTGCCAGGTATTACTGAAAAGGATAGTAGTGATATTCGTTTCGGTTTGGAAAACAAGATCAACTACATCTCAGCTTCATTCGTTCGTAAGGCTCAAGATGTTCTTGACATTCGTGAACTTCTTAAAGAAAAGAACATGGAAGACGTTCAAATCTTCCCTAAGATTGAATCTCAAGAAGGTATCGACAACTTCGAAGAAATCATTGAAGTATCTGATGGTTTAATGGTTCCTCGTGGTGACATGGGTGTTGAAATTCCTGCTCAAAATGTGCCTATCGTTCAAAAGCACATGATCAAGCGTTGTAATGAATTAGGTAAGCCAGTTATTACTGCTACTCAAATGCTTGACTCAATGCAAGAAAACCCTCGTCCAACCCGTGCCGAAGTATCAGATGTTGCTAACGCTGTATTTGATGGTACTGATGCTACTATGCTTTCTGGTGAAAGTGCTAACGGTGACTACCCAGTAGAATCTGTTGCAATGATGAACAACATTGACATCAAGGCTGAAAACCACCTTTGGGAATTCGGAACTGAAAAGTTTGATTGGGACAAGTCAGATGTAACCGAAACTATTGGTTCAGCTGTTGCTAATGCTGCTAAGGACTTAGATATTCATACTATTGTTGCTTACACTGCTTCTGGTTACACAGCTAAGATGATTTCTAAGTACCGTCCAAATGCTGATATCGTTGCCTTAACTCCAAATGAACGTGTAGAACGCGGCCTTATGATTAACTGGGGTGTTCAACCATACGTTGTTGATGAAATGAAGAACACTGATAAGATGTTCGACTTAGCTGCTAAGAAAGCGGTAGAACTTGGCTTTGCTAAGAAGGGCGACAAGATCATCATTGTTGCTGGTGTTCCTTTGGGTGTTCCAGGTGCAACCAACATGATGCGTGTTAAGACTATCGACTAATATTTAATAAATTAGTAAGACAATTTTAAAGACTTGGGAGAATTATTCTTCCAAGTTTTTTTGTTGAAAAAATTGGCTTTTACTTAGTCTGCATAAAGGTTAAATCAATTGATCCTACTAGTAAAATAATCTCCCACCGTGTAAAATCGATATAGAATAAAAAAGGATAAGTGATGTAAAATGAATTCAGCATTAGGAAAAGTTGTTACCGCGGTAATGATTGATGAGAACGATACGGATTATTTTGTTCAACCCGATCGTAACGGACAAACATACCGGTTGCCTAAAAAAGAAAGTCCGCAAATATTGCATATTGGTGGACAAGTTCGTGGCTTTGTCTATGAAAATGAAAAGCATCAATTGCAGATGACTTGTGAACATATTCCAACAATTCAAGTAGACCACTATGACTACGGGACTGTCGTCAATGTCCGACGTGATCTAGGGGTTTTTGTTGATATTGGATTGCCCAATAAGGATATCGTTGTTTCTTTAGATGATTTACCCAGTTTAAAACATCTATGGCCACAGCCAGGCGATCGTTTGCTAATGTCATTGCAAGTTGATGATAAGGATCGCCTTTGGGGGAAACTAGCGGATGATCAAATTTATCAGACAATATCGGCTGCTCCTGATAAACGCTTACTTAATCATGATACATATGCAACCGTGTATCGATTAAAAATGAGTGGGACTTTTGCAATCACTGATGATTATCATTTAGGATTTATTCATCCAAGTGAGCGGGATCAAGAGCCACGTTTAGGACAACGAGTAAAGGCACGGGTTATTGGTCTTTCATCTCATGGAAGCCTTAATTTATCACTAAAGCCACGGGCATATGAAGCAATTAGCGAAGATGCGCAGATGATTTTAACGATGCTAGAACACGATATCAATCATCGGTTACCGTATACGGATAAGACAGATCCATCAATTATTCGAAGTGTGTTTGGCATTAGCAAAGGACAATTTAAGCGAGCAGTTGGTCATTTGCTTAAAGAAAAAATTGTAGAACAACGTGATGGCCAATTAATTCTAATAAAAGAGAATCAAGATTAATGGATGATAATGTAGCTGAATTTTTAGCCTTTTTAAGAGAAGACCGCCACTTAAGCAATAACACTATTATGAGTTATCAGCGTGATCTAGGGCAGACAATGACCTATCTCCAGAATCACGGAATTTCGCAGTGGCAGCAGGTTGATCAGTATATGCTGATTGAAGTTTTAAATGAGTTTCGCCAACAAAACAAAGCCAATTCAACAATTAATCGTGTAATTTCGAGTTTACGCCAATTTTATAAGTATATGATTCGTCATCATTATCTAACGGTTAACCCAATGGAGATGATTGACCATCAATATACTTTTGATCAGCCTGCAACACCGGTAATTTTAACTGAAAAAGAAATTGAGCAATTACTTCAAGTACCAGATGTATCCACTCCTTTAGGCATTCGAGATCGTGCCCTCCTAGAAGTGATGGATGCAACAGGGATGCGGGTTAGTGAAATTATTGCATTAAATATTGTAGATCTCCACCTTGATGTTAAATTATTACAGATTACAGGTAAGAATAATCAAGAGCGAATAATTCCTCTGAGTCAACCAGCAGTAGAATGGATAGAAAAATATTTAAAAGATAGTCGTCCGCAATTAATAAAGAATAAACAAGAGACGATTGTTTTTGTAAATGCTCACGGATGCCCATTAACTCGACAGGGGATTTGGAAAAAAATGAAGGAATGGGTTACGGAAGCAAAAATAAAAAAAGAAGTTACCCCGCAAACAATGCGTTATTCATTTGCCGTTCATTTAATTGAAAACGGCGCTGATATCCAATTAATTCAGGAAATCTTAGGTTACAATGCGATGAAAGCTATTCAGCCATATTTGAAGGTATCACCGCAACAATTATCTGCTAATTATATGAAATATCATCCACGAGCATAGAAAGGAATATATAATGTTAGTTCGCTACCGAAAAGATTACCAAAAAATAGCTCTTGGGTTACTATCTCTAGTGACAGACTTGCGAAAAGATAATCGATTCATGGAAGAAATGGACTGGGCAATTGCCAGTGACTGGCCGATTTTCTTATGGAGAGACATGGATGATAGTCATTTTATCGGGATTGTTATTTTAGAAATTGGCGACTATTACGTATTGGTTCGCCGGTTATCCTTTACACCTAGTGAACGATCTGGTCATAATATATTTTCATTGTTAGACGGCGTTCATGACCAATATCCTGATAAGCGCCTTTTAGGGACTTTAGCAACCCAACCAATAATTAGTATGTGGGAGAGAAATAATGAGTGAGCAAGTGCAACCGCAAAAACCATTCCAACCAGTGATTAAGGTTCATGATTTTGAGGGGCCGCTAGATTTGTTATTACACTTAATAAAACAATCTGAAATGGATATTTATGATATTCAAATTTCGCAAATTACAAGTCAATACCTCGAATATCTACATCAGATGCAAAATCATCAATTAGAAGTTGCGGGGGAATATTTTGTAATGGCCGCCACCTTGATGGATATTAAAAGTCAGATGCTTTTACCCTCGCCACCACCAATTGATATGGAGCCAGAAATAGAAGAAGTTGATCCGCGTCAGGAATTAGTTGACCAATTACTTGAATATCAGCGGTATAAAAAGGCAGCCGATCACCTTAAAGATAAAGAGAGTTTACGACAACAGGAATATACCCGGCCAGCAATGCAAGTGCCAGCTGATATGATAAAAGCACATGTTGAACCAGGAATAAACTTGGAAGATCTACAGCAGGCGTTTACTAATGTTTTACGCCGGCAGCAATTAGCAACGCCTCTAGTTGAGACAGTGGCTGCAGAAAAGATAAGTGTAGGTCAGCGGATGAAACAAGTTTTTAAGTTTATTCAAGAAGGACCAGCACGATTCGATGATCTTTTTAGTGATATGTATACTCGTGATGGACTAGTAACTACTTTTTTAGCAATCCTTGAATTAGCAAAACACCAAGCAATTGTAATCAACCAAACAGGTTTGTTTGAACCGATAATTTTAGTGGAGGGACCTAAGAGTGGCGAATATGAAACTAACCAATCAAGCGCAGATTGAAGGATTATTATTTATCAGTGGAGATGAAGGAATTACTCTTAGTGATTTAGCAAAAATATCTGGTTTTATGAAGCCGGCAATTTTAGCAATTCTTCAAGAACTGAAAATAAAATATGAGAATGATCGGACATCTGCTTTTGTTTTATTGGAAAGCAACCAAACGTATCGTTTAGCAACTAAGCCACAACTAGCTAATGTAATCAAGCATTATTTTGAAGTGCCGCTGACTGTTCCGCTTACTAAAGCATTGTTAGAGGTGTTAGCAATTGTTGCTTATCGTCAACCAATTACACGATTAGAAATTGATGACATTCGAGGGGTTAAAAGCTCCGGGTCCCTGCAAAAATTAATGGTACGAGGATTAATTGATACTCATGGACGGTTAGACGCTCCTGGTCGACCGTTCTTATATTCAACAACTCCAGCATTCTTGAACTATTTTGGCTTAAGTAATTTAGATGAATTGCCACCGCTTCCAGATCAAGATGAATTAGATGTTAGTGATATAAATGGTGATATTTTCCTTGAAGCATTACAAACCCGCGAAAAAGGAAAGGAAGATAATTAAATGGAAAGATTACAAAAAGCAATGGCTGAGGCAGGAGTAGCGTCACGACGCGCTTCAGAAAAACTAATTCTTCAAGGGAAAGTTGCTGTTAACGGTACGATAGTAAAAGAGCTAGGGACTAAAGTAGGTACGCATGATGAGATAGTTGTAAATGGTGTACCTATCCAGCGTGAGCAGCATGTTTATTATCTATTAAATAAACCACGGGGAGTAATCTCTAGTGCTCATGATGATAAAGGGCGACGAACGGTAGTTGATATTATTCATGATGAAGATATTGATGAGCGGATTTATCCAGTTGGCCGCTTGGACTACGATACGACAGGAATTTTACTATTAACTAATGATGGGGCATTAGCCAATAAGTTAATGCATCCTAAATATGAAGTTGAAAAAACATACATTGCAAAAGTTGAGGGTATTATCAAAAACGATGAATTAAAGCAGCTGCGGTTGGGTGTTATTGTTGATGGTCGAAAAACTAAACCAGCAAAGTCCAAACTGATTAATGTTGATCGGGCAAAAAAGACCAGTCTTGTTCAGCTAACAATTCATGAGGGCAGAAACCATCAAGTAAAGAACATGTTTAAAGTAGTTGGTCATCCAGTTATTAAGTTACATCGAGAAACTTATGGTCCGCTTAATTTATACGGGTTACAACCGGGTGAATTTCGGGCGCTAAAACCTGAAGAAATTCAAATGTTGAAAAAATAAAAATTTAATATATTAGCAATAGGCTAAGTTTTATGGAATAAATGATAAGAAAAAGCCGTAAGCGTTGACATAATTAACGAAGCACATTAAAATAGTAAGTGTAAAATATTATAAACGTTTGTCTTCAAGGCGTGGTGTAATTCCCGACCGGCGGTAATAGTCCGCAACCCGCTGCATAGTGTAGTGGTTGAGCTGGTGTAATTCCAGAACCGACAGTATAGTCTGGTATAAAGAAGATTTCTGTATTAAATAATCTTTAAATGATTTATTTGCGTTGCTGACAAACTTATTAAGTCAGTAGCGCTTTTTTAATGCAGGATGCCAAATGGAGGCAATCTCAAATGGAGGTTGTTAATAATGACAATGACGCATCAACGTATTCAACGGTTAGTAGGAATAGCATGTTTAAGTGCTTTAGCATTTATTTTAATGTTTTTTGAATTTCCTGTGTTACCCATGGCTCCCTATCTAAAATTAGATTTTTCAGATGTTCCGGTTTTAATAGGGGGATATATATATGGTCCGGTAGGCGGTATTGCAATTGCTGCAATAAAATGTTTGATTCATGGAATGGTTCATGGCTTTTCACCTGCGGAATTAATTGGGGTTACGAGTGATTTTATTTCTTCATTAGCGCTTCTTCTCCCATTTTCGTGGGTATGGCGTCATCATAGTTGGACTAAGAAGAAACAAGCACTGGTGGGGATTGTTTTAAGTACAGTGATTTTGACTGTTCTAATGTCCCTTTTAAACCTGTGGGTGCTTACGCCGCTTTATATGGCTGTTTGGAATTGGAAGCCAACTTTACCAGTAGCACAGTTGGTGGCCATTGGGGTATTGCCATTTAATATTATCAAGGGTTTAGTTGTAACAATTGTATATGTAATTGTTGCAGGACGGTTAGGCTCATGGTTAGATCAGCATCGGACAATTTAAGATCAAGATTAAAAGGGCATCTAGAGTTCAGTTTTACCGGGCTTTAGATGCCATTTATGTACCGCGCTGTTTACTTTTTTATCAATCAGGGGAGTTATTTAGATAAATTGGTAATTTATTGAATTTAATACTAGTATTTTTAAATAAATTACGTATATAAATAATAGGGAGGTGAGAATGGTGACCAAGTTATTGCGTTTTTTTAGTTATCATCAGCCACGAAGAATTCGCGTAATAGAAAATACTTTAAAAAGCCGGCGGACAGTTGCAACTTTATTTTGGGCACGTCAATACAGAATCTTAGAATGGCTCGGAGCATATCGCTCTTTGACAAGGCAGGACTATGACCAAACAATTAATGGCCTTGTAAATGATGGTTTATTAATGATTGATGATCAATTACAGGCAAAATTAACGGAAAAGGGAGCTAGTCAGTTAAAAAAGGAAGAGAGCAATTTATATACTCCATCTTTCTATGATTGGTACTGGCTGGCAAATACACAGCGGATAATGCAGCGGTTATTTTTAGCTATTCAAGTTGTATCTGAATATTCATATGGACAAAGAAAGTATGTTCCATTAGCAATATCTTATGGTGAGATGCTGGCTGTAAAGCAGTGGTTTCGCCAAAACTTTCGTCAGAACATTGTTAATGAGCTTTATTCCGATTTACACCGATTAGGAAGTGCTTTAGAAAATGAAGATCCACGGTTGGCAACTGATCTCTTTAACGTGATGATTGGTCACAATTATTCTGGCTGGACAGTTAATCAAGCAAGTGCTGATTTAAATATAGGACTTGATGATGTTCAATTTTTACGGCATGATGAGATGTTGGCTATTAGTGCATATGCCCGTAACTTTCCGGGACCATTACAGCAATTATTTTTGCCATTATTCAATGAAAGCCCATTAAATCGTAGTGCACAGATAACGTTTGATTTATACGTTAAGGGACTATCGATTGAACAAATTGCACAACAGCGCCGACTAAAGCAGAATACGATTAAAGAGCATTTATTGGAGGCAGCTGTTCTAATTCCGAATAAGTTAAATTGGGATGCTTTACTGCCAGCAGATAAAAGAGTAGCACTTGGTAAATTTTATCAAGGGGATCCTACGAGCTGGGAGTTTAACGAAGATAAAGCTACTTTTTATGAATATCGCTTATATCAGATATATCAAGGAATAACTGATGGAAAATAATGAAAAAATATTACAAATATTAAAGAAGCGTTTTGGCTTTGATAAATTTCGTCCAGGTCAGAAAGAAACAATAGATGCGTTATTGGCTGGGAAAGATGCCTTAACAGTCTTACCAACAGGGGCCGGGAAATCCCTTTTATATCAGCTTCCGGCATATTTGATTTCTGGAACGGTTGTTATCGTTTCACCGCTGCTTTCATTGATGCAAGACCAAGTTGATAGGTTACATCGGCAAGGCGAAAAAAGAGTAATAATGCTGAGTGGACAAATTATTGGTCGCGAGCGGGCTAATATATTGCGTAATCTGAAATCGTTTAAATTTGTGTTTGCCTCTCCAGAAATGCTTGATAACCAAAATGTTTTAGAAGCGCTCAAAAACATTAATGTCGATTTGTTAGTAATTGATGAAGCTCACTGCATCTCACAATGGGGCCCTGATTTTCGCCCAGAATATTTACTTTTAAAGAACATTCGGCAACAACTAGGGAAACCGGCTACTTTAATGTTAACGGCAACTGCTACTCCTCGCATTCGTCAGGATATTTTGGCAAAGCTGGGAATAATAACCGCACAACAAATAATAAGACCTGTTGACCGTCCCAATATATTTTTAGCAGTACAGCAGAAGACAACGCAGAAAGAAAAAGATGAAGAACTATTGCAACTAGTCCGGAAGTTTGACGGCCCAGGAATAATATATTTTGCTAGTCGAAAATTAGCGTCTCAGATGGCAGAATGGCTTAGCTCACAGACTGATTTAAATGTTGCGGCATATCATGCAGGAGTTGCAACGATTGAACGATTTCGGATTCAAAACCAGTTTATGAATAATGAGTTACAGGTTATTTGTGCAACAAGTGCATTTGGAATGGGAATTGATAAAAACGATGTTCGTTATGTAATTCATTATCATTTACCTAGTAATTTAGAAAATTATCTACAAGAAATAGGACGAGCTGGCCGAGATGGGAAACAAAGCCTTGCCGTCCTTCTATATGCCAATGGGGATGAAATGATTCAGCGACAATTAACGAGTATTGATATTCCTCCAGCTAGTCTTTTACAACAAATAAAAGATGATAAAATTTCATCAACGATTCTTGGTGACCAGGGAGCGTTGTTTGAATTTTATTTAAATCATCAATCGACCCCTGAACAAATAATTACAATGTTTAATCAACGAAAAAGTCAAACAGAAGAAGAATTACAGAGAATGCTTGGATATATTAAAGCGGATAGTTGCAGGCGTAAGTATCTACTAAACTATTTTGGTGAAACAGAAAAGAAACAGGAAAGTATTTGTTGCGATAATGAGATGCCAGAGTGGAAGCATAAGGTTTTTTTACCAGCTCGTGCAGAGAAAACCATAACCCAAAAGCTTGACTGGCATGAGCGGCTAAAACAATTATTAAATATTACTGAAAATTAAAGTTTAGTGTAGTTGCTAGACAAGTATTAAATGATTGCGATACAATCAGAATGTTAATTCTCAAAAAGGAGGCATGATTACTTTGAGTGAGGAACGAAAAGAGAGCCGGCGGGCAAATGATGAGTTATGGGATAAAAAATTTGCTGACAATGAAGACCTTGATCGCGATGGTCACTTGTCACGGACAGAGCACCGAAAGCAGCGATCGCATAATTCGATGATCACGACGATTTTAATTGTATTAATTATTGTCCTTGCTGCTACTCCGCTTATTTACTGGATCAATAATAAGCAATCATTCAATCATCCTGTAAGAACTGAACAAGTAGCTACCAGCTCTGAAAATAGTAAAAAAAAAGTATCTCACAGTTCAAGTACCTCTAGCAAAAAATCCCCCAAGAGTAGTAGTGTGAGCGATGAAAGTTCAGTTTCTTCGTCAAGTACTGAATCAAGTTCAACCCAGCCTAGCCAGAGCTATAGCAGTACTCCGCAAAGCAGCAGTAGTTATTATCGCTATAGTAGCAGTAACCGTTATAATAATGGTTATTACCAAAATCGCAATACTCAAAATCGTTATAGCAATTATCAGCAAACACCTCGACGCTATAATAACGGTGAGACATATAATCGGTATAATAATTCAGGAAGTACAAATCATTATAATTATCGATAATCTTAAACAATCCTAGTTAGTATTAGGTTAAAATTTAGAGGAGTGAATAACAAAGAATGAACAAAGGGTTACAAGTCGCTATTGATGGTCCGGCCTCGGCAGGAAAAAGTACAGTCGCAAAATTAGTAGCAAAAAAATTTAATTATGTTTATTGTGATACGGGGGCAATGTACCGAGCAGTTACGCTGGAAGTATTAAATCAGGGAATTGACCCCAATGATGAAAAAGCTATCGCTGAAATTGCACACCAAGTAAAAATTGATTTTGAGCCGGGAGAGTCAGAACAGCGAGTATTTTTAAATGGTGAAGAAGTAACCCATGCTATTCGGTTGCCGAAAGTTGCTGAAAATGTGTCAGCTATTGCAGCTGTTCCTGAAGTTCGTGCGGAAATGACAAAGCAACAGCGCCAAATTGCTGAAAAAGGCGGTATTGTAATGGACGGACGCGATATTGGAACAACTGTTTTACCTAATGCACCAGTAAAGATTTTTATGGTAGCTAGTGCTTATGAACGTGCACGTCGTCGTTATGTTGAAAATAAGGCAAAAGGGATTGATACTACTTCCTTAGAAGATTTACAAAAGGCAATTGAATTAAGAGATAAAAAAGATTCCACAAGGAAAGTGTCACCACTGACTCAGGCAGCAGATGCGGTAAGATTAGATACAACGAATTTAACAATTGACGAAGTTGTAGATAAAATTAGTCAAATAATCAAAAAAACACAAGATGAATTAGCCTAAATACTGGAAATGTGAAACAAATTTTAGTAAAATATCATTTAGAGTTGATTGTTGCAAGGAGGATTTTTTTTAATGGCTGAAAACAACGAAAACAAAAACGATATGTTAGAAGCGCTTGATAGCATTGAACAAGTAAAGGTGGGCGATGTTGTCAAGGGTGAAGTTTTGGCAATCGATGATGATCGCCAAGCTATCGTTGGAATTAAAGATGCAGGGGTTGAAGGTGTCGTCCCTGCTAAGGAATTATCAACCAAGCCAGTTGAAGACATCAATGATGCTGTAAAAGTAGGTGACGAATTAGACTTAGTTGTCATTTCCAAGATCGGTAACGACAAGGAAAATGGTAGCTACCTTCTTTCTCACCGTCGTCTTGAAGCCCGTAAGGTATGGGATGACATTCAAAAGAAGTTTGATGAAGGTGAACACATCACCGCAAAAGTCACTCAAGCTGTTAAGGGTGGATTAGTCGTTGATGCTGGAGTTCGTGGCTTCGTCCCTGCTTCAATGATTACGGATCACTATGTTGAAGACCTTAACCAATTTAAGGGTCAAGAACTAGAATTTAAGATTGTAGAGATTGAACCAAGTGAAAACCGTTTGATTCTTTCCCACAAGGAAATTATTCAAGCTCAACACGAAAAGGCAGCAGAAAAGGTATTTTCTGAATTACAACCAGGTGATGTTGTTGAAGGTAAAGTTGCTCGTATGGCTAACTTCGGTGCTTTCATTGACCTTGGTGGTGTTGATGGATTAGTTCACGTTTCTGAAATTTCATATGATCACGTTGACAAGCCTTCTGATGTTTTGACTGCTGGTCAAGATGTTAAGGTTAAGGTATTGAGCGTTGATCCTGAACGTGAACGGATTTCATTATCTATTAAGCAGACCTTACCTGGACCATGGGATGACATTGAAGAAAAGGCTCCAGTTGATAGTGTATTAACTGGTACTGTTAAGCGCTTGACTAGTTTTGGTGCTTTTGTTGAAGTGTTCCCTGGTGTTGAAGGTTTAGTTCACATTTCACAAATTTCACATAAGCACATTGCTACACCTGCTGATGTTCTTAAGCCAGGTCAAGAAGTTCAAGTTAAGGTAATCAATGTTGATCCTGAACACCAACGTCTTGGTTTGTCAATGAAGGCTCTTGAAGAACGTCCAAAGGAAGACGAAAACAACAATAACAACGGTGAAAACTACCGTGGTCGTCGTCGTTCACGTCGTAACAATAACAACCGGAGCTTCATGAACAATGCTCCAGAAGAAGAAAGTGGCTTCTCAATGGGTGACTTAATTGGTGACAAGCTTAAGGACCTACGGAACTAGTTTCTTAAATTAATTATCTTTTAAGGGGGAAGTGACAGTATTGTTACTTCCTCTTTAATCATTTAAAAAACAAAGAAAGAAGGTGGAAAGATTGGCTAATCCAATCGTAGCAGTCGTTGGTCGTCCGAATGTTGGTAAATCAACGCTGTTTAATCGTATTGCAGGAGAACGAATTTCAATTGTAGAGGATACTCCAGGTGTTACGCGTGATCGTATTTACGCTCATGCCGAGTGGTTAGGTAAATACTTTAGTATGATTGACACTGGTGGAATTGAAATTTCAGATCAACCATTATTAACCCAAATTCGTCAACAAGCTGAAATCGCTATTGATGAAGCTGATGTTATTATTTTTGTTGTTGATGTAGAGAACGGGGTAACTGATGCCGATGAACAGGTAGCGCGGATTCTATATCGATCTGATAAGCCGGTTGTTCTTGCTGTTAATAAAGTTGATAATCCTGAACGGCGTAGTGATATTTATGATTACTATTCACTTGGCCTAGGTGAACCATATGCTGTTTCAAGTGTTCACGGTATTGGAATGGGTGATCTTTTAGATGCGGTTGTTAAACAGTTCCCAGATAATGCCGCAAATGATAAGGATGAAAGCATTCACTTTAGTTTTATTGGTCGTCCAAATGTTGGTAAATCCTCATTAGTAAATGCAATTTTAGGAGAAAACCGGGTAATTGTATCTAATGTGGCCGGAACGACGCGGGATGCAATTAATACTCAGTTTACGACAACAGATGGGCAAAAATTCACGATGGTCGATACTGCTGGTATTCGTAAAAAGGGAAAAATATATGAAAACACTGAACGTTATTCATTGATGCGTTCTATGCGGGCAATTGATGGCAGTGATGTTGTCTTAGTGGTGCTAAATGCTGAAGAAGGTATTCGGGAATTAGATAAACATATTGCAGGGTATGCTCATGAAGCTGGTTGTGGTGTCATTATCGTTGTCAATAAGTGGGATACTCTGAAAGAAAAAGATCACCGCACGATGACCGATTTTACTAACTTGATTCGGCAAGAATTCCAGTACCTTAGCTACGCACCAATTATTTTTGTTTCTGCTAAGACAAAGCAACGGTTAAATCAATTACCATCTTTAATTGAAGAAGTATATGACCACCATCGTCAACGTATTCAATCGGCTGTATTGAATGATGTTTTAATGGATGCGATTGCGGCAAACCCTACTCCGACGCAAAATGGTCGTCGCCTACGTGTTTACTATGGTACTCAAGTAGCAACGGAACCGCCGACATTTGTTATTTTTGTGAATGATCCCGACCTAATGCACTTTTCTTACGAGCGTTATTTAGAGAACCAAATTCGAAAAGCGTTTGATTTTTCTGGAACGCCAATCCACTTAATTAAGCGTCAGCGGCAGTAAAGGTTAGAGAATTCTCAATAAAATGAAAAAACATTAAAAATGCGCATAGAACTTAAGAAAACCGCTTGCCAGCAGGCTTTCTCTATGCTAATCTTAACAATGAAATGATACGAACTTCTCGTAGTTATTTCGTTAATTTTGGACCACTCAAAATTAACATTCACTGACGCGAGTTTAATACTCTCGTTGATTGTGGGAGGTGAAACAACATGGCAAACAAAGCAGAATTAGTAAGCAATGTTGCTACTGCAACTGGCTTAACCAAGAAGGATGCTACTGCAGCTGTAGATGCTGTTTTTAGTTCAATTCAAGCATCTTTAGCTAAGGGTGAAAAGGTTCAATTGATTGGCTTCGGTAACTTCGAAGTACGTCAACGTGCTGCACGTAAGGGCCGCAACCCACAAACTGGAGAAGAAATCAACATTCCTGCAAGCAAGGTACCAGCATTCAAGCCTGGTAAAGCTTTAAAGGATGCTGTTAAGTAATTTAACAGCTAAATGTTAAAGAGACTGGTAAAGAACGAAAGTTTTTTACCAGTCTCTTATTTATTCCAAGCTTTTTCAAAAAATCTGCAATCTAAATAAGCGGGCGTGTTCAATGCGTAGGCTTAGTGACTGTGATATATTTAGAAGTGATAGTAAAAAAGGAGGGCAAAAAATGACCTACTCAGAACAAATGGTTGATCAATTAGAAGCAGGTAAGTTAAAAGAAGCCCAGAATTCATTCAAACTTGCACTTATTAATGATGATGATGACATGTTATTTAGTCTCGCTGAAGAATTATATGCATTGGGCTTTTTACAACAAGTGCGAACAATTTACCTGAAATTATTAGATCGTTATCCTGATGAAGATGAATTAAAAACTAGTTTAGCAACAATTGCAATTGATGAAGGGCATAATGATGAAGCTTTATCTTATCTTGCACAAATAAAGCCGGATTCACCAGCGTATGTTCAAGCTTTATTAGTTGCTGCTGATTTATATCAAACTGAGGAGGAGTTTGAGGTTACAGAAGGCAAGCTTAAAGAAGCTTACTCAATAGCTCCGAATGAACCGGCAGTTGAATTTGCTCTTGGCGAATTTTACTTTATGGTGGGCCAATACGCAGATGCGATTCAATATTACTTTCAATTGATTAAAAATGGGTATACAGACTTTGCGAAGGTTGATATTGCGGGAAGATTGGGAATTTGTTATGCACAGAGCGGTCAGTTTAAGAAGGCACTGGGGTATTTTAAACAAGTTAAGCCCGAGTACCAGACTAGTGATATCCGTTTTCAAAAGGGATTGACTCAACTGCAATTAGGCGATAATGATGAGGCAATTACAACGTTAGAGGATTTGATTAATGATGATGACCAGTATGCATCTGCTTATCCTGAACTAGCAAAAGCTTATGAGAAAGAGAATAAATATCAGCAAGCTTTGCGAGTTGTTCAAGAAGGATTAGGTGTTGACCAGTATAATGAATACTTATATTCACTAGCTGCCGAAATCACGAGTCACCTTGGAAATCAAAAACTAATGAAGAAGTATCTTGTTAAGGCTCATGAACTTGCTCCAGATAATATGACCATTACCCTTCAATACAGTAACTTCTTATTGCATCAACATGATGACGCGGCAAATATCGAATTGTTACGTCCATTGATCAAAGAGGATGAGACTGATCCGCAGTTATACTGGAACTTGGCGCGGTCTTATCAACGGACAGACCAGCTTGATTTAGCCGGTAAATACTATGAAGCGGCGTTACCTGCTTATAATGAAAATCCAACTTTCTTAAAAGAATTAATTAATTATTATCGTGAAGCTGGGGAAACAGATAAACTCATGGACGAACTAGAACATTATTTACGCTTAGTTCCAACTGATATGGAAATGCAGGATTTATATGACCAATATGAAGACTATAAATAAATTGCAATTTTAAGGAAGACAGGAAAGATTAGGGAATTAACCGTCCACAATCTTTCCTGTCTCTTTTTAGACTTAAATTTATTTGTTATAATCAATTTTGATTATCGAAATGAGGACATGATTAAATGAAAATTAAACAGTTACCGGCTATATTTGAACCCGCACGACCAGTCTTGCAAAAGATTGAGGCTGCTGGCTATGAGGCTTACTTTGTTGGCGGTTGTGTCCGTGACACTATCTTGCATGATGAAATTCATGATATAGATATTGCTACGAGCGCTTATCCTAGTGAAATTAAGGCCATTTTTAATCACACTGTTGATACAGGAATTGAACACGGCACGGTGATGATTCTTGATCATGGAACAGGTTATGAGACCACAACTTTTAGAACTGAGTCAGGGTATCAAGATTTTCGCCGTCCAGATAAAGTAACATTTGTGCGATCCTTAAATGAGGATTTGCAACGCCGTGATTTTACGATAAATGCGTTAGCGTTACGTGAAGATGGTGAGGTTATTGATTTATTTAACGGGCTTGCGGACCTTCAAAAACGCCTTATTAGGGCTGTAGGTGACCCTAATGAGCGATTCCATGAAGACGCTCTGCGAATGATGAGGGCGGTTCGTTTTGCAAGTAAGCTTGATTTTGTAATCGATGTACCAACGTTAAAGGGGATCAAGGAAAATGCTCCATTGTTGGCAAAGATTGCTGTCGAACGGATTAGAGTTGAGCTTGAAAAGTTATTTTTAGGGCAAAATCCAGTCGCTGGGTTAAAAGATTTCATTGCTACTGGTCTATATCAGTATTGTCCTGGTTTAGCTAATACGAAAGATCAGTTAGCTACATTATTAGTATTAAATCAATGGCATTTAGAAAATGAGGCTCAAGTGTGGGCTGTCCTTGGTTTGCAACTGCAGTTAGATCAAAGCGAGATTGCTAAATTCTTAAAGAAATGGAAAACTGCTAACGATTTAATTGCTCAAGTAAAAAAGATTATCCCAGCAGTTAATGCAATTCATCAACGAAACTTAACACCATCCCTAATGTTTAGAACAGGAGATAGTGCCCTCCATGATGCTAACCAAGTTGCTAAATTATATGGTTGGGCGATTGAGGATTCGGAATTGCAAAAAGCCTATCAACGTTTACCAATTAAAAGTGCTAAAGATTTGGCAATTGATGGGAAAATGTTAATTACTAAGGCAGGGATAAAACCGGGACCAGTAATGGGGAAAATCATTCAACAGTTGACATTATTAGTGCTTAATGATGAAGTAGCTAATGATACTACAACCCTATTGAATAAAGCGCAAGAACTAGTGAAAGAGGGATAATATGCAGACAATGCGTGCTGAAGGGCTTACGAGTACCTATGGGGAAAAGACATTATTTGACAATATCTCATTTATTATTAACGAAAATGATCGAATAGGATTAATTGGTGTTAACGGGAGCGGGAAAACAAGCCTGTTAAATGTAATTAGCGGTGAAATAAATCCAGAAGGCGGCGGTCAAATTACTAAGCCAAATGACTATTCGATTGGCTACTTAAAACAACAACCCGAATTAGATGAAAGTAAAACAATAATGGAAGCTGTTTTTGAAGGCAAGCAGCCGGTTTTTGAAACAATTCGGCAATATGAATTAGCACTTGACCGTTTTACAAAGCATCCAGAAGATTCACAGACAATTGACCGTTATACAAAAATGCAGGCAAAAATGGATCAAGAAGACGCATGGGAAGCAGATAGTCGGGTAAAAACGATTCTTACCCAGTTAAAAATAAAGGATGTTAGTCAAAAAATTTCTCAACTTTCAGGAGGACAGAAAAAAAGGGTTGGATTGGCACAGGTATTAATTCAGCAACCTGACTTATTACTGCTTGATGAGCCAACTAACCACCTTGATCTTGATTCTGTAGTTTGGTTGCAAGACTTTTTGCGTAGTTATAAAGGCGCAGTTCTTGTTGTAACTCATGACCGTTATTTTCTTGACCAGATTACAAATCATATTTGGGAATTATCGTTTGGTAAGCTTTATCATTATGAAGGTAATTATCAAGATTTTGTTGAGAAAAAGGCTGAACGAGTTGAGTTAGCTAAAGATACTGAAAGAAAAAATCAACAGCTTTATAAAAAAGAACTGGCGTGGATGCGGACAGGTGCAAAGGCACGATCGACTAAGCAAAAGGGACGAATTAATCGTTTTCATGAACTAGAAGGCAAAATTGGTAACCTTAAGACTGATGAAGATATTGCAATCAACCTTGGGTCCCAACGATTGGGGAAAGATGTTATTCAGTTTAAAGATGCTAATTTAAAATTTGATGATCACCAAATTTTGCGGGACTTTGACTGGTTAGTACAAGCTGGTGACAGAATCGGAATTACTGGTGAAAATGGTGCTGGAAAAACAAGTTTATTAAATGTGATTGCACAGCGGGTTCCATTGGATAGCGGGATTCTAAAAATTGGTGAAACTGTTAAACTGGGTTACTATACTCAGCAAACGGAAGGAATTGATAATGACAAGCGGATGATTAGCTTTTTATCTGAAATTGCAGATAATGTTACCGATAAAGACGGTAATAAACTTAGTGTTACGCAATTGCTAGAGCGGTTTTTATTCCCTCGTTTTATGCATGGAACATTAATTAGAAAGCTTTCCGGGGGTGAAAAACGTCGATTATATCTTTTGAAGATTTTAATGCAACAACCTAATGTCTTATTACTAGACGAACCGACAAATGACCTAGACATTGGCACCTTAACTGTTTTAGAAGATTACTTAGATAACTTTGCTGGAACTGTCATTACGGTTTCTCATGATCGTTACTTTTTGGATAAAGTTGCAGATGATTTATTGGTCTTTCATGGGAATGGTGATATAGAACGTTATACCGGTCGTTTTACGGATTATTTAGCGGCCAAAAGCGATCAAGCAGCACAGGCTAAAGAAGATAAAAAAGGCCAAAAAATAACTGCTAAGAAGCAAACCGTAAAGCAAAAACCGGCAAAAAAAGAAAAGACAAAACTTACTTATGCTGAGCAGCTTGAATGGGATCATATTGACGAAGAGTTAGATAAACTCGATCAAGAACATCAGCAATTAGAAAGTAAAATGGCTGAAGCAGCAAGTGATTATACTAAACTAGCAAAATTACAAAAACAATTAAATGAAGTTCAGAAAAAAATTGATGATAAGACTGCTCGTTGGGAATACTTGAGTACATACGTTGACGAGTAGAGGAAAAGGAGAATCGGGAATGGCAGCAAATGTGAATGAACAACAGTATTTAGACCTTATCCGCTACGTTCTTGCTAATGGACATCAAAAAGATGATCGTACAGGAACAGGTACTAAGTCTATTTTTGGTTACCAAATGCGCTTTGATTTAACTAAAGGATTTCCAATCTTAACTACAAAAAAAGTGCCATTTGGTTTAATTAAGAGTGAACTTTTATGGTTCTTACGGGGAGATACCAATATTCGTTTCTTACTTCAACATAAAAACCACATTTGGGATGAATGGGCGTTTAAGAAATGGGTGGAAAGTGATGAATACCAAGGAACAGATATGACTGATTTTGGTCATCGCTGGCTTCAGGATCCAGAATTTAAAAAGGTTTATCTTCAGGAAAAAAAGGACTTTTGTCAGCGCATTTTAGAAGATGATAAATTTGCCCAAAAATATGGTGACCTCGGACTTGTTTATGGAAGTCAATGGCGCAAATGGAAGACCAGTCAAGGTGGTACAGTTGACCAGATTGCTAATGTTATTCACCAAATAAAAACGACGCCTGATTCACGGCGAATGATTGTTTCTGCCTGGAATCCAGAAGATGTCCCATCAATGGCGCTCCCACCATGTCACACGATGTTTCAATTTTATGTAAATGACGGCAAATTAAGCTGTCAATTATATCAACGAAGCGCTGATATCTTTTTAGGGGTACCGTTTAATATTGCAAGTTATGCTTTACTGACACATATGATCGCGCATCAATGCGGGTTGGAACCTGGTGAATTTGTTCATACGCTTGGGGATGCTCATATTTACCTAAACCACCTTGATCAGGTTAAAGAACAGTTAACGAGGACACCGCATGAGGCACCTAAGTTAATCTTACCTGCTGAACCCAAGCCAATTGATCAATATGAAATGAGTGATATAAAATTAGAAGGATATACTCATGAACCGGCGATCAAAGCTCCGGTAGCAGTTTAAGAGGATACGATGATGACAGAATTAAATTTAATTTGGGCTGAAGATTTAAATGGTTGGATTGGAAAAAATAATACAATTCCATGGCATGTTTCGGCTGATATGAAACATTTTCGTAAGCAGACGATGGGTCATCCAATTATAATGGGGCGGAAAACATTTGCGTCTTTAGGGAATAAGCCCTTACCGAAACGGAAAAATATCGTTATTACTAGTCAGAAAATAAATATTCCTGATGTTATTGTTATTCATTCTTTAGACGAATTAAAAAAATATTTAATGGAATATCCAGCTGAATATTTTGTGATTGGAGGCGCAACTATCTATCAGCAATTATTGCCGTTAGCAACTAAATTGACGCGGACGGTCATAAATGCTGATATTGCTGGTGATACAAAAATGCCAACGATCGATTATGACCGTTGGCACTTAGTTGACGAGAATGAGCATGTTGAAGAAGGACAAGTTATTTGTCGTTTTGAGAAATGGCATTTAAACGTAGAGAAGGATTGAAAAGTACATTAATATTGTTCCAATTAAAACAAATATATGCCAGATTAAGTGGGTATATGGTGTAGGGCGACTATAAAATAGTGCACCTACAGTAAATGCTAATCCCCCAAGTAATAGCAGCCCAAATCCAACTGGTCCCAGAGAATGCCATAATGGTGCAAATGCTACTAAGCATAGCCACCCCATTAAAATATAAATAATAGTTGAATATTTGCTTTTGTGCTTAAGCCAGATAGCTTTGTAGACGATTCCGATAATTGATAATCCCCAAATGACTCCAAAGATTGTCCAGCCTAACCAACCACGGATACTTACTAAACAATAAGGAGTATATGTAGCAGCAATAAGGACAAATATCATCGAGTGGTCTAAAATCTGAAAAACATGCTTGGCACGGGTAAATATCAATGCATGGAATAGAGTTGAGGAGAGGTAGAACAGAATTAGCGCACTTCCATAGATTGTAAAAGTTACAATTCGCATTGGGCTGCCGGTATGAACTGCCCGAACGATTAATAGTATTAAACCGGCAATGGATAAGCCAGCTCCGATTCCATGTGTAATAGCATTACCAATTTCAATAAGCAGAGTACGATGATCCTTTACTTTATTTTGTGTATTCATCAAAAGACCCCTTTCTAAAGACCAATGAATTCTTAAATTATTTTTGGTATACTATATGAATAGTAATTAATCCTACAAAATTAAATAAAATCTAGTATAATAGTACTTGAAATGAATTATCTAGTTTTGAATACTAGATAATTATAGCACAAATTGTTCAGGAAGAGTGGTAAGTTTCATGTCAAAGATAAAAATTGTTTGTGATTCATCAGCAGGTTTAACTGATGAAGAAATTAAAAAATATAACATTACAATTGTACCATTAAGTGTAATGATTGACGGGACGGTATATGTTGAGCGTGAAACGATTACAAATGACCAGTTCCCTGCAATGATGAAAAATGCTAACTCGCTGCCTAAGACATCCCAACCACCAATTGGTAAGTTTGTCGATGCATTCGATAAACTAGGCGAAGATGGCAGTGAAGTATTGTGTGTTACAATGATGGAATCGATTAGCGGGACAGTCCATGCGGCAGAACAGGCTGCTGGGATGACTAAAACTAAAGTTACCGTATATGATTCACAAACAACGGATCAGGGGATGGCCTTTCAGATTGTTGAAGCTGCTAAAGTGATTGAAGATGGCGGCAGTGTTGAGGATGCAATTTCAAAGATGAAAGACGTCCTTGCAAAATCAAAGTTGTATTTAGCAATTGATAATCTTGATAATTTAGTTGCTGGTGGGCGAATTAGTAAATTTGCCGGTGCGGTTTCTAATTTACTTAACATCAAGGTGATGCTACAAGTATATGGGGGACAAATCCATATTGAAGCTAAGGGACGCGGTCTTAAGTCGATCCATAAAGAATGGGGAAAGATTTTAGACGAAATGGCGCGCGGACCTAAAGTAAAACGGATTGGTATTTCACATGTTGACGCGGGTAAAGAAGTGGACCGCTTATTAGCAAACTTAAAAGAACTTTATCCTAACATTAATGTTGTTGTTCGCGAGACTGTACCAATTATTGCAACTCATACGGGAATGGGTGCTTGCTGTTTACTGTATTATACAGAATAAGTTAAAAAAGATTATCTTGAAAAATAAAGTGGAGGCTGAGAAAAAATGAAAATTTTTTCCCAGCCTCCGTCTCTTAAATATGAAATAAAGGAGTAAAAATAGATGAAAAAATGGATCAAGTGGCTCCTTTTGATTTTGGTAATTATTGGTATTGGCGGAGGTGGCTGGTATGCTATTCATGCGCCAAAGTCGTCTAATAGTTCTGAAATTAAGACGCCAAAGTATGTTGAAAAGAAGAATGTTAAAGTAGTTGCGTTAGGTGATTCCCTTACTCATGGTGAAGGTGATGAAACTAATAATGGTGGTTATGTTGGCATTATCAAAAATAAAATCGAACATCGGTATCGACAAACCCAAGTCACTACCGTCAATTATGGAGTAACAGGTGATCGTTCAGACCAGATTCTTGATCGTTTAACTCAGCAGACACAATTACGAAAGGATTTACAGGACGCTGATGTAATTACAATGACAGTTGGTGGAAATGATTTGATGCAAATCCTTGAAAAAAATGTCATGGGTTCTGAAAATCAAGTAACGAATAGTGTTGAACGTGGTGAAAAAGTTTATCAGCAAAAACTTAATAAGCTATTCGGGGCGGTACGAAAAGAAAATCCGCGAGCACCGATTTTCGTAATGAGTATTTATAACCCGTTTTACACATATTTTCCTGACGTGACAATTATTAACCAATCAATTAACAAATGGAATCAAACGACAAAATCTGCAATGAATAATTATAAATATATGTATTTTGTAAATATCAATAAGATAATGTCGTATGGTCAATATCAAACGAAAGGTCAACAACAACAGCTAATAAAAGAAGAGGAGAAGGCAAACCAAGGTCAAGTAAGTCAAAAACGTGTTATCGCAATCATGAATCACAAAGACAAGAATTTAAATAAATATATTTCAACTGAAGACAATTTTCATCCAAACCATGCTGGATATGTAAAAATTGCGGATCAGTTATTTAAGTCCATGGAAAAACATGATAGTTGGGAATTTACACGGAGGTAACAATGAAAAAAGTTAATGGCAAAAATATTAATTGGTGGAAATGGGCATTCTTTTGTTTAGTAGCAGTAATAGTAGTTAGCTGTGGGGTGGTGTTAAATAAAGCAACCGCACCGACACCTGAGGCAGAGGTTACTAAACCAATTAAACCCAGCGACTCATCTGTTACTGTTGAGCTAAATCGAAAACAGGTTAATGCTCTTGCAGCAAATTATTTAAATGAATTCTTGAAGGGGCAGAAAGTTCGTTATGATTTCATTGTTGGAGATAAGCATGCTACTCTGACAGGGAATACCAAATTTCTTGGTGCTAGTGTTCGTTTTGCAATTAATTTTATTCCAGAACGTTTGTCAGATGGGAATGTCTTATTACGTGCTAAGGGATTGTCAGTTGGGCAATTAAACATTCCGATAAAATTTGTGATGGGCTATATTGCTAAAAATTATGATATTCCTAAATGGGTAAAGATCAATCCACAAAAGAAGACTGTTCTATTAGATCTTAATCGTTATAGCAAGCATCGTTCCTTGAAGTATTCGGCCCAAGAGATAGATATGAAAGAAGGACAATTCAAGTTCTTGATCACTGTACCAACTAATAATAAATGAGGATAGGAGGAAATTTTAATGCGGATGAGTTTTTACCAGTTCTTGATGACGCAAAGAAATCCAAATAGTGCTGATGAAGTTCAACAATTTGCTAATAACGCATTTTTTGATACTGCTTTTCCTAAACACTCAACGGATTTCGACGAGATTTCACAATATTTAGAAGAAAATGCTGATTATTTGCCATCAATGACAATTTTTGATGAGGCATGGCAAAGGTACCTCGATGTCGTAGCTAATTAGGGAGGAATTTTAAATGGCAACAATACAATGGTTTCCAGGACACATGGCCAAAGCTTTGCGTCAAATTCGCGAGCAAATGCCGTTAGTTGATATTTTATTTGAATTAGTTGATGCACGGGTCCCTTACTCATCACAAAACCCCGAAGTAGCATTAGCAGCAGGAGATAAACCAAAGCTCCTGATTATGACTAAAACCGACTTAGCTGATCGCCAGCGGTTAAATGAATGGATTGAATATTTTAAGAATCATGATCAGCCAGTCTTAGCTTTAGATTCGCGTCAAAATAATGTTGCAAAAATTGTGACAGCAAAAAGCAAAGAAATTTTGCAGGATAAACTAGCAGAAGAACAAGCTAAGGGGATGAAGAAAAGGCCAATTCGTGCGATGTGTGTAGGTGTCCCAAATGTTGGAAAATCAACGCTGTTAAATCATTTAGTAAAGAAAAATGTGGCCGCTACTGGTAACCGTCCAGGAGTAACTACCGGACAGCAATGGCTTCGTTCTTCAGCAGAATTGGAGTTGCTAGATACACCAGGAGTATTATGGCATAAATTTGCTACTCCTAAGCAAGGAACTATGCTAGCTTTAACAGGGGCAATTAAGGACAGTTTATACGCTAAGGATGATGTGGCATTATTTGCTCTTGATTATTTACGTCAGCATCAGCCAGAAATGCTAAAACAGCGTTATCATTTAACAGATGATGATTTGGATAAAAATATTTCAAATCCAGATTTACTTTTAACAATTACAACTAAAATGGGCTTTCGTGATGATTATGATCGCGCTAGTGAACGCTTAATTTTCGATTTACGAAAAAATAAACTTGGTCCGATTACACTTGAAGTGCCTGCTGACCTTAATGAGGATGGGCTAAATGAGTAAAGAAACGATTAGTCAGATTAAAGAACATCTACAAAAAATTAGTCAGCTTGATGATCCATATATTCAGTTAATAAGCACTGACTCACGAAAAGGCGTCCAAACGGCAATTGGACAATTTAAACGCCGCATAATACGGCAACAAGAGGCTCAAGCAGCTTTTAAAAACCGTTTTAAATATGAAAATCATTATTGGCAAAGTGGCTGTAAATATGTGGCAGGGATGGATGAAGTCGGTCGTGGTCCTTTAGCTGGCCCTGTTGTAACCTGTGCAGTAATTTTGAATGCCGATTTTAACTTAGTAGGGGTTACGGATTCAAAACAATTAACGCGTCATGAACGTGAAAATTTATATTTAAAGATCGTTGATGAAGCTGAAGAGGTAAGCATCGCGGTCAATGATGCTCCGGTGATTGATAAGTTAAATATTTATGCAGCAACCCAGGACGCGATGATTCGAGCAGTTAACCAGCTTCACCACCGTCCGGATCATTTAATTGTTGATGCTGTCCCGCTTAAAATCAATATTCCACAAACCACCCTAATTAAAGGTGATCAAAAAAGTATTAGCGTTGCAGCCGCAAGTATTGTTGCTAAAGAATATCGTGATCATTTAATGCGTGACTATGATTATGTTTATCCTGGATATGGTTTTGCCCAAAACATGGGATATGGGACAAAAGAACATTTAATGGGGCTTAAAAACTTAGGTGCAACACCGATTCACCGTCGTTCATTCAATCCTGTTCCGAAGTACTTAAAATAAAAAGTGCATTTTCAAAAAGCTTCCGTATATAAATAATAGGAGGCTTTTTTATGTTACAGGTAAGAGATTTTTTATTGCGACTGAGTTTGTGTCGCGGCGTTGGCTTAGTTTCAAAGTATCGCTTGTGGGAGTGTGCACGGCAAACACGGTGCTTTAATAATATAGACTATTTAATTGATCATGCTAATGTGAGTTTGCGGAGTGCTACAGCTTTGAAAAATAATTGGGGAAGTGCAGAGCTTGACGATGTGGTTGCAGCCAATGGTCAAATAGCGTTTATTACGATTGCTGATCCTTTGAATCCATTGGGGTTAAAAGAGACATATTGTCCGCCGTTAGTCCTTTTTTATCGTGGTAATTTGGGCTTACTCCATCAACCATCAATTGGGGTCGTTGGGACAAGGCAAATTACAAATTATGGACAGAGTGCTCTTCGTGGATTGCTCCCGCCATTGATTAAACATCAAATTGTAATTGTAAGTGGGTTAGCCCAGGGCGTTGATGGTTTTAGTCACGAACTAGCATTAAAGTATCGTGGACAGACCATTGGGGTGATTGGTTGTGGGATTGATCAGGTATATCCTAAAAGTCACTATTCCCTGCAAGAAGAAGTGGCTAAGTGCGGACTTTTACTTTCGGAATACGGTCTAGGTGAACCACCGTTGCCCTACCACTTCCCAGAGCGAAATAGGATTATTGCTGGGTTGAGTGAGGTTGTTTTAGTCGTAGAAGCAAAAAAGAGAAGCGGTAGCCTAATCACGGCAAATATTGGTTTAGATGAAAATCGAACAGTATGTGCGGTACCAGGTCGAATAGACGCGCCATTATCAGTTGGTTGTAATAGTCTAATTGCTGCAGGTGCTAAGCCAATCCTTAGTGCGCAGGATTTACTAGACGAATTTCAGTTGCATAACTAGGGCTTGATTTCTATCCTAAAGTTGATTAAAATATTTTGTTCAGTTAGAGATTATATTTGACATATGATGGTCAAATGGATTAATAATATTATTGAGTGAAATTTAATAAAAACGTTAGGAGCCTACCAAAATGGCAACCAAAACAACAAAATCAACGGCGAAGAAGACTACTCGCCGTCGTTCAAAAATAAAAAAGAACTTGGTGATTGTTGAGTCACCTTCAAAAGCAAAAACAATTGGGAAGTTTCTCGGTCGGTCTTACAAGGTCGTTGCTAGCTTAGGACATATTCGTGATTTGCCTAAAAGCCGGATGGGGGTAGACATTGAGAACGATTATACGCCTGATTATATTTCTATTCGTGGAAAGGGCGATGTGATTAAAGAACTACGTAAAGATGCTAAAAATGCGAAGGCTGTTTATCTTGCATCTGACCCTGACCGTGAAGGTGAAGCAATTGCGTGGCACGTTTCAAATATTCTGAAACTTGATGATAATCAGAAAAATCGTGTTACATTTAATGAAATTACAAAAGATGCGGTAAAAGAAGCATTCAAGGAACCACGAGAGATTAATATGGATCTCGTTGATGCCCAGCAAGCGCGACGGGTATTAGACCGATTGGTGGGATATTCAATCAGTCCGATTCTATGGAAAAAAGTAAAAAAGGGTTTAAGTGCCGGTCGAGTTCAATCGGTTGCACTTTACCTTATTATTCAACGCGAAAATGAAATAAAAAACTTTAAGCCTGAAGAATACTGGACGATTGATGCTGACTTTAAAAAAGGTAAAGAAGAATTTAAAGCTAGCTTTTATGGCGAAAATGGTAAAAAAGTTGCGTTAAAAAATAATGATGATGTCCAGACAATATTATCTAAAATTGATAAGAAAAAAGATTTTGAAGTTACAAAGGTTACAAGAAAAGAACGTCGTCGGCAGCCTCAACCGCCATATACTACTTCGACCATGCAACAAGATGCTAACCGTCGCTTAAATTTCCGAACACGAAAAACAATGATGGCGGCGCAAATGCTCTATGAAGGAATTGATATAAAAGAAGGGGCACCGGTTGGTCTAATTACATATATGCGGACAGATTCAACCCGAATTGCCTCAATTGCCAAGCACGAGGCATCTAACTATATTCACGAAAACTATGGTGGCGAATATGCAGCAGTTAAGCCAGTTAAAGGTAAGCTGCCAGAAGGGGCGCAGGATGCTCACGAAGCTATTCGGCCAACTTCTGTATATCGGACGCCAGCGAAGATGAAGCAATATTTGACACCCGACCAATATAAACTTTATAGCTTGATTTGGTCACGCTTTGTTGCAAGTCAAATGACAGCAGAAGTAATTGATACAATGAATGTTAACCTTCAGCAAAATGGGGTTGACTTTCGGGCAAACGGATCAAAAGTTAAATTCCCTGGTTTTACAAAAGTCTATAAACGTGGGACTGAAAAGGATAACTTATTGCCAGAACTTGCTGAAGGTGATAAGGCAAAAATGATTAAAGATGATCCAGCGCAACATTTTACCCAGCCACCAGCACGATACACTGAAGCTGCATTAATTAAAACTTTAGAGGAGAATGGTGTTGGACGTCCATCAACATATGCGCCAACTCTAGATACTATCCAACGCCGCTACTATGTTCGTTTAGTATCACGGCACTTTGAGCCAACTGAACTGGGGGAGATTGTTAATCGGATCATCGAAAAACAATTCCCAGATATTGTAAATGTTCAATTTACTGCTGACATTGAAGGAAAATTGGATGAAATTGAAGAAGGAAAGCAGAATTGGATTAATGTTGTTGATAAATTCTATCAACCGTTCTCAAAAGAAGTGGATGCTGCTGAAGAAGAAGTCGACAAGATTGAGATGAAAGATGAGTTAGCAGGGACGGATTGTGAGATTTGTGGGGCACCGATGGTTATCAAGATGGGGCGCTATGGCAAATTTTACGCTTGCTCTCGTTTCCCTAAATGTCGAAATACAAAAGCAATTGTAAAGGATATCGGAATTACATGTCCAAAATGTGGTGAAGGAACTGTTGTTGAACGAAAATCTAAAAAGAACCGTACCTTCTATGGCTGCTCTCGATATCCAGACTGTGATTTTGTCTCATGGGATAAACCAATTGGTCGTAATTGTCCCAAAGATGGGCACTTCCTTGTTGAAAAGAAGGTTAAGGGCGGAAAGCAAGTTATCTGTCCAAATGGTGATTATAAAGAAGAAGTTCAAAAGTAAAATTATAGATATACTTTTACTTATTTTTACTGAATCTTCATTGAAAAAGCTTCCAAAATCTGCTATTGTGCGTTTGGAAGCTTTTTTATATACTTAATGTTAAACGATTATCAATTGAAGGGATCGATAACAGATGGTTACTTTACAAAACCAACAATTAACTGTTCAAATTGACAAATTAGGAGCGCAATTACATAGCATTAAACGACAAGACAATGGTATTGAATACTTATGGCAGGGTGATCCTTCTTCTTGGAAACGCCAAGCTCCAATCCTGTTTCCATTTGTCGGTCGCTTAAAGGATGATCAGTACCGTTACAATGATCAAGTTTATCATCAAACGCAGCATGGCTTTGCGCGGGATCGGGAGTTTCAAGCTATCGAGCAGACACCGACGATGGTAGTAATGGAACAGCATGATGACGATAAAACACGGCAAGTATATCCATTTTCATTTAGCCTTCAAGTAAAATACTTGTTAGAAGAAGATAGTATCAAAATTAGTTATATTGTAAAAAATCCTAGTAAAAATGAGGCGCTCATCTATGCAATTGGTGCGCATCCGGGTTTTAATATGCCGTTAACAACGAAGGGAAAATTTGATCAAGTAGAACTAAGTGTACGTCCAGCTGCGAAGTATTCACGGATTGTTCTAGATGGGGCCTATAATGATTCAGCGCACCCACAAGTGATAGACATGACTGATTCGTTGCCGTTGAATCATGAGCTTTTTAATCGTGATGCGATTATTTTTAAGACTGACGGCAGTCATTTTACAGCTAAATTAACTGATAAGGATGCTAACCATGGTGTTGAAGTTGATACCTTTGCGACTGAATATGTCGGTGTTTGGTCGCAGTATCCTGCTACTGCTCCATTTGTATGTGTTGAACCATGGTGGGGGATTGCTGATAATGTAAATGCTGATGGACAATTATTGCATAAACAGGGAATGCATCGTCTTGCTCCTAATGAAATTGATAATTACAATTTTAGTATCAAACCATTTTAAAATTAGGCGAACCGTGGTATAGATTTCAAATAAAATTAAGAACGGCACAGCACAAGAATAGGGCTCCAGTGATCGGTAAATCCGAACGCTGGAACCCTATTTATACATTCATTTATTTTGCTTCTTTTGTCGGAGATAATAGCCTAACCCAAAGTTAACCATTGATTCTTTGCCTGCTAAAATTCGTCTGATATTTGATATATGGCGGTAAAGGACAATAGCTGTTAATATTCCTGCGACAATTGCTAATATCCAATCACGAATAAAGAGGGCAATCAGGAAAATGGCGGTTATTGCAGTTATGCTTGCGGCACTAACCATGCTTGTTAAGCACATAATGCCAATGAAAATTAAACAAGCGATAAGGAAAAGAAATGGATTATATGCAAGTAAGATACCGGCGCTAGTTGCCACAGCCTTGCCACCATGGAAATTATCAAAAATAGATACTGTATGACCCAGACTGGCGAATAACCCAATCAGCAGAGGATTAACGGTACCCGAAATTCCAAGAAAGTATGGCTGGCTGGCCGCCAATGTTCCCTTTAATACGTCAAAGATAAGCACCACTACACCTGCTTTAAATCCTAACGTTCGAAAAGTATTTGTCGTTCCAATGTTTCCGCTTCCTAGTTTCCGAATATCCTTGTGGTAAATATATTTACCGATCCATAAACCGGTAGGAATAGAGCCAAGTAGGTAGGCAATAATGATCATTCCAATAATTTCAAAAATCATAGAAATAGCTCCTTAATAATAGCTTTTACAGCTTTTAAGCATAGCATGAATACTAAATTTTAACCACTATGAAAAAACACCATTTGCTAAAATGCCAAGTTTTGAGTATCATTCATTATGAATTGAAATTGTACAATTTTTATCTTTACAATGAATAAATGTAAATGGTACAATAGCTTTCCGAACATACGTTTTAATATAAATTTGGCAATGGGAGGTCATTTTGTGGCCAAAGAAAAAGTAAAATATGATGCCTCGTCCATTCAAGTATTAAAGGGACTTGAGGCAGTTAGAAAAAGACCCGGAATGTACATCGGATCGACTGATGCACGCGGGTTACATCACTTAGTATATGAAATTGTTGATAATGCTGTAGACGAAGCTTTATCTGGTTATGGTGACGAGATAAACGTTACGATTGAGGCTGATAATGCGATTACGGTTCAAGATCACGGTCGCGGGATGCCTGTTGGGATGCATGCTTCCGGTAAACCGACACCGGAAGTTATTATGACGGTCCTTCATGCTGGTGGAAAATTTGGTCAGTCTGATGGTTATAAGACGTCTGGTGGATTACACGGGGTTGGTGCATCAGTTGTCAACGCACTATCAACGCACTTAACGCTAACAATTGTTCGTGATAATGTCCGGTATCAAGAAATATTTAAGGACGGCGGAAAACCAGTCGGAACATTAAAAAAATTAGGAAAAACTAAAGAGAGTAATGGGACGACTGTTTCTTTTAAGCCTGATCCTAAGATTTTTTCAACAACCGTCTATGACTACAACACCTTGGCTAATCGTCTTCGTGAATCTGCCTTTTTATTAAAGGGAATAAAGATAACCCTTACTGATAAACGGGCAGGACAAGAAAAACAGGATGTCTTTCAATTTAATGACGGTATCCAAGAATTCGTATCTTACCTCAATGAAGGCAAAGATGTGTTAGGAAAAATCCTATACTTTGACGGTAAGCAAGATGGCGTTGAAGTTGAAGTAGCTGCGCAATATAATGACGGATACTCTGAAAGCTTGTTATCATTTGTCAATAATGTCCGCACACCAGATGGCGGTACTCATGAGGCAGGCTTTAGAAGTGCTTGGACAAAGACTTTTAATGAGTATGCAAAAAAAGTTGGCCTGTTAAAAACTAATGATAAGAACCTAGAAGGTAGCGACGTTCGTGAAGGTTTGACGGCTGTAATATCAGTCCGCATTCCAGAGCGGTTACTTCAGTTTGAAGGGCAAACAAAAGATAAATTAGGTACTCCTGAAGCTCGTAAAATCGTTGATGCCATTGTAAGTGAGCAATTAAATTACACTTTAATGGAAAACGGTGACTTTGCTCAAACATTGATTCGTAAAGCATTAAAGGCTCGTGAGGCTCGTGAAGCTGCTCGTAAGGCCCGAAATCAAGCACGTGGCGGTAAACGAAAAGGCAAAAAGGAACGAAACCTTTCTGGTAAATTAACACCAGCCCAATCAAAAAATGCAAAGAAAAATGAACTATTCTTAGTCGAGGGAGACTCAGCTGGCGGTTCCGCAAAGCAAGGCCGTGACCGTAAGTTTCAAGCTATTTTGCCGTTGCGAGGGAAAGTCCTTAATACGGAAAAAGCAAAGTTAGACGACGTATTAAAAAATGAAGAATTAAATACGATTATTTATACGGTAGGTGCAGGAGCAGGTTCAGAATTCAATGTTGAAGATTCTAACTATGATAAGATCATTATAATGACCGATGCCGACGATGACGGTGCCCATATCCAAATTCTTCTTCTTACCTTTTTCTATAAATACATGCGGCCGATGATTGAAGCAGGGAAGGTATATATTGCATTGCCGCCGTTATACCGTCTACAGCGAGGCCGCGGCGCTAAAACAAATATTACGTATGCCTGGACAAATGATGAATTAACCAAACTAACTAAGAGAATGGGCAAAGGTACCCAATTGCAACGTTTTAAGGGTCTTGGTGAAATGAACGCTGATCAGTTATGGGAGACGACAATGAATCCTGAAACGCGGACATTGATTCAAGTACGAATTGAAGATGCTGAATTAGCAGAAAGACGGGTTACCACATTGATGGGTAATAAAGTTGAGCCTCGCCGAGAGTGGATTGAAGAAAACGTTCAATTTACGTTAAGTGATGATCAGGAATCTGATAAGTTAGTAGAGAATAAGGGACAATTGCCACCATCAAAAGAACCAACGATTAATACATGGAATTAATAGAGAAGGGAATCAAGCTTTGTGAGAAACGGTAAAATTGAACATATGACGCTTGAACAGATCATGGGCGATCGTTTTGGGCGCTATTCAAAATCAATTATTCAAGAACGGGCCTTACCTGATATTCGAGATGGCTTAAAACCAGTTCAGCGTCGAATACTATTTGCAATGAACAAAGACGGCAATACTTATGATAAGGGATTTCGGAAATCTGCTAAATCAGTCGGTAATGTCATGGGTAATTTTCACCCGCATGGGGATAGTTCCATCTATGAAGCATTAGTACGGTTGAGCCAAGACTGGAAACTTCGAGAGCCATTGATTGAAATGCATGGTAATAATGGATCGATGGACGGGGACCCTCCAGCTGCAATGCGTTATACA
Organism: Limosilactobacillus caviae; assembly: GCF_014635905.1. GTDB lineage: Bacteria > Bacillota > Bacilli > Lactobacillales > Lactobacillaceae > Limosilactobacillus > Limosilactobacillus caviae. The sequence goes on from NZ_BMDS01000002.1 coordinate 232,092, forward strand.
GAAGCACGGCTGAGTAAAATTGCCGGATTAATGCTTCAGGATATCGATAAAGATACTGTTGAAATGACGCTAAACTTCGATGATACAGAGAAGGAGCCAACAGTTTTACCAGCCCGGATTCCTAATTTACTCGTTAATGGAGCTACGGGAATTTCTGCTGGGTATGCAACCGAGATACCTACTCATAATCTTAGTGAAGTTCTTGATGCATTGATTTATTTAATCAAACATCCAACTGCTTCTCTTGATAAGCTAATGGAATTTATTCCGGGACCTGATTTTCCAACTGGGGGAATTATTCAAGGAATTGACGGAATCCGTAAAGCCTATCAAACAGGTCGCGGACGAGTAGTGGTTCGGGCTAAAACCGAAATTGAAACTTTACGTGGTGGTCGTCAGCAGATTAACGTGACTGAGATTCCTTATGAAGTAAATAAGGCACAGCTAGTTAAGCGGATTAATGATTTGCGGCTTGCCAAGAAGGTAGAGGGAATCGCTGAAGCTCGTGACGAAACTGACCGAAGCGGGTTACGGATTGCAATTGAATTAAAACGTGGTGCTAATGCTAATGGTATCCTTAATTACCTTTTAAAAAATACTGATTTGCAGATCAACTATAATTTTAATATGGTAGCAATTGATGATCAGCGACCGATGCGGGTTGGCTTAAAGCGAATCCTAACATCATATCTGGAGTTCCAGAGAGAAATTATTCGACGTCGAACACAGTATAATTTAACTAAAGCACAGCACCGCCTTCATATTGTTGAAGGATTAATTAAGGCTTTATCTATCCTTGATAAGGTTATTAAGACCATCCGGGCAAGTAAAAATCGAAAGGATGCTAAGGAAAATTTAGTTAAAGAATATGATTTTACTGCTGAACAAGCTGAAGCAATTGTTACGTTGCAACTATATCGCTTAACGAATACCGATGTAACTGAATTAAAAGATGAGCAGGACCAATTAAACTCACAAATTAATGAATACCAGTTAATTTTGACAGATGAGAAAGAATTAGATAAGGTTCTTGCAAAAGAAATTCGTGCGATAAAAAAACAATTTGGTAATCCACGCCGAACTAAGATTGAAGACCAAGTTGAAAAATTGGAAATTGATACTAAGGTTACAGTTGCTAATGAAGATGTTGTAGTATTAGTTTCACATGCTGGATATATTAAACGAAGCAGTATTCGATCATTCAAAGCATCTGAAGCCGATGAAAATGGACTGCGTGAGGATGACTATCCATTACTTATTCAGCAAACCAATACATTGTCGCACCTATTTATGTTTACTAATCTTGGTCATATTATTTACCGCCCTGTTCATGAAATAGCTGATGCACGGTGGAAAGATACAGGAGAACATATTTCACAAACAATTGGGCTGGCTGATAATGAGGAAATTATTAAGGCCATGATTTTTGATAAGCTAGCACAACCAGGAACGATTATCATGGGAACAAGTGATGGTCAAGTAAAACAGACATCGTTCACGGATTATAAGCCTGGTTCGCGCTATAAGAGTCATGCTAGTGCTGCAATCAAGTTGAGACCTCATGCACGTGTGGTAAGCGTTGACTACTATGAACCATCAAATGAGAGCCAATCAATCCTAACAATTAGTCGTCAAGGATATGCAGTGCGATATGATGTAGCAGATGTGCCTGTAACTGGTATTCGAACTGCAGGTGTGCGGGCAATTAACTTAAAAGATGATGACCAAGTAGCTGATCAGGTCCTAGTTACAGAAGGCCAGTCAATTGCCGTGATTACACAACGGGGTGCATTTAAGGAGATGCCTGTTGATGAAATCGAGATAGGTGCACGTGCGCGACGTGGTGAATTAGTACTTCGCCGTCTTAAATCTAACCCTCATGAAATAGCAGATTTCCTTTCTTATGATAGTGATTACAAGGGCGCGTTTGAAATAATCACTAAGCGACCAGCTTTTCAGGATGTAATGGCTACAGATCACCATCTTAGTTCAATCAAATCGAATGGGACGTTTGTAATTGATACTGATACTCAAGGAGAACCAGTAAAACTACGGATAAAACAGACAAATATTTTAGATGAAGAGCCGGTTTCGCAAAGTTAAAAGAAGGTGTAATGCGATGGCCTATATTAAAGATATTAGAGCATTGGTTGGACATCAGCCATTAATTATGACCAGCGCTTCTGGTGCATTATTAAATGAATCAAGAGAGGTGCTTTTGCAAGAACGAGCTGATACCGGTGATTGGTGCTTTCCAGGTGGCTATATGGAATTTGGTGAATCTTTTGATCAGACTGTTAAACGCGAATTTAAAGAGGATGCGGGAATTGAAGTAGTTCCGATAAAACAATTAGCGATACTAGATCAAAATTTTTACACTTATCCAAATGGAGATAAAGTTCAGCCAATTAATGCTTTTTACTTAGTTAAAGAAGAAGGTTCAAAGCGTTCTCAGCCTAAGCCAAGCGAAACAACAACTACTAAGTATTTCTCACTATTAAAGGAGCCGCCGAAGTTGTTTAATGACCAGCATCAGCAAATGTGGCTAATTTTAAAAGAGTTTATTCAAAATAAGTGAGATATTTAATAATTATTCTTTAATCTGCTAACTTCCATGATAGAATAGGAATGTAGATCGGTTCACGTCTTGGAAATAATTATGATTAAAGTAGTGAACAAACAGGAGGAATTAATATGAGCAAAGAATTAGTGTTCGGACACCAAAAACCTGATACAGATGCGATTACTGCTGCAATGGCATTTTCATACTTCCAGAATCAATTAGGATATGAAACTGAAGCAGTTGCTCTTGGTGAACCGAATGATGAGACTAAGTTTGCATTAAAGACTTTCGGAATGAAAGCTCCACGAGTAATTGAAACGGCTGCAAACGAAGTAGACAAGGTAATGCTTGTTGACCATAATGAACCACAACAAAGTGTCAGTGATATTGATAAGGTTACTGTTACTCACTTGGTTGATCATCACCGAATTGCTGGTTTTGAAACTGCTCAACCACTTTGGGCAACAGTACGTCCTTACGGTTGTGTAAGTACTATTATTACTGAATTATTCCAAGAAAAGCACATTAATATTCCTGCTAACTTAGCTGGAATGATGCTTTCTGCAATTATTTCTGATACTTTACTTTTGAAGTCACCAACTACAACTGACCATGATCGTGAAGCAGTTAAATACCTAGCAAAAGTTGCTGGTGTTGAAGATTACGAAAAGTATGGTATTGAAATGCTTAAGGCAGGTACAAACCTTGGTGCCAAGTCTGATGCTGATATCGTTGACGGCGATGCTAAGACTTTTGAACTTGGCGGGAAGAAAGTTCGTATTGGCCAAGTTAATACTGTTGACTTAGATGACGTTTTTGCACGTCAGGCCGACTTAGAAAGTCAAATGCAAAGCTTAATGAATGATAATGGCTACGATTTATTCCTATTGATTGCCACTAACATTTTAAACAGTGACTCTGAATTGTTAGTAATTGGGGATCCTGCTGAAAAGGTTGAAACTGCTTTTGGCAAGAAACTAAACGAAAAGAATCGGATGAACTTACCAGGTGTTGTATCACGGAAGAAACAAGTTGTTCCTCCTTTGACAGATGCCTTTGAAGGTTAATATACAAATAAGAGATCGGGAAAACTTCTCGATCTTTTTTAATATCAATTGTGAGCTTTAAATTTAAAATTTTATTTTTGATTGGTTAAAATATAGGTATTGATTTCAAGAAATGAGGTTGAGATTAATGGATATTACATTTACTAATCAGGCAATTGAACGCTTACAACGTTATAACCCATCAGCCAAGAAGATGCTTCTCGATTTTGATGATGGGGTTGGTCCATTTTCTGCAGTTGGGAGTTGCAGCTTAGACGGCGGTTATCGATTAATCTTTGTCAAAAAAGACTTAGCTACCCCAGACTATGATAAAAAACTTACATCTAATTTGGGCGACGTTTTCATAAAAGAACATACGGCTGTTCAGTTTGACCAAGAGATGGAAGTAAGGTTTAATCCCCAATACTTTACGATGCCCCTTGTTAGCCCTAAGCGTGTTCTAACGAGTAATCTTGAAGTTTTAGATCTTAGTGATACAGAATTAAATTCTCAAATTAACAAGGCTCACGATTGCTAGTAATATCAGTAATTTAAGATTAGTTCAGAACGAAAAATTGTTCTGAGCTTTTTTGTTATTTTACTGAACATAAGAAAAAACGATAAGGATAAGACTTTAATCTATCCTTACCGTTTATTGCAGAACCTCTTTAAAGAATAATTCTAAAAATAAAAGTTATAATGATTGCAAGAATTCCAACAGCTGTTGCATAGGAAAAATGCTTACGGTGGCTTACTTTAATAAAAGCTTGTCTTCCCACGAGAATAGTAAATATGGCCCAGCAAAAAGTTGCGATGATTAAAATATACAATTTCCAACTGGTTGGCAGGTGATGATAGAAATCGCCATAGAATACCATCATTCCTATAAACATTACGAAGGCATAAGCATAATTGTCTCGGCGAAAATTAAAATTAAAGAGATAGGTAAAAATACAAAATAGTAGAATGCTAATAATATCATTTAAGACCATACACTTCACGCTCCCTTATACCCTTTATTATAGCTACTAGCAGGTTAAAGATAAAATATATAAGAAGTAATGTCGGATAATATGATATGATTATCTTGATAGACTTAGTGAAGGTGGTGCTAGCAGTGAAGAAAAAAGCTATGCGACAAGAGATAAAATTATTAACAGAAGAAAACCAACAATTACGCCAATATACCCTATTAGCATTCACGGGAATTATATTAAGTATGATGATAGGATTGGTACGACTAGTGCAAAAACATTAGCTTTTAGGGAAAATTATGAATTTAATATACGAAAAAGCTGCAATAGAAGATCTACCACGAATTGTTGAAATTTATAATCAAATTATCCCATCGCGAATAGCCACTGCGGACCTCAAGCCGGTAACTGTTGACGAACGTAAGAAATGGTTTGCGTCTTTTGACAAAAACCATCCAATATGGGTAATTAAAGATAAAAACGAGATCATTGGTTGGGTTGCGCTTGAACACTTTTATGGTCGGCCGGCTTATAACCATACCAGTGAAATTGCAATCTATCTTGATCAACATTTCCAAAAACAAGGAGTTGGGAAGAACACGTTGCGATTTGTTATTAACCAATTGCCTAATTTAAATATTGAAACAATTGTGGCATATATCTTTGGTCATAACCATCCTAGTTTAAATTTATTTAAATCATTTGGCTTCACTCAATGGGGGCTTTTACCACAGGTGGCAGAGCTTGATAATATTAAGCGTGATTTAGTGATTTTAGGACGACGGTTTAAATAATTACTGGATGACTAAAAATACTAACCACCGTGTTTGACCAACCTAGTTATTTTTAGGAAAGTACAAAATAAACGACCAGAATTAGCTGTTAGCCAATTTTGGTCGTTTGTTCTTATGCTTGATAATTTATAGTGTAGCTGTCTCGAAAATAATCTATTGTGCTTCTTTTTCTACTTCTTCTCTTGTTTTTACGTCATTAATATGCAATTCAAATTTAACTAAATTTAAGCCAGTCATCTTACTGATTGCACGCTCTACCTCGGAGCAAACAGCCTTAAAAATTTCTGGAGCACTTTTTCCGTATTCAATTGTTGCGTCCATTTTTAGCGCCACTTGTTTCTCACCAACATCAGCGCTGATTCCTTTAGTAGGATTACTACCAGAAGTTACCTTGTCTGCTAACTCACTAAACATATTTCCGTCAAGTGAAAGGATACCTGGTACTTTACTAGCGGTAATGCCAGCGATTTTCTCGATTACTTGGTCATCAAAAGTTAATTGCTCGTCGATCGTTTTAGTGTTTGTAGTTGTTGTCATGTTAATTCCTCCTCAGAATTAGTTGGCAAGTTTATCTAACATTTTAGTTGCAAGCTTATTCAATGAATAGCCTTTTGCATCAAGAAAATAGCCGATTCCACCTAGGATAGTTATAGCTACTAGAATTCCAATCATTGGGAGAAATCCCCATATGATCCAACTAACGCTAATAATTAGTCCTAAGATAACACCGATTGTAGCAAGTTTCATGGGGCACCTCCTTAGACAACGACAACTGATTTTTTATCCGTATATGGACTTAACTTAACATGTAATTTATTAAGATCAATGTCGAAATCTTGCTTAAGGTTCTCTTTAATCGTCTGAAGAAGTACAGTGTGAATTAATTTAGGATTGGTTCTGTTTGATAACATTCCATGGACTGTAACGTCTGCTTTACGATTATTTCGGTGCATTTTAAGTTTAATAACCGGGTTATAAAGATCATATTTAGCAATTGAAGTACCTAAGCTATGTTCAACTGCTTGCTGATCAATTTGTACCTTATTAGCACCTTCCTTAGCGATTACCATTTGTTTAGTTGTTGTTGGACGAAAAATAGCAACTGCCATTACGGTTAGGGCAACGATGATTAAGAACATCGCAACACCTGCTGAGAAACTTTGTCCAGTTGAACTATGAAGCCAATCGTTAACTGGGATAGTCCAAGCTTGGTCACGGTAAAACCATAATGACACTACAACAATTCCGACAATTATCTGAAGCAACATTGCAAATGAAATCCACCATTTTTTCCAGGCGGCCATTACAACCACATCCTTTCTATTAACATTTCCTTGCTATGAGGTAATCATAACATGGTAGAAAACGCTTTACCCTAATTAGTAAAACACTAAAGGTAATATTAAGGATGTGTTAACAGAATAGTCATAAACAAGAAAACCATCTTACAATAAGACGATTATTGCAAGATGGTTTTATGCTACTTATTTTGCCGTTCTTGAAGATTTGCTATTTCAGAATAGGCTGGGGAAAGCATTTCTTCTACTTGTTTGAAAAGGGGAGTGTAGCGCTGATATACCTTTACGGCTGCTGGATCTGGTTGATAGGAACTAACATTGCCGATTAATTGTTTAGGTATCTCAAGACTATCAATCATTCCAAGGCTTTTCATTCCCATAATCGCTGCCCCTAGACACCCAGATTCAAATGAGTCTGGAATATTAACCGGACAATTGAGAATGTCTGCTAACATTTGCCGCCAGACTTCAGAACGGGCGAATCCTCCGGTGGCAGTTACACTTGCTGGTTCACCGACAAGCGCACGGACAGCTTGGAAAACAGTTGCGATGTTCATGCTAATTCCTTCCATAACGGCCCGTAACATATCAGCACGTGTATGGATCTGTGACAAACCAAAGAAACTACCGCGAGCTTTTGCATTCCATAATGGAGCTCGTTCTCCTCCAAGAAATGGATGGAAGAGGAGACCGTGAGCTCCAGCGGGAACGCCTTCGATTACGTGATTAGCTAAAGTGTAGGGATCAACATTTTCATTTTTAACGGCACTACTATCAACCAAGTGCTCAACTGCCCACTGATATACATCGCCACCGTTGTTAAGGGGCCCGCCGACTACCCACTGGCCTTTACTAATTGCATAGCAGAACAAACGTCTTTCTGGGTCGATTACCGGATGATCTGTAACAACCCGCACGGCAGCTGAAGTACCGATAGTAATGGCAACTGTATTTTGTTTAGTCGCCCCGACACCAATATTTGAAAGAGCGCCATCGTATGCACCATAAACGAATGGCGTATCAGCTGGTATACCTAATTTTTCCTGTGCTTCTGGAACTAAACCATGTGCTTGGGTAATTCCGTCAACTATTTCTGGAAGCTGGTCTTTGGTAACGCCTGCTAGGGTAAGTGCTTGATCGTCCCACTGGCAAGTTTTAAGATTCATCAAGCCAGTACTGGAGGCGATTGACATATCTACTTTGAATTCGTTGAATAAGCGGTAGAAAAGATATGCTTTAATATCAGCAAAGTATGCTGTGCGGCTAAATAATTCTGGTTCATCTTTTTTTAGCCAGAGAAGTTTAGTCAGCGTTGACATTGGGTGAACGGGAGTCCCGGTCTTCATGTATAGCTGCTGGCCTTCAGTCATCATTTTAAGGTTATCAGCTGCTCGTTGGGCCCGACTATCAGCCCATGTGATTAGACGGGAAATAGGCTTTTTATTTTTATCTAATAAGAGGAGACTCTGGTTTGCACTTGAAATTGAAACCGCAAGTAATTTTCCTTTACTAAGATTAGCCTTAGCAGCGACATCATGGATAGCTTGTTCAGCTGCGTTGATTATTTCTTCAGGCTCTTGTTCAGCCATTCCAGCAGCATTACGATGAAGTTCGTATCCATAGTTAGCCTGGTCAATTACACGGGCATCCTGGTCGTATAATACGGCTTTTGTGCTCGAAGTTCCAATATCAACACCAATTAAATAGTTCATTTATTGTTCTCCTTTAAGTAAGTAATTTAATTCTCTTTGTAATATTATATGCTAAAGTGACTGGCGTGCAACGATTTCAACTGGTAAAAGAGTAGTTGAACTAACAGTACTTGCCCGGTTAATCTGTGTCAATAGTTTATTGGCTGCCAAATTACCCATTAACTCCATGTCCTGCTTTAATAAAAATATCCCATTTGCGACGTACTGCGACCATTCCCAGTCATCGAAGCTAACTAAACCGATGTCCTCTGGGAAAGAAAGGTTCAGTTCCTTGAAAATCGCTAATAAGTCGAATAATATCGGGCCCATTAATGAAACTACGGCTGTCTTTCCTTTAAGCTCATTTAACTGTTGCAGGAATGCTTTTGTAAGCCAATTACGATCATGTCCGCGAGTTTCAATATTATGGTAGCTAAGGCCGTTGTCAGCAGCAGCAACCTTTAACCCAGCAATTCGGGGGATTTGACCTGATGTTTCCGCAAAACGAGCACTAACAGTTAATATGTTTTGATAATTTTTTTGATAAAGAATTTTGCCGAGATTGTAGCAAGCATCACGATTCGCAGAAGTTACTTTACCAACAGTAGAAGGCTGATCGTCAACTTCACGGTCAACAATAACTAGTGGAATATCATGATGGATAGCAGAAGAAAATTGATTGAAGTATCGTGAGTTAGGCTGAACAATGATTCCATCAACCCTTTGCTGGTAAAGACGTTGGAGTGCCCGGCTTTCGTTCTCACGAGAATTATTCGTATTCATGAGTAAAATGTCGTAGCCTGCTTGCTGCAGAACGTCGTCAATCCCTTTGGCGAGTAAAGATGAAAAGGGGTTAGAGATATCACCAACGAGGATTCCGACAACATGACTATGATTTTGTCGGAGTAGGCGGGCAGAAGCAGTTGGAACAAAGTGAAGGTCATTAATCGCCTTTTCCACTCGTTTCCGTGTTGCCGGCCGCATTTTATCGTAATGGCCGTTAAGGATACGTGAAACGGTGGTAGCAGAAACGCCAGCTGCTTTAGCAACGTCGGCGATAGTAGTATGTTGCGTCATTTGTTTATTCATCATCCTTATTAGTTCTACTATTAAGAATACCAAACCATGCAAAAAGCGTCACTAGCTAATTCGCTAGGACGCTTGAATTATAGCTTAAACAAATAGTGAGATGGCATAAACTGCGCCTAATCCTGCAAGAGCTAAGACGGAGGTTAGGGTTGTCCATGAAAGCAATGTTTCTTTTAGCGAAAGGCCAAAGTACTCCTTGATCATCCAGAATCCGGCATCATTAACGTGACCGCAGAAGACAGAACCAGCACCGATAGATAGAACCATCAATGTTGCCATGACGGAATTGCCACCAAATTGATGCGCCATTGGAACGACAAGTCCGGCAGCAGTCATGGCCGCAACCGTTGATGAACCAAGTGACATTCGTAGTAGCGCGGTGATTAACCAGGCAGCTAGGATCGGCGAGATATTAGTTTGAGCGAATAGCCCAGAAATATACTTAGAAATTCCGCCATCAACAAGGACCTGTTTGAAGGCCCCGCCACCACCGATAATTAAAAGCATAACGGAAATTTGTTTAATTGAGTCGGCGAGAGAAGTTGAAATTTCTTCCATCTTCTTGTTGCGTCGTAAGCCCATGGTAAAAATTGCGAAAATTAATGAAAGGAGCATCGCAAGGTCAGGAGCACCAATAAATTGAATAAACTCGTTGACCGGGTTATTTTTAGGGAAAATAAATGAACAGATAGTAGCAACAGCAATTAAGATAACTGGCATCATGGCAGTTAAAACAGAAATACCAAATTTAGGTGTTTCTTCAAGCTTAAATTCTTTATATTCACCAAGAACGGAGATATCGATATTTTTCCGGTAAACACGCGGATATACTTTTTGTAATACCCAGTTATAAACAGGTCCTGCAATGATAATCGTTGGAATAGCAGCTAAAATACCGAGGAGCAAAACATGACCAAGGTTAGCACCAAGAATGTCGGTGATTGCTGTTGGTGCAGGGTGTGGGGGTAGGAAAGCGTGAGTAACGTTTAACGTGGCAGCCATTGGAATACCGAGGTACATTAATGGCATGTCAAGTTCACGCGCGATAATGAAAATAATTGGTAAAACGACAACCAGTCCGACTTCAAAGAATAATGCTAATCCGATAATGAAGGAAGCGAGGATAACGGCCAATTGAATCCAGCGCCGGCCAAATTTATTAATAAGGGTAGTTGCAATTCGGTATCCGCCACCAGCATCGGAAACTAATTTACCAAGCATTGAACCAAATCCAAAGATAATTGCAAGGTGTCCAAGCTGGCCGCCGATACCTGACTCAATTGTTTGGGGGATCTTTGTAAGTGGTAATCCAAGCAATAGACCAACGATGAAAGATGTGATTACTAAACCAACAAAAGTATTCATTTTGAGTTTAACAATCATAAAAATAAGAATAATAACTCCAATTAAAACGATAAGTAAAGGCATAGTAGGTAACCTCCTAGTGAGTGGATTGTTGTTGCAGTTTTGCAATTGTTGAGTAGGCTGGTGTTAATAGCCCTTCAACCTGTTGGAAAAGCGGTAAGTAGTTTTGATAAATATTAACCGCCTCTTGATTTGGCTGATATGAACTGATATCGCCAATAAATGTTTGAATAATTTCGTAGTTTTCAATCATTTCCAAACTTTTCATTGCCATCGTGACTGCACCGAGACAGCCGGATTCAAATGAGTTGGGAATGTTGACTGGACAATTTAAGACATCGGCTAACATTTGGCGCCAGACTTCCGCGCGGGCAAAGCCACCAGTTGCGGGTACGCTTGCGGGTTCACCAACAAGATCTCGTACAGCTTGGAAAACAGTTGCAATGTTCATACAGATACCTTCCATTACGGCCCGGAGCATATCAGCCCGTGTATGCATATGAGAAAGACCGAAGAAACTGCCACGGGCATTAGCATCCCATAACGGGGCACGTTCACCACCGAGGAATGGGTGGAAAAGCAATCCGTGTGCTCCAGCAGGTACGCCTTCAATAACTTGATTAGCGAGCGTATACGGATCAATATTTTCGTTCTTAACTGCACTTGCATCAACTAAGTGTTCGACAGCCCATTGATAGACATCGCCACCATTGTTAAGCGGACCACCGATTACCCACAATCCTTTATCTACGGCATAACAGAAGAGTCGTTGTTGGGGGTCGATTACAGGATGGTCAGTCACAACCCGAACTCCAGCTGAGGTCCCAATTGTAATTGCAACGGTATTTTGCTTAATTGCACCAACGCCCAAGTTAGATAAAGCGCCGTCAAATGCACCGTAAACAAATGGCGTATCAGCTGGAATACCCATTTTTGCTTGTGCTTCTGCCGTTAGCCCAATCGCTTGAGTTGTTCCGTTGACAATTTCTGGTAATTGGTTACGGTTCACCTTTGCAAGTTCTAGTGCCTGTTCATCCCAGTTACAAGTGTTGACGTTCATCATTCCCGTACACGAAGCGATGGAAACATCAACCTTAAATGTATTGAAAAACCGATAGAAGAGGTACGACTTGATATCTCCAAAATATGCTGCTTTTGCAATCTTGTCGGCTTGGGTTTTATTGAGCCACATGATTTTTGTTAATGGGGACATCGGGTGAATCGGTGTACCGGTTTTAGCATAGATTTGCTGCCCAGCAGGACTATGTTTTAACTCATTAGCGACATCACGTGCACGGGTATCAGCCCAGGTAATTACGCGAGAAAGAGGGGTGAAGTTCTTATCAAGCATGATTACGCTTTGATTAGCACTAGAAAATGATACCGCTAACAATTTTCCGTTTGTTAACTTTGCTTTTTCAGCAGCGTCATGAATAACTTTTTCCACTGCTTCAACAATTGCCGCCGGATCTTGCTCAGCCATTCCATTAGCATCGCGGTAAAGAGAATAACCTTGACTAAATTGATCTAAAACAGCTGCGTTTTGGTCGTATAAAACTGCTTTGGTAGAAGTAGTTCCAACATCGACACCGATAAAATAATTCATAGCAAATTCTCCCTCTATTTATTCTTTGAAAACGTTTTAGTTTATCGATACACCTAATAATATAATATTTTATGTAAGCGTTGTCAACACATTATTGAATATCAGTTTATCGATTTCCTAAAAAGCTAAATAAAAAGTAATTGCATATGCATATTAAGGTGTGATACTATTAGTTGCTTAATTTGTTATATTTTAGTTGTAAGCAATGATTTTACGGGGAGGGATTACAATGAAAATCCGAAAAGCAACAATGGCAGATTTAAATGTAGTAGTAGATATTTTACGTGATGGCCGTAACCAGTTGGCTGAACGAGGCGTTGATCAATGGCAGGGAGACTATCCTAACGTCACTCATGTAAGAGAAGATATTGAAAATGGCTATGCTTATCTCGTAAAGGCGGATGATGGACAAACGGTCGGTACACTAGCAATCGTTGAGGCACCGGATCATTTTTATGATAAGCTTAATGGGGAATGGCTAATTAATACTGAAAATTATGTTGTAATCCATCGTGTAGCAATTCATTCACGTCATGCGGGAAAAGGCTATGCGTCAAAATTATTTTTAAGTTTGATTGAATATCTAGAAACAGAACGTCCTGATATTAAGTCAATTCGTTTAAGCACAAATGAAAATAATGCCGCAATGCAACGAATCGCAATAAAAAGCGGTTTTAAAAAGGTGGGGACTTTACATGGGGCGTTCCGACCAAATGAACTTTCGTATGTTTACGAATTGTTAACTAAGGTACGGGTTGCTTAGGAGGAATACAGTGAAAAAGAAATATTGCCCTCAATGCGGAACACAACAGCCAGCTGATGCAAAATTCTGTTCAAAGTGTGGTTATGATTTCGGAAATCTTTTGTCGCGCCGATCACAACGAAGACAAGATAATAAGTGGCGCAAACGGATAATTTTAATTAGTATTATTGTCGTTATTTTAGTGATTAGCGGGGTGATTATTGGTCAACGCAACAATCATTATGCAAGTCATGATGTATCTGAAGCATCAAGTTCGATGACTAGCGGCAGCACTGACCAGGCAACTTCAGCAAGTGAGGATAACGAGACAAATACGCAATCACAACCGCAATCATCTGGTAACGCACTTTCACCTAATATTGGTCCTAAAGTGAGCGCGGCGGCAATTACTTATTACGCGGTAAAGACTAATACTCCTTGGCAAGATTTTTTAACTTTTGATAAAAATGAAGGGATAACAGTCCGTCTTTCAACTGACAGAGACTTGTTGGATAAGTTAACCGAAAAGGGACAGGGGATGGCTTACGAAGTTTTTGGCAATCACGATGCTGATGAAGATAGTGATCCTGAATTTGTTTATACAATTGATAAAGACGACGATATTAATATTTATTATTTATCTCATCGTAGCGATGCTGACAGTTACGATCCTGTTACGACCGTGTCCAGACAAGAGATTGTTGATTACTTAAACACCCATCATTATGCTAATGCAACCCAGCAACTAGGCGAAAAAGTTATTATTGAAAAATAAATGCCAAACACAGCCATGATTGACTGGATTTGACATTTACTGTTATTTTTGATTAATTTGTTTAGCATATTCACGAGCATTGTAAAGTTCATAGACTACCCATGTTTCGATAAGAGTGATAATACAGATAAGAACGGCTGTATACATATCTGGCAATACGAATAAGAGAAGCAAAAAGATCCACGAGATCCATGACCATTGCGTTTCAATAGTAATAATACGTTGAACTCGTTTAGTAGGCTCGATTCGACCTGATTGGTTAAAAATTGTACGAATTTGGTAAAAATAGCGAACTTCAAAAATGCTTTCGATAATAAAAATAACGGTTAAGATGATTAATAAAACATTCATCATAATAAGGACCCCTTATCCTTTAATTTACCTATAATTCTAGAACTATTGGAATGGGGAAGCAATTTAATCGCGTCAAAGAATAAAAAATAGGCTTTTATCAAACATTGATTGAATGATAAAAACCTATTTTTTCAATTCTACATATCAAGAAATTAGACATTCATTGTCTTGCCATATTCATTATTAATGGTGTCAACAACGTCCTTGGCATGCATATCGTCTTCAACAACTGTTTCACCATCACGAAGAGTGTACTTTACACTCTCGTCCAAGTTATCAAAGTCTACATCATTACCATCTGCATCCACAAAATTGAACTTCGAGTTTTGGAAGTTCTTAAGAGCATCTGCATTAATTTCCATGATTATGCTTCCTTTCGCCATTATAGTAACACCAAATTAGCAAAAGGTACAGGGGAGTGCTAAAAGAATTGAAAAATATTATGGGAAACGAACAGTAAGATTAGTTCAGTCGATAAAGAGCTGCACGTATACCCGTTTTTGATGCATGAAATACTTAATGAAACTAGTCGGAAATGGGAAATCTTTGACGAAATTTTGCGGTGGATTAATAAACATCGGTACTAATTAAAGTGAAAGAGCCATTGCTAACGTGATGACTCTTTTTTGCTGGCCATCTATAATAACGTTTAAGAAAAGAAAAATGTAAAAAGTTTATTTAATTTACACCTTTAACTAATGGTGTTCAGAACATATAATAAGAGGTAGGAAGAGAAGATTGTATCTTGATAGGAGGAAAACGAAATGTCTTTAATGCAAAATACCTCAGAAATTAATAAAACTGATAAGCAAGTTTACTTGGTTACTTTAATTCGGCGGAGTACAAATATGCCACAATATATTGATCATATGGTTTATGAAACTGCTGAAGGCGGCCAAAAGTTTATGGCACGTTTGGTTGAAGCATTTTCACGAGCTGGGTATCGGCAACAGAAGATCAGTGATGATAAGTATGATCTTGATAATGGGCTTGATAAAATCACATTGCGGGGTACTACTCAACCGATCTACAAGGATTAATAGAATAAATAACTTTTAATTAGAAAAAACTGATGCTGTATGAAAAATACAACACCAGCTTTTTTAGTCTTTGTTCTGCAATGACGGAATTTTAACGTCATCAGTATAATTTGGACTCCACCAACCATGCTGACTAATGTAGCCAGATGGTAAGCAGCACAGTACTATTTCAATTACGTCAAGGACAAATGATAGTGACACTAAGAAACTATTGTCACCACTACTTAAAACGATTGAAATTAGCCAAAAAGCTAAAACTGCCCACCCGGATAAGCCAGCATCACGGAAGCGGCGAACACTAATGGCGATTGATGGGAAAATATTGGCAATAGCAAAAATTCCAGTAAGAATCATCAACACCATTGCAAAACCGCCAGCGTTAGCATAACCATCTAATAGGTTAGTCACGGCGGAACCAACTGCCATTACAATTAGCAAGGTTAAGATTAAGAAAATAATGGTGGTGACAAGAACGGGCCACCAGAAGTCCGCCCGCGTTGACCGGGCCTTGTACTTGAAAGCGTTTTGCCAGTAGTACTTGTAAGCTTTAAACATAAAATCTACTCCTCCAAAATAATGTCGGACTTGATTATAACATAAAAAGACCAACCAACTAGTGCGCTGATTGATCTCTAATTTATTAAGATGCTAATTTTTATTGGGCAGTGTAGCCACCGTCAGCGACAAATTCAGAGCCGGTGCTAAAGCTTGATTCGTCAGAGGCAAGGTAGAGAGCAAGGTTAGCAATCTCAACTGGCTTTCCTAAGCGGCCCATTGGGTGCAGGCTGATAAGGTGTTCCTTAACCTTAGGATCAGTTTCCATTAAGTGTTCAACTAATGGGGTCACAACATAGCCGGGGTGGATTGAGTTGACCCGAATATCGTAGCCTTTTCGAGCACAGTCAAGGGCAGCAGACTTAGTCATGAGCCGGACACCACCTTTAGAAGCGTTGTAAGCAAAGAGGTCAGGATCACCAATTAGACCTTCAATTGATGAAAGGTTGATGATGGAGTTCTTTTCACCATTATCCTTCATCGCCTTAATACCGAGCTTAATACCCCACATGGTCCCAGTTAGGTTGATGCCGATGGTCTTGTCCCAGTTATCATCGTCCATTTGTTCAACGTCAGCGTAAACACCAATCCCAGCGTTGTTAACGATGATATTAACCTTGCCAAAGTGGTCAATGGTTTCCTTAATTACCTTTTCCCATTCAGCTTTCTTTGAGACATCTTGTTGAATGAAGAGGGCATTTTCACCAAGCTTGTTAGCCAGAGCTTCACCTTCCTCAGTGTGACGGGCAGTAATAACGACCTTAGCGCCTTCCTCAACAAAACGTTCGGCAATTGCTTCACCGATTCCCTTTGAACCACCGGTAACAATCGCAACCTTATTTTCTAAACGTCCCATGACATGCATCTCCTTGAAAATTTGTTATTTTGTTAACGGTTACATTATAACATTGTTTTATGAGATGAGTTGATAAAATTTAGTAAAAATAGGCAGATATTTTACTTATTTTAATTTAGGTTAGTTAGGCCATTTGTATAGCGTACGGTTACAATTAACAGCGCAATTTTCTAAATTATAATAGAATAATTTAGAGGAGAAATAAAAAACTGATATTAGCATAAAAAGTAATATTTTTATACCAACACCAGATATTGTAGCAACCTATTTTTAGTCTTTGCCCTGTAGTGACGGAATTTTAACGTCGTTTGTATAATTTGGACTCCACCAACCATGCTTGTTAATATAACCGGATGGCAAGCAGAGTAATACTAGCATGATGATTTCGAGGATGGCTAATAATGAATTAAGAATGCTGCTATTATTGCTTGAGAAAAGAATTGAGAGTAACCAGTAAACTAGTACTGTCCAACCAGTTAGACCGGTATCACGCAGGCGGCGGACACAAATTGCAATAGCAGGCAAGATATTAGCAACAGCAAATGCCGCAATGATAAATAATAAGAAAACAACAACAAAGCCACCGCTGTTATATCCATGCATGATTGCACTAACAGTTGTATAACCGGCAATTGCTAGTAAGAAATATAGAATAACTAAAATAATAAAATTAACTAATACAGGCCACCAAAAGTCAGCACGGGAAGAAACTGCACGATACTTAAAAGCGTTTTGCCAGTAATATTTGTAAGCTTCAAACATAATTAACTCCTCCTTAAATCTTATTTATTTAAATTATAACATTATTAATAGTGGAGGGTATTAAAAGCTAACATAAAAGGCTGATCTATAATAGTCAGCCTCATTAAAGCTATTCTTTGTTAGTGTTCTGTTGATTGAAATTGATGGGAAAATGTTGGCAATTCCAAAGACGATAGTGATTATCATAAACATTACTAAATTTATTGTTAACTAGTTATAGTAGTTTTTGAAGTTTAGTTATGATATGATAAATAAAATATAGAAGACCAACCGACGCATTTATTACGCTGATTGGTCTTTTGTAATTTAGGGAACAGAATAATTATAAATTTTACTGAAGGTATTTATCTGCTTCTTTATCAGACAAGTCATAGTTTTCTTTTAACTTTGCCTTAATATCTTCATCAGAAACTTTGACATCTCTTAGTGATTTAACGAGGATAGCAATAGCTTTCTCACGTTCTTCGTATTTTGCATCTGCAAGTAGTGTTTGAAACTTCATATAGCCACGCCTCCGCTCTGGATTTTCCTTGATATTTGCTATCTCTGTTTGGATTTGCCTAATAAACTTACTTTTATTGTCTACTTGATTATTCATTAATGCAAGAAAACTTTTGATTAGAATATCACTTTTTGAAAATTCTTTTGCTGTTGCATTAAAGATTATAATAGTCCTTTTGTCACCAAATTTAAGTTCTAATTTATTAGTGCAACGCATTTCAAATTCATAGCGTGCTAGGCCAAGATTGTAATAATCAAAATTGCAAAACATTATTACATTAAGTAGGGTACTTTGCAAGTACTCGATAATCATCATTAGGCTTTAGCAATTCTTGATCAATTTGCCCTAGGTAATATCGTAAACGAAAAGGGAGATTTTTCCGATCTGTAACCTGCATTTCAATAATAAAAATTCTATTATCTTTTATCAAGAACGTAAACATCGTAACGGACCTTCTTTGCAGCAACGTTTCCCACATCCTTTTGTGTTTCGATATTTACTATTTCTTTTAATTGAAGATGGGGAAGTGCTCGCTGGATTAGTTGGATACATATTTCTTTATTTTCTATTACCATTCCAAACATCGGGTCGCTGGTTATAGTCATTTCATTCCATTGTTGTTCATATTTTGCTACTTCATCTAAACTATGATGCACGATAATAACCTTCTCATATATTATCTATATTTGGAATTAAACTTCCTAAAGTATATATACGTAAAAATCTATAGTTTACATTTTTATTTTCGTTCGTTGCAAGCGAGTGATATTTTTTCTTATAATAAGTAATAGTAACTTTAATGAATAAATAACAGAGTAGGGATTTCTTAATGACAGTTGAATATAATGAATTAGAGTTTGAGAACAACTTAATCAATCACCTTGTTAATCTTGGTGGTAGTAAACAATGGGAATATTTACCGCAAGTTAAAACTACTGATCAGTTATGGGATAACTTCAAGCACATTCTTGAACAACATAATCAAGACCGGCTAGATCAACCATTATCAATGACAGAATTTAATCAGGTAAAGGCAGAAATTCAAAAGCAAACAAAAACTCCTTATGACGCCGGCCAATTTCTTTATGGAACTAATGGAATTTCACAAATTGAGATTGATCGTGATGACGGAAAGCATGTTTATTTAACTGTCTTTGATCAAGACCAAATTGGCGCTGGGAATACTGTTTATCAGATTGTTAATCAAATTGAGCGTCCAGCGATTATTCCTGGTCGTAAAGATCGTCGTTTTGATACGACATTATTGATTAATGGATTGCCAATTATTCAAATTGAAGAAAAAGCAGATGGGCGTGATGCCAAAGAAGCGCTAAATCAGATGCATCAGTATATTGAAGAAGAACAATATACTGATATTTTTGGCACTGTTCAAATCCTTGTAGCGTTAACGCCTCACGATGCCCGTTATATGGCTAATACAACTGCCGAAAAATTTAACACTGATTTTGCTTTTCAATGGCAACGGGCAGAAGATAATAAACCTGTATTAGATGCAATGCAATTTGCGGATCTTATGCTATCAATTCCAATGGCACACCAAATGGCTACAAATTATATGATTCTTGATGGTACACCTAAACATAAAATGATAAAAATTATGCGACCATATCAAGTTTATGCTACTAAGCGTGTTATTAGTAAGATTCGTAATCATACGTTTGGGATGGATGATCAACGGATTGGTTACGTATGGCATACAACTGGTTCAGGTAAGACAATCAGTTCTTTCAAAGCAGCATGGTTAGCATCTAGGTTACCTAATGTTGACAAGGTAGTATTCATGGTCGATCGGATCGCTTTAACGAACCAAACTGTTGATGAATATAAAGCTTATGATCCCGAAAACACAGAAGATAGTAATAGTGGAGTGGTTACTGAAACAGCAAATCGATGGGCATTAGCTAATAAGCTTAAACGCAAAGGTAATGGTATCATCGTTACTTCTACTCAAAAAATGGACGCGATGGTTAGAAGTAATGAATTTAAAGCTGTTAATAAAAATATTGTTTTTATTGTTGATGAAGCACATCGGTCTACTTCCGGTGATATGTTACAACGTATAAAACAAGCTTTTCCTAAATCAGCTTGGGTCGGTTATACTGGGACACCAGTATTTCCAGCAGAGAATGGGAAGTCAAAGACTCCGACAACAAGGGATATATTTGGAGATGTAATCCATACCTATACGATTCAGGACGCTATTAAAGATGGAAATGTTCTTGGTTTTAAAGTTGATTTTGAAACCACACTTACAGAAACTGTATTACGTGAACAATACCTACCGGAATATTTTAAGGCCCGTTATCCTAAAATGACAGATGAAGAGATTCAAGAACGAATTGTTAACATGACTGAAGATGACATGGACGACAAAGTAGAGCCGAGTGTCTATGATGAAAATCCTAAACATGTTGAGCTAGTGGTAAAAGATATTTTAAAAAACTGGAATAAGCGATCAGTTAATGGAAAATATAATGCAATTTTAACTACTCACGTTGGTGGCGGCAAAGCATCAACACCAATGGCAATGCAATACTATGAAGAATTTAAAAAGCAAAATGCTAAACGTGAGCAACCACTTAGAATAGGAATTACTTTTAGTCAAGATACATCTAATGGGGATAATCAGTTAAATACTAATAACTCATTACGTAAAGCAATGGCTGACTATAATGAAATGTTTGGAACTAGTTTCGATGATAAACAGGTCAAAGAGTATACCGAACAGGTTGTGTCACGATTAAATCGGACAATTGATGATGGTAAATATTTTGACATTGTAATTGTTGTTGACCAGCTTTTGACTGGGTTTAATGCGCCACAATTAAATACTTTATATGTTGACCGAACATTAAAAGGAGCAGCTTTAATCCAGGCTTATAGTCGAACCAACCGGGTTTATGACATGCAGACAAAACCGTTCGGAAGAATTGTTAATTATCGTTGGCCTAACCATACTGAATTACTAATGAAAAAGGCTCTAGCCAAATATGCTAATAGAGATTCAGCAAGTGTCCAAACTTCATTATTTAATGGTAGTGGTGAAAATGAAGGCGTTATTGCTCCAACTTATGATGAAGTGAAGAAAAAGCTTCATAAAGTAGTAAACAGTTTAGCCAGTTTTTCAGATGATTTTACTGATATACCAGCAAGTGAAGCTGCACAAGAACAAATGTATAAAGATCTGCGACAATATAATCATTTAATGGCAATCGCTAAACAAGATGATAACTATGATGATAAGCATCCAGAAAAGTTATTAACTTCATTGGGAATGTCAGAAGATAATGAAGAAATCTTAACAACAACTTTGGCAAACAAACTAAAGACAAAAATAGCACAAAAACACCATCTTGATCTTTCACAAGTTGACTTACAAATGGAGCACGTCAAGGAAATTAAAGTTAATTGGGACTATCTTGAAGGTTTAATTGCTGAAGTTATGAATAAATACCATGATAATGATATCGAGGGCGCCAAGAAGTCAGCAGAAGAAGTAGAAAAAATCTCAGATAAATTGGAAGACCGAAGCTATGCAGCTAAGATTCTTCGTTTCATTGAAGATATTTTTAACGGAAAGGTAAAGGCTAACGAATATCCGGTCTTGCAAAAGCATATTAAGGGCTTGATTGATAATAATAATGACGATCAACAACGAACCGCTATTTTCAATTATAAGAAGCGCTGGGGATTAGCTGATATTCAAGATTCACATCTAATTAACGAAATTTTAGATAGACATGTCATCGGTGCTGATGATCTTAATGGTAATGGGGAATTAGATAATATCGTTAGAGAAGGTCAAGCTGTTTATAAGACTGATGCAGAAGATGATGAAGTAAAGGGCTTGAGTAAGATTAAGTATCGAACACATTTGCGACGCGACATTAATAAGTTTGCGGATAAATTAAAAAAAGAATATTAGGAGTTTTTTGAATGAGTAAAGCTAAAGAGATAACAAGTCAATTATGGGAAATGGCAAACCGCCTTCGAAGCAATATGGATGCTAGTGAATACCGAAACTATATCTTAGGCTTCATGTTCTACCGTTATTTATCTGAACACCAAGAACAAGCTCTTATAAAAAACGGTGTAATTGATGTCACTGAAGGTCAAAGTATTAATGAAGCATATAAAGAGCAAGCGAACGGTGATGATCTAGAAGATTATTTAGAAGAAATTGCTTCTTCATTAGGATATGCAATTGCTCCTCAATACACTTGGGCAACGATTGTTGATAAAGTGGACAATAACACTATTGCTCCATCAGATTATCAGGATATGCTCGATAGTTTTAACCATAATTTGAACCTTAATCATAATGCTAAAATGGATTTTCATGGTATTTTTGATGATATGAACCTTGGAAATTCACGACTAGGTAATTCAACTTCCGCACGAGCTAAAGCGCTAACAGATATTGTTGTTTTGGTAGATCAAATTGAATATAAAGATGAGAATGGTAAGGATATTTTAGGCGATATTTATACTTATTTGATTGATAAGTTTGCAAGTAATTCTGGGAAAAAAGCTGGAGAATTCTATACTCCAGAGCAAGTATCTGTAGTATTAGCTAAATTAGTTGCTTCAAATTTAGACCCTGAGTTAGAAGCTCCAGAAGTATATGATTTTGCTTGTGGAAGTGGATCATTACTGTTAACTGTAAGAAAACAACTTGAAAACAAAATTGCTCGAAAAAAGTTAAAGTATGCGGGGCAAGAACTAAATACGACAACCTATAATTTAGCACGAATGAACCTTATGATGCATGATGTTCGTTATCAAAATATGACGTTAAAAAATGCTGACACTCTAGAAATGGACTGGCCTGATGGGGTAGACGAACATGGCGTTGATCATCCGCATAATTTTGACATGGTCGTTGCTAATCCGCCGTACTCAGCTCGCTGGGATAATAATGACAATAAGTTGAAAGATCCACGTTTCAAAGAATATGGAGCATTGGCACCAAAGACAAAAGCGGACTATGCTTTCTTACTTCACGGTTTGTATCACTTGAAACAAGATGGAACAATGGCGATTGTCCTTCCGCATGGGGTATTATTCCGTGGTGCCAAAGAAGCTAAAATTCGTCAGGCGTTATTAGAGAAAAATCAAATTGATGCCATTATTGGATTACCAGCCAACCTATTTTATTCAACAGGTATTCCAACGGTTGTTCTTGTATTAAAGAAAAATAAGGAAAATAAAGATGTTTTGTTTATTGATGCAAGCAAGGGCTTTGAAAAGGGGAAGAACCAAAATATCTTACGTAAAGAGGATATTGATAAGATTATTAATACCTATAAAGAACGTAAAGATGTTGATAAGTATGCCCATGTAGCATCAATCGATGAAATTAAGGAAAATGATTATAATCTTAATATTCCACGTTATGTTGATACTTTTGAACCAGAGCCACCGGTTGATCTAGGTAAGTTAACTAAAGAGATGGAAGAAACACAAAAAGAGATTGAAAAGACCCAAAGTGAACTTTTGAGAATGATGAAAGAGCTAACTTCAAAAGACGAAAAGACCCAAAACGACTTAAACGATTTTATCAAAATGTTAGAAAACGAGGTAAAGCGTAATGGATAAAAAGCCTAAAAGAATGGTGCCTGAGGTTCGTTTTAAAGGCTTCACTGATGATTGGGAGCAGCGTAAGTTAGGAGAAGTGGCGAAAATTATTGGAGGAGGAACACCAAACACTAAAAATCCAGAATACTGGAATGGAAAAATAAATTGGTATACTCCTGCTGAAATTGGAAATAATATCTATGCTACTTCTAGTGAAAGAAAAATAACCGAAGAAGGATTGAAACATAGTTCAGCTAAAGTACTACCAATTGAAACTATTCTTTTTACTTCTCGTGCTGGAATTGGTAAAACAGCAATTTTGACAGAATCAGCTGCTACTAATCAGGGATTTCAATCTATTGTTCCTAATAGGCAAATAATAGATAGTTATTTTCTATATTCGCTTTCTAACTCCCTTAGAAAATATGGTGAAACACATGGAGCAGGTTCTACTTTTGTCGAAATTTCAGGACGTGAATTAGCAAAAGCTAATATAAAACTACCAAAACTTTGGGAGCAAAAATTAGTTTCAAAATTAGTTAAGAGTATCGATAAGCTACTTTCTCTCCAGCAACGAAAATTGAAACAACTAAAACAAGTAAGAAAGGCGATGTTAAGGCAATTATTGGGCCCCAAAAAAGATAAATCAATTCCTAATATTCGTTTTAAGAATTTTACTGAAGCTTGGGAACAGCGGAAGTTGGGAGAAGTGGCAACTTTCATAAATGGTCGTGCCTATAAGCAAAGAGAACTATTGGATTCTGGAAAATATAAAGTACTTCGTGTCGGTAACTTCTACACAAATGATTCTTGGTATTATTCTAATTTAGAGTTAGCGGATAAATATTATATTGATAAAGGTGACTTAGTATATACTTGGTCAGCCACTTTTGGTCCTCATATTTGGAATGGAGAAAAGGTTATTTACCACTACCATATCTGGAAGATCGTACTTTCTAAGTTTTTAGATAGAGATTTTACTTTACAAATATTAAAAGCTGACAAGGCTAAACTATTAGTAAATACAAATGGATCAACAATGATTCACGTGACAAAAAAAGATATGGAAAGTAAAATCATCTCACTACCAAATATTGAAGAACAAAAACGAATTGGATCATATTTAATAAAATTTGACTCCCTCATCGCCCTTCAGCAGCGTAAAACAGATAAATTATCTAATCTGAAAAAATTTTGCCTCCAAAAAATATTCATTTAGAAAAATCTCTATCAAATACGCTCGTATTGTTAAATACTTAATTATTTGATGGAGATTTAATTTTATAGAATCAATTATACAAAAAGCTTTTGAAGAAAAAATTTTTTTAGAATCTTGAGTTGGCTAATATTATTATTTTTTTGTGTGATAATTTTATCAATTTTAGCTAATAATTCGTAAATATCATTCTGCTCTTTTAATTGTGGGAGAGCTATAGATAAATCCAAAATGCTTTTTTTGGATATGTTAAATCTTGAAATTCCTTGAGCTAATGGAAATATATTTTTACGCAAAAAGGGAGTTCGTAAATAATAAGACAAAAAGAATGGATTAACTTTATTTTGCATTGGACGATATCCAAAGCAAAAACTATTTAAATATAGATCTTTACCATTATCACCAGGCCAAACAGAATTTAATGCTACTTCTTCAGGAATTTCAGAGGAAATAGTAAACAGTAAATCTCCTTTTTCTACCTTGTGCTGCCTCAAATCCCTTTCAATCCTATCAACGCCTGATGTTTTAGCAACAACATTATCATGAATATTTAGATATGTGATGTATCGAGCTTCACCGTGACCAAAATCATCTTTTGTTTTTCCGGCTATACCTGAATATACAGAAGTTTGCAGTTCGTTAAGAGACTTTATTTGCCATTCACTATTAAAATTATTAAATCTGACTTCTGGCATTGTTTCGCTTTTATTTTGTACAAACAATTGCTGTAACATTGTCTTTTTCAACTGCTTTAGTTGCTCTAATTTTCGTTGCTGGAGAGAAATAAGATTATCTAGCTTTGTTAAAAATGTGCCAATTTGTTTTTGTTCATTAGATTCGGACGGTATTTTTATGTTTATTTGGTATAAATCTTTACTACTTAAATTTGGAGGATCACTGCCTGAAAGATTATTTTCTATTTCAAGCACCACTTTTTTCTTTCGAGAAGATGCACAATGTATTCTAAGTTTTCACTAGTAGTTAACTTTGCCACACGTTGGTTTAATAGTGCATTTCTATCGAGTTTACTTATCTTTAATCGATGCTCTAATATAGGACGAGTCAAAGCGACCACATAGTTACCTCTTTTTAGCTGATATTTAGGATAATCATTCCAAAAATACTCTGGTAGATATGCTTCAGTATTCCAACTAATACCATCAACACCAACATTAACAATTTTTAACCATGGAATACCCTTATTAACACTATCGTTACTCTTGAAAGGACCTCCACCTATCAAGTTAATTACATCCCCTAACTTACGCTGCTCCCATTTGATATTAAATAACCCCACTAAAGAAATAAACGTTAAGTTATAGAAAAAGGATGTAAAAATTACTGTATAATTACTAATGAAATTTATATAGTGGGTGAGAGAAGTGGCAGAATATAAAAGAAGATCAGTCGAGAAAGCAATCATCTTAGCATTACGTGACTTAGGTGGATCAGCTAGTCGAAAGGTAATTAGAAAATCGATGGCTGATAACGGGTATGATGGTCTAACATACGAGCAAGTGTATTCAACAAAGCAGGGGAAGACAGGATTGTATTCACCTTTTATGTTTGATTTTAATTTCGGAATTCGGAACTTACATAGTGTTGGTTATATTGAACAACCGCAACGTGGAAAAGATATTGTGCTAACTCATGCAGGAACAAATGATGATTTAACAAACTATCCAAATAAAGAGCAAGAGAAACTAATAAGAGCCTACTGGGACAAAAAGGATCGGGAACGAGCTGAACGAAATAAAGCTAAGCACAATGATAGAGTAGCGGACAATGGAGATGCAACTACTGGGGTGGAAGATCAAGAAGACACAGATGACTTGAATTGGAAGACACAATTGATTAACCAACTAATGAAATTTGATCCTGGTAAGTTTGAAAGCTTTTCTCGTTTGCTAATTTCAAAAATGGGAGTCGTAATTGATAAAGAACGGGGAATCGTTCGTTCGGGCGACCATGGTATCGATGGGTTTGGCTATTTTACTTCTGATGAATTTAGAACAAATCGGGTTGCTATTCAATGTAAAAGATATACGACTGGGGCTGTTACTGAGCCTGATATAGATAAGTTCAAAGGTGTCATGGATAGTTTTAATGCAGAGTACGGCATCTTTATTACAACCAATTACTACACGGATCGTGCTCGAAGGAAAGCGATGCAGGGAAATAATACTGTGACATTGATTGATGGACAAGAATTAGCAGAATTAGTAGAGAAATATCAATTGCATATCACGCCGGTTCTCACATATGTATTGGATGATTATTATTTTGATTTAAAATAGGGCATTTAGGAGGACAACGAAAAGAAGTGGCGTAGTAATTATTCAATATAAGGTTGGTATGGAAGTACAGGTACAGTATAATCTTTATTGAGTAGATAGAGATATATTTATAGAATAGTCTTTTTAGGGTTAAATCTATTTGTGAAAGCGTTATAATTAAATTAACTTATACAAGGGAGCGATTAGGTATGAAATGTCCATGTCATAATTTATCAAAGAAGCAAAAAATTGTCCTTATTACTTTAGTAGCAGGCGCGGTAATTTGGCCATTGGTATTAATGTGCAAATTATTGAAGAAGTAATTATATTAAAATTGAGAGAAGCAGGCTTATAGTCACGACATAATGGTGAACTACGAGCCTGCTTTTTAGAATTATTTTCTTTCTAAATACTCTGTTGCTTGTTTATCGGTTAAATCATATTGTTTCTTTAATTCTTGCTTAATGGTATCTTGGTCAATGTCTAAATCACGTAATGAACTAATAAGTCGTTTAATTCCTTTCTCACGACCTTCTTCACGGCCTTCTTTAATTGCTTCCTCTAAGCGGCGTTGCTGATCCATTTCATATATTGAGAGTCGCATATATTCTGCCCTCCATTTCCGGTTGTGCTTGACGTATGCTATTCTTTTCTTCAATTTTACGACAAGCTCATCATGAGCATCAACCTTTCGTTTAGCGATTACATCAAGTAAAGTTTGCATTTTGGGGTTAACATTATGTTTTGGTGAAGTAATATTAAATAAAATATCGGTTTGTCCGTCATAAACAATTTCTTCAGGAACGTTATCAATATGTTTATGGAGAGTATAATATTGTAATCCCAATCCAAACGGGTCAAAATTGCAAAAGAAAATAACGTATGAATCGTCAACATGATTATAAGTATTACCTTTTTCATATGATTCAATCGTACTAGCTGTTTGGTAGTAACGAATTCTTTTTGCGATGTTATGCTCGTCAACTACCTGCATTTCCACGTCATAGTGATTACCATTCTCATCGGTAGTATAGATATCGAAACGAACCGCGTGAGCATCGGGAGCAATTATGATTTCTTGTTGAGCGTTGGGGAATTCGATTTCTTTAATATGCAAATGTGGTAAAATTCGTCGTAACACTTCTAAGCAAATATCAGGATCGGTCATCACCCGATTGAAAATATAATTGTCAGTAAGATCAGCATTTTCCCATTTAGGGCGTGCATGATAGGTCATTTGTTAATATTTCTCCTTAAGTGTATTTTGAGGATTACCCTCTAAAATTATATATACGTAAAAAAGCTGCTTTTGCATTTTGTTTTAATCTATTTTGTGCTCATCGCTTCATGATATAATTTGAAAGTTAACTGAAAAGGGGCGGTTAAAATGTTGGATATTCTAGATTACACGAAACAAAAATTGATTTCAGATGCTGACTTTTGGCAATTTGCTGAAGAACACCTTGATAACCCGGTTGAATTTAAAGGTGTTTCGTTTGTCTCATCGATTAAGTTTATTGAAGACCAGCTCTTGCCACGCTATGATAAGGTTACTTTGATCCTAGGACTAAGTGATAATGGAGCAAATTCAATTGGTAAACGGATGATGCAATTAACTGACCGTAATGAATTTGTAAAATATGGTTATGAACACCAGGATAGCGAATTTACGAAACGGATTTTAGATGGGAGTTTACAACTTTTCTTTACGAAAAAAGAATTAATTCACACTAAAATGTACTTATTGACCAATAAAGATGAGTATCTTTCATTTGCTGGATCAATGAACTTAACTGAAGCAGCTATCCATCAAAATTTAGAGCAACTTGATAGTGACTATGGGATGCAGGCTGATCCGCTTTATCAATGTCATTTACAAATGTTTAATGATAATTTTGCCCACGCAGCAACCTATTTAGATGCAAAGAAAATGACTGGTTTCATTAAAGCTAAGAATAATGAGCAGCTTCAGGTTAATGTTTATACTGATACTGTTAATATGTTTGAAAATAAAGATAAAGCCGGTCAAAATACGATTGTTTACCAGCTGCAGAGATAAAAGAATATAAGGATTCTTACAGTTCAGATGAAGAGCTTAAGAATTTATCTGCTAAAGAGAAGTTGAGTGTTGCACAAACGGTTAAGCTCTTTGGGGACGCAGGTTATAAAAAACGTAATCTTGAAAACATTGGGAAAGAACTTTACAGCCTTACCCAAGTAGTTAAACGTGTCACTCGTGACGAGGATAGTTCAGGAAAAATTAGCCGTGAAGAAGATCTCTACCCAAAGCTAGTCCTATTTTATAATGATGGTCAGTTATTTGAGGCACCCCGCGTGGGAGATAATGTGAAATCCGAGTTACTGAAATCCAATTTGTCAGGAGATGCTCTCCGCCAACAACTTCAACTATTTAGCGACATTGCCCATGAGTACGATAGCTATAAAGAAGTCGGTGAGGGTTGGCAGGCCTGTGACTTTATGTGTTTCCTATTTGAAGCACCCTGGCTATGGAAAATTCGGAATATGTATGAAATGTCGCCTAGTAGTAAATCTCGTGAAGATGTTCCGCTGGGGGTAGCCCTAATCGGTCAAGGACGAACAGGAAAGTCAACATTGGGAAAGAGATTAGCAGCCAAATTAACTGGAAGTGGTAATTTCCTTGATGGCGGAATCTTTGATGCCAAAAATTATGCTCTGGGAAAATCAAATATTAATATGACGATTACGAGCGTTTTAAGTGACTATATGTATAGTGACGGACCAGTTAATCCAATGATGATTGATGATATTAGCCCGGATTTAACAACGCGGCCATATTTTGATCGATTCATTAAAGAGATTACAAATAATCGGAGCTTAACTGGGCCGCTTCCATCATTTATTTTTACGATGAATCGGCGTGAAGGGGATAGTAAATCACAATTTTCTCTTAAGCCAGAAATTATGCGGCGGTTATGGTACCTAAGTTTTGAGTCAACTTTTGCTGGAAATGAAAAAGAACGTGAAGATGAATTAAACGATTTATTGGGGAGGGCTAATGACCAGCTCTATCGTTACTGTCAGGTTGAACTTGCAAAGTTTTTCAATAATGTATCACATGAAACGGAACAAAAGATTGAAAAAGATTATCTCTATCCAATCAAGCATGTTTTGAAACAAGCAATGGATCAATTTGGAATGTTTGACCTAGTAAAGGACTATTTTACAGATAATTATGATTATTCGCTTTTTGTTGGGCGTAATGACTGGACTATGCTAATCAATCAGGCTGAAGTAGGTGTTGATGTAACATTTATTAAGCAGGACGGTGAATTAAAGGCACAGATTAATAAGCAGCTCTTTAATAAAGTCTCTGACAGCACGGCGAGAAATAATGGTTCCATGATGATGGAAAGATACTTTCAATACCTGCCACGAAAGTATCGGATCAGCTATCAATATACGAGTACAGGTTTTATTGTTGATGTTAATAACTTTGATCGGTGGTTAAACAGCGATACACTTAGGCAAAAGTATGATAGTAGTAAAGTTGCCTTAGCAGCACAAAAAGTTAATACTGATGCTAAAATGACTGAGTTGCTTACCCGTTTAACGGAGGCCCAAGAAAAGCAGGCACACCGTCATGGCATATTTAGTTGGCTCAAAAAGAAATAGGGTGAAATTATGAAGCACATTTGGAAACTTAACTTATTTCAAAAAATAATTGTCTGGATTTTTATCATTGCCCTTGTCACCTGGCCCATATATTTTTACGTAAAGGCAAAATGGGGCTAAAATAAGAGTGTAGGTAGTGATAGGTTATTTGAAATAAAGGAGCCGATTTTTATGAAGAAAAATAAAACTACACAGCCTAAAAAACATTCTAAAAAGAAATTTGTTGCTTTAGCTCTATTAGCTGGAGCCGTTGCGTTGCCGACATATTTATTTAAGAAAGCCTAAATGATAATTTTTGAGGGTCACGTCTGTGTGGCTCTTTTATTTTGTTATAATTAATGTAACCGCTATATTTATGATCAATTAGGAAAGGATAAGGATAGCAAATGACTAAAAAGATAATTCTTGACTGTGATCCGGGGCACGATGATGCATTAGCATTAACGATGGCTGTTGCTTCACCAAAGATTGATGTGCTTGCTGTAACGACTTCTGCGGGTAATCAGACACCCGATAAAACGCTGAATAATGCAATGAGGATGCTGACCTTGTTGCATCGGGAGGACATTCCGGTGGCTCAAGGAAACCAAACGCCATTAGTGAAACCGCTCGAGACAGCTCCTGAAGTTCATGGAGAAACAGGACTTGACGGTGCCGACTTACCTGATCCAGATTTTAAGGTTCAACCAATTCCGGCTATTGAATTGATTGCTAAGACACTACAGGAAAGTGATGAGAAAGTAACATTAGTTGTTACCGGTCCGATGACAAACGCAGCCTTATTCCTCAGAGTATATCCTGATTTAGCCAAGGAAAAGATTGACCAGATTGTCTTTATGGGTGGCGCTATGGGACTAGGTAATTGGCGACCATCAGTTGAGTTTAATATCTTCGTCGATCCTGAAGCAGCCAAAATTGTGATGAACTTTGGTTTGCCTTTAGTAATGGCTCCATTAAATGTTACTCATAAGGCACAGATCATGAAGAATGAGATTCAAGCAATTAAACAAATTGATAACCCGGTTGGTCAGGCTTTTTATGGACTATTAAATTTCTTTGAGCAATACCACGAAAATCCTAAATGGGGGTTCAAAGGCGCACCGCTTCATGACCCATGCACGATTGCTTGGCTGATTGATCCGGCAATGTTTGAAACCGATAAAATGAATGTTGACGTTGAAACTCAAGGAGATTTAACACGGGGAGAAACAGTTTGTGATTACTATCAATTGACTGGTAAGCCGCAGAATACCGAAGTCCTTCTTGATGTTGATCGAGATAAGTTTATTAACTTGATTATGGACTCAATCAAGAGTTTTGCCAATTAGCCAACATAATTAGTAAGCTAAAAAGACTCAGTTCAATGAATGTTAAATTCACTGGACTGAGCCTTTTTATTAATGCTTATTTTTGATTAGATTCTTAATCTCATCTAATTCTGCTTTTAATTGCTGATTTTCTTGTTGAATCTTAGCTAGTTGAGAAGAGATTTTTCGTTCATCTTTTTTGGCGAAAAACTCAGTGATCGTACTGGTCAACATTCCGATAAAACCAATTCCCAAAAGCATAAGGACAATTGCTGCTGCACGTCCGATTCCGGTCTTTGGAATTACGTCCCCATAACCGATTGTAGTGGCAGTAGTAATTGCCCACCACAATGCCGTCTCATACGATACCTTTTCTGAAATGCAAAACATTGCAGCGGCAACCATAATAACGGCGATACTGATATAGAGATAATATAGTAATTCATTTCGCTCGAAAAATACCCCTAAACGACCAGTGAAACCAACTAATCGCATGATGCGGATAAGTTTGAGCAGGCGGAATGTTCGGCCAATCTGGGCGATGCGGAAAAAGAAGAAAAGACTGCTTGCAGGAATAATCGAAAGAAGATCAAAGATGTTATCTTTAACAAATTCACGCTTATTTGGCGCTATGATAAGGCGAATAAAGTAATCAACGAAGAAAATTAGCCAAATGCTATTATCAATCGTGCTGTATGGATATGCGTCAATATTAATGCGATTTGCGTAATAAGCAATTAGCATTCCAATCGATATAATTGCCAAGATCGCCATGATGATTTGATAGATAACGTAAGTAAACTTTTTATGCACAATCTTTCCCCTGCCCCGTAAATATAATTTTATCTTAAGCGTCCCCGTGAGATGATGCAAGATTTAATTATGTTATTTACGCTTATAATCCCAGATGAGTGTAACAACACCAGCAATTAGCGTCCATCCAAGACCAATTAAACTAATAATAGCCCCAGCTTTTATCCCGGGAAGTTGATAGTTGAAGGTTATTTGATGGGTGCCGGCTGGTAAGTATACTCCTAGGAAAGCTTGATTTGTTCGCAGGGTAGGGGCATCTTTGCCATTAACTTTGACTGACCAGCCAGTAGAATATGGGATAGAAGATGTTAAGACACCTGGACGGGTAGTTTTAATTGATCCTTTAATTTGGTTACGACTAAATTTAACGTTTTTTAGCCGGTCTTTTTGTAATGTCTTAACTTCATGATAATAATTATTATCAAGTTTTTCTGCGACAACACGGTATTTGAGTTGATAAGTTCCTAGCTTTGATGGTTGGAAGGTAAGTGAGGTTGGGAGCTTTCCATCATAATACCCGATATTCAGCGTTGAATTAGTAACATGCTTAAATAAGGATAAGGTACTTTGACGGGCTTGCTCAATCGTTGCCGTACCAAACTTACTACCGATATTCAGCTTAAAACTAATATCAGGTGAGCCGTTTAAGACATGGTAACGCCAGTAACGGTAATGAGTATAGCGTTCATTAATAACGCTGCCAGGGTTATTTGCAGTTTCCTTTAGGTGTGCTTGTTCATATGCAATCTGCTTTTTCATTGAGAATGGCGTGTACTTAATTTTAGAAAATTCAATGTGCAGCTCGCTTCCCCGTAATTTTTGTTGCATTTTCTTGCTTTGTAGTTCCGGCAACTGCAATTGGTAGGTTTCTTCGCTATCAGTATAGTTTAGCTTGGCAGGATTAACCTTATTTAACCGATTAGAAACTAATTCACTCTTAAGCGGGTAAACGTGGCTATTGAACTTGGCTGCCTTCATCCCCCGTAATTCTCCTTGCTTATCAACGAGGACACCCGTAGCTAAAGCCCGTTCCTTTTCGGTTGGTGAGAGTGAGCGGTAATCTTTTTGGCTAATGTAGTTATCTTGCCAGTAAAGTAATGGGAATGCGTAGTTTGTTTTATACCGCATGGTTTGTGTGGGCACAAAGTCATCCTTGCTTTGCGGGTTGCTTGGCTGTCCTTCATCGTAATTAATAACCGGGTCGGTAGCTTTATCTAAAAAGTAGCCAGCAGGAATCTTTGTTGCATTGTCACCGTTACTTTGTACAAAGAGATATTTTACCCCAAAGAAATTATTCATAATTGTCCGGTCATCAGCCTGCCGAATAGGGATATTAGCCTGATACTGATTGTTTTGCAGGCTAGTATTGAATTGCCCCAGATACTTATTTTGTAGTGAGTAATAGGAATCGATATTATGAAGACCCGAAGTAAGGTCATTATCTAAATTAGGACCATCGATAATTTTATTTTGACTGATTGTCGATACGCGATAGAAAGGGTCTTTACCGAGGCCTTGGTTAAGATTTCCATAACGGTTATTAGTAATGGCCTGGTACTCTCCACGGTTAAGCATACTGCTAGAGAAATCCCCGTTATAAGGGAAAGCAGCGTAAATTGCATTAAAGCCGGCATTAAGCATGGTAATCGCTAATAGCCAGCGATAGGGGTGGTCAAGCTTGTTTAAATGAATTAACCAAATCGCCATTAGTGAGATAATGAGAAAAATGACTGGCATAAAGATGTCATCTTCATTTTCAAAAAAGAAGGTCGCAATGAGAACGACAAGGTAGATTGCGGTTGCCCAGCTTAAAATCTGCATGGTCCGGTGATCAAGCGTCAGTGCGTTTTCGGCTAGAATGCAGACGGCCATTGCTAGTGGCAGGTAGATCAAAAGTGTCCACCGATTTGATGCAGACATCATCCCGTTAAAAAATGCGCCAACAGCTGGAATTAATAACATAATGAGGGCTAACCCTAGGCTAATCGTGATCAATGGATATTGCCGTGGACGTGAATAAATGTAAACCAGTGCAATAAAGCCGATTGAGACAATCCCAAGGGCTGACCAAAACATAAAGTACCATTGACCACCGTTAATCAATGATTTTGGCAAGAATAAGTAATAATAAAGCGGGTAAGTTTTTAGCCCATTTGCAAATAAGGACCCGGTTCGCGTTGAATTAGTTACCGCAATTAACTCTGGCACAAGCAAAACTGCTGAGAGAAGCACACTTGTAACCGTGGCAAAAGCAAGCTTCAAAAAAGTCCGGCCATAGTTAAGTGTTCGTCGATACTGAGTTCCTACGCGTAGCACAAGGTAAAGAATGGAACCAATTCCTAAGACGTATGCTAAGTAATAATTACTAATTAGCATCCAGGTGAAAGCGCCTGCGAGTGGCCAAGCGGATCCTCCTTGTAAAATTCGCTCAATTTGCACCACAATTAGGGGAAAGATAATGAACGGGGTAGTAAAGAAAGGCTGGGCAATACAAGCATATAGCAAAAATGAATTAACGAGATAAGTAGTTGCACCGATTAAGATGACGCTATTTCGAAATTTAAAATGCTGGGCAAAATAAATAAACGCTAAGCCTACGCAATACATCCGAATAACATTAATAACCTGGTATGCTAAAGTGATTTTTGCAGCAGGAAAGAGGAGTGCTAGGTAGGCAAAAATATCCCCGATCGTATAATACGAATAGACTTGGAAAGCATCACTCCCTAGACCCATTTGCCATGACCAAAAATTTAAATGGGGGTGGTGAATGAAACTAACTAGCGCTTCACGATATTTGGCTAATAATGGCAGGTGCTGGTTTAAAGCATCCTTGCTGAGAATAAAAGTGTGACCGGTTACTAAATAGGTACCGAAAATACAAATAGCTAAGAAAATAAATAAAATGGAATATTCAATATATAATTTCTTAACTGGTCGTTTTTTAAATGAGAAATCCATAATTACTCCTTGAACTAACAATCATTTTTAGGATATCTTCACTATTCTATCAAAAAAAGACAGATCATGTTGATATTTGAAAGAAAGATAGAAAAGTCAACATAAAAAGCTATGGTCACGTTATTAAAAACATGGTCATAGCTTTTTAGCATTATTTTGTTAATACATTTAGAAGTTTAATATGACAACGATGCAAAGCACTCTGAATGCTGCGCTTAGAGCATTTAAGGGTCGCAGCAATTTCAGTAAGTGGAGATAAACTAATACTTTTCGCTCAAACTTAGAACAATAATTAAGAAGATAATTTAGGCTTTGCCGGCAGTAAATAATATCATCAGGAGAATGGCGCAAATAATCAATAATTATTTCTGAATACTCGTCTGTTAAAGCATAAAGGCGCTCAGCGGGGATGCGTTTATAAGCTTGTGTCTGACGTTGTAGGTCACGAATACGGTTTGTTAAACATTCCTTAAAAAAGCAGCTAAACATTCGCGGACCCTGGTTGTTGTACAAACGAATTACTTCTAGCATGACCACCCTGGCTTCTTGTTCCCAATCGGCAAGTTCTAAGTTGTTGACATTATAACGTTGCCATAAACGTCGGACCAGCGGCCAGTAACATTGAAATAATTCTTTGAAATCCTCATTGCTTCCTCGCCGAGAATTATTAATTAATTTAAGATATTTTTCTTCATTTTCCTTGAAGCGCATCTCAAAATGCTCTCCTTTAAAATTGTAATTTACGCGATATGCTTCCCATCATACTCCTATTTACTCTTTCTCCCAAGAATAGGTAAACTGACGACCTAAAAAAGGGGCTCAATCCTTTATTAGGCAAGATAAAACGTTTTAAATTTTATCACGCAGTTCGCCTCGCGTTGGTACTAATTTATCAAACGTCCCATTTTGAGACAATATTAAAATGAGCGGAATTAGAACGGTCAATCGAACGTTAAGGATTAAAAAGGGCGTGAGATAAAGGCCATAACTATTTTTAATAATTATAATAACTTTGGCTAAGTTAAAGTAGTTAAATAAATGATCAGAAAAATACTGAATTTAACTTCTAAGGATGCGGTCGATTGATCAAAGTAACGATACTTGTGCTAGTTCGCTGGTTATTACAGTAAACATCAGCTTGCCAAGTTTGAATTCGGCGACCACATTTAATTGGTACCGCAATAGTATTTAATTCGCCATCAGATACCGCAATTAAATGCTCTGTGGTAATATTAATTCCGAGAGCTATTTGATCTTGTTGATGATCAGCTAGCCACTGATTTGCACCTAAGGAAGCGGCCGTTTCAGCGAGGACGGCATTCATTCCCCCATGGACGATACCATAAGGCTGTTTGATTTTATCGCTTACTTTGACAGTGATAACGCATTTGCTAGCTGTGACTGATTGAGTTTGAATATCTAAATTTTCTAATAGATTCATTATTATTAACCTCACAAAAGGAGTAGATTGATTATGACAACAGTTGATTGGCAACCAGTTAAGGATTATTCAGAGATCATTTTTGAACGGGCAGGAAAGATTGCGAAAATAACGATGAATCGTCCGCAAAAAATGAATGCCTTCACGCCGGTTACAATCCAAGAAATGATCGATGCATTTACGATCTGTCGTGATGATAGCACAATTGGCGTAATTATCCTAACTGGTGCCGGTGATAAAGCCTTCTCATCTGGTGGTGATCAAGGTGTTCGGGGGAATGGCGGTTACGTAGGTCCAGATAAGATTGCACGCCTTAACGTTCTTGATTTGCAACATTTGATTCGGATCATTCCTAAACCAGTTATTGCGATGGTGAAAGGCTGGTCTGTTGGCGGCGGAAATATTTTACAATTAGTCTGTGATTTAACCATTGCAGCTGATAATGCAAAATTTGGTCAAACGGGTCCTAAAGTTGGGAGCTTTGATGCTGGATACGGATCAGGATATTTAGCACGGGTTATTGGTCATAAGCGGGCTAAGGAAGTATGGTTTCTAAATCACTTTTATAGCGCAGAAGAAGCATATCAGATGAATTGGATTAATAAGGTTGTTCCGCTAGACCAGGTCGAATCGGTTACTCTTGACTGGTGTAATGAGATCCTAAAGAAGTCACCAACAGCTTTACGGTTTATTAAGGCGGCGATGAACGCTGATACTGATGGACTAGCTGGTCTCCAGCAATTAGGCGGGGATGCAACGATGCTCTTCTATACTACTGATGAGGGTAAAGAAGGGCGCGATGCCTTTAATGAAAAACGGGACCCAGATTTTGACCAGTTTCCAAAGTTTCCATAAAAGAAGGTTGTTAAATGGAAACACAAAATTGGCTGCTAAAACAGGCGGCTACTCAACCATATCATGTTGCGGTTGATGATGGAAATGAACAGTTAACTTTTGCAGAATTAAAAAAACAAGTTGAGCTGTTGAAAGGAAAAATTGACCAGCTTAACCCCGGTTCACGCGTGGGGTTGCTTGCAGCTAATACCCTTATCAGCTATCAGCTTGCATTAGCGATTATTTGCAGCGGACGAACAATTGTCTGGCTCAATTGGCGGTTGGCTGATGAAGAATTAAGACGGCAAATTAATGATAGTGAATTACGTTTATGTCTAGTTGAAGACTCTTTATGGCGTCCAAAAATGGAAAAACCATTTAAAGCATATTCGGCATTTATGGCAATTGTGGCTGAGCCAAGTGTACTCGTCCCAACGTTTAACGCCGAACAGGTTGCAAGTATTATGTACACTTCAGGAACAACTGGCAATCCTAAAGGGGTATTACAAACTTTTGGCAATCACTTTTATTCTGCCGTGGCCTCCACATTAAATCTAGGATTATCATCGTCTGATAAATGGTTGTGTGTAGCGCCGATTTTTCACATTAGTGGTTTTTCCATTATTATGCGTGGCCTGATATATGGGATGACTGTTCGGCTTGTAAAAAAATTCCGTGTTGAAGAAATTGAAAAAGTTCTAGCAAACGAAGCTGTAACAATTATGTCAGTTGTCCCGTTTATGCTCAAAAAACTAATCCTGCAACAAGAACACACCAATATTCATTACAACCCGGCATTTCGTTGCATGTTGCTTGGCGGCGGGACCATTGACCGGCAAACGTTAAAAAAGTGTTTTCGGTTATCAATTCCAGTTGTTCAGTGTTACGGGATGACTGAAACATGTTCCCAAATTATTGCATTACGTTCGGCGGATGCATTAGAAAAGGTTGGTTCAGTTGGTCAGCCTTTATTCACTACACAATTAAAGTTAAGTGAAGAGGGAGAAATACTACTAAAAACGCCAGCCTTAACTCCCGGTTACCTTAATCTACCAGCAAAGTTACCAGCCAAAATGATTGATGGCTGGTATAGGACTGGTGATATTGGACACTTAGATGCGGACGGCTACCTTTACATTGATGGACGTGCGGATGAAATGTTGATTTCTGGTGGTGAAAATATTTTTCCGCAAGAGATTGAGCAGGTATATCAGCATTACCGCGGGATTAAAGAGATTGCGGTCGTCGGAAAAAACGATGCCGAATGGGGGCAAGTCCCAGTTGCCTTTATAGTCAGTGAGCATCGCTTTTCACCAGCACAATTGATAGATTATGGATATCAGCACTTGGCCCATTATAAGGTGCCACGATGCTATATTTACGTTGATAAATTGCCTAAAAATGCTAGTGGCAAGATCCGTCGCTTTATTCTTCAAGAAAAACTTAATAAGAACTAGAAAATGAGTGTAATTAACTGCTTGTAATAGTAGCGGTTAGTTACACTCATTTTAATTACTTTTTATTTTTTACCAGCTGTTTCTTTAGCTCGCAATCGTAATCACAGGCAGCACATTTGCCCTGTTTTCCACGTTGAAAGGTCTTGATAAGGAGATAAAGAGCAAACGCGATAATTAACATAATAATAATGATATTAATAATAAGTTTCATTTGAATTCACCCAAAAAATAATTGTCCAACTTGAAAGAAAATAAACGCAATCGCATAAGCAATCACTAAACTTGAAGCAACTGAATATAACATCCATTTAGTTGAACCAGTTTCTTGCTTAATTGTTGCCAAAGTTGCAAAACATGGCGCATATAGCAGAATAAAAATCAATAGTGCATAGGCAGTCAGCGGCGTCATAAATTGGCTTAGTGATGCAATCAAGAATGCTTTACTGCTTGTATGAAACATTACCATCATACTAGAAGTAATAACCTCTTTTGCCAAAATTCCGGTAAAAAGAGCACTAATTGCCTGCCACTGGACGAGGCCAATTGGTTTAAAGACGGGTACAAGAATTCTTCCAAGATCGGCTGCAAAACTATTAGCTGAATTAGTCACAAACCCGCTAGTACCAAAACTTGATAGTACCCAAATTAGCACGGTTCCTGCAAAAATAATGGTACCTGCTTTTTTGATGAATCCTTTACCTTTATCCCAGGTTCCATGCCAAATTATATCTAAGCGGGGGAGGTGGTAGTGAGGTAACTCAACGACAAAAACAGAACTTTCTTTTACCTTAAAAAGTATTTGATAAAACTTTGCCATTCCTAAAGCTACAACTATCCCCAAAAAGTAAATAGACAATACAATTAAGGCCTGGTGACGAGGGAAAAAAGCAGCAACAAACAAGCTATATATCGGCAGCCGGGCAGAACAACTCATAAAAGGCATAATTAAGGTCGTTATCAACCTTTCTTTAGGCTGCTCAACCGTTCTTGCTGCCATAATCCCTGTGACATTACAACCAAAGCCGATGATGAGGGGGATAAAGGATTTACCGTTTAAGCCAATCATTTGCATAATCCGGTCCGTTACAAGTGCCGCCCGCGCCATGTAGCCGGAATCTTCAAGAAGCGAAATGCAAGCAAAAAGCATAAAGATTTGCGGAATAAAGGCAAGGACACCACCAACTCCCGCAATAATTCCATTTACTATTAAGGATCTTAGTGCGGGAATAGCGCCTAAATTGGTTAAAAAATTATCGACCGTTGATGAAACAGGTCCGGAGATAAAATGATCAAGCATATCCGAGAGCGGAGTGCCAACCCAATCAAAGGATAATTTAAACATAATAAAAAAGATTAAGACAAAGATTGGCAAACCTAAAATAGGGTTAGTAACAACTTTATCGATCCGGCTGGTTAATTCTACTTGGTTGCTGCCGCTTAAAGGCTGGCGGGCGCTTTTTAATGTTTCTTCAATGAATTGTAAGCGAACTTCAAAAATTTTATCAGCGAACTTTTGTGCCTCATAATATTTTTGCTGATTAAGCAGTGGTGCTAACTTTTTTTCTTGAGCAAATTTATGAATAACTTTATTTTTACTCATAAACTGGATAGCCAGCCACCGTGCAACTTGGGGCGAGAATGAAAAATCATTAACAAGAGCAGTACTTGCCTGCCTGATTGCCTGCTGAATCATTGGCGGATACTCCAAATTCAGTTGGGCAGGGTGGAGTGCTTCATAACGGATCGTTTCTTCACGAACCTTATTAATTCCTTGGTGTCCCCGCGCATTAGTTGCTGTTACTTTACAACCGAGCGTCTTTTCTAGGATATCTAAATCATATTCGTAACCAGCACGGCGTAAATCATCAATCATATTAAGAACTAAAACAACCGGGTAGCCAAGTTCAAGTACCTCGATTGTTAATAATAGGTTTCGTTTCAGCTGACTAGCATTAGTTACATTTAAAATCATATCTGGATGATTATGCATCAAATAATTAGTCACAACTGCTTCATCTTTGGTAAGCGGGTCAAGGGAATAGACACCGGGCAAATCGATGATTACGATGTCTGTTCCCTTTAATGTTCCTTGTTTCTTTTCAACAGTAACACCAGTCCAGTTGCCAACGTATGCATATTTATCGGTTAAAGAATTAAAAAGCGTGGTTTTACCAGTATTGGGATTCCCAATGAGTGCAACTGTTGCCATATCACTCGGCCTCCGTAAGCGATGTAAAGACAGCATACCGTAAGCCGATTCGTTGGTGGTCATTTTCGATTATAACCGGTCCATGAAAAGGATATTTTTGTACGACTTTGATTGGACAGCCTTCACATAATCCCATGTCGTGAAGCCGAGCAGCCGTTGCGCCATTTAAACAATCAAAAGAATGGAGAATATAATTTTGTTGAGCCATTGTTACTATTCGCCTCACTAAATATTCCTAAAGTATATAAGTGACATATTATATATGTTT
Source organism: Limosilactobacillus caviae (assembly GCF_014635905.1). Lineage (GTDB taxonomy): Bacteria > Bacillota > Bacilli > Lactobacillales > Lactobacillaceae > Limosilactobacillus > Limosilactobacillus caviae. Next base: position 274,138 of record NZ_BMDS01000002.1, read on the forward strand.
ATTATACACTTAAGATTATTTATAAGAAAGCGCTTGAAATAATTTAAAATGCATAGTTTTATTTTTTTAATATTCGGATATAATAAGAATGTAAAGGAATTATAAGTATTTTATAGAATATTTACTATGAATATTTTGGAATATTTCCGATCAGGAGGATGAACTATATGGCAACATTAGAGATAAAAGACCTACACGTTTCAGTTAAGGATGAGGAAAGCAAAAAAGAAAAGGAGATCCTTAAAGGGGTTAACCTTAAGATGAAGACTGGTGAGATCCATGCGATTATGGGACCGAATGGGACAGGAAAATCGACCCTTTCACAAACAATTATGGGGCACCCCAATTACCATGTTACGCAAGGAGATATTCTCTTAGATGGTGAAAGTATTGTCGATATGCCTGTTGATGAACGTGCACGAAAAGGCTTGTTCCTCGCTATGCAATATCCGGCTGAAATTCAGGGGGTTACCAATGCCGAATTTCTCCGTGCAGCGATTAATGCTCGTCGTCCTGAAGATGATCAAATTTCGGTTATGGACTTTATCAAGAAACTCGATAAGAACCTTGAATTACTTGATATGAATCAATCAATGACTGAGCGTTATCTTAATGAAGGATTTTCTGGTGGTGAAAAGAAGCGAAACGAAATTTTGCAGCTTTTAATGATTGAGCCTAGTTTTGCCATCTTGGATGAAATTGATTCAGGACTTGATATTGATGCTTTGAAGGTCGTTTCAAAAGGTGTTAATTCAATGCGCGGCGATAATTTTGGATCATTAATTATTACCCACTATCAGCGCCTATTAAACTATATTGTCCCTGATACTGTTCACGTAATGATGGGTGGCCGAATTGTCAAAACCGGTGGACCTGAACTTGCAAAGAAACTTGAAGACGAAGGTTATGCTGGACTACGTGACGAACTAGGCTTAGACATTAAACTTGTAGATGATGAAGACTAGGAGGCAGTTTAATGACAGAATTAAATTCAGCAAAGGAACAAATAATTGCTGCTAGTAAAGAAAATAATGAGTCTCAGCAATTGCTTGATCGCCGCCTGACTGCTCGGGATTTGATGGAAAAACTGCAATTACCACGAATGCAGCGTTTTAACTTCCGTAACTGGCCTTTAATACCTGATCATCCGTTAACATGGCTTAAATCTGACCCGGCCTTGGTTGAAATGCCTGCTTCGGATGATGAAGTGATTAAGGTAACTCAATTTGGGCAAACACTGCTTCATGTTAACTTGCCACAAACGTTGAAAGATCAAGGAATTATCCTCACTGATATCTTTACTGCTGCTCGTGAATATCCTGACCTATTTAATAAGTTTTTTATGACTGCAATAAAGCCGGAAGAAAACTTGTTAACGGCTTATCATCTTGCATATTTAAACTCGGGGTTATTTTTATATATTCCTAAAAATGTTGAAATTAAAAAGCCAATTGAAGCAGAGATTATCCAAGACAGTACAAGTAATGAACCACTAATTTCCCATATTTTAGTGATTGCAGATCGTGGCAGTCGGATTAAGTTTATCCAACACCTTACAACAGTTGGGGATCATGAAAACACAGCTAATATGATGATTGAATTAATGGCTCAGGAAAACAGTGAAATTGACTTTTCTTCTCTCGATGAATTTGGTCCTCATACTCATACTTACTTTAAGCGCCGAGCTGATATTGGGCGTGACGCGCATGTTGAATGGGCAGTTGGGCTGATGAATAATGGCAATACTGTTGGTGATATGGATTCTGAGCTTCTTGGCGATGGCGGTTATGCTAATTCAAAGATGATTGCAGTGACGACACGCGATCAAGAAGTTGGTGTTAATAATCGTGTTACTAATCACGGTCGACATACAACTGGATTAATTAATCAGCGTGGTGTTATCCTTGAAAAATCTGAACTAATTTTTAATGGAATTGGTCAAATTATTCATGGTGCGCATGGAGCTAAAGCAGACCAGCAAAATCGAGTATTGATTATGTCTGATCAAGCCCGCGGAGACGCCAATCCGATCCTTTTGATTGATGAAAATGATGTTGAAGCTGGTCATGCTGCTAGTGTTGGTCCAGTTGATCCTCATCAAATGTACTATTTAATGAGTCGTGGAATTCCATGTGCTCAGGCTGAGCGAATGGTTATTCGAGGATTCTTGGGTGCCGTTTTAAGTGCAATCCCATCTAAAGATGTACGTAATAAATTAATAACGATTCTCGAAAGGAAGCTCGCTGATGGACAACAATACGAATAATTACTTAGCAGATTTTCCGGCACTGGACCAGCAAGTTAATGATGAACGTCTGGCGTATCTTGATAATGCGGCAACTGTTCAACGTCCCCGACAAGTGATTAAGGCGTTAACCGACTTTTACGAGCAAGATAATGCAAATGTGCATCGCGGGGTTCATACATTAGCGGAAAGAGCTACTAAGGACTACGAAGAAGCGCGAAAAAAGGTTCAGCAATTTATTAATGCGCAGAGTTCTGATGAAATAATTTTTACTAAGGGATGTACTGATGGGTTAAACTTGGTTGCATCAACCTATGGAGAGCAAAATATTCAATCTGGTGATGAGATTGTAATTTCAATAATGGAACATCACAGTAATTTAATCCCTTGGCAGCAATTAGCTAAACGAAAGAATGCTATTTTAAAGTATATTGAGTTAACTCCAGATGGGGAGCTTGATCTTACAGATGCCAAAAATAAAATTACTGATAAAACAAAAATTGTCGCTGTTACTCATGCAAGTAATGTACTGGGGACAGTTACACCATTGAAAGAATTAGCTGCGATTGCGCACCAGCATGGGGCTATTATTGTCGGTGACGGAGCACAAGCTGTTCCACATATGGCGATCGATGTGACAGACCTTGATGTTGATTTCTATGCTTTTTCTGGTCATAAAATGATGAGTCCAATGGGGATTGGTGTTTTATATGGCAAAGCATCATTACTCCGAGAAATGCCCCCGTATCAATTTGGCGGTGAAATGATTAATGATGTTCACCGTGATCAAAGTACGTGGGCAGATATCCCGTTTAAATTTGAAGCGGGGACGCAAAATATTGCTGGTGCAGTCGGCTTAGGTGCAGCAATCGACTACTTAAACAATATTGGAATGGATAATGTTCAGAAAAAGGAGCAGGAACTGGTTGATTACGTGCTCCCACAATTAATTGCTATTCCAGATGTTCAAGTTTACGGACCACAATCACCAGCAAAACATACAGGTGTAATCGCATTTAATATTAACGGGTTACACCCGCACGATGTTGCAACGGCTCTAGATATGGATGGTGTTGCTGTACGTGCTGGTCATCATTGTGCCCAGCCATTAATGGAAGATTTAGGCGTAACTGCTACAGCACGTGCTAGTTTTTATTTCTACAATACTAAAAACGATGCAGATCAACTAATAAAGGCAATCAAGGAAACAAAGGAGTTCTTTAACATTGGGACTATCTAAGTTAAATGGTTTATATCGTGAAGTGATTCTCGACTATGCTAACCATCCACATAATAAAGGGGAGTTAGCAACAACGACAAATGCAATGACTCTTCATAATCCGACATGTGGTGATACAATCAATCTCCAAGTCGAAGTTGAAGACAATAAGATAAAGGACATTGCTTATACTGGTGATGGTTGTACGATTAGTCAGGCTTCTGCCAGTATGATGACTGATGCGGTAAAGGGGAAAACAACTGATGAAGCTTTGGCAATGGCAAAAACTTTTTCAGATATGGCAATTGGAAAAGAGCATTCGGCAGCGGACTTATCTCAATTAGGAGATGCTCAAATCCTGACAAGCATCATGGAATTCCCCGCAAGAATTAAATGCGCTACGTTATCGTGGTGGGCATTGCAACGAGCTTTATTAAAAGATAGCGAGGAGGAAGAAAATAATGAGTAATGACGCGGCCAGTATCATAAATAATAATGACCAGTATGAATACGGTTTTCATGATGATGTAAAACCCGAGTATTCGACTGGAAGAGGGTTAACAGAAGAAACCGTTCGGCAAATTTCAGCAGCAAAGCATGAGCCACAGTGGATGCTTGATTACCGCTTAAAAGCGTATGAAATTTATAAAAAGTTGCCAATGCCTAAGTTTGGTCCTGATTTGTCAGAACTAGACCTTAAAAACATGCTTTACTATCAAAAAATGACAGATAAAAAGTTTCGGGATTGGGAAGACGTTCCGGAAGATTTGAAACGAACCTTTGACAGATTAGGTGTTCCGGAAGCAGAGCGAAAATATCTTGCTGGGTCATCTGCTCAATATGAATCGGAAGTTGTTTATCACAACATGAAAAATGAGTTTGAGAAGCTAGGGATTATCTTTACTGATACTGATACGGCATTAAAAGAATATCCTGAACTATTTAAGAAATGGTTTGGTAAGCTAGTTCAACCAACCGATAATAAATTTGCTGCCTTAAATGCGGCCGTTTGGTCAGGCGGGTCCTTCATTTATGTACCAAAAGGGGTTAAAACAAAGACCCCAATTCAATCTTATTTCCGTTTAAATGCTGAAAATTCTGGTCAGTTTGAACGGACACTGATTATTGTTGATGAAGGAGCAAGTGTTGATTATGTAGAAGGGTGTACAGCCCCTAATTACTCATCAGATAGCCTTCACGCTGCGGTTGTTGAGGTAAATGTATGTAAAGATGCCTATTGTCGGTATACTACAATCCAAAACTGGTCTGATAATGTCTATAGTCTTGAAACAAAGCGGGCTGCTGCTGCTGAAAATGCAACGATGGAATGGGTTGATGGTAACCTTGGTTCAAAGGTGACAATGAAATACCCAAGTGTCTACCTTAATGGTGAAGGTGCTCGTGGAACGATGCTGTCTATTGCAGTTGCAAGTAATGGTATTCACCAGGATTCAGGAGCACGGATGATTCATAATGCAAAGAATACTTCTAGCTCAATCGTTTCAAAGTCGATTGCTAAAACTGGCGGTTCGACTGATTACCGTGGAACGGTGCGCTTTGGCAAGCATTCTGATGGTTCAAAAGCCCATGTTGAATGTGACACGATTATTATGGATGACCAGTCATCCTCTGATACAATTCCGTATAATGAGATTGATAATGCACATGTAGCCATGGAGCATGAAGCAAAAGTATCTAAAATTTCAGAAGAACAGCTTTATTACCTGATGAGTCGGGGTATTTCTGAAGCAAAAGCAACTGAAATGATTATTATGGGCTTTGTTGAGCCGTTTACTAAGCAACTGCCGATGGAATATGCAGTTGAATTGAACCGCTTGATTAGTTTTGAAATGGAAGGTTCAATTGGTTAATATGTGTTTTTGATTATGGCAATTGAACTAACAAATAAAGTTGGGAGGAACGTTTATGGCTGACGAAAAAGAAACTCCTTTTTCCCCCATTGAAAACAAAGTAATGGACGCCCTTGAAGAAGTTATTGATCCTGAACTAGGGATTGACCTTGTTAATTTAGGACTTATTTATGATGTTAAAGTTGATGAGAGTGGGGAATGTACTGTTACCATGACATTAACTACAATGGGATGTCCATTAGGTGATATCTTGAACCGTGACATCACTAAGGCAGTTACTTCTGTTGAGGGAGTAAACAAGTGCAATATTAACTTAGTCTGGGAACCGGTTTGGGATTTGTCAAGGATGAGCAGGTTTGCTAAAATTGCTTTAGGCATTCACGGTTAAAGATCAATAGGGGGCAAACATGGATATTAAGCGCTTTGTTCATCAACGAAAAAGACTTGGCTATTCACAGGTGGCTTTAAGCAAGGGAATTTGTACGCAATCAACCCTAAGCAAGTTTGAAAATAATGGCCAAATACCATCACTTTCAATTCTTGAACAGCTTTGTGACCGGCTTGGCTTAACAATTGATGATTTAAATAAAAATAATACATCGTCTATTCGCTATATTCGTAATCTTCTTGATGAGATTGAATTAGCCTTAATGATCGAACAATTTCCGCAAGCAGTAAGTAAGTTAAAGAAGGTTCAGTTAGCGGACTTAAAATCCCCGCAAGATAAGATGCAGTATTATTACGTAAAGGGAATGATATATACTCTTACTAATAATAATGCGTCGACTAGCCTATTTAATTTTACTAAGATCCTTGATGAGCTAGATGAACAGCATCGAACTATCTATTCACCATTGGCTTATCTTGGCTCAGGAATCCTTTATGCGCGGCAGAATTCAATGGAACATGCCGATTTCTTCTTTTCAAAGGTAATATCGTACTTACGTTCAAAAGCAGATGAAGATTTAGCTGGTGCTGAGCGGAATTATTACTTGCGAATTGTAACAATGATGTATTATGCTGCAGAATACCATGCCCTTAATAAACGATTAGCTGTTAGCAATCGGGTGCTCGAAACGACAACTAAAATTTGTGCAGGTAATCACGTCACGTACTTCTTGCCACGAATTAAATTGTTAGAGGCCAATAATGCAATTGAACTGGGCGAAAGTTCTGACAAGGTTCGGCGGTTACTAACAGAAGCAGAGGTCTTTGCTCGTTTCAATTCAAATAATGTAGTTGAAGTTCAGGTAGCGGCGTTATTAAATAATCTTGATAAGACGATTAGCAACAAATAATTATAAAATCCAAAAGGGAAGAAACTAGAATTATAGCTTCTTCCCTTTACTTATATTATAAGTCTACTAAATTGTGATGAACGGCATAATGGAGCAACTGGGCGTGCGAACTAAGATTAAGCTTTTGCATGATATTAGCCTTATGTGCCTCAACTGTTTTGGGTGAAATAAATAATTTAGTTGAAATCTCTTTATTTGTATAACCTAAAACAATAAAGGGTAAAACCTCGCGTTCACGTTTTGAAAGTGTAACATACTTGTCTAAATTTAATTGGGTAGGGCCGCCTTTGATAACTAACAGGTCTTCTTTCGTTACCATGATATTATTATCTAGGTATTTCTCACCCTTAGCAATCCGCTTCAGACCATCAACAAGTTCGATTACAGCAGAACTTTTTAGTACATAACCCATTGCACCATTATAGATTGCCTGATTAATATATTTTGGTTCGCTTTGCCGTGAGAAAATCATGATTTTAATATTTGGAAATCGTTCATGGATCCGTTTTACAGTAATTAAGCCATTCTCGCCAGGAGGCATCGATAATTCCATGATGATTATGTCAATATCTCCTTGCTCTATTCGCATTGAGACATCAATCCCGGATGACTTTTCACTTATTACTTTAAAATCATCTTGTTGGTCAATGAGATTTTTTACGCCCATTCGTACAATTGGATGATTATCTGCAACAAGTACTTTATACATCGTAAAGCCCACTTTCAATTTAAAAATAGTTACCCCCTACAAAAGCTATTATAAAGTTATAGCAATTAAATTACCACTAGCTAAAAGCTATTTGAAATAGTTTTAGTAAACGGCTGGAATAATTATGAAAATTTATTGCAGAAAATCACTAATGCTGTAAAATAAAAGAGGATCATTGATGACATGACAACACCAATGGTCCACAGTAGAAGTATGTTGGCGAAAGTGATTGCAGAATCACCTTCGCCCTTTATTATAACAATTTTTTATAGTAATGTAATTAAGATTTTTCTTTTGAGTATAAATTATTTTATAAAATTAAAGAAATTAGTTAACGGCTGCTTGTTTTGACTTGCCAAGCGAGAAATAAGTTCAGAATATAAAAATTTTTAATTACGAAACGGTAATATCAATGAAAGAAATAATAACAATAATCTAATAATTGGTGCATTTACTAACCTTTTGAATTAGAATATAATTATTAGCTATTCTTGAATCATGGAAAGGTGAATTATTAATGGCAGAAAAAACATTTACAACAACCGAACTTGCTAAGTTCGATGGTCGAAATGGACATCCTGCATACGTTGCAGTTAAGGGCATTGTTTATGATGTCTCTAACGTACCTGTATGGAAGAATGGCAAACACCATGGAAACCTTGCTGGTCGTGATCTAACTTCCGCGATGCCACGCTCGATTCACATGGAATCAGTATTAAAAGACATCCCTGTTGTTGGAAAACTCGTTGACTAGGAATAACTATGTAAAAAGCTGAGATTACATTTTTTTGTAACCCCAGCTTTTTATTATTAAATTGCAACCTTAAAATAATCCCGCAAGTACTTTGCCAGTCCATTATGGTCATTATCAATTGGCGTAACATCATTAGCGATTTTCTTGAGTTCAGGGATAGCATTGTTCATAGCAACACCACGTCCAGCAGCATCAAGCATCTCAAAGTCGTTGTGTTCATCACCAAATGCAATAATGTTTTGACGATCGATTTGATATTGTTCTGCAATATAAAACATGCCCGATTCTTTATGAGTCCCACGATGAATTAATTCTAAAATATTGTAGGGGCCACCCCAAACTCGCGGCTCAACAAAGTCACCGTATTTTTCGTTAACTGCTTTAATAATCTCTTCTTCATGCTCAGGCTGGTATTGGATTGTTAGAGCAATAGGGTTACTTGTTAAGTTAGCCGAGTTTAATAACTGGTCCTTTCTTAGTTTATTCGGTAAAAATTCAGGGAGATCATTGCTTGCCTGGTTCGCCCAAACATGATATTTATTTTCAACGGTGATTGTATTAATACCAAGTTCCTGGCGGTTAGCAAGGAGGTCAAGGGCCAGTTCCCTTGTTAATTCAATATCATATTCTTTATCCCAGTGTTCATGCGGGATGTGAGTGAGCGCGCCGTTAAAGTTAACCATTGGCGTTTTGATTCCGATTTGATCATAAATATGTTGAGCGATTCGGTATGGCCGCCCGGTAATGATACTAACGATATGACCTTCACGTGCTAGGGCGCGAAGAGTTACGATTGTTTCATTAGTTAATTTAGACTGATTATTTAAGGTTGTACCATCAAGATCAAGGGCTATTAAATGTTGATCCATTGCCATATCACTTCTCTTTCCATAAAATATACAATTATAATATTTTATACAAAAAGTTAGCGCTTTGCCAAGCATTTTGGCTCAAAAAATAACAAAATAAGTTACAATAAAGACACTAAGATATAGAGGAGCGAAATAACGTGCAATTACCGGATAAATTTGTCACGAAATACAAAAAATTAATGGGGGCAGAAGCAAATGAATTTTTAGCAGCTCTTAATCAGCCAAGTTATAGTGGCTTTCGCGAGAATCCCCTAAAGAACGGCCAACCGACATCAGCGATTAATCAATCTATTGGCAAAGTACCGTATGTTTCAACCGGTTACTATGGTCAAGTTAATGGTAAATCATTAGATCATGTTACTGGATGGGTTTATAGTCAAGAACCTTCTGCAATGTTTGTCGGGGAAGTAGTTGATCCGCAACCGGGGGACCGTGTTTTTGATTTGTGCGCTGCTCCTGGCGGCAAGACTACTCATTTGATTGGAAAAATGAATAATGAAGGGTTACTAGTTGCAAATGAGATTTTTCCGAAGCGCGCTAAAATCTTAGCGGAGAATCTTGAAAGATGGGGAGCAAAAAATGCTGTTGTTACTAGTGAGAGCCCTGCTGATCTAGAAAAACAGTTTCCAAAATACTTTGACCGTATTCTTGTGGATGCTCCGTGTTCTGGAGAAGGAATGTTTAGGAAGGAACCAGCAGGAATTGAATATTGGTCGCCAGATTACCCAGCGGAATGTGCTAATCGCCAGCAAAAGATTTTAGCTTCAGCGATGAAAATGTTAAAGCCGGGCGGGGTACTTGTCTACTCTACCTGTACATTTGCTCCTGAAGAAGATGAGCAAAATATTTCATGGCTGCTTAATAATTATCCGCATTTAGAATTAATGGCAATAAAAAAGGCCGCCGGAATGGATGACGGTCGACCGGAGTGGGCTGATAATAATAGCGACCTAAAGAAGACAGTGCGACTATTTCCTCATCATATTAAAGGTGAAGGCCACTTTATTGCTAAATTGATTAATAAAACTCCAGCCGCAGTCCCAGAAAAGCATAAAAAGAAAAATAAGCGCAAAAAACAATCTATTGTAAGACCGGATAAAACGCAGCTTAAGTTGTTTGAACAATTCCAGACGAAGGTATTTCCTAATTATCAACCTCATCAGCTAATTTTATTTGGCGATCAGTTATATGATTTGCCACTTGAGGAAGATAAAATGGCGGGATTAAATGTTTTACGTCCCGGTTTACATTTAGGAACTTTTAAGAAAAATCGGTTTGAACCATCTCTTGCGTGGGCCTTAGCTAGCCTCCCTGATGAAACAGAGCAGGTAATTGAACTCGATGAGGATCAATGGCGCCAGTATGTTCATGGAGATGTGATAAATATTGCTGATAATCAGGCAAATGGATGGTATCTCTTAGTTTGCAACCGTCATTCTGCTGGCTTTGGGAAGCTAGTTAACGGGACTGTTAAGAACTTCTATCCAAAAGGTTTACGATTCTAAGGGGGAGAAATAATAAAATGAAAGAAAAAACTGCTGTTCACGTTAATGGTTATTTAGGACTCTTGTGTGCAATCCTTGTTGGTGCAGCGAGTCTTTGGCTTATTTTTGCTGGCTTTACTGGTAGTATGCCAGTGTTATTAACAATCGGCATCATTCTGCTGGTGGTTGTGATTCTCTTTAGTACATCACTGACTATTATCCAGCCTAATGAGGCCAAAGTACTAACCTTTTTTGGTAACTATATTGGAACCATTCGCGATGCCGGCTTATTTATGACAATTCCGTTTACGAATAAGGAGACGGTTTCTCTACGGGTCTGCAACTTTAATAGTCAAATTCTTAAAGTAAATGATTCAAAAGGAAACCCAATCGAAATTGCCGCCGTTATTGTATATAAAGTTGTTGATACGGCCAAGGCGCTTTTCTCGGTTGATGATTATGAACAATTCGTCCAAATTCAAAGTGAATCTGCTGTGCGACACGTTGCTAGTGAATATCCTTATGATAGCTTTGAAAATCAAGATGTTATTACTTTACGGGGGAACCCAACAGAGGTATCGGAAAGGTTAACTGCTGAACTTCAGGACCGCTTAAATGTTGCAGGCGTTAAAATTATCGAAACCCGATTAACGCACTTAGCCTATGCAACTGAAATAGCGAGTGCAATGCTTCAAAAACAACAGTCATCGGCGATCCTTTCAGCACGTAAAATTATTGTTGAAGGAGCTGTTTCAATTACTGAAGAAGCAATTAATCGTTTGAATAAGGAAGCCAACCTTAACTTAACCGATGAACAGCGCCTTCAAATTATTAATAACATTATGGTAGCAATAATTAGTGAACGTGGAACGCAACCAGTAATCAACACAGGAAACCAAGGATAGATGATATGTTTAACGATTCTAATGGCTGAACAGGTATAGCTGATGGAATGACTAAAGCCGGATTATTAAATTATCTTTGGAAATAATGAACGGAGACCACTAAAATCATAGTAGCCTCCGTTTATTATTTTTAAATATAACTATTTATTTTCTTCAACTAGTTGTTTTGCTAGGGCGAAGTTACCGAGGGTTGCTGAACCGTTTCCAGGAACCGAGGGATTGACAATATATTCGTCAAGCGGGCCAACTGGAAGATAGTCATTCCATAACATTGCAAACTGTTTACGAACACGCTCTAAGAATGCTGGACGAGAAACGCTTCCACCGAAAATAATCTTTTGCGGACGTAAAATTGCTGTAATCTGAACAGCGGCTTGAGCAACATAGTAAGCCATGATATCCCAAACCGGGTGATTATCCGGGACATCTTCACCGCTGATCCCCAGTCGTGCTTTGAATGTTGGACCAGATACTAAGCCTTCTAGGCAATCATGATGGTAAGGACAAATCCCAGTAAAGTTCATATCTGCAGGGTGACGTTGAAGGCGTACATGACCCATTTCAGGAGTGCTTATTCCGCCAATAAAATGACCGTTTTGGATTGCGCCAGCGCCAACACCGGTTCCTAAAGTGTAGTAAACAAGTGCCGGATTATCAAACTTGTTTCTTAAATTAACATATTCGCCGTATACTGAACCGTTAACGTCCGTTGTCCAGTAGATTGGGATATCAAGGGCATCTGTCATTATTCCAACAAAATTGCAATTTTGCCATTTGACCTTAGGCGTATCCGTGATATAGCCATACTTCTCACTAGCCGGGTTCGTATCGATTGGCCCAAAACTAGCAATTGAAAGGGCGGCTAAATCTGGATACTGCTTAAAGAACTCGATACAGGCACCTAACGTTTCTTCAGGGGTAGTGGTAGGAATAATCTTTTTATCAATTTCGTTAAACTTTTCGTCACCAACAGCACATACAAATTTAGTACCGCCAGCTTCTATACTTCCTAATAGCATAATTAAAACCTCATTTAATTTAAAGTGAACGTTTATCAGATTGATAACTATGTTTGAGTATAAACCTTAGAAAGCGGTATCACAAGAACAATTATTAGCTTTTTGTGTATAAAACGTTTCACCTAGTTAATTAATTTTGAACTTTCCCGCCATGTAATCTTAGCAGGGAGGTTAATATGAATCGGTACTTCATCAGTATTGATAATTCGCTGAACTAGTCGTCTTACGGCTAATTGACCCATTGCTACGCTAGACGGGTTAATGGATGAAAGCGACGGGGTCATATATGCGGCAATTTCCGAATCATTATAACTAATAACGTGAATATCTTGTGGAACAGTAAGTCCATACTGCTTAATTGCACGGTATGCGCCAACTGCTAACTGATCACTAGCAATTAAAACTAATTGTAAATGATTTTTAAGAAGGCGATTCATCCCTTCAAAGCCATCTTTGGGAGTCCAGCCCTTAATTACTAAATTAGGGGTTAACTGATGAGCCTTCATCCACATCAAGTAAGCTTTTGCACGGATATCTTGGTAACTGTCAGGTACGATTCCAGTTAAGGACATTGGCTGAATATTACCGCCAAGGAAGCCGATATCAGTAATTTTATTTTTAAGAAAATGATCTAAGATGGCTTGGGTTTCTTCAAAGTACGAGTTGCGAATAATGTCATACTGTGAAAAATAACGGGTCTCATCAATCAAAATAAGGCGGGGATTATTCTGATAAAGTTCTGCGTAAAATTCTTCAGTGAATACACCTGCCACAATGATTCCGTCATATTTTTTTACGTCAGCAAACTGAAAACCTTTATTAGGAAAACGAATAAAGCCTTTAACTTGAATGCCTTCTTTAGATGCTTCCTGAATTATCCCATCATGAACTTGAATAAAATATGGATCATGAGCTTCATTTTCAAGGGAATGGGTAGTAATAACTAAAAGCGAAAGAGATTTTGGACGGTTGACGGTCTTATTCGCGTGTGGCTGATAGTTATATTTTTCAACAATCCTTTTAATCCGCTTTTTAGTTTGATCACTAACTGAGAAAGACGGATCGTTATTTAAGACTCGTGAAACAGTTGCTGGAGAGACGCCAGCTTCTTGGGCAATTTTTCTAATACCAATCATATGCTCACCTCTACTATAATTACCATCTAGCATACCACATTTTAGTAAACGTTTAGTAAGCCGTAATAGCGCCTTATCTAACTTTTGACAGTGATGAAAGCGCTTGACTGAATTTAGATAAACGTTTATCATATAATCGATTTAAGAAAGGGGTCACTAGCAATGATTACATTTGATGAAAAACAACGTGTATTTCACTTGAAAAACAAGACCATTTCATATTTATTTTCGATTGAAGAGGGAAATCTTCTTAGTCACCTTTACTTTGGACCAGTAATCCGAAATTACCATGGTGAGCGAAAGTATCCTCGAGTAGATCGTGGCTTTTCTGGTAATTTACCGGAATCAATGGATAGAACCTATTCTAAGGATGACTTATTACAAGAATACTCCGGTAACAATACAGGGGACTATCGTGTACCAGCAATTGTTATTAAAGCAGAAAACGGATCACGATTAACAGATTTTCGCTACCAATCATATAAGATTATCCCTGGTAAGCCTAAATTAGCTGGACTACCGGCCTCCTATGTCAAAAGCGATGATGAAGCTGAAACATTAGAGGTCACCTTAGTTGATAACACAATTGGAGCACAACTCGTCCTTTCATATACTATCTATAACGAGCGACCGGTTATAACAAGGAATGCGCGCTTGGTTAATAATAGTAATCAAAAATTGCAAATTGAAAAGATAGCTTCAATGCAATTAGACTTAACTAAGCATGATTATGATGTTATCTCAGTGCCTGGTCAATATGCACTTGAACGGCAACCGGAACGGCAAGAATTACGGCGCGGAATCACTGAATTTTCTAGTCGTCGTAATTCCAGCTCGCACCATATGAATCCATTTGTAGCATTAGTTGATAAGAATACAACTGAATTCACAGGAGATGCAATGGGGGTTCTGCTTGTTTATTCCGGTAACCATCAATTTACTCTTGAAAAAGATCAAATTGACCAAATCCGTTTGCTAACAGGAATTAATGATTACGATTTTGAATGGGTTCTTCAACCAGGAGAAAGTTTCCAAACGCCAGAAGCAATCATGGGCTTTAGCCAGCAGGGGCTGAATGGAATGTCGCATGTCTTCCATAGCTTGCTCCGTGACCGGGTTGCTCGTGGGAAGTACCAATATGCGGATCGTCCGATTGTAATTAATAACTGGGAAGCAACATTCTTTGATTTTGATGATGAAAAGCTTGACCAAATTATTGATGAAGCAAAGCCGCTAGGAATTGAAATGTTTGTATTGGACGATGGGTGGTTTGGCCATCGTAATGATGATAATTCTTCCCTTGGCGACTGGTTTGTTAATCAACAAAAGCTTACTGGGGGACTAAAGCGGGTTGCAGATCGAACTCATAAGAGCGGTATGAAGTTCGGGCTGTGGTTTGAACCAGAGATGATTTCAGTTGACTCTGAACTTTATAAAGAACATCCCGATTATGCCTTGCATGAGCCTAATCGTGGCATGACCCTTTCGCGAAATCAGTTAGTTTTAGATTTTAGCCGGAAAGAAGTAGTTGATAACATCTTTAATCAGATGTGCTTAATTTTAGATAAGGTGCCGCTTGATTACATTAAGTGGGACTTTAACCGAAACTTAACAGAGGTCTTTTCTAGTGCAGCTGACCCTGAACATCAAGGCGAGATTAGTCACCGCTATATTTTAGGGCTATATGACCTTATGGAACGTTTGGTAACCCGCTATCCTAATATTTTATTTGAAGGCTGTTCAGGCGGTGGTGGACGGTTTGATGCCGGAATCCTATACTACATGCCGCAAAGTTGGCCTTCTGATGATACGGATGCGGTAGAACGGTTGAAAATTCAATATGGGACATCCTTAACTTACCCAATTTCTTCAATGACTGCCCATGTTTCTGTGTCGCCTAATCAGCAAACTGGCCGTTCCACAAGCTTTAAGATGCGGGGCGATGTTGCAATGAGTGGTGTTTTTGGTTATGAATTAGATTTAGCAGACTTAACTGATGAAGACCGCCAAATGGTAAAGGAACAGATTAAATTTTATAAAGCTCACCGTCATCTAATTCAATACGGAGATTTCATTCGCCTTGAAAGCCCGTTTGACAGCAATACGGTTGCTTGGGAGTTTGTAAGTCCAGATAAGTCTGAAGCATTATTATTTATGTTTAAACAATTACACACAAATCGTTTTGAGATAAATAATACTAAAATGGCTGGACTTGATCCGACAATTGATTACCATGACGAAATGACGGATAAAACTTATGGCGGGGATGAATTAATGAACGTTGGTTTATTCCGTGACCCAACTCACACAGGAGATTTCCTATCCGAAGTACATTATTTCAAAGGTAAGTAGGTTTAACTGCTTTTAAAAATTAAAGAGAGCGTGAAGACGAGCCATTTGCGGGTTCGTCTTCACGCTCCTTTTAGTTCTTTAAGTTACTATTTTTTAGCTTTAATTAACGCATCAATTGTCCACATCCAGATTGCGTGACCCAAAAACTCAGAAATATGTTCTTCTAATGGTTGGTCCTTTGGTGATGGAACGGTTCCCATCATTGGCATTAATTTAAGATGGAAGAAATCCCAAACTGCAATACCAAATGGGACTCCATTGCCCTTTTTAATCCATGGTGCTAATTGACCGCCGACACTATAAATAACACCAAAGCCAGCAGAAAAGCTAAAGTGAACTAGGTAGCTCACCCATGGTAATTGTTGTCCTGAATAGGTATAAGTGGCATGGGTTATTCTAGCTGGTACACCAAATTGTTCGAGTAATTTTTGTGGCGGGTTTGTTTGGTTACGTTCTGGCGTACGAGGGGGAAGAATATTCTCCCATCCTAACTTAACTAAACCAGCAACTAAACCAGCTGTCACACCGATACCGATTGACTTACCCCAATTAATTTTATTCATATTAATCACCATCCCAAATATGAGTTATCAAATTAATTGTACCAATCTAGATTATAAATTCAATTAATTGAGCTAGCGTAGGTGTCTTTGCCGTGCATAGGATAACAAATCTGTTCCTAAAACATATTCAACGCGTGACAATTCAGTGAAGGATGTACAACCAAGGAGCGCTAATGAACGCTTTACGATTACTTGCCATTCCTCTAATGTTTGATCAAGGGCATCATATCCTTCACGTTGTAAGATGTTTAGGAAGTAACCAGCAACACCGACTGCGCGGGCACCAAGTACACCGGCTTTAATAACGTCAAGGGGGGAAGTTATTCCTCCAGAAGCAATAATCTCTGTTTTGCCCCGCCGAATAGAGTGTGCTTCTAGTAAGGATTCAGGAGTGGTTTGACCCCAATTAAGAAGACTATCGAAATTGATATTATGATTACGTCGATTTTCAATTGCAGCAAAGTTAGTGCCGCCACGACCACTAACATTAATTAGGTGAACGTCATGGGTTTGCAATTTAGCAATTGTAGTTTTGCTCATTCCAAAACCAACTTCTTTAACAATCACTGGAATATCAAGTTCATTCACTAGAAATTGAATGTTATCAAGCCAGTTAAAATCTCGGTCTCCTTCAGGCATGATTAGCTCTTGAGCAGCGTTAATATGAAGCTCAAGTGCGTTTGCCTTTAGAAGTGATATTGCCGCTTGCGCTTGGTCAAGACTAGTACTGGCACTTAAATTAGCAAAAATAATACCATCTGGATTCTCTTCTCTGATTACTTCAAATGAAGAAAACGCTTGAGGATCTTTATTAATAATGCTTAATGAACCGGTAGCCATTGCGAGATGGTGTTTATGTGCTAATTGAGCAAGCTGACGATTGATCTTAAGTGCTTGATCACTTCCGCCTGTCATTGCTTCAATATAAAATGGATTTTCAATTTCGAGATTATCAGCCAATTCGACATGGAGATCAACATCATCGGTGGTCATTTCAGGCAAACTATCATGAATTAAGCGCACTTGGTCAAAATAATGTTGCTGGTGAACTTGGTCATAGTATTTAGCTGCCAAGGAAAGATGTTCATTTTTACGCTGGGCATGACGTGATTCCATCATGGTCCTCCTTTAAGTTATTTAATATATGAAAGATGATTTTTAACGGATGTCTTAAGGCTTTTAGCACTATCAATAAAATGAACTGAAAGAGGAAGCTGCTCAATATGGTTCTTAGTCCAGCTCTTCAAAACATTTCCAAAATTTGAATTACTATCAATTGCGACAATTCCGCAATCACCACCGCCAGCACCAGAAGTTTTTGCTGCGCCACCAAAGGATTCCGCAATTTGACAAAGCTTTGCCAATGCTTCTGTTTCAATATTTACTCCTGAGTTAGTGCCAAGCTGTTTTAACAGGTCGCGATTATAACGAATTTCGTTTTTGATCGCCTCAAGGTCTTGCTGATGAAAACCGTCAACCATTCGTTGGATACAAGACTTACTCTTCTCAAGAAAACGCTGGTATTCACTTTGACGACGGGCCTTAAAGAGTGAAATCTTATCAACTAGTTGGGAAGTGGAAGCTGGTTTCCCAGTCCACCCAATTAATAGTTCTAGATTTTTAGGCGCCTTTAACGATTCAATATCAAGGTCAGGCCAGGGTAGGTCAATAATTGTTTTTAAATCTAAATACTTACGTTGTTGTGCTAACCATTGACGGTCAAATGAATGATAAGAAATCCATCCGCCATATACGGAAGCAGCTACATCACCAAGTGAACCGTTACCTTGAACTTCAAAGTGGGCGATTGCCGCTAATTTAAAAATCTGGTCCTTATTAACTGGCAGGTTATAGAAGTGGCAAAGGGCCTTAACGGTTGCTACCGTAACAGCTGCTGAAGATCCTAAACCATATTTTCTGCCATTAGCGCTGTCAAGCTGACTATCGATGTGAATATTAAAAATTCGCAAATCACGGCTAAAAGTTCGTGCATATTCTTCTGTTACTTTAATCGCTGAAAGAATATAGGAAAATGGGTTATCACGCTTGTCAACAACCATTTGATCACCGCGTCTCCGCCATGAAAGCTGATCATTATTATATTGGCGGCTGATAATTTGGCCGACTTCCTCAGCACTTTCTTCAATAGTACAAGTAACGAATTGATCTAATGCAACTAAAATAGCCGGATAACCATTTTCAACAACGGCATATTCACCGGCAATATACAATTTACCTGGTGCTTTTTCAGTAATCAAAATTTAAAGTCCCCTTATCATTAAATTTTATTCATTCCAAATTTTTATTCCGGGTCCCGGTTGTGAAACCACCAACCGATCATGACCAATAATATTGCTTAATTTAGTAACGATTTTTTCTCGGTTCATACGGTCATAGATAACTTTTACATTTGGACCGGCATCCATCGTATAATAGCAGTTTATCCCATTATTACGCAAGTCCTGAACTGCCTTAATAATGGTTAGTGTTTCGGCATTAAAGTAGGTAAATCCAGGATCGGCAGACAGTGTTAGCGCATGCATTCGCAAAGCATTTTCTTCGGCAATATGTCCGATTAGGTCAATATCTTTAGCTTTGATTGCTTTTTTAATGGCGGTCATATCCCGAGCTACCACTTTTCGCCAAGCATCATAGTAAGGTGAAGTGGCAACACTAGATTGCATTCCAGACCGGCTTGAGATTTTTTTCTTCTTGGTATTGACTAACACTGCTAACATTTCAATAGGGAAATCAACGTCTTCTAAAATTGGTTTGGCAAATGATGATTGATCATCGGTTCCTTTTTGCCATTCCACTAAGCCACCATAGATAGACCTAGTGGCAGAACCAGAACCACGACGCGCTAAACGAGAAAGATCACGGGACGATAATTTTAATCCCGCGGCAGAACTAGCTGCTCCTGCAAGCGCGGCAAAAGCTGATGCAGATGATGCAAGGCCAGCAGCAGTAGGAACATGATTGGTAGAATTAACCTTTGCAAAATAATTAATTCCGCTCAGTTCCCGCACAAGATTTAAAATATGAACAACTTTTTTAGCATCCTGCTGATCAAGCAATTGTTTGTCAACGTAAACTTGGTCGGAAGTGAGCTGATCGTCAAAGTTTACGGTGGTTGTCGTATAAAATTCGTTAAGCGTGAGGGAGAGACTATCTGTTTGCGGAATGATTAGTTCTTGATTTTCTTTTCCCCAGTATTTGACGAGCGCGATATTTGTATGTGCTTTTGCTGTTGCCATTAGTCATTACCTCGCTTATCAAGTGGTTGAAGCCAAACTTGTTGTGCTCCGTTTTCTTTTAAAATACTTGCCAGTCGACGAGCACCCATCGCTGTTCGTGCAAGTGCAATCATACAGCCACCACGGCCACCACCGGTTAATTTAGCACCTAATGCGCCATTATCTCGTGCAATATGGATTAAATGGTCTAACGAAGGATCTGATACATTGAGTGCTGCCAAATCGGTTTGTGCAAAGTTAAGTGCTTCTCCTAAATGTTCAACGTCATTTTTAGCTAAATAGTTCTTAGTTTGATTTACTAATTCGCCAAGATGGCTGATACGGGTTTCAGCATATTCTTTATTAGTTTTTAGTTCATCTTTAACGGCAGTAATTGCCTCTTTAGTAGCGCCTTTTATTCCGGTGTCTGCAATAACTAATGAAGCGTCTAAATTCATTTCGATTGGGACGCCAATTCGACCTTTGATATAAAAAAGCGGCTTTTCAGAACTAACGGTAGCCGCATCTAAACCTGAGGGACTACGGTGGGTAACTTGTTCCTCAATGTCAGCAAGCTGAAGCAGTACTGTTCGATCGAGCGGTTCATCATAGTAATCAAAAGATGCACGAATGATTGCAATCGCACTTGCTGCTGAAGAACCCATACCGCGTTCGGCAGGTAATTGACTTTCAACGGTTAAATCCCAGCCTCTTTCTTGAGCATTAAACCGAGCAGATAAAGCTTCAACTAATTTTTTAATCCCGGCCATAGAGGATGGTAAATTCTCTAAATCACCATGGTAATACCGACTTTTAATAATTTGCTGGTTATCTTGGCGACTAGTTAATGTAGCAGTTAGGCGGACACTTGGCAATGGAAGGGCAATTGCTGGTTGACCGTATACTACGCTATGTTCTCCCATTAAAATGATTTTCGCATGGCTAGTACCAATCCCTTGTTGTTTCACCATCGTAACCTACTTTCTACTTAAAAATTCAAATTTAATCATAGCATAAAACATTGATTCTAGCTAAAAACGATTACGGATGTTACCAAATCTAAATATTTTGCTATGAAAATTTATGGACTATGTAAAAATGAGAAATTTATAGTAGAATGGTGTATTATTTACTTTAGAATATTTAGTAATTTTGTATATTATAACTTCGGAGAAATATGGTGATATTGTGGCACAGCGTAGTAGTCAGCGCATAAAGAAGCGTGATAAAAAAGCGCCAATCTACTCAGTTGTTGACTTAGAAACAACAGGAACAAATGTTAATCACGGTGATCGAATCATTCAAATTGGGTGTGTTCTTGTTCAAGATGGCAAAATCATAAATCACTTTGAAACAAAGATAAATCCACGAGAGAAGATACCGCGCTCGATTGTCCAATTAACAGGGATTGAAGACAAAGATGTCCGCAAAGCACCCTTATTTGAGGATGTTGCCGGTACAATATATAGTTTGCTAACGGGGACAACATTTGTGGCACATAATGTTAATTTTGATTTTCCGTTTTTAAATGCAGAATTGGAAAGAGCCGGTTATCCCTCATTATCAATTCCAGCAATAGATACAGTAACTCTCAGTCAGATTCTTCTGCCAACAGCAAAAAGCTTTCGGTTACGTGATTTGACAAGTTCACTGCATATTGAACACGATCATCCGCATAGTGCCGTATCAGATGCTGAAGCAACAGCAGAACTGCTTAATGATCTGTTAAAAAAAGTCCAAGCTCTTCCTACGCTTACACTTGAGAAGCTTTCGCAACTGAAGCTTAATTTACCGCAACAAACGGCAGGCGTTTTTGATGCTGAACTACAGCAACGGCATAAAAAACCACGACCATTAAGTGAAGAATTGTATGTTTCTCATGGAATCGTTCTTCATAAGTCGCGTCCGATAACCGCAACTGGCAAAAGAGAAGCATATAAATATCCTTCAACTAAAAAGGCTAAAGAAAAAATATATCGCGATGCCTTGAAACTACGGCCTATTCAGGCAAAGATGATGAATAGTATTTACAATAACTATACTCATGATGAACCTAAAAATATGATCGTTGAAGCAGGTACAGGTGTTGGTAAAACATTGGGCTACTTATTCCCGCTAAGTTATGCTGCTTATCCAAATAAAAAGATCGTGATTAGTACCGCAACTAATGTTTTACAACAGCAAATTATTGACACTTCAATTGCACAATTAAATAAGGTTCTTCCTTTTAAGATGAATAGTGTCATTATTAAAGGAAATCACCATTATTTAGACCTTGCACGATTTGTCCATTCTTTAAGCGTAATTGAAGATTCAAAGCTTGTTCAATTATTAAAAGCTAAAATTTTAGTTTGGCTATTATCAACCCAGACTGGCGATTTAGATGAACTTAATTTGAATTCCCAACAGTCACCTTACTTTACTGAAATTCGTCACCAAGGTGTTCGGACCCTTAATTCATCAAATGCTTTCTATCATGATGATTTTCTAGTTCGGCGTGAAAAGCGTTTGCACCAAGCGGACATTATTATTACCAATCATGCTTATCTCGTAGCCCATGCTCAAGACCTAGGAGATGGAACACGGCGTCCTTACTTAGTGATTGATGAGGCACAGCACTTAAGCGAAAGTATTTTGAAGCGTTCTCGACGAACATTTAATTTCCAGCGATTGCGGACAGCTGTTCATGTGATGTCGAATTTAGTTAATAATGGGAGCGATCGTAATTTAACCGATATCTTTGCTGAGCAAGCATTGGGGAGTTATAATGTTGAACTGCTTCGGGGAGATTTGAATGCGGTTGAAGAAGCAGTAGATCTCTTTCAACAGGCTCTTTACCGTCAGTTTATGGCAAATTCAACTGGTAACCCGGATAATGAACTTATTGAGCAGCCGCTCCGCAATGACCAAGTAATGGAAGTCTTAGATATTGGCGGACCGATCATGATGAAATTAGAGCAGGCACTAAGTAGTGTTCAGTTGCATTTCTCCGCTTTAAGCCATCTTTTTACTAGTCAAAGCGATCGTTGGTTACTAAGTGATCGTTACCTAATGAGTCAATTTCAAAGCCAATTAGCAAAATTAATTGAAGCAGATCAAACATTGAATGAGTTTAGTGACACCCTGCAGCAACAAGGGGATGCAGCGGCTTTTTGGATAACCATCCGCCAATCAACTGAACAAAGTACTTTACAGCTTAGTGGAGGTTTATTGGAAACAACGCATTACTTAACTAAAAATGTCTATCCTTATTTTGCTCAACCGCTATTTGTAGGTGCTACGCTTTTTACATCGGCACGGTCACAATATTTATACAATCAATTAGATCTGGATCGTAATAATACATTAACTAGACGATTTGCATCGCCGTTTGATTACCAGCATAACGCAAAGCTGCTAATTGCTGAAGATGCACCGGTTCCTAGTGCACAGAACAATATTGACTATATTAAATATCTTAGTAATACGATTTATCGGTTGACTAAAAATGCGCGGTATCAAACAATGATCTTATTTAATTCCCTAGTAATGATTGAGCAAGTTTATAGTCAATTAAGGGAAACAGACTTATTTGATCAACGTGATATTTTAGCGCAGGGGATTACGGGTAACCGCGATAAAATATTAAAGCAATTTAGTAGCGGCCAAAATTCCATCTTACTAGGGGCATCGAGTTTCTGGGAGGGGATTGACCTTCCTAGCTCGGCATTGGAGCTGCTAATCATTACAAGATTACCATTTGACTCACCAGATGAGATTATGAACCGTGCCCATAATAAGTTGTTGCAGCAACAAGGGAAGAATCCTTTCTATCATTCAGAACTACCAAAAGCAACGATGCGGTTACGGCAGGGGATTGGTCGCTTGTTAAGAACAGAAGAAGATCGTGGTATTGCAATTGTGCTTGATCCGCGGCTGAAAACTAGACGCTATGGTCAGACCATCCTCAATAGTTTGCCGGCTGATTTGCCAGTTAGCGCACAGAAAACGAGTGAGCTTATAACAACAACGCAAACTTTTTTAATGGGTAACGGTAATGAAAAAGTTAAATAAACTTTATCAACTTTTATTTAGTTATTTCTGGTATAATCAAAACGATTGCCAAGCAAGGTCAAAAAAGTAAAGAATAAGAGGGAATTATATGCAGAGTCGACGAGAAGTTCAACGTGAACAGAGTCGTGGTTCCTCGATGCGGACGATTCGTAACCTTTTAATTGCGATCCTACTAATTTTATTAATCGTATGGAGTGTATTTGCTGTTAGCAGCCAGCCACGAAATGCGGCACGCCGACAAACTATATCGCTTGCGGAAAAATATGCGCATTTACGTTCGCCTGATCAGTTTTATATTTATAATCGGGAAAGCACTTATTATGCAATTAGTGGTAAAAATCAGAAAAATCAGCCTATTCTCGTCATCGTTCCACAACATGGCGGTAAGATTAGAGTATTAAAACAATCATCTGGGATCACTGCTGCTGAGGCACGAACAATGACTAAGGAAAATAGGAAGCCACGCGAAATCTTAAAAGTTGCTCCAGGAATATTTAATGATAAGACGGTCTGGGAAGTTACATATCGTAACCAAAAAGGAAATTTATGCTACGATTTGATCAATTTTAAGACTGGACAATATGTTCAAAATATTAATAATCTTTAGTATAAATTAGGACTGATAATTTTATGGAGGCTGGGATTACTCAGTCTCTTTACTTTTGCTGAGAGTGATGTAAAGGAGTTGATCAAATGGCAGATGTTGACTTATTACAGCATTATTTACAAGCTGGTGAAACGAATATCAGCAATTTATTATTGCACCATTATAAAGAATTAGGGATGACAACTTCACAGTTTGTACTTTATCTGCAATTTAAATCTTATCAAGATCGGGGGATAATGAACCCTGATGTAAGAACTATTGCAAAAAATTTGGGGACAGAAGAACGGCAAGTATTTGAACAGCTTCACCAAATGATGACAAACCACTTAGTAGAGCAAAAAATGCGGAAACTAGATAATGGTAAAGAAGATGCAATATATGATTTTTCTTTACTAATAAATAAATTAGTACTACTAAATGAGAATGATAACGAATTATCTATTAAGGTTGAAAATACTGCCACACGAGCCGAAACATTTAATCAGCTTGAAGCAGAATTTGGGCGACCGCTTTCATCAATGGAACTGCAAATTGTTAATGACTGGCTTGATAAAGATAATTATTCCGCAGTAATGATTAAGCTGGCACTGCGACAAGCGGTAATGAATAGCGCCTTAAATCTCCAGTATATGGATCGAATCCTTCAGAGTTGGAATCGTCAAGGGTTGAGGACCGAACGGGATATTGGTGAGCATGAAAAGCGGTTTGAGCAGCGAAAAGCATCAGGACAAAAAGCAATAAAGAAGACATTGGGAAAGCCTAAAATACCAATTTATAAATTAGGCGAATAAAATAATTTAATATAAGGGTGGTTGACATGGAAAAATCTTCTTCTCAGGTAATGAAGGGAATTATATGGGCAGCAGTTGCGTCTGCAATGTGGGGGATTTCTGGAACAGTCCTTCAGTTGATTTCACAAAATTTAGCCATTCCTGCCACGTGGATGCTATCTATGCGGACATTCTCAGCAGGGATCATCTTATTAATAATTAGTGTAATTTTATATGGAAAAAAGATTTTTAATGTGTTTAAAACGCGGGCAACTGCGATTTCAGTTATTAGTTATGCCATCTTAGGATTAATGGCTAATTTACTAACTTTTTACTATGCTATTCAAACGGGGAATGCATCAGCAGCTACGATTCTCCAATATCTTTCGCCGCTATTTATTGTGCTTGGCGGAATTATTTTTATGCATCGCCGCCCATTTAGAAGTGATATTATTTCGTTTGTTATTGCTTTAATTGGGGTTGCATTATGTATTACACGCGGGAACTTTACACAATTAGCATTACCGCTTGTTTCGTTGCTGTGGGGGTTAGGTTCAGGGATTACTGCCGCTTTTTATGTTGTATTGCCGCAACGGGCTGCCGATGAAAATCCGCCGATTGTTGTTTTAGGTTGGGGAACAATGATTGCAGGAATCCTATTTAATTTATATCGGCCATTTTGGGTTAATCCACCACATATTTCTACAACATTGGTAGCATCGGTTGCTACTGTGGTACTGTTTGGCACAATTCTGCCATTTGGAATTTTACTCCACGCAACTAAGTATGCTCCATCAGATGTGGTTAGTATTATGGATGCTGTTCAGCCAATTACAACTTCGATATTAAGTGTCATCTTCTTCCATCTGAACCTTAATTGGGCAGAAATTTTAGGTATTGTTTTAGTTATCATTGCCGTTTATGTCTTACAGAATGGTCGAAGAAAACATACGATTCATTATTAAAAGAAAATGAAAAAGGACTCAAAGCTTCTCCAGAGTACTGGTTGAAACTTTGAGTCCTTTTTAGCTGCAAATTATTTATTAAATAATTATTGTGGAGTAGCACTTGGCTGTGTTGCTGGTGCAGAGGAACTAGAACTAGCTGCTGAGGTGCTACTCGATGATGAAGATTGACTAGAGCCATTATTTCGTTCTTCTGCTCGGCTTTCACTACTGCTTGAGGAAGAACTTGATGAGCTTGATGACGACTCGCTGGAACTATTAGAAGAACTGCTATTATGATTGTCTGATGTGTCTTCGGTATATTCAAAAGCCCATTTAGAGTCACGAATGACCAGTTGACGCTTACCTTTAACACGAACTGCTTCAACTGTATCAGGCATTGTCCAATCAGAAGCATGATTTTGACTATCAAGATACTGCATTAGATCTTTGTAAAGCAATTGCGCTGATTTTACATATTGTTCAGAGATACTGCCACCTGGTTCAAGCGGGTGATCATATCCCGTCCATACAGCAATTGAATAGTTCTTCGTGTAACCAGCCATCCAGGAATCCATAACGCCAGATTGTCCTGAGTTGCCTGGATAGTTAGTTGTACCAGTTTTACCAGCTTGATTTACACCATCAATTTTGGCAGCAGTCGCACTACCTTGAGAGTCTGTAAATACTCCTTTAAGCATATCGGTAATCATGTAGGCAGTTGCCTTATTCATTGCCCGTTGACCCTTAGGATTGAATTGCTTTACAGCGCCATCTTGTGTAGTAATTGAATTGATGTAGTAAGGCTTATAGTAAGTACCGCCATTAGCAAAAGCCGCGTAGGCAGCAGAAACTTGAAGAGGAGAAATATATAAGGCAATCCCATTTTGTAAGGTATATGGTTGCTTTTGAGAAATTCCTAAACCATCTAAAAAGCTAGTGGCACGTTTAATTCCAACGGCTTGTAGTGCGCGGATAGCCGGGACATTTCGTGATTGAACCAGGGCATCACGCATTGTCATTGTTCCTTTATATTTCTTATCAAAGTCATGTAAGACAGTATTAGTACCAGGGAATACAAACCGTGTATCAGCGATTGATTTAAATGTTGGCCATTGAAGGTATTCAATAGCAGGCCCGTAATCCATTAATGGCTTAGCGGTTGAACCAGAGCTTCGATTGCTTTGAACAGCTCGATTAAGTCCATAAACAACATTACCTGTATGACGTCCGCCAAGCATTGCGATAATTTGCCCGTTGTGGGGATCAGTGACCGCAACCCCCGTTTGCATTTTATCGCTTTGGAACTGTACACCGCCATTTGCAGCATCGTATAGGTGTTGTTGAGCATCTAAGTCTAAATTAGTATGAACTTTTAACCCATCACTATAAGGGTTATATCCTTGTGCCTGAAGATCTGCTAAAACTTGTTTTACGTATGGATCAACAACTTTTGCTTTAACAGCAGTGCCGCTACCAGAAATATTACCATGGTCTGGGTCTAACCCAGCAGTAACGCTTTCACTAGCAGCCTGGTTAGCTTGAGCCTGGGTAATATAATTGCTCCGTACCATCGCATTTAGAACTTCATTTCGCCGTTGAGTGGCGTATTTAGTATTACTTACTAACGGGTTATAGTAGGTTGGTGACTGTGGCATCCCGGCGAGGAGTGCTAATTGTGAAAGATCGAGGTCGTTTAAATCTTTTCCGTAATAATATTGAGCGGCAGTTTGCATTCCATAAATCCCATTTCCCATATATACCTTGTTAATGTAAAAACCGAGAATTTGATTTTTGCTAAAGTGACGCTCAACGTTGATTGCTAACCACGCTTCCTGGGCTTTTCGCTTTAACGTTCGATCTGATGCAGCAGTAGAAAAGACGGATAATTTAACCAATTGCTGGGTTAAAGTACTTCCCCCCTGCATTCCGGATGAACGGCCAAAAATATTAGATGTCGCAGCACCTAAAATACGAATGGTATCAACACCGTGGTGCTTATAAAAACGACGATCTTCAATCGAAACAACGGCATTTTTAAGTTGCTTTGGAATTTGATTGTTCTTAGCATATTCACGTTTTTGTGCTCCTAAACGGGAAATTACTCGATTTTGATCATCATAAATAGTCGTAATGCTTTGACTTGTTAAATCATTTCTACTAATTTTAGGAGCACTTGATGCATAGTAGAAAAATAAAGCTGCACATGCAACCATTAGTAGGACGACAATTCCTGCTACCCAAAGCAGAATTTTCTTTATTAAGCCGCCAACATTGCGTTGTTGATTGTCATTGTTGTTATTGTTATGACGCTCACTACGCGTTGACTGATTATCATTTGACATAGTAAACTCCTTTACGCTTTTGCAGCAATTATTTTATCAACAGCATTTAAATATGGTAAACGCGGATTAAGTTGATAATGAATTTGGTAGCCTTCGTTAGCTATATCTGCTCGTAAAATTGACTTACGTCCGCCGTTTTGCTGCTGATCCCAGTATTTAAACAGGTTTGAAGCGGGAAGCAAATAAAGCAGGTCAAGCTCAGTGAACTTTATGAAGGCAAAACAAATTCCTCCCTGTGCTACACACTCACGCATATGTTGAATCTGATGAGGATGGAAGTTCTTTAATGGAAAAGAATTTTTATTACGTGTCTCTTTTGCATCAAAGTCAATATAGTACCCTCGATATACGCCATTATAGTCTGTTGTAGATGGCCGACGAAAGTAAGCCTCCCGAATAACGGCTGCACTTCGTTTTGGATAGTCAACCTTAACTAGTTGAACTGGCGTCGGCTTCTTATGAATTACGGCAATATGGCGCGATAAATAATACTGATTACTATGATT
Organism: Limosilactobacillus caviae; assembly: GCF_014635905.1. GTDB lineage: Bacteria > Bacillota > Bacilli > Lactobacillales > Lactobacillaceae > Limosilactobacillus > Limosilactobacillus caviae. The sequence continues at coordinate 303,026 of NZ_BMDS01000002.1, forward strand.
GATTTCATCTTCAAGCGACATCCCACGCTTAGCATAGATAGATTGATGTGGTGTCGGTAATTCATTATGTGTATTATAGTGTTGTACAGGTTGCTGACCATTGGGATAGTGAATGGTCACGATAATCACTCTCCTAACTAGAGCTATATTATACCAGACTACTTGCCTGATGATTGATACAAGATGATTACAAGTTTTTAGTAAGATTATTGTTATAACGGTGACTGCTAACTGATATAGTTCGGAGGCGCTTCAACTTATACCTTAAAATAACTGTAATTATGATGGAGGAATTTATGAAACGAGTATGGATTACGGGTTATCGCAGTTATGAATTAAATGTTTTTAAGGATAATGATCCAAAGGTAAAGATAATTAAAGAAGTACTAAAAAAATCTTTAAAGGCACGATTAGAACAAGAAAGCGATGAGTTTTGGGTGATTTCTGGTCCGCAAATGGGAGCAGAAAGGTGGGGGATTGAAGTTGCACTGGAATTGAAATTAGAGTTTCCCGAAATCAGAACAGCATTAATGCAGCCATTTGCCGAATTTGGCAGTCAATGGAATGATAGTAATAAATTAAAACTTACAAATATTGCTCAACAAGTTGATTTTTCAGCGGACGTTTCAGATAAACCATATCAATCACCACAACAATTGCGAAACTACCAGCAATTTATGCTCACCCATACCGATGAAGCAATTTTACTTTATGATCCAGAATTTGAAGGAAAAACAAAATATGACTATCAGGCAATTAAAAGATATGAGGAACAGGCTGACTACTCCCTTGAATTAATCGACTTTGATGAGTTACAAGAGGAAGCCGAAGTCTGGGAGGAACGTCAACGTGAAAAAGGCGGATTTTAGTCTTGCAATTTGTTTGAGGTTTGGTATTATAGTTAGTGGACTACGCAAACTAAACAATTGAGGTGTTTAAGTTGGATAACATAAAATTTACTCCACAAGATATTTTGCATAAGCAATTTAAGGAGAGAAATATTGGCAAAGGCTATGATGAAGCGGATGTTGATGCTTTCTTAGATGATGTTATTAAAGACTATGACACCTATAATAAGGAAATTGAACGTTTAAACGATGATAATGAACGTTTAAGAGCTAAGGTTGACGAACTTAATCGTCAAGTAGAAGTAGGTTCTTCTATGAGCAGTCAGACTGCTTCTCGTCAACCAGTATCAAGCGCTACAAATATGGATATTTTAAAGCGCCTGTCTAATCTTGAACGGCGAGTATTCGGTTCTCAATTAGACGGTAATGAAAACAATAATGACTCACATTTGCTTTAGTGCGTGTCATATAGTTTATTAATAGTTATTGCAAGTTTTGGGTAATTGAGCACAGCTATGTGTTGTGTTAGGAAGGTCCATGCTCGCACAGGCTGCGATGCCTGTAGTGTTTGTGCTCGCTGAAAAAATAAGGCGGGGCACCATTTATTTGGTGACGGCGGAAAAACAGACTAAGGTTTTAACTATGTCTTAGTATTCCTGAAAAGTGCCACAGTGACGATACAGTATTGGAAACAATGCTGGTGGAACGCGGTAAACCCCTCAAGCGGTAAACCCAAACTACGGTAGGGGAGCTTTGGATAACGAATTGAAGTGATTCCAGGGGAGAGTATTTTATACTCTGAGATAGATGATTACCTCGATATAATTTTGCCTGATAATTATATTACGACAAAACATGGCCTACAGATACTTGCATACAGGCACCCGGGTTCGCTCGGGTTTTTTTATTTTAAATTTTGTCACATACTATTTGGTGGTTAAATCAAATTTAATTTTCTACTGATAAATGAATTGCTAAGAGATTTTAACTATATAAAAGCAAAAATAACAATAGTTTTTAAATAACTATTTCAATTATTAACAATACAGATTATAATAGTGTAGGAATAAATTAAAAGTAGCTTTTTAGAAAATAGTTATCAGATGATTAATAATATAGGTATTAAATTTAGGGAATTATGAATAAGAAAATAAAAATTGTATATATGTCATTTTCTGGGAATGTTCGCTCATTCACTCACCGTCTCCAAGAGTATGCTACTCAGCAGCACCACTTAAATAATGAAAATCCAATCATTGAACTGCTAGAGCTTTCCGAAGATACTATTCCGACGAAAACCGAGGATGAGTTTTTTGTGATTTTACCAACTTATATGGTTGGAGGAACCAGGTTCATGCCAACTCTGACAGAAATTTTGACAACTCCGATGAGAGATTATTTGGAGTGCGATGAGAATGTAGAACGTTGCTTAGGATTAATTGGTAGTGGTAACTTAACGCTTGGAAAAATGTACGTTATAACCGCCAAAACTTATGCTCATGATTATGATCTACCATTATTATCAGCATTTGAATCACGTGGCACTACTCGTGATATCGAACGGATTTATAAGACCTTAAATGAAAAAGCATTTGGATAAAATTCCAGATGCTTTTATTTATACACGTCTTCTTTTTATTTTGCGACTAATATAATGTAAAATAGATAATTAGTAATATTGACTTAAGGAGAGTTTAATGTGCAAACATATCAGTTAATTGCTACTGCAGCTTCAGGTATAGAGGCTTTAGTAGGTAAAGAATTACGAAATCTTGGCTATGAGGTCAAGGTTGAAAATAGCCGTGTCCGATTTCAGGGGACGATGAAAGATGTTATTCGGACCAATTTATGGTTACGGACTGCTGACCGCGTGAAAATTATTGTTGGTGAGTTCGATGCTCGTTCATTTGAGGAACTATTTGATCGGACAGAAAATATTGCTTGGGAGAATTTGTTACCTGTAGACGCAAATTTTCCGGTTGAAGGGAAGAGTCATAATTCTCAGTTACATAATGTTCCAAGCGTGCAGGCAATTACTAAAAAAGCGATTGTTCAGCGTTTAAGCAAGGTTTATCATCGGCGGACTCGTTTGGCAGAAACAGGGGCTACATATCCTTTAGAGGTTGCCATCAATAAAGACCATGTGTTATTAACGCTCGATACTACTGGTGAAGGACTATTTAAACGTGGCTATCGAAAAAATAAAGGTGGTGCTCCGCTTAAAGAAAATATGGCAGCGGCCTTGGTAATGCTTGCTCACTGGTTTCCTGATAATCCCTTTGTTGATCCAGTATGCGGGTCTGGAACTATCCCGATTGAAGCAGCCCTGTACGGTCATAACATTGCTCCCGGAATCAATCGTTCATTTATTAGCGAACAGTGGGTAAACCTGGTCCCAGATGGTTTGTCTGATGAGGTACGCGATGAGGCAGATGCATTAGCTGATTATGATATTGAACTAGATATTCATGGATATGATATTGACCAAAATATGATTGATATTGCGCAGGAAAATTCACGTGCCGCAGGGTTAACGCATGATATTACATTTAAGCAGCTTGCGGTAAAGGATTGGCATACTACTAAAGTTAATGGGGTTATCGTTGCTAATCCGCCATATGGTGAACGATTAAGTGATAAGGAATCAGTTCATGAACTTTACCGGCAAATGGGTGACCTTTATCGTCCTTTAACTACGTGGAGTAAATATATTTTGACAGCTGATATGGAGTTTGAAAAGTATTATGGTGCACAGGCAACTAAACGCCGTAAACTTTATAATGGAGCCTTGCGAACTGACCTTTACCAGTATTGGGGCAAAAAAGATCGTTCTAAGTTCAAAACGTTGAAATAGCAAGGGGTTCAAGTAATTTGAGCCGCCTTAAATAAGTGTGAGGGGTACACAGGGGGCAAACTAATATATTTAATTAAATAAAAATTTAGCCCTGATAATTGCTGGAGGTTCTTCAACAATTATCAGGACTTTTTGGCTTAGTTAAACTGCTCTTGAAGCTATATTAATCATCAGTAGCCCATCAGTTATGTGAATGATATAATTAAGACTGTATTTTCTATATCAAAAAAGGCTATTTTATTTTACGGAGTGCTTGATTGGCAAGATTATGAGCACCGTGATTTTGCTGCTCTGGAATCCATTGAGTAACAACTGTTGTAAAGTTTTGCAACAGGTCATTAAGCTTATTTAATTCATTTTGGTAATGTTTTGTATAATTTTTGCCGATTGCATCGCTTAAAATCCGACTATCAGTATAAAATAAAACTGTTTCATTTTTACTAAAATGATCACTTAGATATTTAAATCCAAATTGCGCTGCAGCAAATTCGCCATGGTGGTTATCCATCATTTGTAATTCTGCCGGAGCTGCGAGCTGTATTTGCTCATGATTAGCAATAATTACAACTCCTAATCCAGTAGGACCGGGATTACCCTTGGTAGCAGCGTCTGTATAAATTTTAATCATAAAAAATGCCTCTTTTCTGAAAGGAATGTCTTTTAAATATTATGGAAGAAGAAACTCGCTATTTTTACCAACCAGATCTTACAGGTACAATTATTTGTTGGTGTTGGACTTTTCTCTTTTTTATTGCCGGATTAGTGGTTTGGCTTGAAATTACTCACTTCCAATGGCTAAGTGCTCTTCTTTTTGCAATTTTTGCAGTTTTAGCAATTTTAGAATGGCGCCGGCGAACAGTTGTGATAACGCCAACCAAGATGATATTTAATCGCTTGCTGCAAAAAGACTATCTTATTATTCCGATTGCTGATATCCGTCAGCCACAATTTACAAAGCATACGGTCACAATGACAGTTAATGGTGAGGTGCTTAACTTTACGTTCACTTCTAAAGCAGTTGCGCGGTTAAAATTAGCACTCAAACAACAGGGGGAACAGTAATTGTTACTTTGTCTAACTATTGGAATTATTATAATTTTAACAATTTGTGATCAATTATTAAAATATTGGGTTGCCTCTTCCATTGCCTTAGGAGGAAGTAAAACATTAATTCCGGGTATTGTTGAACTAACTAATTTACGAAATACCGGTGCAGCTTGGAGCCTGTTTGAAGGACAGCAGGTTTTCTTTACGATTGTCACGATTGTAGCAATTATTGTTATTAGCTATTTTATTTGGAAGTATCGAAAAAATGGTGCGATGCTAACAGGTTTGGCTTTAATCATGGCGGGAACGATTGGTAACTTTATCGATCGTCTTGTACATGGGTACGTAGTTGACATGTTTGAGACAATTTTTATTAATTTTCCTATTTTTAATATTGCGGATATGTGCCTAACACTTGGAGTTATTTGGCTGATAATTTGTATTTTGAGGGAGAAGGACTGAAATGTCAGAACAACTAGAATTAGTGATTGATGACAAAATGACTGGTCGTATTGATAAAGAGTTGGGGCATCATTTTGATCAATTTTCACGGTCACAGCTTCAACACTGGATAGAAGATGGTCATGTATTAGTTAATGGTAAGCAAGTAAAACCTAAATATAAATTATTAGTTGGTGATCAGGTAAAAATAATCCCAGAAGAACCGCAGAAGATTGACCTTGCTCCGGAAAATATTCCGCTTGACATTGTATATGAAGATGATGATGTAATTGTTGTTAACAAACCTCAGGGAATGGTTGTCCATCCTGCACCTGGACATCCAGATCACACCTTAGTTAATGCCTTATTATTTCATTCACCGCTATCAACAATTAATGGTGAATTTCGCCCAGGAATTGTTCATCGAATTGATAAGGATACTTCGGGCCTGTTAATGGTTGCTAAAAATGATATGGCACATCGGTCATTAACAGCACAATTAAAGGCTAAAACAAATAAACGTGAATATGTTGCGTTAGTTCATGGCGTAATTAAAGAAGATAAGGGAACAATTGATGCTCCGTTAGGTCGATCCTTAAAAGACCGTAAAAAGCAGGCTGTTGTTTTAGATGGGCGACATGCTATTACCCATTTTAAAGTATTAGAACGATTTAAAAATTATACACTTGTAGCTTGTCGATTAGAGACAGGCCGAACGCATCAGATTAGGGTACACATGAAATATATTGGTCACCCATTGGCTGGCGATCCTTTGTATGGACCACGGAAAACCTTGCCAGGTAATGGTCAGTATCTCCATGCTCGTTTACTTGGATTTAAGCACCCGCGAACGGGAAAAGAAATGGTTTTTACTGCACCATTGCCATCGTACTTTACAGCAATGCTTGAACATTTGCGTAAGACAGACCAATAAATTTCTTGTTTTTGTCAGGAATAACGTTCATAATAATATTGTTCAAATAGTAACAAAGTTGTTTAGGAGAGTGGTACAGTGGCAGCACGATACCTAATATTTGAAGATGGTTCAATTTTTGCAGGAGAAGGCTTTGGATCTCCTGCGGTTACTTTTGGTGAAGTTGTGTTTAACACTAGCATGACTGGCTATCAAGAGATTATTACTAATCAAGTTTATAATAATCAAATTGTCGTTTTCACCCAGCCTAATATCGGTAGCTATGGAATTCAGCGAAACATTTATGAATCTATTGTTCCCACGATTAAAGGAATTATTATTCGCTCTATATCAGATGCGGCTAATGACAACGATCGTCAATTAACTTTGGATAAATATCTTCAGCAAATGAATATTCCGGGAATTACTAATATTGATACCCGGGCGGTCGTTCATAAATTGCGAAAGGCTGGAAGACCTTTGAAAGGGAGCATTGTACCTGTTCCTGATGATCATGCATTTGACCAGCTACATGCAACCGTACTAACTAATCAACAAGTTGCTCAAGTATCAACCCCTAAGCCATATCCTAATCCAGGAACGGGGTTAAGTGTTGTTGTAATTGATTTTGGATTGAAGCATGGAATCCTTCGTGAATTAAGTCGCCGTAAATGTAACATTACCGTATTACCTTATACCGCTACTGCCGAAGAAATTTTACGTTTAGATCCAGATGGGGTGGTCCTATCCAGTGGGCCAGGTAATCCTCAGAATGTACGAAAATCTGTCTTGGAAATGATTCAGACAGTCCAAACCAAAGTACCTTTGTTTGCAATTGGATTAGGGCACGAACTATTTGGGATTGCTAACGGTGCAAATGTGCAACAAATTCCCGTAGAACATCATGGAATGAACCATCCTATTCATGAAATTATTACTGATCATGTTGTATATGCTACTCAGGCAGAGGGTTATACTATCGCTCGGAATTCTGTTGACCGTTCTCAGCTATTCATTACGTATGTTGATATGATTGATGATAGTGTTCAAGGGCTTCGTCATCGTCGCTATCCCGCATTTTCTGTTCAATTTTTCCCTGATGGTGCGCCGGGACCGGATGAAACAGATGGTTTATTTGACGAATTTGTCGATACGATGAATAGAAGGGAGGCTCGTCACTAGTGCAAAATTTAAAGTCTGTATTAATTATTGGGGCTGGAGCAAATGATGTTCAGCACGGGGATGAGCTTGATTCGGCTATCTATCAAGTCTCACAAGTCTTTAAACAAATGAAGATTAAAACAATTCTCGTTGATGATAACCCGTTTTCAGTAAGTTTAGAAAAAGTGGATCATGGATGCATTGTGCCGTTAAAGGTTGAGAGTCTTGTAGATATCATTAATAAGTTCCACCCTGATGCAATTTTACCTACTTTAGGGAATCGACAAGCATTTGAGCTTACACAGGAACTGTTAGAAAAAGGAATTATTAGAAAAGAAAACATTCAACTATTGGGTGTTCCTGAAGCCACCGTTCGCCAGGTTAATAGTGCGGTTCTTCTTGAACGGACCCTTCGTCAAATGGAAGCACCGGTCAAAAAGATTATTACTGTTAACAACTATCAAGAAGCGCTTGATGAAGCTACTAAATTAGGCTATCCGGTCATTATTCGGTCGGTATTGCCGAAAAGCAGCAGCACCCGGAAAATTGTTCATGACCGTAGTGAATTAGCTGATGCGGTAAAACAATGTTTAAGTCAATCAAGGGCTGAGCAGGTTGTTGTTCAGCAAAGTTTAGCTGGATATAAGGAAATTGAAGTTGTCGTTCAGCGGGATAGCTCGGGGACAATGATGATGCTATCGATGATTGAGGATATGGACCCGATTGGTATCCATGCTGGTGATTCAATTGCTTTTAATCCAGTTCAAACACTTCTGGACCGTCAAATCCAAGACATCCGTGATACTGCATTTGCTATTACCCGCAAGCTGCGGATTGTAGGGACAAATCACATTCAGTTTGCACTTGATACCAATAGTGACCGCTTTTATGTCATTAAAAGCAGTCCGTATTTTGATCGCATCACTGCTTTTGCTTCACAATCAACGGGTTATCCAATTGCACAGGTAACAGCACAATTATATGCAGGTAAGCGCCTTCGCGATATTGATTTAGGCGAGAATTATATTCATCATGCAGCATTGGTTGAGCCAACAATGGATCATATTGCTGCCCGTGTTCCGGTTTGGGGGTTTAGTGAATTACCTAAAGCAAGCCGATTGCTGGGGACAGAAAAGCGTTCAGTTGGGACAGTGTTTGGTGTTGGGCGAAGTACAATTGAAGCACTTTTTAAGGCGATTGAATCACGTTATAACGAACCTGCTGATTTCCATTTGGCAGCTCAAAAACAATTGACAGATGATCAGTTAGTTGCAAAAATTGTTCATCCAGAAGCTGGCCGGCTCTTTGTATTAATCGAAGCAATGCAACGCGGATACTCAATTAGTGAGCTATCAGAGATGACAAAGATTGATCCCTTTTATTTTGATCAAATTGATAAGATGCGCTCATTAATTCAGGAAATTGCTAGCCATCCTAATAAAGAACCATTCTTACAAAAGGCTAAAAGCTATGGACTGAGTAACCAGCTCATTGCCAGGTTATGGGAAACTACTCCTGAGCAGATTTATCAAATGAGCCTAGATCATCAATTAATGACAAAATATAAAGAAATTGAACCATCTGCGGGGGAATTTGATCAGCATACTAATAGTTTCTATTCTGCTTATGAGGAAGAAAATGAGATTGAACGAACTCCCCAACCAAGTGCACTTGTTGTTGGAACAGGGGGATTACGATTAGGTCTAAGCAATTCTAGTGATTACTTTGTAGCTATGTTATTACAAGAATTGCAAAATGAAGGCTTTAATAATGTTGTTATTAATTCCAATCCTAGTTCAGTAACCCTTAGCCCGGAATTGGCAAAAAAACGCTATATTGAACCTGCCACTATTGAGAATATTTTACAAATTTTACGGATAGAACAACCTCAATATTTATTTATTCCCGCCAGTTATGGCAAATTGTTAAATTCTCTTCAAAAATATGATTTAGATGTAAAAATGGTTATTATTCCAGATGAATTACCATCTAATGCAGCGGGGAGTGATAAGCAGCGTTACGGATTTAACTATGTTTATGATGGTAACTACGCATATCCACTTGGAGCAACGACAGAGCTTTTCTCGCCAATTGCATTAAACTACCAATCAACAGCCCTTCGTTATCCTGCTGATCTTGTTTCGCCAACTTACCAAAAACTCAATGATCAGGCTAATGCGGCAGTATTACAAATGGAGAAACCAGGGTTATATCAGGTAATCTTTGAACAGACGAATGATAAATTTGAATTATTAAAAGTTCAACCATTGTCATTGCCTGAAGTAGCTTTTCTCTCTAAAGCGTTACGGTTGAATTTACCTGGGATTTTCGCCCAATTATATACAAATAATTTAGATACTTTGCTAGAAACTAAAGCAGTGCCAGGGATTGTTACTTATCGGGCAACTTTTCCCTTTAAGGCCCTTCGAGTAAAAGGAGGAATTCCTGCTCGCAATCGGGTAATTGGTGCGCAAATGCAGTTTCTAGATGAATAATGAAAAAACCTTCAGTCTTTAATCTATGGAAGACTGGAGGTTCTTTTATGTGGCGTGGTATAAACTTTTGTCTTATTTCCCTAATTTATGCGGGGTCACGTACAAGGTCTTTTGCCCTGTGAATGTGACGAAACCGGGTTTAGCACCATTTGGCTTATGAAGGCGTTTTGCTGGAAGATAATCAACGGGCACATTGTCGGAGTCACGACCTTTTGAAAAGTATGCGGCTAATTGGGCAGCCTCAAGGATCGTTTCCTCGCTTGGATTAGTTGAACGAACGACAACGTGGGAACCGGGAATATCTTTAACATGAAGCCAAATTTCATTTTTGTTAGCAATCTTAAAGCTTAGCCGGTCATTTTGAAGATTATTTTTACCGACTAAGACTGCCGTACCATCACTGGTATGAAATTCTTCAGGAGCGCTTACTTTAACTTTTCGCTGTTTTTTACCATGCTTTTTTTTCTTAATGTAGCCCTGTTCTTGTAACTCAAGTTTTATTTCTTGAATATCATCGGGGGCCGCAAGCTTAATCTGATTTTCAATACTTTCAAAATATCGAATTTCATCTTCTGTTATTTTAAGCTGCTCATTAACATAGTCAACAGATGTTTTTAGTTTATTGTACTTAGTAAAGTATTTTTGCGCATTACGAGATGGGGATAGCTTGGGAGAAAGCTTAATTTTTATTGGTTTGTTTTCATCATAAAAATTTGGAAGTTCGATTTCTTTCATTCCAGGGGTTAATTTACTAAGATAAGTAGTAAGGATTTCACCACAAATACGGTATTGGTCTGCAGTAGCGGCATCTTGTAACTGTTGTTGGAGTTTTTTAACTTTTCGTCGGTCTTTTTTAAGTTCGTTTTTCAACACTTTTAATACTTGACCTGCTAATTCTTTTGACCGGTCCTGTTCTGCTTTGTTAGCATAAAAGGCGTCAAGAAGAGCTGATATCGAATTAAAGTGCTGCAACTGTTCTTCAGGGGTATCGACGGGAGGGAAAGCAGCAAATTGCGTTTTTCCATTAGCCATTGTAATAATAACCGGATCGGGATTTTCAAAATGATTAAGAAATTGCTGGTAAGCAGTTGGTAAGTTATCGCTTTGTAATAGTTCAGCTGCAAACTCTCTGGCTGAATCCTTGCCTAATCCCTGATAATGTTGCTGTAGTTGATGACCTAATTCTGTTAAATCAGAAGTCTGTTTTACAAGGTCAGAGTAAATTTGATTTGGAAGGTAAGGATTTACTTTATCTTGTTTAGGAGGCATCACAAATGTAGCACCTGGTAGTAAGAGACGGACACGATTTTGATCTGAGCCGACATGCTTGATTGTGTCGATGATTTTACTTGTTTTACGATTAACTAGTGAGATATTACTATGGCGAGCCATTATTTCGCTAATTAGAACTAATTGCTGACTATCGCCCAGTTCATCTCTGGTATCAAACGTAATCTTGATAATTCGATCGTTGTCAACTTGCTCAATCTTGTTAATAATTGCTCCTTCAAGGTACTTCCGCATTGTCATGGTAAAATTAGTTGGCACAGCTGGATTCTTATATGGAATGTCTGTGATTTGAATTCGTGGGTAAGTTGGATTAGCGGAAATAAGTAACGGGTAATTATGCCGATGAGCGCGAATGGTGATAATTAATTCGGCAGGGTAAGGTTGACTAACTTTGGCTACCCGACCAGTGGTTAATTTTTGATCTAACTCATGGACGATTGCGTGAGTAAAAAAACCATCAAAAGACATTAGTTAAACCTCCTATATTAATTGTTAAAACGAAAATAGCACTATTAATTATACAGTTTTGAATCATTAATGAAAAGTAATGTTACTTTAGTGGACATTTTTTTAGTTGGTTTAGAAGCGTCAATGTGGTATGCTTTTTGTATTATGTGGGTAAAATCCGCGTAAAAACGCAATTATTTTAAATTATACAATTTTTAGAACATGGAGTTGATAAGATGAAAATTGCTGTTGTTACTGACAGCACTGCCTACCTTTCTCCAGAAGAGGCGGCGGCTAATAATATTCATGTTGTCCCAATCCCAGTAACATTGGATGGTCAAACATACCGTGAAGGTGTTGATATTTCCACCAGTGATTTTTATGAAAAGATGGCAAATTCAAGTTCTTTTCCTAGTACATCGCAGACACCAATTGGTCAGTTGATGGAAGTTTATCAGGGCTTGGCTGATGATGGATATGAAGCTGTGATTAGTATTCATTTAACGCGGGCAATTACAGGTTATTTAGATACCGTTGAGCAGCTCGCTGAACAAATGAAAGATATTATTAAGATTGTTCCGATTGATTCGCACCTAACCGTTAAGATGATGGGTTATTTAGCTTTAGAAGCAGCAAAATTAGCCAATGAGGGCGATGATTTAGACGATATCGTTAAGAAAGTAAAAGAATATCGCGATACTTTCAATAATGTTTTTGTAGTTGATGATTTACAAAACTTGGTTCGTGGTGGTCGCCTGTCTAACGCTTCTGCATTTGTTGGTTCAATTTTAAAAATCAAGCCATTATTAACAATGCATACGCCAACACATGCAATTGAAGCATTCGAAAAAGTTCGTTCAATGAAGAAAGCTAAGCTGCGTTGTGAGCAAATCTTTGATGAAGATATTGCTAAACTTGACTACCCGGTTCGCGCAATGGTCATTCATGCTGATGTTCCTGAAGAAGGGCAAAAATGGCTTGATAAGCTTCAAGAAGACCATCCAGATATTTCTTTTGAATTAAGCTACTTTGGTCCGGTTATTGGAGCGCACCTAGGTAAGGGAGCTTTAGCATTGGCGTGGATGCAAGATACAACAAAGAAGCCTTTAGCATGAAAAAACAGACCTTAATCAAAACATTATTGGCAATTGCTGCTGGTATTTTAATGCTGTTAGTTTCATTTACCGGATTCCAAACTGTCCTGCCAACGGGCGAGGCATTTATGCCATTAGCTGGGGTAATCGCAGTTGGTACGGCAGTTGCATTAGGAATTAACATCTCGTTTATTGTTACTATTATTAGTACAATTATTATGTTCGTTTTGGGAACCGCTGACTGGGTTATCTTAGTTGATTTTATTATTGTTTTAATCGTTGTTGGATTGATTTTAAAAAAGCAGGTTCCACTAAATATTGATCTTAACCATCAGCAATTATTATGGTTGGCAATTTTTACCGGATTAGTACAATTATTTTTTATTTCAGCTTTCTATGGCTTAATTGGATTAGTGCTTACCGGCAGCCCAACAGGTGGTTTAACATTCGTGCAGCTAATCATTCCAAATGCGTTGCTTACAGGATTATTATATGGCTTTTTGGTTGCACCAATTTCTTTAATCTTTCGCTGGGTTGCTCGAAAAGCTTTACATATTGATAACCACCATGATGATTCTAGTAATTCTGCGGATACCAAGCACCAAGGATCGATAATTGTTGATTTGAGAAATTCTAAAAATAAAGATGATAAAAAATAAAGGTTTCAGGAACTAATCCGAATTCTAAAAACACTAAAAATAAACGACCAAGATTAGCTTCATTAGCGGATTTTGGTCGTTTATCATATTTACTATTTTTTAGCATTCCATTCGGCATGAAATTCAGCAAGATAATCAAGCATTACTTGTTGCCGATGGGCTGCTATTTTTTTAGCAGTAGCCGTATTCATCATATCTTTTAGATGTAGTAGCTTTTCATCAAAATGGTTAATAATTGTTTCATTAGCAAGGTTGCGGTATTCTTCACGAGACATGTTATACCGTGGCTTAATTGCTGGATCATATATTTTTTCGTGATGACCACCGCCATAGTAGATTGCTCTTGTGATCCCGATTGCGCCGATTGCATCTAACCAGTCAGCATCACGAACAATTTGACCTACAATTGATAGATTAATTTGTTCACCATCGAGGGTATGGGCAAAGGAGATATTATCAATTACATCCATTATTTGCTGAACTTGGTCAGAAGAAAACTCATTTTGGTTGAGATACGTAATTAATTCTTCTTTGGCGGCATTGATATTTTTGACTAGCTTTTCATCGATCGTGTCATGCAGGTATGCAGCAACAATTGGTAAAAACGGGTCCACATTCTCACCATTTGCTAGTCGTTTGCTCATTCTAACGACTCGGTTGATGTGATCCATCCCGTGACCAGTGCTATCCTGACCGAGCTTGCTAATCGTATATGCTTTGACCGCTGCTAATTGTTCTGTTTGATTCATTTTGTTACCTCTTTTATCTTTTACTTATTTTATTTTAATACCTAATCAAAGAGGTGCCAATTCTAAAAAAGCCCATAGTCAAAAATAGGGCATCGCATCTCCTGAAAACCTCTTGTAAAATAATATATGAAGGGGAATCAATAATGAACTTATTATTTTCAATTAACGATAAATTTGTTACGCAATTGGCGACTGTCCTGCTTTCAATCAAGCTTAATACTAAACAGCAGGAGTTTAATGTTTATGTATTGCAAAAAGAAAGACTACAACGAACTGCGGAGTTAGAGCAAATTTGTAGTAGATTCAATATGCACTATCACCCAGTAACAGTAGATGATGATTTGTTTAGCAAGGCACCGGTCACTGATCGTTACCCAACAACCATTTATTATCGTCTGCTTGCACATGAGCTGCTGCCGACAAACTTACATAAGGTTTTATACCTCGATGCCGATGTTTTATGTGTAAATGATCTGACAAGTCTTTATAATATTCCATTAGATGACTACCTATATGCTTCTGCAATTCATACTAATCTTACTAATACAACCGATGTGATTAATAAGATTAGACTGCAAAATTTTGATGCAGACGGCTATTACAATTCGGGAGTATTATTGATGAACTTGGATAATATCCGTAAAAAAGTACAAGCAAAGGATATTTTTGAGTATATCCGAAGCCACATGCTTTTATTACCAGATCAAGACGTTCTCAATGCTCTCTATGGACGCGATATCAAATCGGTTCCAGACCAGTTATACAATTTTGATACACGGAAAGGAACGATTTATGAAACAATCTCATTTGGGGAATGGACGACTGATTGGGTGTTAAAAAATACGGTTATCTTACATTATTGTGGTCATGATAAGCCATGGTTAGCCGATAAAAATACAGGACGATATACGGCGCTTTACAAAAACTACTTTCAAATGACCAACCGAATCTTGAATAACTAATAAAAGCATCGTGCTAATGAATGGGTTTCATAACACGATGCTTTTACTGATTAAAGACGAGTTAGTAAAGGATAACGGCAGCTGGCACAGTAATCCAGTAAAGGAGCGCTAGTATAATCAATGTTAAGGGGATGAGTATTAAACACCTTTTCTGCCATGTGATTCGCTGTTTATAGGCCTTTGCCTGCTTGACCAATTCAGGAGAAACTTCTAAGTGCTGTTCAGTAATTTTTGCTTTATCTAGGCTAGCCTGCTTATTATAGTCTTTTCCGTTGAGGTGGAAGTGAGCGCCATAAACAATATTGTAGATCTTCCATTCAGCGTTTTCGGTTTCTCGTCCAAAGACAACATAATCGGTCCATTGCTGACGCTTAAATGAGGAGTTGAATTGTGATAAAACATTAACTTCATTGTCTAAGCCAAATGCTTGTAATTTTGCAATTATAACGTTAGCTGATACTTGTTTAGCAGCTAACATTTTACCACGATTTACCATTACATCGTCGATAATACCTTCCGCAGCCTTATTTTTAATTTCAACCTGCATTGTCTTAAGAAAAGTGTACCCTAACTGTTGCTTTAAAATATTTAGATAATCACGATTACCGGTAAAGCAACGACGAATTGATTGTCCGTAGGTAAACTGAGCTTTAGCATAAGTATCAATTAAAGTTTGAACTAATTCATCGTCTAACTGGTGGGTATGTCCTAAGCTAATTTGATGTTCTTCCAACCTATTCTTAAATTGGGAAATGGTCATATTAGGCATTAGCATCCATTTAGCTAACCCGACAACTTTATGGGTATCGCTAGTTTCGCGAACGCTAATAATTAACCTTTTTACGAATGAATAAAGGTAAATAATGACACCAACTAGAAAAATAAGGAGAATAATGCTGTTTGCGCCATTAGATGAACTACCAGAATAGCTTCTTCCTGTTCCGCCCCCAGTAGAAGTATGGTGATGACCACCACCGCCAGTCGAGCCCATTGATGCGAAAGCTGATTGGATTGTCAACAATTTGATAATTATTATGAGGGAGATTATTTTTAAATATTTAAATGGTTTAATGATAGTAATCCTCTTCTAAATTTATTAATCGGCTTATTATAGCATATTGCTGGGCAGTCGATTAATAGGCTACTTCAAAAGCAGCTCATCATGGGCTAAAAAGCTTTCGTTAAATTTAGTGAGGGGATGAAAGTAAACTTTGCCAAATTCATCAATTAATCCGTGAAAGTCTTTTGCCATTTCAACTGTAAAATCATTATTTAACTGATACAGTTTAGCAAGACTGCGATAATCGGTTAAGTTTTGAATCCCAAGAAGGGTAAAAAGGGTGCGGGCATACTTATCACTGATAAAAGTTGGAACTTCAAAGACATAAGTTAGCAACACATCCGCCGTTTCTTCACCGACCCCGTGTAATTGGAGCAGGTGGTGACGCAAATCAGCGCCAAAGGTATTCTTTATGGCAGAATAATCAAAATTATATTTATTAAGCCATGAAAAAATATTATAAATGGCTTTGCTCTTATTACGGAAAAAGCCGGCTGGGCGAACAGCGTTCTGTAATTCTTCGGTTGTCATTGCAAGGATTAAAGAAGGGATAAAATCGGTTTGTTTCTTAAACAATAACCGTGCGCGATCAGCATTTCGCCAGTTTGTATTCTGAATCAGGATTGCACCGATAATAATTTCTTCTTTGGAATCAGCAGGCCACCACCCAGAAGGTCCCATATTTTGACGCATTTTCCAATAAAGTTCTTGAACAGTTAGTTTCATTTTACTTTCCCCAGAAAAATTTAATTAAGATCTTATTGACTTGTGGACTATGGTGAAGCAGTTCATGTTTAGCATCTGGTCCGGTAATTTTAATTTCACGATAAGAACGGGTGCGGTTATTAATGAGGTATTTAAGTGATTGGCAAGAAGCATTTGATACTTGACTATCATTGCCATCCTTTAAGTCTCCGTATATATTTAAGAGTCTGATTTGAGTTGGGTAACGGTGACGGAGAGGTAGCAGTTTTTGATAAGTATCGTTCATTGAAGATGGCTTCCCGGTCTTTCTGTTAGTTGTCAGGTTAGCTGGTTCATTCCAACCAATTGCGCCGTCGAATGTTCCAGCCATCGCTACTTGTTTTTGGATTTGCGGCAGATTACGATTGCCGGCATTAGCAAGCAGGTAATACATAACAGCCATATTTCCCATTGAATGAGCTTCAATATTTACTTTTTTAAAATGGTATTGTGATTGCAATTCTTCAAGGACATTTTTAACCCATTGTCCCTGGAGTGCGTAATCTGTTGTTCGACTATTATCAAAATTAACCATTACTAAAGGATTAATTGCGTTATGGGCAATATTTCCCTTAAGCGTAACAGTTCCATTACTTGCTACATCGGCTGTAATAACAGTTTTTGAGACACCGGCTTTCACAAACTCATTGACCATGTATTCTTCAGCGTGGGCACCACTTCCGTACCCATGAAAGAAAAGGGTGGGTGTAGTGGAATGGACATATTTGTTAGAGATATCAGCATGGACACCTGTTCCTATCAGACTAAAGCACATGGTCGCCACCAGGAGGGTAATTAGTGATAGTAGGTTAAATTTTTTTAGTTTAGTCATAAAAAAGCCTTCTTTTACTATTTAGTGATATCATAGCATATTGAAGGACTAACTTTTAAGAGGTAATGCTTGTATTTAAAATATAAAATATGTTACAGTATTATGGTTGTCAAACGAATAACACATTAATTATGGAATGAGAAGGGAAGGTAATACGATGGAAATCAAACAAGCTAAAATGGATGATTTAAATCAAATTATGGAAATTCTGCGAGATGGTCGTAACCAATTAGCTGAGCAAGGAATCGATCAATGGCAGGGTGATTACCCGAACGAAGAACATATTAAAGAAGATATTGAAAAAGGTTTTGCGTACCTTGTTCAATCTGACGATGATGAGACTGTTGGGGCACTATCAATTGTTGAAGCACCGGATCACTCATATGACGAACTTCATGGTGACTGGTTAATTGATACTGATAAATATGTTGTTATTCACCGAGTAGCAATTCACTCAAACCATGCCGGTAAAGGATATGCTTCTCAGTTGTTTACCAGTGTAATCGACTATATTAAGAACAATCGAAAAGAAATTAAGACAATTCGGATTGATACGCATGTTGATAATAAAATTATGCAACATTTGATTGCTAAGAACGGCTTTACTAAAGTCGGGGAGCTTCATGGTGTTTACAGACCTGAAGAAAATTCATACGTTTACGCTTTATTAACAGGTAACTAATAAAAAGCGAGGGATTAGGAATTATTTCTTAACCTCTCGCTTTTTTTAATTTTTAAAACTATGAACTGGGGCAGGGATTAAACCGCCACGGTTAATCATAGCAGTGCTTGCTGCTTTATTAACAGCCATCAGGGGGGCATGGCCTAATAGCCCGCCAAACTCAACAGTATCGCCTACCTTCTTGCCAGGGGCTGGAATAACACGTACTGCAGTTGTTTTGTTATTAATCATTCCAATGGCGGCTTCATCAGCAATCATTGCACTGATAGTTTCTTTTGGTGTATCACCAGGAATTGCAATCATGTCAAGACCAACTGAACAAACCGCAGTCATTGCCTCTAATTTTGAGATGTTTAGAGTTCCGGCATTAACAGCCTTAATCATTCCTGCGTCTTCAGAGATGGGGATAAATGCTCCCGACAATCCGCCGACGTGACTACATGCCATAATTCCGCCTTTTTTAACGGCATCGTTTAACATTGCTAGTGCGGCAGTTGTACCATGTGTCCCGACCTGAGCAACACCAATTTCTTCTAAAACTTCAGCAACTGAATCGCCCGCTGCAGCAGTTGGTGCCAACGAAAGATCAACAATTCCAAATTGAACTCCTAATTTTTCGGCAGCAACAGTCCCTACTAATTGACCCATTCTTGTAACCTTAAATGCTGTTTTCTTAATTGTTTCTGCGACGACATCCATCGAGGCACCCTTTACTTTTTCAAGGGCTGTTTTGATAACTCCCGGACCGGAAACACCAACATTAATTACAACATCAGGTTCACTGACACCGTGGAAACCACCAGCCATGAAAGGGTTGTCTTCAACAGCATTGCAGAAGATAACTAATTTAGCATTAGTCATCATATCAAGCTTGGATCCTGCAACAACTACTTCACCCATTTGCGCAACCGCGTCCATATTAATTCCGCTGCGAGTAGAGCCGACATTTACAGATGCGCAGACGAAATCTGTTTCAGCTAGTGCTTCTGGCAATGAAGAGATAAGGGTACGGTCACCACTTTGATAGCCCTTTTGAACAAGAGCGCTATAACCACCGATGAAGTCAATTCCCAGGGCCTTAGCAGCCTTATCCAACGTTTTTGCATACTTAACATAATCATGATCATGAGAAGCGGCAGCAATTAGCGAGATAGGGGTAACAGTTACCCGTTTATTAGCAATCGGAATTCCATACTCGGTTTCAATCTGATGGCCTACCTTAACTAAATCTTTTGCTTTGGCAGTAATTTTCTCATAAATTTTTTGGCAAGCAATATCACTATCGCTGTCAATACAGTCAAGTAATGAAATTCCCATTGTAATTGTCCGAACATCGAGATTTTCATTTGAAATCATATGACTGGTTTCATAGATTTGCTGTGAATTCATTAAAATTTGCTCCTTAAATTAAAGATTATGCATTGCATCGTAAATTTTGGCATTTCGTAAGTTGATTTCAACACCAATCTCTTTCCCAAGCGCGGTAAAATCGTTGTTCAATTGATGGCTATCAAGATTATTAGGAATCATTACCGACATCATCATAACAAAGTTTCCATCCATAATAGTTTGCGAGACGTCTAAAATGTTGATTTTCTTATCAGCAAGGAGGGCGCTAACCTTGGCAATAATTCCAACTTGGTCTTCTCCTAATACAGTTACTACAGCTTTCATTAAAATATCCTCGCTTTCTTTTAATGATTTTAATTGTAATATAATGATATGATCATTTCTAGACGATTATTGGAATTCTTAATAAAAAACAAGGAGCCGGAAATTAACATTTTTCTCGGCTTCTTGCTTCCTAAAATAAATTATTCAATCCTAAAACGCGCCTGGCTTAGCGATGTAGTCATCAACACCGTCAGGATTACCCGACCATTTAAACTTATCATACCAGATAGAGTGTTTTTCCGTATCTAGCTGGTCAATTTGCTCAATCTCGTGTGGTGATAGGGTAAAGTCGAAAATATCTGCATTCTCTTTCATTCGTTGCGGATGAGTCGTCTTAGTAAGGACAACAAAGTTTTGCTGAATTTCCCAGCGAAGAATAACCTGCGCCGGAGTTTTCTGATGATGCTCAGCGATTTTAGCAATAACATCATTTGCCAACAGTCGTCCATTGCCAAGGGGCGACCAAGCTTCAAGCTGGATATTCTTTTGATGACAAAAATCAACAATCTCTGGTTGATGAATGAGAGGATTAAATTCAATTTGGTTTACAGCCGGCAAAATTTGGGCATGATCAAGTAAGTCTGTCATTCTTTCGACATTAAAATTACATACTCCAATTGCTTTTGCTTCACCATCGGCATATATATCTTGTAGTGCGCGCCAGCTTTCATTATATTTATTGTTTACTGGCCAATGAAGTAAGAGTAGGTCAACATAATCAGTCTGCAGTTTCTGTAGTTGTGCGGAAAAAGCTTTGCGTAATTTATCATAATTGCCTTGATCGCCATTAAAAATTTTAGTTGTTAAAAAGATGCTTTCTCTTTTTCGACCTGTAGAAGTTAAACCGTCCTGAATTCCTTTTCCAACTGCTTCTTCATTGCCGTATTGTTTGGCAGTATCGATTAGAACATAGTCGTTTTCAATAGCTTCTTTTACCGTTTGGCGGGTTTCATTCAGTGATGTCTTCCAAACGCCCAGACCAAGCTGCGGTATAAGCAATCCGTTATTTAATTCGATTTTAGATTGAAGATTTTGATTCATTTATATCACCTTTACTATTAAAGAAAACTTTATGCACACATTAATCATAACATTATATAAGATAACTTGTATACTAAAGCGTATTAAATAATTGACATGATAAGTCAAAGTTATATAGAATTGACTTATTATAAAAGTTGGAGAGAGAATGTTATGAACGATAAAGTTACGATAAAGACAATTGCAAAGATTGCAAATGTTTCTCACACCACCGTATCACGAGCCCTAAATGATAGTCCTTTGGTTAAAGAGAAAACTAAAAAGGAAATTAGGGACATTGCAGAAAGACTAAATTATTCGCCTAACCTAAATGCTAAGGCGTTAGTTGAGCATCGATCGTTCATTATTGCCGTTTACTTCACTGATCTAAATAGCGGGACATCTCCTAGCTTCATGTCGGAAATGCTCCATCAAATAAAAGAAATGTTACCAACCGGGTATGAGATAGCGGTAGATAGTTTTGCCGGATTGCGTCAGGCAAATCAATCAATTAATTTACGATTTGATGGAGCGTTAGTTGTCAGTCAATCTGTGAGTGATGACTTGTATATTGACCAGTTAGCAAAAACGGGAAAACCAGTAGTAGTCTTGAATAGAAAAATTGATCGTGATGATCTTTTTAACTATGCCTCTGATGATTATTCAGGAACTGTTACGGCAATTGAATATTTGTTACAAATGGGGCATCGAAAGCTAGGGATTATTTCCGGTAAAGAGGAGTTTACATCTTCTCAAAATCGGTTAGCGGGGTTTCTAGACACACTACAAAAGCACAATATTACTCGTAATGATAACTGGGTTGCAACTGGTGATTACAGTGTGCAGTCCGGCTATAACGCAATGGAGAAAATCTTAAATTCTGGTGACCTTCCTACTTGTATGTTTGTGTCAAATGATGATATGGCAATGGGGGCAATGCGCGCTTGCGAAGATTATGGCTTTAGTATTCCAGAGCAAATTTCGTTTATGGGATTTGATGATAGTGCATATTCAAATTACTGCATTCCGCGACTAACGACCATTCGAAAGCCGGTGCGTGAAATTACTAACAATGGAATTAAAACATTAAATAGCCTAATTAATAATGAAAGTCCAGAAACAATTCAGGCAATGAATATAAAACCTTCTTTAGTCGTTCGGGAGTCAGTGAAAAAAATAAATTAGTTATTTTTTTCACAAAAATTGTTAACGTTTTCAAAAATATGTGGTATTATACAATTGTTAAGGAAATCGCTTTCAATCAATGCAATGATAGAACTATCCTTAGCGATTGCAATCATTCACAGTAGTTACTGTTAAGAAGTTGTGAAAGAGCAACTTTTAATTTTATAGATAAATGTTCACGTGTGCGTTTTCTTGCTCTTTAGATATTAAGGGAGGTCATACCGTTGGATACCACATCTGTTAAAGACAATACTGGAAATGGATCAGCAAAAGATACCACGGTAACGAAAACGGATAACTTTAATAAAAAGATTCCTACTCATCAGAAGATTTTTTATGGTTTTGGTGATTTTGGAAATGGTTTTATGTTTGATTTGGGTCAAGCTTACTTGACAAAATTCTGGATTGATGCAGCTGGAATTGGTGCTGGTGCAGTTGCAGGAATTTTCGCCTTTACTAAGATTTTTGATGCCTTCATGGATCCAATTGCTGGTTCCTTTGTTGATGGACGGAAAAACATTGGTAAACGGGGAAAGTTCCGTCCAGTGATGATGATTTCAGCAATTATTCTTGGTATTATGACAGTTATCACGTTTACGATGCCAATGGGGTTAACAACAACCCAAAAGATTATCTACGCTTATGCTGTTTATATGATTTGGGGTGTTGTGTACTCATTTACTAACGATCCATATGGGTCACTAGCATCGGTTATGTCGCGAAACCCGCAAGATCGAAGCTTTATGGCAACTACTCGTCAAGTTGGTTCTGTTGGTGCCCAATTTATTGCTGGGGTTGCGTTTATTCCACTAATGGAGCTTGTCGGTGGTGGAATGAGTAGTAAAGATCAGCTTCATGGTTACTTCTTTGCTGCTGCTGTGTTTGCTGTCATTGGTGTTGCTATGTTTGCGGTTTGTTATTTTGGAACAAAAGAAAATGTTAAGGTTCACCGTGATAAAAATGCCAAGCGTGAAGGATTTAAAGACTATATTAAGGTTGTCTTTACTAACGGACCGCTTGGGGCGTTAATTTTGATGACATTGTTCACGATTTCAGCCATGAATACGAATAATCAAATGATGGTCTTTTATGCTCAATATAATTTAGGAAACATTGGGTTACAGCCAGTTATCAATGCTGTAATGATGGGCTGCTCAATCGTTGGGGTATTCATGATTCCAGCGTTGACTAAACGTTTTGGTCAAAAACGAACTGCAATGTTGTCGTTTGTTGTTGGTGCAATTGCTAACATCTTAAACTTCTTCTTACCAAGCAATGTAATTACTTTTATTGTGCTGGTAACAATTGGCTATACTGCCTTAGCTATTCCAAACGGGATTACATGGGCTATGGTTTCTAACGCCATTGATTACGGTGAATGGCATACTGGAATGCGGAAGGAAGGTATTACATACGCTGCCTTTAACTTCTCGCGAAAGATTGCGCAATCAATTGCTGCTTTGGTTAGTGCCGGTGTATTAGCAGTTACCGGTTATGTTGCTAATGCTCATCAGACTGCCCGTACATTGCAAGGAATCAAAGCTGCAATGACCCTTTATCCCGGCTTTTGCTTAATCATGGCTGCAATTATTATTGGTTTCTTATACAAGATTAGTGATAAGAAATTTAAGCAAATTGCGACTGACCTTGATAATGGTAAGTGGGAGCATGGTGTCATTGGTGATGAAGACGTTAAGGACTAAACTGATTGGTTTTGATGTAAGATAAGGATTATAGGAGGAATAATCATGACATTACTTGATAGAGATTTCTTACTAACTAACGAATGGGGTAAAAAGTTATTCTTTGACTATGCTAAAGATATGCCAATCATTGACTTTCACTGTCATTTAAACCCAGAAGAGATTTATGAAAACAAAAATTATGCAAACATTACCAGGGTGTGGATCAATGAAGACCACTATGGCGACCATTACAAGTGGCGCTTAATGCGGGCAAATGGCGTGCCAGAAGAACTAATTACTGGAGACGCTGATGATTATGAAAAGTTCTTAGCATGGGCAGGGACAATCGAAAAAGCCGTTGGTAATCCGGTTTATGAATGGACTCATCTTGAATTACGGCGTTTCTTCGGGATCGATAAACCTTTGACACGAAAGAATGCGCCAGAAGTTTGGAAGAAAGCTAATGCCCTCCTTCAAACAGATGACTTCAAGCCACGTAACCTAATTAAGCTTTCCAACGTTAAGGCCGTCTGCACAACCGATGATCCGGCATCAGACCTTCATTATCATAAACTATTGAAGAAAGATGAACGTGAAAACGGTTTTAGAACATTACCAGCAATGCGGCCTGACAATCTAATTCAAATTAATAAACCAACATTTGCCGAATACCTTAAGAAATTAGGTAAAGTTTCCGGTGTTGAAATTAACTCTTTCCGTGATTTAATCAAGGCAATGGATCAACGTTTCCAATACTTCAATGATATGGGCGGTCGTCTCTCTGATCATTCACTTCTTACTTACCATTATGCTGAAGCTACTGATGATGAACTTGATGCCATTATGAAGAAGGCGGAAGCAAATGAAGAAGTAACAGGGATTGAATATGATAAATGGCTTACGATGTTCCTTGAAGAAATGATGAAATTAAATACCAAGTACAATTGGACAATGCAATTCCACATTAATTCAATTCGGGACCTTAATCACCCAATGTTTGAACAGCTTGGTCAAGACACTGGTTATGATGCAATGGGAACTCAACCCGATATTGTTTCTCATATGCAAAAGCTTTACACTAAGATGCGTGATACAAATGATATCCCAAAGACTATCTTCTACTCATTAAACCCAAATGACTGGATGCAACTAGTTACACTAATGGGCTGCTTCCTTGAAGGTGGTAAGCAACGGATGCAATTAGGTGCTGCTTGGTGGTTCAATGATACTGCTGAGGGAATGACTACGCAGTTACGTGATTTTGCTCAACAAAGCCTTTTGCCAAACTTTGTCGGAATGCTAACCGATTCGCGGAGTTTCCTTTCATATCCACGTCATGAGTACTTCCGGCGGGTATTATGTAACTTTATTGGTAGCTTGGTTGAACAAGGGCGGGCACCTGAAGATAAAGAATACCTTGGTAAAATTGTCCAAGATATTGCTTACAACAATGCTTATGAATACTTTGGCTTCTTTAATGATGCTACCCCTGATGAATTATTTACTAAGCATGAAAATCCATTTCAATATTAAAATTTAAGTAATACGAGGAGTGATGGCGGAGATGTCATGACTCCTTTTTAGTAAAGGAGGAATCTGATAATGAAATATCCAGGAGAGCCATTAAATATCTTACACACAATCGGACTAAAAGAGTTATATCCGCTTATCCGAATCAGCTTTTCGGTTGATGAGCGATTTGATGTGGGGCGGTTTAAAAAAGCAATAATACAATGCAATGAGGTTGTTCCAGAGCTTTTTTCAAAGTATGTGCTTGAAGATAATTCGTTTATCCCAGTAACCGATGATTTGGAAGGGGTTCTATTTATGGGACTTGATCCCGATATTGACAGTGAACGCTGGGATTTGTTTGCGGATCCTCAATTGCGAATTTATTTAAATGAGTCAGAAGATGGGTATGATGTTACTATTTACCTTAGTCATATTTTGACCGATGGGGCCGGTGGCAAACAGTTTTTATATTTATTGGCATCGGCATATAATACAGGAAAAATTAACAAGGTGAACCACCAGGATATTGATTGGTTGCGACAATTACTTAAAGAACATCCGGTTAAGACTAATCGGCAGGCAGATCACCCTGCAAAGCCATTAACAATGCCTGCGCTCGCTAATGACCAAGGGAAACGGCGGAGAACGCTGACTATTAGATTGAGCAAAGACGAAACAAACCAATTGTGTCAAGCCGCTCATCATAAGCATGTAACCCTAAATGACCTCTTTATGGCTGCGTTTGGGCAGGCGGTTCAGCGTTATGCCGACACTGATGAAATAGCTTTAGCATGTCCAACAGATATGCGGCAATTTATTCTGGGGGCTGAACAGCTACGAATGGCTAATCATACTTCGCGGTATAATATCGCAATCAAATCAGATTTGCGACAGCCATTTGAAACGGTCGTTAATTCAGTCCATCAAGCAATGGCAACCAACAAGCGGGAATTCCAATGCTTCCAGTCAGTTAAAGAATTAATTGATAAGTATGAGCAGTATCCGCTTGCTGAATTACAGCAGATTGTGGAGGATAATTACCATGTTCGCAATATTTCATATACAAATTTTGGCATTATTGATCCACAACGCTTTGCTTTTACTGATTGTGCAATTACAGATTTTTCAATGCTGGGAACATATCGAAAATACCCGATGTTTCAAGTGGCAATTAGCACTTATTGCGGACAGGTTAACTTATCTTTTGCAATGATCGGTAATGATGCGGAAGAACGAATGGGCAGAGCAGTAGTGTTAACCATGTGCGACTTATTGCGTGAATATTTCTTAAGATTTAATTAGTGACTTAAAGCGGCTATTTAGTGGCCGTTTTTTTATATTTTCAAGGTTAGTCGATATTGACTAATTAGTTAA
This sequence comes from Limosilactobacillus caviae, assembly GCF_014635905.1. Lineage (GTDB taxonomy): Bacteria > Bacillota > Bacilli > Lactobacillales > Lactobacillaceae > Limosilactobacillus > Limosilactobacillus caviae. The sequence continues at coordinate 329,754 of NZ_BMDS01000002.1, forward strand.
AAGCGATTACAATTCTAATATACTAATATATCAGTTATCAACAAATGGAAGAAGATGGTACTCTGGTTAGCTGGCAGATTGCTTTTATAAACATTTGTCAGTATGACTGTTAAAAGGTCTTTTCAATTATTCTCCTTGCATCTCAGTGAAGTTGTAGTAAAATACTGTTTGGCTAATCTCTTGTTCACGTGAACATAGAGATTAAAAAGAGTGAGAGGAGAGACTTTTAATGAATCTAATTAAAAGTATTATTGTTGTTATCATTGCTAGTATTCTTTTAGCAGGCGGTGTTAGTGCCAGTTCGATTTATACTAGCAAGCAAAATATGAATAGTCATAATCTAAGCTACCAGATGACAAATATTGTAACAAAGAATAAGGAAACAGTTGACTATCAAATGAATAAGTAATGCAAACCGTTAGCAGACCGGCAGTTTGTGTTGGTCTCTTAATTTTAAAATGACTTGATCAATCCTAAACAATCTAATTAATCCTATTGAAATTTTCACGTTAACATTTTATAATACAAATAGATTGATAGCGCATTCATCAACTGCTGTAGTTGCACATATGACTACGTATTCAATATATCGGCTTAATTTGCAAGTTATTGCACATCATCCTCTCACAGATGCGACTAAATTTAGCAAATCAAACCGGGCGCACAGTAGTTAATTTGGTTTGGAGGTTTTTTAGGATGGAGAGTCTAAATAACAGTTTTCGTAAGTTGCCACAATATCCAAATAAGGTTATTCAGTTCGGTGAAGGAAATTTCTTACGTGCATTCATTGATTGGCAAATTCAGCAAATGAATAAGCAAGGCCTATTTAAGGGCGGGGTGCAAATTGTTCAACCATTGCCAACAGGTCGAGTAAAAGATCTCGATGAACAAGATGACTTGTATACAGTATTGCTTGAAGGAATTTTAGATGGCAAGAAAATCCAAAGTCATGAAATTATTGAATCAGTTAATGGAACTGTTAATCCTTACACTGAATATGATAAGTACATGGCTTTAGCTGAAGATGACAATATTGAGGTTATCTTCTCTAACACGACTGAAGCAGGAATCGCTTTTGATAAAAATGACACTCTTGAGAAAATTAAAAATGGTGAAAAGAGTTCATATCCTGCTAAGCTAACTGCTTTACTTTACCATCGATTTGAACTTGGTAAGAAGGGATTCCATATTATCCCGTGTGAATTAATCAATCATAATGGTGATGCATTGAAGAAGACCATTTTACAATATGCGGATCTTTGGAATTTAGGACAAGACTTTGTTGACTGGATTAACAAAGATAATAAATTCTATTCCACATTAGTTGACCGGATTGTACCGGGTTATCCACGTGATCGAGCAGCAGATCTTGAACAGGAATGGGGCTATAAAGACCAGAACATGGTAAAGACAGAACCATTCTTAATCTTTGTAATTGAAGGCGACAAGGACATCGAAAAAGTATTACCGCTTAAAGAAGCCGGCATTAACCTCGTCGTAACTGACGATATGCAGCCATACCGTAATCGGAAAGTATCGATTCTTAATGGCCCGCATACCACGATGTCGCCAATTGGCCGTTTAGCCGGTCTACAAACAGTTGGCCAGGTAATGGCTGATAAGGACTTTTATAAGTTTATTGATGATGAAATGCATAAAGAAATCATTCCTGTTGTGCCGCTACCAAAAGAAGAATTGGAAAGTTACGCTAAGGGAATCCAAGAACGGTTTGAAAACCCATATGTTAAGCACCAATTAAGCGCTTTGGCCCTCAATAGTATTTCAAAGTACCGTGCGCGGTTATTACCAAATTACAAGCGCTATTATGAAAAATATGGCAAGCTTCCTAAACGGATGACCGTTGCCCTAGCAGCTTATCTTTGGATCTATAACGGCAAATCTGAATTTGAGATTAATGACACCGCTGATATTGTTGACGGTTTTGCGAAGATTAAGGGTACAGATGATTACATCCATGCGGCTCTTTCTAATCATGATTTCTGGGGTGAAGATTTAACTAAGATTCCCGGACTCGAGGACTTAGTAACCAAGTATTATAACGAAATTGGCAAAAAGGGAACACGTGAGATCGTTCAAGAAATTAACGTGGAGGAGTAAGTTTTATGGAAAAGCTACTTATCTTAAACCCTAATGATAACGTGGCCGTTGCGACCGTTGATCTTCCTGCACAAACAACCGTTGAAGTTAATGGCAAAAAGATTGTTATCAGTGATAATATTCCCGTTGGCAATAAGGTTGCGCTGACCGATTTAAATAGCGGGGCTAATATTATCAAATTCGGACAACCGATTGGGCACTTAACAACAAGTGTGACTGCTGGTGTATTGATCAATAAACAAAATCTTATAACAAATCAAAATAACAACAAAATTAACACACCAAATATAAAAGTTGATTTTCCTGATATAGGTCAAAAAACTTTTATGGGTTATCGTCGGCAGAATGGCAAAGTTGGGATCCGCAATGACCTCTATATTGTGCCAACAGTTGGTTGTATTACACCTTTAATGGATGTGATGGTCCAACAGTTCAAAGCCAAACATCCTGATAATGGAGCATTCGATAATATCATTTTGCTTAAGCACCCATATGGCTGTTCGCAACTGGGTGATGATTTTGAACAAACGCGGCATATTCTTTGTGACGCAGCTTTGCATCCGAATGCTGGTGGTGTATTAGTATTTGGTCTTGGCTGTGAGAACAACCAAATGGACGGAATGAAAGCTGAAATTGAGCAAATGGCAGGAATTGACAGCCAAAGAATGAAATTTCTTGTTGCCCAGGAAGTAAAAGATGAATTTGCGGACGCTCAGCAGTTACTAGAAGAGTTAAATGCGGCAGCAGCTGATGATAAGCGAACGCCGGTATCGTTGAGCGAACTGAAAATAGGATTGCAAAGTGTTCGTCCTGATGGGCTAAGTGCGATTACCGCTGACCGCTTAATTGCTGATGCGGCTAGTTACATTACTGCTAATGACGGGACGGTTGCATTAACCGGAATCCCTTCGCTATCTGGAGCAGAGCAGGAAATCATTGCACGTGCATCGAATAAAGAAGTTTCTGAGCATGTGACTTCGATTTTTGATAACATTAAGCATTATTATGCTCATTTTGATGCTCAGATGAACAAAGTACCAAGTGACGCAGAAGATAAAATTGGCATTTCAACTGCTGAAGAACGCGCACTTATGACCCTTCGTCTTGCTGGTAATGGTGAAGTGAATGATGCTTTACCGTATGGGCATAAATTAACAAGAAATGGGATTAACCTAATTGAAAGTCCGGATAATGACCTTATTGATTCTTCGGCAGAAGCTTCTGCTGACTGTCAAATGGTTGTTGTCAGTACAGGTAAAGGGACGCCATATTCTACCTATGTCCCGACAATTAAGGTTTCCTCTAACTCAGCGCTTGCAGAAAAGAAGAACCGCTGGATTGATTTTGATGGTGAGAAAGCCGCAAATGATCCAAAGGGGATTGAAAGATTTATTAACTATATTATTGATGTTGCTAATGGTACCAAGACAAGTAATGAAAAAGCCGGGCTTCATGGGTTAGCTATTTTCAAGATTGGTGTCACCGAATAAGCGGGGGATTAAAATGCAAGTTATTGAAAACAAAGAATTTCGGGCTGAGATTGATGAACATGGCGCGCAATTAACTCACCTCATTAATAAAACAGCTGGTTTCGATTATATCTGGAATGGAAAAGAATGGGGGAAACATGCTCCGGTTCTCTTTCCGGCAATCGGACGCTCGAATAAAGACGAATATGTATTAAATGGACATACTTATTCTATGCCGCAACATGGTTTTGTGGCAGATGAAGACTTTTCAGTTATCTCACATGAGCCTAATATTCTTACTTTAGGTCTTCGTGCGGATGATAAAACTAGAGAAATGTATCCATTTGATTTTGAACTGAAGATTACGTTTACTCTCCTTAGCACGGGTCTTACGCTTAGCTTCGATGTTAGTAATCATTCAGATGAGGTCATGCCATTTTCACTTGGCTCTCATCCCGCATTTAATGTGCCAATTAATGGCATCGGTAAATTTGATAATTACCGGGTAGAATTTATCGGTACAGAAGATCCGTTAAATGTTTATGAAATTGTAAAAACACCTGCTCCATATCGGACAGGAAAACAGGAACCGTTAACTAATTCAAATGGTAACCTATTTGAACTTAACTATGAAACGTTTAAACCAGGATTGCGAATCATTACTAATTCAGGAGTCAAAAGTGTTCGTCTCTTCTCACCTCTAACTAGTCACCAAATTCAATTAGATGTTGACCAGTTTAACAATATTTGCTTATGGACAAAAGAAGACGAAGATTGTTCATTCCTATGTATTGAACCATTTAATGGCTTACCTGATGTACTTGGTGCTCCTGTTGATTGGAAGGATAAAGAAGGCAACTTGTTCTTACAACCAAGTAGTTCACAGGTATATCAATATGAAATTCATTTATCATAAAAAGGAGATTATTTAATTATGTTACCAAAATTTGAAGCATTAGAAGCCGTCAAAAATGCTGGTGTTGTAGCGGTTGTTCGTGGTCGTAGCGAAGAAAATTCTTACAAGATTTCAAAAGCAAGTATTGAAGGGGGCATTAAGGCAATTGAATTAGCTTTCACCTCGCCAAATGCTGACGTTACAATCAAACGTTTAAGTGAAGAATATGCTGATGATCCATCGGTAGTCGTTGGCGCGGGGACTGTTCTTGATCCATCAACGGCGCGAATGGCAATGATTGCTGGCGCAAAATTTATTGTTAGTCCTTCTTATAATGAAGAAGTTGCGGAATTATGTAACCTCTACTGTGTTCCATATATGCCCGGATGCTTTACACCAAGCGAAGTTCAAAAAGCATTAAGCACCGGTGCTGACGTTATTAAGATCTTTCCTGGTGCAATTGCTACTCAAAAGATGATTCCAGAATTGCAAGGACCATTCCCTCAAGCCAATATTATGCCTAGTGGCGGTGTTTCTCTGGACAATATGGCTGAATGGTTCAAGGCTGGTGCATTTGTTGTTGGTGCTGGTGGTAGTTTAGTTGGTCCTGGTGCCGATGGTGATTACTCTAAAGTAAAGGAAAATGCACAAAAGTTTCATGCAGAGTTTGAACGGATTCAACAAGAAGCAAAGTAACAAATAACCTTTGCTTCAATAAAAAAGGAGCTTGATACTAGTGAACAATTTCATTATTCTGAACGATCATGACACTGTCGCCGTTGCTCTCCAAGACATCAAAAAAGGATCTGTTCTAAAGACAAAAATGCATGGAGACGTAATCGTTTTAGAAGATATTACTCGTGGTCATAAGATTGCCCTTGAGAATGTTGCAGAAGGCGAAGACATTATTAAATACGGGTATCCAATTGGTCATGCGACAAAGCCTATTAAGCGTGGCAGTCATGTTCACGTTCACAATGTTGCAACCAATTTATCCGGCGAATTACAGTATCACTATAATCCAATTGAAATAGAGTCTAAAGTAAAAAAAGATAAGCGGACGTTTATGGGCTACAAGCGTCCAAATGGTAAGGTTGGCATTCGCAATGATTTATATATTATTCCGGTTGTAGGTTCTGTTAGTGAAACCCTCGATCCGCTAGTCGAGCAGTTTAAAGCCTTACACCCTGACAACGGTAATTTTGATAATGTAATTCCGTTAAAACACACATACGGTTTTGACACGCCTGAAGATAATTATGAACATGCTCGTAAGATCTTAGTTGATGCTGCCCGTCAACCTAATGCCGGCGCAGTACTTATTTGCGGATTAGATTGTGCCGATGATAGTGAGTTAGAAAAAATGAAACAGGCACTAGTTGCAGCAGGCGGGCCGATTAATACCCAACGAATCAAGTTCCTTTCATCTGCTGATAGCGACGATGAACTTGCTGATGGATTAGCGATGCTGGAAGAATTAAATAACGCGGTAGCAGACGATCAGCGAACACCGCAACCGCTTAGCGAATTAAAAATTGGCTTAAAGTGTGGCGGTTCAGACGGGTTATCTGGCGTTACTGCTAATCCATTGCTAGGACGACTCTCTGATTTTGTTGATGCTCAGGGAGGAACGACCGTTTTATCAGAAGTACCAGAAATGTTTGGTGCAGAACAGATTTTAATGTCACGAGCACAGGATAAAGAGACATTTGACAAGATTGTGAACCTGATTAATAACTTCAAGGCTTACTTTGAGAGTTTTCACCAGCCAATCTATGAAAATCCTTCACCAGGTAATAAAGCTGGTGGAATTTCTACACTTGAAGATAAGTCATTGGGATGTACGCAAAAATCAGGATCATCAGCAGTTAATGATGTCCTGCAATATGGTGATAAGTTGAAGACAAAAGGATTAAACCTATTGCAGGCACCCGGCAACGACCTCGTTTCTTCTTCAGCCGAGGCATCGGCAGACTGTCAAATGGTTCTATTTACAACTGGCCGGGGAACGCCATTTGCTACTTATGTTCCAACAGTAAAAGTATCTTCTAATTCTTATATTGCTAACTTAAAACCACGGTGGATTGATTTTGACGCAGGACGATTAATGAATGAATCAATGGATGATTTAGCGGATGAATTTATCCAATTTATCATTGATGTCGCAAGTGGTAAAAAAACTAATAATGAAAAATATAATGTTCACGGTATCGCAATTTTCAAGACTGGTGTTACTGAATAGTAAAAGGGGTGATATGCGATGAGTAAAATTGTAACTTTTGGCGAAATGATGATGCGTCTCAAACCAACTGATAAGAAACGGATGCTGCAAGCAGATAGGTTCGATGCAAATTATGGTGGTTCGGAAGCCAACGTTGCGGTTTCATTAAGCCTATTTGGTGACCAGGCAGCCTTTGTATCAAAGTTCCCTGAAAATGTGTTAGGGAAAGCTGCCACTGATAAATTACGTGAATATGGTGTGGACACCTCATTACTGCAATATGGTGGCCCGCGTCTTGGAATTTACTTTTTTGAAAAAGGGGCTAGTGTGCGTTCAACCAAGGTCACCTATGATCGTGCGGGTAGTTCTTTTGCAACGTCAAAGGCTGACGAATATGATTGGGCGACATTGCTAAAGGGCGCGGATTACTTTTACTTCAGTGGAATCACAGCAGCCCTCTCCAATGAAATGCGTAAAACAATTTTAACGGCTTGCGAGTATTGCAAAGAACATGGAATTAAAGTAGCCTGTGATTTAAACTTCAGGGGTAAGCTTTGGACCCCAGCAGAAGCACAAGCATATATGCAAAAAATAATGCCATATCTTACTGTTTGCTTAGTAAATGACGAAGATTTTGAACAAAGTCTCGGCATTTATGCTTTTGATGGCGACATGGCTCGTGGAATTGATCAAAAAGACACCTTTATTCATGGAATGAAAGAAATTGTTAAGCAATATCCTAATGTGAAGGTTGTTGCAAGTGTATTAAGAAACATTCAATCTGTCGATAAGTCGACGTGGATGGCTTTGATGTTAAAAGATGGAAAGGTTTATGAAAGTCCAGCGTATAAGATTGATGTTCTTGAAGGTGTTGCTGGTGGTGATGCCTTTGGTGCAGGATTAATGCACGGAATTTTGAATGGTCATGATCCGCAAGAGACGATTGATTATGCAATTGCGGCGAGTGTGCTTAAGCTAACCGTTCTTGGCGACTTGAATATCTCAACTAAAGAGGATGTTGAAGCAGTTATGCAAGGTGGCGCCGGTACAAGGGTTGCAAGGTAAAAGAAAAATATTTTTAGAATAATTAAGACAACAAGTAATTATCTATTTTAGGTTATTACTTGTTGTCTTTTTTAATAAATTATTCAATTCCGTTTTTAATCAATATTATCAAAATAATCTGGGAAAGACTTAATAAGCGACTCTTCTTCATCAAGCATTCGGTGCATGTGATTAGCTGTCAAACGATCCGCCTCGTTAACATCGTTTGTCTTAATAGCTTTATAAATTGCGATATGTTCCTCAATCAATCCTTGCCACGAAAGTTTTTGCACTTTTAACCGTAAGAACCGGAAACGATTAAACTGAATATTAATCTTTTTTAGCCAATCCCATACGCGTTGGTGATCGGTAAGCTTATAAAAGTACTCATGAAAGACATCGTCACTGTCTAAGAAGGCAGGGAAGTCATCACTTTCACGAGTTCTTTTTTCATTTTCAATGATTCGGTCGAGATAAGCTATTTGTTCTTCATTAAGTTTCAGCGTTGCAGCTTCTCGCATAATTCGCCGCTCGACACTAGCACGGACAAAACGGGCATCTAAAACGTCTTTTAAATCAATCTTTGCAATATAAGTGCCTGATTGTGGGATTACATTGATAAGCTGCTCTTGACGTAATTGAAGTAACGCTTCTCTAACGGGAGTCCGGCCAATCTGAAGGTCTTCTTCGATTTTCTTTTCTGATATCTTCTGACCAGGTTCATATTCGGCATCGATAATCTTTTTTAAGATGATGTCATAAGCCTGTCCAGTTAAGTTATTTCGTGAGTAATTAGGCATTCCTACAACGTCCTTTCTAGTGTTTTTATTATAACGTTTCTTGTGATAAAAAAGCAATTTCTGTAAAGATATTGACAAAACTACTGAAAACGTTTACTATAAAGTCAACTGATATATTAGTATATTACTTTGAAAGGAAGCGCTGTTAATGGTGAAATTAACTGACGACTATCTTAACAATCCAACACCATTTGAAGAAGCTGGAGTGCGGGTTCCTAAGTATGCGCAAGATAAATTAATTGAACATACTAACGAGAATCCGGTATGGGTTCATTTTGGTGGCGGTAATCTCTTTAGATGTTTTCATTCTGTCATTGCTCAGGATTTAATTAATAAGGGCGAATTAGATAGTGGAATTATTGTTGCTGACACCTATGATGATGAAGTAATTAATGAAGTCTACAAGCCTTATAATAATCGCTTCTTATCAGTTGTGATGAAAAATGATGGCCTGGATAAGGAGTTAGTAGCGAGCGTAACTGACAGTATTTATGCCAATAGTAAAAATAAAGCAGGACTTGAAAAACTAAAAGATATTTTTAAGAAACCAACACTGCAATTAGCGACATTTTCAATAACGGAAAAAGGGTATGCCTTAAAAGATATGAACGGCAACTTGACTAAGGGAGCTGAACATGACCTTAGTAATGACCCGGATTCTGCGGTTACTAATATGGGAATAATTGCCAATCTATTACTATCACGGTATAAGGCAGGAAAATTACCAATTGCCATGGTCAGTACCGATAATTTCTCACAAAATGGGAAACGGTTGGAAGAAGCAGTCCAACTTATCGCTAATGGTTGGGTGAAAAATGGTTTCGCCGACCAAGGATTCCTTGAGTACCTCGATGATCCTAAGCAAGTATCATTTCCGTGGAGTATGATTGACCGAATTACACCAAATCCGTCCGAAAAAGTATCGAAAGAGTTAGTTGAAGATGGGATTAAAGACGCGGCAATCGTTCATACCGATAAGCATACAAATATTGCACCGTTTGGTAATACCGAAGAAACTCATTATCTCGTAATTGAAGACAGTTTTCCAAACGGACGGCCAAAGCTTGAAGATGCCGGTGTATTTATGACCGACCGCGAAACTGTTAATGATGCTGACCAGATGAAAGTTACTGCTTGTCTTAATCCTCTCCACACATCACTAGCAATTTTTGGCTGTCTGCTGGACTTTCATTCAATTGCTGATGAAGCAGTGGACGATGACCTCCTAAAGATGATTAAGAATCTCGGTTACGGTGAAGATTTACCAGTCGTAAAGGACCCGAAGATTATTAATCCCAAAGAATTTATTAGTACTTTAATTACTAAGCGGTTACCGAATAAAAATATTCCTGATACACCACAGCGGATCGCGTCAGATACGTCGCAAAAAGTTGGTATTCGTTATGGAGTAACCCTTCAGCACTATGTTGATAATCCTAAACTTGATCCGGCAGACCTTGAATTTATCCCAATGATCATTGCTGGCTGGTGCCGTTACTTAATGGCAGTTGATGATAATGGAAATGCCTTTACTCCAAGTCCAGATCCGTTATATGACCAGTTACATGAGTACGTTAAGGATATTAAGATCGGTGGTTCAGAAAGCAATATCCATGAAAAATTACAGCCAATTTTAAGTAACAAGTCAATTTTTGGTAATGATCTTTATGAAATCGGTCTAGGAAATAAGATCGAGGATTACTTCAAACAGATGATTACAAAGCCAGGAGCAGTTCGGGCGACAATTCATCAAACTGTTGAAGAAAAAGGAAAATATTAGTAGAAGAAGGTATTTATGAAATGAAAAATATGGGATTTCGCTGGTATGGCGATGGCAATGATTCAATTAAATTGTCAGATATTCGTCAAATTCCAGGAACAACACAAGTAGTAGGAGCGTTGTTCGATATTCCGGTTGGCGAAGTTTGGCCAAAGGAACGAATAGCAGCACTAAAAAAAGAAGTTGAAGATGCTGGATTAAAACTTGAAGTAATTGAATCGGTTAATATTCATGACGATATAAAGATTGGATTACCAAGTCGTGATAAATATATTGAGAACTATAAAGAAACAATTAAGAATTTGGCAGCCTATGGAATCAAAGTCATTTGCTATAACTTTATGCCAATTTTTGACTGGGTACGGACTGACCTTCATTATCCGCTTCCTGATGGATCAACGGACATGGCGTTTCAACATAAATATGTTGAAGGATCACCAGAAGACATTATTAAATCTGTAGAAAAGAATTCTAATGGTTATGTTCTTCCAGGCTGGGAACCAGAACGGCTAGCAGAAGTCAAACGCTTATTTGAAGCTTATAAGGATGTTGATGAACAGAAGCTGCGTGAAAACCTTAAATACTTCTTAGATGCGATTATTCCAACCTGTGAAAAGTATGATGTTCGGATGGCAATGCACCCTGATGATCCGCCAATGCCATTATTTGGCTTACCGCGAATTTATAAAAATCGAGAAGACATGCTAAAAATCGAACAAATGCATGAATCAAAATACAATGGTTTTACGATCTGTACAGGAAGTCTTGGCGAAAATCCTAATAATGATGTTCCCGCTATCATTAGAGAATTTGTCAAGAAAGATCGGGCACCATTTATTCACGCTCGTAATATTAAGTTTATGGGTAATGGTGATTTTCATGAGTCAGCACACTTATCTTCAGAAGGTTCATTAGATATGTATGAAATCATGAAAGCTTTATATGACACTGGGTTTGATGGTTACATTCGTCCAGACCATGGTCGTGACATTTGGGGCGAAGAAGGTCGTCCAGGATATGGATTATATGATCGCGCACTTGGAATTACTTATTTGAATGGTCTTTGGGAAGCAATTACAAAGGAAAATAAGTAAAGGATGGGAAGGTAGTGATTAACCATGCCGGCCGATATAGTTTCGCTAATCTGGATTGGTCTTGGAATTGGCTTATTGGTTTATTTAATTGTTGGACTTAAGCTTCATAATATTATCGCACTGCTTTTAGCAGGACTCTTTATAGCTTTTGCTGAAGGAATGCCAATTACTAAGGTTGTTCCGACAGTTGAAAAGGGAATTGGCGGAGTTTTATCTACTCTTGCCTTAATAGTTATCTTTGGAGCAATTGTCGGGGAACTGATGACAGAATCAGGCGCTTCTCAACAAATTGCGGATACAATTGTTTCAAAAATGGGACGTAAATATTTATCATTTGCTCTTCTTATTATTGGAATGATTTTTGGAATGTCAATGTTTTATGAGGTAGCATTCTTAATTACTGCGCCACTTGTTATCAGTATTGCCCAAGAAGCAAAAATCCCGTATATGAGATTGATAATTCCAACTGTTGCAGGGGCAACGATGGGACACAGTATATTTCCACCGCAGCCTGGTCCAATGGCATTAGTTACTGCCTTTCATGCTGATATAGCGCAAGTATATATTTGGGGATTTGTAGTAGTTATCCCGACAATTATTTGTTCTGGTATTTTAGTTCGACACTTCATTACAGGACTGGATTCGATGCCTCTTGGCAATGTTATGAAACCGGCACCAAAGAAACCTAAAAATGAACTTCCAAGTTTTGGGATAAGTTTATTGGTACCATTATTGCCTGCCATTATTATTATAATTTCATCGCTATTTAAATCTATTAGCAGTGAACAAAGTATGGTTTATAAGGTAATGAGTTTTCTGGGTAGTGCTGATATTAGTATGTTAATTACTGTAATTATTGCAATGATCGTATTTGGTTATGCAAGAGGCAAGAGCGGTAAACAAGTAACTGCCCAACTTACAAAAGCGATTCAAGGAATTTCTAATGTTTTACTTGTGATTGCAGCTGGTGGGGTAATGAAAGAAGTTATTATCGATACCGGTGTTGGTAATATTATTGTTCAAATGTTTGGAAAATTACCAGTATCACCTTTCATTCTTGCGTGGTTAATTACTGTATTAATTAGGATTTTAACAGGACAGGGAGCAGTTGCTGCTATTACTGCTGCGGGAATTGTGGCCCCAATGGTAACAATGATGCACGTAAGTCCTGTGCTAATGGTACTAGCATGTGCCTGTGGTAGTAATACTATGACTTTAATGTATGACGGGGGATTTCTCCTCTTTCAACAATCATTCGGTATTTCCTTAAAAGATACATTTAAAACATGGGATGCTTTAGAATTAGTTAACTCAGTTGTAGGGTTGGCAATGGTATTACTATTAAGTTTATTTGTTCATTAATTGTGAATTGGTGAGCTATATGAGACGCTGAAAATAATTTATAAAGATGGTTGGTAAAAAGGCAATTAGAACGCATATTTAAGACGACATTATCTATGGATTAGATATGTGTTTTAATTTTGCTTCGATTGTGAAAAAATTAACAATTTTAGTATTAAAAGAAAGTTGTGAATTAAAATGAAAAAGAAAGGTAAGACTAGCTGGGTTTACACACCAAAGAAAATCAATGTTTGGCGTGGAATTGGTTTTGGGATGAATGACTTAATGGGCGGTGGATGGAATAACATCGTTTCTGGAGTTATCTTTGTGTTTGTTATGAGTAATGGTATTAGTCCCGCACTTGCAGGAGCGATTACGGGAATTGGACGAATTTTTGATGCTATTTTTTCGCTATTCTTTGGGGCAATTACCGATGGCTTCTATCGAAATAAGTTGGGACAAAAATTTGGTCGCCGGCATTTCTTCATTTTAATTGGTGGAATCTTATTTGCTATCGTATTCCCATTATTCTGGGTAAAGTCAACTAATTGGATTTATTACTTGATTGTGTATGTTGCCATTGAATTGATTATCGCTATGATTTTAATTCCGTGGGAAACATTACCAACTGAAATGACAACGGACTACAACTTGCGTACTGTATTATCTGGATCACGGATGGTAATTTCAGCTACTGGTACAGCACTTGTATTCTTTATACTTGCAGCATTGAAACATGCTCAGAACCCTAACGCTTATTTGGTAACAGGAATTATTTGGACAATTATTTTTGTCATTGCAATTTTTGTTTCATATCGTAGTACCTGGGAACGACCATTAACAGAGGACTTTGTTAAAAAACTTGATTCAAAGCCTGACTTACCCTTAGGTACATTTCTTAAAAATACTGTTGAGGATTACTTCTCGACGTTTAAAAACAAATCCTTTAGACAACATCTGGCAATTTATTTACTATCATTTACCGGTAAAGACTTCTATTCAATTATGCTTCCAACATTTATTCTTTGCTGTATTAATGGCGCAAAAGATGATCTTCCATGGACATTGCAAGCATTATCAGCTATTGGTATTTTAGCTACATTAGCTGCAACTAGAATGATGATTAAACGCGGACCAAGATTTCTTTACGGTCTAAGTTATTCAACGATTATTCTTACAATGATTGGTTATATCCTTACTTGGATGTTTGATGTTAATAATCCGGTTGTAATTTTAATTGCTATTTCATTAGTTTATCAATGCGGACGTGCAATTTTGGAATTCACGCCATGGAACGTTTTCCCATTTATTCCTGATATTGATCGGATTATGACGCGTCAAGATCGTGCTGGTATTTATGCAGCTGTCATGACCTTTTTCCGTAAATCTACCGGAGCTGTTGCCTCATGGATTGCCGGTATCCTCTTGGAGGTGATTGGCTTTAATTCTAAAACAATGCTTAATTACAATACAACCCCACGAAGTATTCAACTTGGAATCATGCTAATTTGCTTCATTGGACCTGTTGTTTTGATTGGCTGGGCATTAATAATTGCAATGAAATTCAAACTTAATCGTCAAACGCATGATGTATTAAAGGCTGAACTTGAACGGCTTCAAGCTGGTGGTTCAAAGGCGGATGTAACCCCTGAAACAAAAGAGGTTGTTGAAGAATTAACAGGGGAACCATATGCAAAAGTATGGCCTAATATAAATGACGATAACATTAAAACAAACGGAGGTAAATAAACATGACACTAGTAGGAAAAGACTTTTTGTTAACTAACGAATGGGGTAAAAAGCTGTTCTTTGATTATGCAAAGGATATGCCAATCATTGACTATCACTGTCACCTTGTACCGAAAGAAATTTATGAGAATAAGAATTATAAAAATATTACTCGTTTATGGCTTAATGATGGTACTTATGGTGACCATTATAAGTGGCGGTTGGAACGAGCAAATGGTGTTCCTGAAGAACTAATTACTGGTGATGCTGATGACTATGAAAAGTTCTTAGCATGGGCTGGTACAATTGAGAAGGCTGTCGGTAACCCAGTTTATGAATGGACCCATCTTGAATTACGCCGCTTCTTCGGAATTGATGAACCACTAACTCGTAAAAATGCGCCAGAAGTTTGGAAGAAAGCTAATGCCCTCCTTCAAACAGATGACTTTAACCCGCGTAACCTTATCAAACTTTCCCATGTAGTTGCTGTATGTACAACGGATGATCCGGCATCAGACCTTCATTATCATAAATTGCTGAAAAAAGATGAGAGAGAAAATGGCTTCCGCACATTACCAGCAATGCGGCCTGATAATTTAATCTATATTGATAAGCCAACATACGGTCAATGCCTTAATGAATTAGCTACGGTATCTGGAGTTAAAATCGACTCATTTAAGGATATTATTAAAGCAATGGATCAACGGTTTGGTTACTTTAATAAAATGGGTGCTCGGCTTTCTGACCACTCGCTAAGTACTTATCATTTTGTTGAAGCAACCGATGATGAACTTGATTCAATCGTTAATAAAGCTATCAATAACGAGCAATTAACTGATCGTGAGCGTGACCAATATCTCACAATGCTTGTCGAAAACTTAATGAAGCTTAATAAAAAATATGATTGGACAATGCAGTTCCATAATAATGTTTTACGAAGCATCAATCACCCAATGTTTGATCAAATTGGTCCTGATACTGGTTTTGATGCAATGGGAACACAACCTGACATGGTAGCAGAAATTCAAAAGCTCTTTACTAAGATGAAGGATGAAGATAGTTTACCAAAGATTATTTTCTATTCCCTTAACCCGAATGATTGGCTACAACTGGTAACGCTGATGGGATGTTTCCAAGAAGGTGGTAAACAACGAATGCAGTTAGGTGCTGCTTGGTGGTTCAATGATACTGCTGAAGGGATGCAGCAACAATTACGGACATTTGCTCAACAAAGCCTTTTGCCTAACTTTGTCGGAATGCTAACAGATTCACGAAGCTTCCTTTCTTATCCTCGCCATGAGTACTTCCGTCGAGTATTATGTAACTTTATCGGAAGTTTGGTTGAGCAGGGACGGGCTCCAGAGGATAAAGAGTACCTCGGTAAGATCGTTCAAGATATTTCTTACAATAATGCATTAAATTACTTTAACTTTTTCCCTGATGAAAAGCCAAGCGACTTGTTTGGTAAGCATGAAAATAAGTTTCAATTTTAAATAAAGGAATCCTCAATGAGTACAAAAAGTATTTGTTGGGGATTCCTTTATTTAAAGTGATAAAACTGATTTTTTACGTATTTAAACTATAGAATCAAAATTGATTCAGAATTCACATACCGATATGGTATAATAAATGAGCAACTATCTGTAAATAAGAGTGATATTGTAACTATCCAGATTATTAGTATTGAAGATTACCATTAACATTATTTAGAGCAAGAGGAGTTGATACTATGCTACATCGAGAAAATAGAATTAAAAAGTACCACCTTAGTTCTGCTGCTGATTTAATTAAAGAAACAATGGATTACTATAGTATTACTCAGTCAGACTTAGCAGACCGGCTAGGCGTCAGCCAAAAAAATATTTCTGATATTCTTAATCGTAAACGTTTTTTGAATGAGGTAGTGGCGTTGCGGATTGAGAAGGTAATGGGAATATCTAGTGAGTTATTACTTGCACTAGACTCTAATTACAAATTACGACTTGCAAAAGAAAATAATGAAGTAACAAAAGCTGATAGTAAATCACCGTTATTTTTGCAACAATATGACTGGGTAACTGCGTAGTTGCATTTAGTATTAAATCTTATTCAAAAAAACCGAATAACAAATTAAAAGTCTTATGGTATACCTACTGTAGGGCTTTTATAATTGCCTTGGATTTTTTCTCAGCTTGATGAAATACTGCTAGTGCTGAATCTAATTGATTCTCCTTTGTCGCCTCAAAAGTTGCAAAAGTAAAGGGTTTGAGTTGATTGATAAAGCTAATATATCGATCAACATCGATGATTCCAGAACCAAATGGAACCGTTACTTTTTGACCATTAATAAAATCAACATCTTTTAAATGAAAGGTACAGATTTGCGGGCCGTATAATCGAGCTGCCTCGCTTAAGATGGTGCCCTGATCTTTATAGTTATCCTTTGAAATAAGGTTGGCAAGGTCAAAAATTACAAATAGGTTTGGGCTGTTTACTGCGTCTAGAACTCGGCGAACTGCGTAATTATCATAAAGGGGATGATTTATCCCTGGTTCAATTGCAAATAAAGCTCCTAACTTTTCTGCAGCACTGGTTATTTGTTTTACAGAATCAATTACCCGCAGCAGGGCAGAATCTGTGAAATTATGCGGCGTATAGCCATTAGGAGAAAGAACGCTGCCGGTTTCACTGCCAACAACTGCTGCATGCAAAAACTTTTCTGCTACTAAACTGTTTTGATAGCTTTGTAAGTTCTTATCGCGAACAGTGGAATCATAGTCAATCATATTAACGTAATTGCCAAGTACAGATATCTTAACTCCGGCTTCCTTAAATTTCTGATCGATCATGGTTAACAGGCCAGGGGAATACTGCAAACTATCTGTGATCAATTCTTTTGGCAAAAATTTGAACGGAGCAAACTGCACATTGTTAAATCCATAGTTAGCAGTAACACTTAATAAATGATTCAAAGTATGCTCACTGACATCATGGGCACGGATACCAATATTAATACTCATTTGTAATCACCTCTATGTTTTTATCATATCACTAAATTATTTATTGGAAATTTAATTTCTTAAATAGAAAGAATTTAATGAAATCGATTGCAAAAAGTGTCAATAAGATTATAATTAATAGTGAATAAGGAAATGTTATTTCTAATTAAGAAACGAAGGAATGAAAACAATGAGTTTCAAAATGGTAACTCGTTACGCACACAGTCCTAAGGATATTCAACATTATGATACAAAAGAATTACGAGACGAATTTTTAATGGATAAAATTTTTTCTTTGGGCGACATTTTATTAACATATACCTATAATGATCGGATGATTTTTGGCGGTGTTACACCCAAGGCTGGCGAACCACTAGAAATTAAGCTTGATAAAGATCTGGGAGTTGATTACTTCTTACAGCGTCGGGAACTTGGTTTTATTAACATTGGTGGTTCCGGTTCAGTAACTATTGATGGACAAAAAGACAATATCGTAAAGCATGATGGCTATTATATCGGAATGGGTGCTAAACATGTTGTATTTGAATCCGATAGTTCTGACGATCCTGCTAAGTTCTATGTCGTATCAACTCCTGCTCATAAGACATACCCAAACAAGAAGCTTCCGTTTAAGGACGCGATTGCTATGCCAATGGGGAATCAAAAGGATATGAACAAACGGACGATTTACAAATACATTGACGCTTCAAGCATGGATACCTGTCAATTGCAAATGGGCTATACAGTGCTCGAACCTGGTAATGGTTGGAACACAATGCCGTGTCATACTCATGCACGTCGGATGGAAACGTACATGTACTGTGAATTTGGCTCTAAGGATACCCGCGTTTTCCATTTCATGGGCAAGCCGGATGAAAGCAAACATATTGTGTTAGAGCCGGAACAAGCAGTAGTAAACCCTAGCTGGTCGATTCATTGTGGTGTAGGGACTACCAGTTACTCATTTATCTGGGCAATGTGTGGTGAAAATCAAACATATGATGACATGGATATGGTTGACATGCATGATTTAAGATAAAGAAGGTATTGTAATGGCTCAATCACAAGAAGAAATCAAACAAAATGAAGCAGCACTTGACAAGTTTAAGATGTCCGCATTTGACTTAAGCGGTAAGGTTGCAATTATTACTGGCGGGAATACTGGTTTAGGTCAAGGCTATGCTGTTGCCTTAGCTGAAGCCGGTGCTGATATTTTTATTCCAACACATGGTACGCAAGGCTGGGACGCTACCCGCGAGATGATTGAAAAGCGTGGGCGCAAGGTTGAATTTATGCAGGTTGACTTAACTAAGCCGGGTGTTGCACAAAAGGTTGTTGACCAAGCAATTAAGGCATTTGGTCATCTTGATATTTTGATTAATAATGCGGGAATGATTAAACGTAACCCAATTCTAGAATCAAAGGACGCCGACTGGGACGCGGTAATTAATATTAACTTAAATGCTGTTTACCATATGTCGATGGCCGCAGCAAAAGTTTTCGCAAAACAAGGTCATGGTAAGATTATCAATATTGGTTCAATGCTTTCTTTCCAAGGGGGGAAGTTTATACCATCTTATACTGCATCTAAACACGGGGTTGCAGGTTTAACGAAATCATTTGCTAGTGAGATGGGAGCGTATGGTGTTCAGGTTAACGCGATTGCTCCTGGTTATATCAAAACAGCTAATACCGCACCCATTCGGGCAGACAAAGCGCGAAATCAAGAAATCCTTGATCGAATTCCGGCTGGCCACTGGGCTGAACCGCACGAATTAATGGGTGTTGCAGTGTTCTTGGCAAGTGATGCTGCTAATTATGTTAATGGAACGATCATGCCGGTCGACGGCGGATATTTGGTTCGATAAGTAGAAAAAATATATAAAAGTGGGAGTAAAGCATGACTTGGCAATGATTACGGCTTTACTCCCATTTGCAGTTTTATATTATTTGGCTTGCTAAAAGAAATAAAATGTTGTTTGATAGAAATTAGTTAATTTTTGACGAAGTGAGTGAATTAAATGGAAAGTAAATTATACGGTGCTGTGTTATTAAAAGCACGTCAGATCCTTGATTATATCGCAAGTGCTTCCGAAGCGCCGACCCTCCGTGAATTAGATGAACAACTTGATATTTCAAAGCCCACAATCTATAAAATACTAAAAACTTTAGAATACTGCGGATATGTTCGGGTAGAAGGAGAAGATAAGCACTACTACTTAGGGACGATTTTTCTTCAGTATGCGCAAGCAGTTAATAATTCTTTCAATATAGAAGAAATTGCTAAACCATATTTAAAGGAGCTTCGTGACGCAACCAATGAAACGGTTAATCTTGGTATTATCGAGAGTAAAAGTGTCGTCCTTCTCTCAAAGCTGGAAAGCACTAATAGTATCAAACTGGTATCGTATATTGGCGGTAAGATGCACATGTACTCTTCTGCAATGGGGAAAGCGGTGTTAGCTACTTATAACGACAAACAATTATCCGAATACTTAACGGGCATCACTTTTGAAAAGCTAACCGCAAAGACAATCGATAATGAACAAGCACTGCTAACCAATCTAAACGAAACAAGGGCGCAGGGATATTCAATTGACGATGTTGAAAATCAGCCAGGGGTATACTGTCTCGGCTTTGCCTTAGTAAAAAATGGTCATACTTTTGGCGCATTTAGTATTAGTACTCCTGAATACCGGATGAACGATAAGAAAAAAGAACAGTTCGTAAAGCTTGGGCAACAAACCCAACAAAAGATTTTAAATGCAATTTAGGATTCTTGAATTTCTTCATTAACAAATTGTAAAAATTTCTTGATAGCTGGTGAAAGGACGGTATTCTTACGCCAAGCTAGGACATCCCCAGTTGATTTATTAGGAGTAAACGGGACAAATGCTAAGTCCGGATCATGAAAATTATCGTAGACCCCTTTAACCGTTAAGACATAATAGTTGCTGTTTCTTAAAAGTGCAATGGTATTTCCTGGCAGGCTAGTAGTTGCACGAACATTTAACCGCGTTTGGTCAAGTTTTAAAATATCGCTAACCTCATCCCGAACAATGCTACGATGAGGAAGGATTAAGGGAAGCTTGTAAAGATCTTTTTTAGTGACAGTTGGATACTTGGCAATAGGAGCATCTTTAAGCATTATCAGTCCCCATTTTTCACGAACGGGTAATTCAAGGAAGTTATACTTAGCGGCTTCAACCGGCTCTAATAAGCACACAAGGTCATCCAATCCTTCATCTAATTGGCGTCGAAGAACATCACCATCACCGTCAGATAAATTAAAGATAACATTAGGATAAAGTTTTTGAAATTCAGCGATTAATTTTGTGATATATGAGGAGACGCTTGAGACAGCTGAACCAAGATTGATTTCCCCAGTTAACTCTTCTTCGTGCTGGTGGAGCTCATTTTCTGTTTGATGTAGCAATTGTACTATTGTTGTTGCTCGCTGTTGGAAAATGATACCGGCCTTGGTTAATTGCAACCGACGATTTTCACGATCAAAAAGCTTCACGTCCAGTTCTGCTTCTAAATCCATAATTTGTCGTGATAAGGTCGGCTGCGTAATATGCAATTGTTCCGCAGCTTTAGTGATATTATTAGTTTGAGCAACAGTTAAAAAGTATTTTAATACACGGGTATCCATAATTTATCCCTCGCTTAGAATTGATTAAGGAGTATTTGAAATGGCAAGGCAAGCATTGATTTTATACTATTCACAATTTGGCAACACGGCTAAGTTAGCTGGCCAAATTCATGAAGCAACGAGTGCTGATATTGTTCGGGTTAAAGTTGCTGCTAATGTCTTTCCGCTTGATATGCAGGAAACAGGAAGAATTTATCAACAGCAACGTAAAAATCATGATTTACCTAAATTGGTGACGGACGTACCTAACTTGGCTTATTATGATTTGCTTTTAATAGGCGGACCAGTTTGGAATGAAAAAGTTGCTTCTCCCATCTTATCTTTATTACAACAATTGCAGAGCTTTAACGGTGAAGTGGCACCTTTTAGCACCGGCTGGAGTGAAACAGGTAATTATCAGCAAGATTTCATTAATCATGCTGGCAAACTAAATGTCACTGATGGCTACCACATTCTAACGCACGGCACGCCCGCATTTAACCAAAAATCATTATTTTCTTGGTTACGAAAATTATAATTCACTTTTTGGATAATTTATTATTTATAATAAGCTTTTTACATTCTTTATTCTAGTAGTTATTATTAAAGCACTAATTTAATTGGAGGTAATAACTATGGCTAAGAATGAACATGAAGTGAAAAATGACCTTTTTGGTTTTGGCGATATGAACGTTGCATTTGCAAAATACTTTGTTGGTACGAGTTACCTTAACGGACTAGTATCACCTGATGATAATATTGATGTAAACATTTCTAACGTTAATTTTGAACCCGGTTGCCGTAATAACTGGCACATCCATCATAATGGCTTTCAAATTTTACTAGTAACTGCTGGTGAAGGATGGTACCAAGAAGAAGGTAAGCCAGCACAGTTACTGAAATCTGGTGACGTTGTAGCAATTCATGAAGGCGTTAAGCATTGGCATGGTGCTACTAAGGATAGCTGGTTCTCTCACATTGCAATTACTAAGGGAACAAGCGAATGGTGTGAAGAAGTGGATAATGATACATATAATCGCCTATCTGAATAATTGAACAGTCAGTTTTGTTTGTTCTCTTGTCTAACTTTGATATACTAAATAAGGTTTGAGGAGGAGATCAAATGGAAAGCTGGCTCTTTTTAGCTTTAGTATTATTAATCGCAATTTTCGGTCATAATTCATCTTTGATTATCGCAAGTATCGTTGTAATAGTTTTGAAATTAATTCCTTACACTGCCAAATGGCTCCCGTTAATTCAACAAAAGGGGATTAATTGGGGCGTAACAGTAATTTCTGTGGCTATTTTAATTCCGATTGCTACGGGACAGATAGAGTTTGATGATTTATGGGCAGCATTTAAAACGCCTGCTGGCTGGATTGCAGTTGGTGCCGGAATAGCTGTTGCAATTTTATCAAAGTATGGTGTTAATCAATTAGCTGCCGTACCCCAGGTTACAGTCGCCTTAGTACTGGGAACAATTATTGGTGTGGTTGCCTTTAAAGGAATCGCAGCCGGACCGGTAATTGCTAGTGGGATGACTTATTGTATCGTCACTTTATTAAATTTGCATTTTTAGTAAAAAGAAACAAGATCAAAATTAGCTAAATAGCTGATTCTGATCTTGTTTTTCGTTTACTAGTTTTTATCCGTTTTCTAACTTCACTTGCGAAGAAATTTTATGGTAGAGTTTCGTACTTAAATAAAGAGAAGTTAATAGTAAGCATAAACATAAAATAAATCCAGCTTGAATCCCCAGGTGTGATGAGGGGTTATGTACAAGGTGGTTAACAATTCCAACAATTGCAACGATTAACGCTGTCCCGAATGAGGCGGCAATTTGACGTAAGGTATTAAAAGTTGCAACCGCATCTGGAACAATCTCATTCGGTAAGAGGGAGAGGGCTTGTGTTTGCAAGGGGATTAACATTGTTACCAAACCAAATTGACGAACGGTTTGAAACAGGGTAATCATAATTACTGAACTTCGTGCTCCAATTGCAGCTTGTC
Source organism: Limosilactobacillus caviae (assembly GCF_014635905.1). Taxonomy (GTDB): domain Bacteria; phylum Bacillota; class Bacilli; order Lactobacillales; family Lactobacillaceae; genus Limosilactobacillus; species Limosilactobacillus caviae. The sequence continues at coordinate 352,866 of NZ_BMDS01000002.1, forward strand.
CGATTGTACCGAGAATATCAATTATTAGCCCAACACCGACAAGTATTTTAATTGGGTAGATATCATAAAAGTGACCACTGGTTGTTGAAAGCAATCCGGTCAAAATTGCCCCTGGCAAGACTGCAATAGCAGAAACAACTGTACTTTTGCCCAGAACAATCTGAACCAGTAATGGAATTAAAATGGCATTACCGTACATAGTTGCTGTGATTAACATATTAATAATAGTGGCAAGAACAAACTGCTTATGAGTAAAAATTCCAAAGTTAATTAATTGCTTATTACTGTGCCGTTGGTTGAGGAAAAAGAAAAGTAGGAATAATAAACCGATTAAAACATAACCAGCAACATTGAACGACATAAGCGGGTTATTAGAAACATTTGAAAGGCCCATTAATAGCGACCATAAGCCAGCAGTAATTAAGATTAATGCTAGGGTATTGAATTGCGGATGCTCATTGTGCGCGATTGACGGTAAAAAGAAAAATGATAAGAGCAATGTTGCAACGGCAAAGGGAATAATTAACAGAAATAAGTACCGCCATGAAAAGAAGTGTAGCAAGAAGCCGGAAATAGCTGGTCCCAGAATTGGTGCGCAATTAAATGCCAGTCCAATAATCCCCATAATTTGGCCCTTTTTACCTGGCTTAGCATAACGAATTGCTAGTACATTTACTAGGGGCATCATCATTCCTGCTCCCAGCGCTTGAATCATTCGGGCAATCACAATTAAATTAAAGTTCCAAGCTGCTGCTCCTGCAATTGTCCCGATGAGAAAAATTCCAGAAAAGACAATGAAAAGGTTTTTAAATGGAAATCTCTTTATTAAAAATGAACTGACGGGAATCATCAGGGCATTTACAAGCATGTATCCATTTGTAACCCATTGAACTTGCGCTTCACTGATATGAAAAACATTCATAAAAGTTGGCAATGCAATGTTCATTAAGGTTGAACAAAGAAGGCCAAAAAATGTACCAAAAACCATGATTATTAATGCATGGCGAATTCGTTGATTTTCCATTAGTTAAATATATCGCTCCTTGGTATTAGTCAAACATTATAGAGTTTACTAGTTCGATTATTAAAGTCAATACGCATTGAAAATTTGCAACAAAGTAAAATAATGATAGAATATAATTATAAATAATTTACATCTGTAAACGCAGGAGGTATTAGATGAACAGCGATTTAGAAATAACTCCCGCTGAATGGCAAGTTATGCGGGTAGTTTGGAGCTTAAGACAAACAACCAGTAGTCGAATCATTGAAATCTTGCAACAAAAAGTTGAATGGAAACCAGCCACAATAAAAACACTATTACGACGCTTAGTTGACAAAGAGGCTCTATCGGCAACTCGTCAAGGTCGTGGTTTCATTTATGAGCCGTTAGTTCCTGAACAGCAAACAATGGATCAAGCCGCTGATAACTTATTTAATAATATTTGTGAGCGGCACGTTGGTAGTACTCTTGAGCATGTAATTAATAATGCAACTCTTAGTAAAGATGATATTGCGAGCCTTCAAAAATTACTGGCAAGCAAAGTAGCTGATTCGCCTGATAATGTTAAATGTAACTGTATTCCGCACATGCAAATGAAATGCTGATAAAAGAATTAAGAGACTGGAAAACACTTCTTCCCAGTCTCTTAATTCTTTATTTATTTTTATCGTCTTTAGTTGAGCCTTGTTTTTTTCTAGGTTTGATAAAGACTACCTTGAATTTGTTAACATACGCGTTCTTTAAATCAAGTGGCGTAAATGAAAAGTTATCTACCCTAATAGGCTGACCAACCTTTAAATCGTATTGGCGTTCAAGGAAAAAGCCAGTTAATGTTGTTACCTCGGAGTTATCAAATTGTTCAATGTTAGTATTGAAGTAACGTTCAAAATCATCAAGAGGCATCTTACCAGAAACCTCAAATGTTGGATTACCCTTACTATCAGGATCTTTCTTTTCAATCATATCAGATGTTGCATGATCTATTTCTTCACCCACAGTGCCGAATAATTCTTCGTAAATATCCTTATCAGTAATGATTCCTGAAGTACCGCCATATTCATCTTGTACGACAACAATCGGTACTTGTTTTTTCATCATTTCAGCTAAAACATTAGTAAGCTGTTCATTTTCATAAACAATTGGGATCCGCCGCATGATTGTCCGGACAGATTGTTGCGGATTAATTTGATTTTGCCGCATAATGTCATATGCAAAAACATAACCAAGAATGTGGTCCTTATCATTATTGGCAACAACCGGAAAACGTGTAAATTTCTTTTCAAAATAAAGTTTTGCTGCGTCTTCAATGGAGGCCGTAATATCAATGACCGCTAATTGTGTCCGATCAACCATAATGTCTTCAGCAACCTTATCATTCATTTCAAAGGCACGTTGCATGAAGATAACATCTTCTTTATCCATCTCACCAGCTTTTTCTGACTGTTGAGATAAGGTCATAATTTCATTTTGTGAATACGTATCTTCTTCCGGTTGGACATTGTATCCTAACATTTTTGTAATTGCAGCAGCGACTACCGCGAATAACCAAACAAATGGGTAGAAGACAGTATGGAAAAATTGAATTGGATGAACAATTGCTAAAAGAATCGGTACCGGTCGATCAATCGCCATGTTTTTAGGAACCAAGTCAGTAAATACTGCATGGAAGAATGTGAAGATCAAAACTCCGATAACCGGTGCAATTGCTTGAAGAATATCATGTGGAATTACATTAATCTTTAGTAACAGGTCGGTGATAAACTCGTCACCTAACCAACCTAAAACTAAAGAAGTCATAGTAACACCGACTTGAGCTGTTGATAAGTACTCATTAAGGTTTGCTACCATGTGTTCCGCACGTTGAACCTTACGTGTTTGACGTAGTTCTTTTAATTCACTGGGGCGGACTTTAACAACTGAATATTCCAGAAGCGTAAATAAAGCCGCAAGCAGTAAAATCAAAATAATGATAATTAATTTAAACCAATATGAATCCCATAAACCATTCATCGTTTAAAAATTTCACCTAAACTTTCTTAAATAATTTATCGACTACTATTGTATCAGTAAATCATCGTGAAGGGGGAGTTTAATTATTTTTTTATAATTGAAAATGCTAAAATAGAGGAAAATAAGTAGGAGAAGAGCCATGTCGAGCAACGAAGAAGAGATAAAAAAATCAGCACGATTACGCGAAATCATGCAAATAATGCGGAAGTACCATTTTGTTAGTAATTTTTACCACCAAACCAATCCACAAGCGATTTGCCAGGCACTCCAAGAGTTGGGGCCAACCTTTATTAAACTTGGTCAGATTTTGTCAACTCGTCCTGATCTTGTATCGCCAGCATATATTAAGGAACTGCGCAACCTGCAAGACCAGGTTAAATCTGATAGTTTTACAACGGTAAAGCAGACTTTTGAAGAAGAAACCGGAAAGAAAATTGATGATGAATTTGCCAGTTTTGCAGAAGAACCTTTTGCGTCTGCATCGATTGGTCAGGTTCACCATGCAACACTTAAAGATGGCACTCCAGTTGTTGTTAAGGTTCAGCATCCAGAAGTTGGTAAGCTTGTTAATACTGACTTAGCCCTCTTAAGAAAAGCAGTTGTCTTATTTAAGTATGTTCCTCAAGATATTGCAGTTGTTGACTTAAATAAGGTAATTGATGAATTAAGCACTTCATTATTAAGCGAGGTTAACACCCTTAAGGAAGCAAAAAACGGGGAAGAATTTTATACATTAAATAACGGGGACGGCGCAATTTTAGTGCCTAAAGTATACTTGGATTATTGTGCGCCTAAGATTCTTGTTAATGAGGCGATGGAAGGGAAGAGTATTCGTTATCGGTTTAAACCATCAAACGATATTGATCAAAAGACAGTGGCAGTAAATCATGAGATTGCTATTACCCTGGTTAATAACTTTCTGAAACAGGTTTTCGTGGACCACTATTTTCACGCTGATCCTCATCCGGGCAATATATTGATTCATGAACTAGGTCCTCACGATGCGCAAAAGAAATACGCAACGACCAAGCACCGTGAAAAAACAATCTATAATACAATGATTAGCTATGATCAACAAGTTGAATTAACAAACTATCGAATTGTCTACCTTGATTTCGGAATGATGGGAAGATTGAGTCCGGCAATGGCCAATAGTATTGCTAATATCGTAATTGCAATCAACACCAAGGATACCCGTAAAATTGGAAAGGCAGTTTTAAATGTTTGCAACCGGATCGGTGAAGTTGATGAAAATGCATTTTATCGGGAACTCGGCGCATTTATCCAACCATATTTTTCAACGGGTCTTGGCGATATTGACTTTGTAAAAATGTTGTATCAAATTATCCAGCTATGCAAGAAAAACCATCTTCAAATGCGGGGAGAGGTAACAATGTTGATTAAGGCATTTGGCACCCTAGAAAGTTCGGTTGCTAAACTTGACCCCGAAATATCAATGCTCGAGGTTGCACAGTCTTTTGGCCGGCACTATTTAAAACGAAACTTTAACTGGCGGTCTGCGGTTGATAATAATTTGATTAATCTTTTCTTTGCTAGTAAGGCAATGAGTAAGATGCCAGAACGAATTAATGAACTGATTGAAACCTTTGTTAGTGGGGATGCAAAAATTGACTTACAGTATAAGAATGAACAACGAGTATTAAAGCAAGTTGAACGATTGATGAATCGGTTCATGATCGCAATTATTTTAGCTGCGGTAATTCTTGGTTCATCATTATTGATTCAGGGGACTCCGGCTGGTTCTCATATCTACCGTTTTGGGGTAACTGGTTATATTATTGCGATTATAATAATAATCATTTTGGTTATTACGGAAGTTATTCATCGATGGCGAAATTGGCGAAGGAAACGATGATTAATGATAATTTTAAGTTTAGTTAATGAATTACTATGTGCTTTATGCTGGGGAATTACGATTCGATTGATTTTAGTTCGCCATCTGCACAGTGAATCGAGGGCAATCCAATTTAACGCTTTTGCCTTTATTTTAATGTTGATAAACCTCATAATTATTTTGCCCGTTTTTGCCTTTTTAATTATGAATATGCCTGCTAAGACTTTTAGCTGGCTAACCGTATTAGTGGTAGCAACACTTGACGTCTTAAGTACATTTAATTTAATTTTATTTTGCGTTTACAGTCACTATACCCGTATGCTAAAATGTCCACCCACGGTTCATTATTTTCTCGTTTTAGGAGCGGCAGTTAGGCACGGGCACGTTCCACCGGTTTTAGCTACGCGGCTAGACAGGGTAGTCGTATGTTGGAAAAAACATCAATCTGCGAAAATTATTGTTTCAGGCGGAAAGGTACAGAAAGAAAAAATATCTGAAGCTGATGCAATGGCAGCTTATTTAATTAATCAAGGGATTCCGACGTTAAAAATAATTCGGGAGACACGGGCACGGAATACATGGCAAAATTTAACTTTTACCAGTCAACTTATTAATCCTCATGCGTCTGTAGTAGTTGTAACTAGCGATTTTCACGTGCTTCGTGCTAAAACTTATGCAAGAAAGCTTGGCTTGCTGTGGTCCTTTGTAGGAAGCAAGACACCCTGGCAGTATTGCCCGTTAACTTTTATTCGCGATTATCTTGGCCTTATTCGTGATCATCGTTGGCTAGCCGGTAGCATCTTTATCCTGCTGCTTTTGGTTGAATTTAGTTTGATATAAATAAATGGGGAATAGCCGTCACGAAAACAGCTATTTCCCATTAAAATTTACTTATTCTTATAAACAGCAATCTCAATTAAATTCTTATCAGGATCATAAACATAGAGAGAGGTCATTTCACCTTCAGCTCCATGCTTTTCAACAGGCCCAGCAATAATGTCAATGTAATAACTATTAAGATGATGAACAATATCGTCAATGCTATCACCTGCAACCAAGCACAAATCGGCAGAACCGGTCGTTGGGTGAGCAGCCTTTAGAGTAGTTGGCCGTTCACTCTTTTGTAATCGAATTAATTGGTGTCCGCACCGCATTGTGATTAAGTCATCATTACTTTGTTCCTTAATTACGGGCATATCAAATACCTCATGATAAAAACGCATTGATTGTTCTAAATTCGTTACTGTTAGAACAATATGATCAATTCGTCGCATTTTCATAATTCAAGTCTCCCTTAAATTTAAGTCAATATCATTATACAAGTTTCTAAATTAAAATAGCAAAAGTTGTATAATGGAATGACTATTGGATATAAGGAGAGCGACTATGGATTCAAGGACGATAATTAGTGTAGCGGTTGGGGGCTTCTTAGGCGGAATTACTCGTTATGAGCTTGGTTTCTTATTAGGGAACAACGGTGTTTTATGTGCTAACCTTATTGGCTCATTTTTATTATCATTTATAACCTACTACTTCATAGATCGAAAGCCACTAGCAACATGGTTAAATGCCGGGATTGGAACTGGATTCATTGGTGCATTTACGACTTTTTCATCACTAATAACAACAATTATTAAGCTTGAGAGTCAGGATCTAATTGCTAGTATTGCCTATTTTTTGGTAAGTTCTCTGGGCGGGTTAACGTTAGCGTTACTAGGATTCGTGCTGGCGCGAAAATACGGGAGGCATCAGCAAAATGATTAACGTGGGTCTTGGGGCAGCAATTGGGGCGGTTATCCGTTACATAATTACAACCTGGTGGAAGCGGCTAAAAATAGATTGGCCATTAGCTACTTTATTTATTAATATAACTGGGAGTTTCTTGTTAGGGATCCTTACCGAAAATTTTGCCAGTAATTCGCCAATTATGCTTTTGTTTGGTACTGGTTTAATGGGTGGTTATACTACGTTTTCTACTTTTAATGTTGAATTGATTTCGATGATTGATGAGCGGAGATGGCGGACATTGACCGTTTATTTAGGATTAAGTTATATTGGTGGAACTGTCGCAGCAATATGCGGGCTAATGATATGAAAGAAGCGATAAAGAATGACAAAAAATACCTTACCATCACAAATTGAAGTGAGAGGCGGTAAAGTACATAATCTTAAAAAGATTGATATTAACATACCGTTACATAAATTTGTTGCAATCTCCGGTCTGTCCGGATCTGGAAAAAGCTCATTAGCAATGGGGATTTTATATGAAGAGGGTTCACGTCGATACTTAGAAGCCCTTTCAACTTATACAAGGCGTCGAATAAAACTAGGCGCGCAGGCAGATGTCACCAGCGTTAAGCATATTCCCTCAGCGCTGGCCCTCAAACAGCGGCCATCAATCCCATCTGAACGTGCAACTGTCGGCACAATGAGCGAGATGCTAAACGTAATTCGGTTAATCTTTTCGCGGCTTGGGGAACCGGTTTGTCCAAATGGTCACCGTTTAAAACCAAGCCTTGAGATTGCTGAGGTAATGAGTAAAACCGGCGATGCGATGGGCCAATTGACATGTCCGGTTTGTGGTGAAAAATTTTATGCTTACAGTGCGGAAGATTTTGCCTTTAACTCTGACGGGGCGTGTCAACGATGTCAAGGAACTGGGCTGGTTCGTGAACTTGATGAGAGTAAGCTTATTGGTGATGAAAATCTTAGCTTGGCTGACGGTGCAGTTGCGTCATGGCATTTACCGGGGCGTAATTTTATGCCAAGTGTTGCTGAACAAGCCGGTGTCCGAATTCACGTTCCATATAAAGACCTAACTGCAAAAGAAAAGGATTTTGTCTTAAATGGTCCGCAAAAGAAGTTTAAAATGGATTTTCGTTCAGGAACTGGCCGCGTTTTTCACGATTTTAATGCATTATACGAGAATGCTCACGAGGCAGTTCTTGCATCTGCTAAAAGCAGTAAAAGCGAACGGGCGCAAAAACGGATTAGCGAATTTTTTCATTATTCAACATGTCCAGTTTGTCATGGATCACGGTTAAAGCCAGAATTATTGAAGCAGCTTGCCGGTGGCTTAAACATTGCCCAAGTTAGCGATCTTACGCTTGGTGAATTGAAACAGTGGAAGCAAGATGTATCAGCCGCACTTCCTCCTGAAATGGAAAAAATGGCAACTTCGCTTTTTAAGGAGTTTGATGATAATTTACGGCCGTTGCTTGAATTGGGGCTTGACTATTTAACTTTATCACGGAACGGCAATACCTTATCAACCGGAGAATTACAACGAATTCAACTGGCGCGAACCTTGCGAACACAAACTACTGGCGTTTTATACATCCTTGATGAACCTTCAATTGGTCTTCACCCGGATAATATTAATGGCCTTCTAAACGTGTTTAAGGAATTAGTGGCACAGGGCAACTCGTTAGTGGTTGTCGATCATAATGTTGATATTATTAAGGAAGCTGATTGGATTATTGAAATTGGCCCTGGCTCTGGCGAAAAAGGCGGAAAAATTCTTACACAGGGAGCACCATCCCAAATTGCTGATGATCCACAATCAAAAATCGGTCCTTATATAAAGGGAACGGCAACCTTAAATAGCCGACCATTAGCAAAGAATCCCGCTAATCAAAATATTTCATTTGAAGTGAATAATTACTATAATCTAAAGGACGTCCAAGGCAAAATTCCCGTTAATCGGTTAACTGCAATCACCGGATTTTCTGGTGCCGGTAAGACTAGTTTAATTTTAGATAGTCTAGTTCCAGCTATTCATGCACAATCAACGGGAACTAAATTACCGCAGCAAGTAAAGAACTTATCAAGCCCGTTAAAAGAAGTTGTAAGTGTCGATGCGGCACCAATCGGTAAAACCAATCGTTCAACGGTAGCTACCTATACTAGTATTATGGATAACCTGCGGAAACTATTTGCCGCCCAATCATTAGCAAAAGAAAAACATTTTACGCCTTCATATTTTTCATATAATAATAAGCAAGGTGCTTGTCCAACATGTGGAGGTGCCGGCATCGTAACACTCGACATTCAATTCTTACCGGATATGCAGCAAACTTGTCCAAAGTGTGGCGGAAGTCGATATAATGAAAAAATCCAAAAGGTCAAATGGCATGGATATTCAATTGTTGACATCCTAAAGCTAGACGTACGAGTTGCGATGAAAGTGTTTGAAGAAGTTCCCAAAATTGCTCGCGAACTCCAGTTATTAGATGAAGTTGGCTTAGGCTATCTTCATTTAGGTGAAAGTACGCCGAGTCTTTCTGGTGGTGAAGCTCAACGTTTAAAACTCGTTAAACACCTGAACCATAATCAAAGCGAGACCCTATTTGTATTCGATGAACCAACTATTGGGTTGCATCCCCTTGATGTCAAAACGCTTTTAGCGGTAATGCAACAGCTGCTTGACCGGGGAGCAACAATTATTACCATTACTCACGATTTAAATCTAATTAGCAATGCTGACTACATGCTTGATATGGGTCCGCGTGGTGGTAGTAATGGCGGGGAGATTGTTGCCCATGGTAAGCCATCGACCCTGATACAAGATCCGCAAAGCCTAACCAGTAAGTATCTGGCAGAATACTGGGCAAGATTTAAATAGAAAAAGCAGGTATTTATGCGCGTTATAATTTTCCGTACATAAATACCTGTTTTTATGTTATTTAGCGACTTCTTTCTCCTCATGGTTTTGCCAAATCTTACGCACGAGCAGATAACAGCCGATTAGGATTAAAATTGCGATTGCGGCACCAATTAATCGTCTCATGTTGCCCTTAAAAATTGCATCTCCACCAAAAGCATATAGGAATGATGTTGGTGCCATTCCGACAGCTACCATTGCAAGATAGTGCTTTCGGCTGACGTTTAGGCGAGCACCGGCATAGTTTACAAGTACGCTAGGAATAACGGGGACCATAAAGCCGATTGTTAGGGCAATCAGGGGATGCTTCTGTTGTAAAAGATGCTGAAGGAGCTTATTCTTTTTTACTCGTTTAGAGAGATCAATTTTCCGAATAATACTCATCACAGTACAGTTTCCGAGAATATTCCCAGACCAGTTAATTAAGAAACCGACGATTGGTCCATAACATAATCCGGCAAAGATACAGACAACAGAATTAGACATTCCTGGAATTGAATTTAGGATCCCGACTAATGCAACAAGAAGAAAAATATCTGTAAAGCCATGACTTCTAATCATATGAAGGAGCTTTGTCCTATTGTGAGAATTAAAGTTTAAGAGCAAGTCAATCTCTGGTTTATATGTTCGATAGATAAAGTAAAGGACGATTATTGCTAAGATGATTGCCCCAACAATTAGCCATGTTTTATTTAATTTACGCTCTTTCATAGTTAATGTTCCTCCTTTTGAAACGTGAGACCGGCTTTTTTAAATAGCGAAATGAGAGAATGGCGTAAAAGAGGATCATGAGCGTAAAGATAAGTTCCATAAACGCCACGCTTAAATAAAACATTCAGTGAGTTCATAATCATTCGTTTTTCTAAACTTTCAATCTCTGCTGGGTCAGTAAGGTCGTCTCGTTTTTTGAATGCTTCAATATCGGTATAGCGATTGAGATTAACTTGAAGCTGATGTGTTTGCGGGGTCTGACTGATGGGCGGACCGATTATGATCCCCGTGTAATTTAAGTCAAAACCTTGGCAGGTATAGATTGAACCGACTTCATTAATTGTTTGCGGCAGTTCTGCCCAGGGGGTAACGGTATAATTATATTGATCCCAGGGCATTTTGAATCTGCCTTCTTCAATATAATGTTTGCCACCATCAAGAGTTGACGGATATCCTGACGTAGAAAGAATTCGCGAAAGTCCCACTTCCTCATTACGATGCACAATTGCCTTTCTCATTTCCTCAGCGTCATCGTAAATGCGGAAATCATAATGATCACGGGCGGATGCTGGTAGAGGGGTTAATTTATAGTTAGTAAAGTCGTTAAACCACTTAACTAATTTATCGCTTGCATTCATCCGAAACATATGTGTAAGATGATAGTCTTTATGCGGGTACTGATTAGTAATTGCCTGAAGTCGTTTAGGTGTCCAGAGACTCTTCATTCGTAAAACTTGATACTGGTCAAAAACAATCACAACCACTTTTGCTCGTTTAATAATCTCCACAAGCTGATTATCGTGGTAGAAATTATTATAGTGGTCCGGTTTGGATAATAAAAGATGTGCCTCATCAATGACAGCGATGTCAATAGTCTGCTTTTGTTTGTCCAGCTGGTTAATTAATGAGGTTGGCCGCGCAAAGTCTTTTTTATACAGCTCCTTTATCGGTCCTGCAATCTCTTTATATACCTTCAAAATTTCCGGGTGGTTAACAAGAAAATAATTATTGGTATGATAGAGCAAAGAATTTTTCTGGGTACGAGCTTCTGTTTGAATTCGCGCAAATAATTGTGAAAGAATTACGCTTTTTCCAGTACCCGCATCCCCGTATATTGTATATATTGCAGGATAATTTTCAGTTAAATGCTGCTTAGTAAATGTAATAATGTCATTTACAAGTCTTTCTTGTTCTGATGTTAGTTTTTTAAATGGTGAAATTTTGCTAGTTGCAGCGTTATCAATATTTTTCATGACTATTTCCTTTTTTACGAATTACTCTATTTAATGGTATCGAAATGCACTAATTTCGTCAATTTGAACCTGAGGGTAATTTACTCAATGCTTGCGAAAGTGTTAAAATAATAAGAGCAATAAATATTACTACATTGATTAAATGTAAAATTAAGAAGGAGTGGAATAGATGAATCTGCATCCTGATTACCTCTTAAATGAAGTTAATGAACCAAGTGATATTAAAGGGATGTCACTTGATGAATTAAAGCAATTAGCAACCGAAATGCGTCAATTAGTTTTAGAACGTGATGCCAAAATCGGTGGACATGTTGGCCCTAACCTTGGTGTAATGGAATTGACAATTGCTTTCCATTACGTTTTCGACTCACCGCATGATAAAGTTATTTGGGATGTTTCGCACCAAAGTTACGCCCATAAGATGCTGACCGGACGTAAATTAGGGTTCTTAGATCCTGATCATTATGAGGACATTACAGGATATACGTCGCCAGAAGAAAGTGCCCATGATTTCTTTGAGATTGGTCACACTTCAACTTCAATTTCACTTGCGGTAGGAATGGCACAAGCACGTGATTTGATGAAGCCTCAATCACATAACAATATTATGGCGGTAATTGGGGATGGTTCCTTAAGTGGCGGATTAGCATTTGAAGGGTTAAATAACGCTGCAAAACTTAAGTCAAACTTGATTATCCTAGTTAATGATAACCAGATGTCAATTGATGAAGATCAGGGCGGATTATATAAGGGCCTTAAAGAACTTCGCGATACTAACGGTCAGTCACCAAATAACATTTTTAAGTTTATGGGGCTTGATTATAAGTACATTGCTGATGGTAATGACCTACAGACGATGATCGATACATTCAAAGAAGTGAAAAATATTGATCACCCAATCGTCCTCCATGTTAATACGCTAAAGGGAAAGGGATATAAGCCAGCTGTTGACAATAAGATGAAGTACCATTGGCGCGCTCCTTTTGACCTTAAGACAGGCGAGGATATTTATAAAGCAAATGGTGAATCGTATAGTGATGCGGTTCTTGCAGAATTAGATAAACAGATTGCGGAAAAGAAACCGGTTGTTGCTATTAATGCCGGTATTCCAGGAGTTTTTGATCTTGGTAAATTTAAAGCTAAACATCCGGACCGTTACTATGATGTTGGAATTGCTGAACAAGATTCTATTACGACAGCGGTTGCAATGGCTCAGGCTGGTGCGCGCCCCGTTGTTTTCCAAAACAGTACTTTCCTTCAACGGGCATATGACCAGTTAATTCATGATATGGCATTGAATGATGCGCCGGTTGTAATGATTGTTCGTGGCGGCTCGATTTCTGAAAACTCTGCTACTCATCAGGGAACATTTGATATTTCAATGATTAGTGATTTGCCAAATATTGAATATTTAGCACCAACAAATGTTGAAGAAATGATTTCAATGCTTCGTTGGGCAATCAACCAAACTGATGAACCAGTTGTCATTCGTCAACCAGAAAAACCACTTGTCCATGGTACGCCAACTCAAGAGGACTACAGTACAATTAAGTATGATATCGCTCATCGCGGAAGTGAAGTTGCGATTATGGCAGTCGGCGATTTCTGGGAGCTTGGGGAAAAGGTAAGAAAAGAGCTTCAAGATAAGTTGAATATTGATGCTACCTTGATTAATCCGAAGTCGGTAACCGGAATTGATTCAGATGTTTTGCATCATTTAGCGGAAAATCATGATGTCGTTGTAACACTAGAAGACGGAATCTTGAGTGGCGGCTTTGGTGAAACGATTGCTCGCTATTACGGACCCAAGAATATGAAAGTTTTAAACTTCGGAGCACCGCGTGAATTTGCGGATAATGTTCCTACAGATGTACTATATGAATGGTATCACTTAACTCCTAAACAAATTGTGGATGACGTTGAACAAGTTATTCACTCGTTGTAATAAAGAACTGTCATTACAGGTTTTTGCCTGGTGGGTGACAGTTTTTTTAGTTTAAAAATGCAAATAGCTTCTTTTTACGTATATATATTTATAGTGACCTAAAAAGGAGTTATTTAATTATGAAACTTAAAAATAATACTTACTCATTACGCAACGCCTACTTATTAGGACTAGCAACGGCAACATCGATTTTGACAATCAATTTTACTAACCCTCCAGCATTGGCCGATAGTCAGGTTCTTCCAGCAAATTCCCTTGTTAGCAAATCAGATAAAGGCGAAACTGTCCCTGTAAAACGAGTGATTTTCTTTAACCTTTTAAGCGGTGTTCAAAAGGTGGAACAAGTGTCTTATGCTCACCGTCAAGTATCAAATGATCCTAAGCAGCCTTCTGTTTGGATTATTGAACCGTTTGAAGAGATTAAAATTCCAGAACAAGCTGGCTTTGTTCCTTCAATTAGTGAACTACCGATAATTACTAGAACGACTGATCTTTCTTGTTTTAAGCATCCCATCGATGTCTTTTACCATCCCCTTGACGCAGGTTATCAATTAGATAAACCAGCAAAGCAAGAAAAACAAAATGAGGAATCCTTTACTCAAACAAGTATTGCCACAGAGGATCGGCAAACTAACACAGAATATTATCAAGTAAAGAGTGAAGGAGTGCAGAGTGATAATACCGGGTCAGCAGACAAATCGACGAATACAATGGTGAATGAAACTAAAGATGAAGCAATTCAGGAAGGCAATCAAGGAATTGATGCAGGTACGGATCCACTAGAAATAGGGCATAAAGATCAAGATACTCAGGTTACGAATGAGGTAGAAGAACAGGGAGTAGGAGAATCAATAATCGATATTAAAGACACAGCAGCCGGAGATAGTGACTATCACTATCAGGACCAAAATTGGCAAACAGACGCCTTACCACAAGACGATGAAAGTACAATGACTGACTTTAATCCCCCAATGCTAATATCGACTGAAACAGGGGATGCTGTAGTGAGTGTGAAGGAGCAGGGGACCCAGACAAATGATTATTCTGGTGAAAAACCTAAACAAGACACAAGGGATACCCAGACGCTAATTGATAAAAAAGAAGCAGGGATGCAAACAATGACTTCAGATGTTGAAAATAGCGAAAGTCAAACAAATTATATTGAAACAGGTGAAACTGCAACACAAACAAAGATAGAAGTAATGGATAAAGAAGTTCAAACGGAAAATAAACTGTTGCAAGATCAAGAAATAGATAAGTCGAAAGAGGATTATCTTGAGCAAGGAAGTCAAACGGACCAGGTATTACAGGAAACTCGAGGAACACAAAGCAGTATTCCAGCGCAAGATGACAACCAGCAAACGGATAATTTTAGTCAAGAAGTAGCGGTACAGATAGATCCTATTGAAACAAAAGAAGAAGGGACTGATCCGCTAATCAGTTATCAGGAAAGAGATACTCAAGCAACGTTAAAACAAGCAGAAAAAATTACCCTGCCAGAAGATAATCAAAATAAGGAAATCAGTTTCAGGAGCCGTCCTCAGTCAACGATCCAAGAGATTAACGAGGAGTCTGCGGGAATTTCTCTACCCGATAACAATAAGCGCAGTAATTTTCACCAACAAATAACGAAAGCTAATGATAAATTGAGGACTTTAGTTAAGCATAGAAATAATAAACATCAGCAGGAAAAAGGGATGCTTCCGCAAACGGGTAATAAAACTGATTCGTTAGCGACATTTATTGGTTTGGGAATCACACTTTTGATTGCGGGGATGGGCTTATTTTCCCTCAAGAAGATAAAAAGCAGAAAATAAAACAAGAAATTTGCTAAAAGTACTTGCATTCTTAATTTTCTAATAGTATTCTAATGTTATTGAAAAACAAATGGAGGAAATTAAAATGCAAATTTATAATCGATCTATTATTCATCATCTAACCTCCACCTCAACCACAACAACATTCATCGTGGTTGAGTAGTTTTAATATATCTTAAATCTGTTAGCAAATGGCTATCCAAGATGTCTCAACCACTTATCAAAATTGACAAGGGTTGTTTAGGGACGTAATGGGTAGCTTTTTTATTTGAAATGAGGTTAGAATGATGGACAATCAAGAAAAGAAAGTAAAATTAAATCGGACGATGACACCTGGTCAAATGGAAATGATTGCAATCGGGGGAACAATCGGTAGTGGTCTTTTCATGGGGGCAACATCAACGATTAAATGGACAGGACCATCTGTACTACTGGCGTATGCGTTTGTCGGTTTAGTTCTTTATGGTGTTATGCGTGCGCTAGGAGAAATGATCTATATTAGTCCAGGCACCGGGTCTTTTGCGGATTATGGTTCAAAATACATTCATCCCTTAGCAGGATATTTAACAAAGTGGAGTAATGTTTTCCAGTTTATCATTGTTGGTATTTCAGACATTATTGCAATGAGTCAATACTTAAATTATTGGTGGCCTAAATTACCAGACTGGATTTCTGGATTAGTAATGATCACTATTCTGACGCTTGCTAATCTGGCTTCTGCTAAGGCTTATGGACGACTCGAATTTTGGTTCGCGATGATTAAGGTTGTTACAATTATCGTAATGATCATTTTAGGACTTTTGGTAATTGTGCTAGGACTTGGAAATAACTGGCATCCGGTTGGTATTTCCAACTTATGGACACATGGTGGATTCTTTACTGGCGGATTTATGGGATTCATGTTCTCATTATCTGTTATCGCAGGTTCATACCAGGGAATTGAGTTACTTGGTATTACAGCCGGTGAAGCTGCTTCTCCACGTCACGCAATTGTTAAATCAGTGAAATCTGTTATTTGGCGGATCTTGATTTTCTACATTGGAGCAATTTTTGTTATCGTTTCAATCTATCCATGGGACGAATTAAAAGCAGTAGGTTCCCCATTTGTTGAAACATTTACTAAGGTTGGTATTACCGGAGCAGCAGGGATTATTAACTTTGTTGTGCTAACTGCCGCTTTATCTGGTGCCAACTCAGGAATCTACAGTGCTAGTCGGATGTTATTTAAGCTTTCGGTCGATGGTGAAGTTCCTAAGGTATTTAGTAAGTTATCAAAACGGGTTGTTCCTAATGTAGCCATTCTAACAATTGCATTTTGGATCTTCCTTGGCTTTATTGTTAACATGCTGCTATCAATGTTTAATGCTGCCTCGGCAAATATCTTCGTAATCGTATATAGTTCAAGTGTTCTTCCCGGAATGGTCCCATGGTTTATTATCTTAATTTCGGAATTAAACTTCCGCCGCAATAATCCTGAAGAATTAACTGACCATCCATTTAAAATGCCGTTGTATCCAGCATATAATTACTTCAGTTTAATCGCATTAACCGTTATCTTGCTCTTTATGTTCTTCAATCCAGATACAAGAATTTCGGTTAGCGTTGGCGCAATCTTCTTAATTATTATGAGTATTATTTATAAACTAAGAACTCGCCGCCAAGATAAATTAGCATAAAAATATAAATGCTCTCAAAATAGATTGTTTTGGGAGTATTTTCTTTTGCTAAGGAAAATGATAGAATATTTTTACGAACGTACGTTTAATTAGAAAGGTATTTACGAACATATGCGATTTCGATTTAATAAAAAAACAAAGTATCTAATTTTAGCATTAGTAGCGATTTTCGGTATTGGCAGTTTTACACAGCAGCCAGAAAAGGGGAATGCTTCTCCGCAAGGGATTCAACGACTTGTCTCCTGGCGGCATAACAGCAACCATAATCGTTCATCAACATTAACGCCTCCTACGCAATCTCAGGCGACAAGTGTACTCTCTGATGGTGTTCGTCAGCAATTAGGAACCTCCAATATAAAATGGAATGGATATGGTGCATTTATCCTCAATAATAACCAAACTAATTTGAATGCCAGCATTAATAACGCTCCATACGCTGTTAATCGTCGCGATTCTCGAGGACGCGCATGGCAGGGTGATGCATGGCTTAACCGAACAACACGACAATATCGTAACCGTAATGAAACGGGGAATGGTGCTACTAATTGGAAACCGGTTGGATTTTTGCAGGCCCATAATTTAAAGGGTGGTATTTCTCATGCTTATGATCGCGGCCACTTGCTAGGTTATGCTCTGGTTGGCGGGATTCGCGGATTTAATGCTTCTGAGTCTAATCCAGCAAATATTGCGACACAGACAGCCTGGGCAAATGAAGCACGAAGCAGTTCTTCGACTGGGCAAAATTACTACGAAGGCCTTGTTAGAAAGGCACTTGACCAAAATAAACAGGTGCGTTACCGAGTAACTGATATTTATGATGGCAATAATTTAGTGCCTTCCGGTGCTCATATTGAAGCAAAATCAAAAGACGGGAGCTTACAATATAACGTTTTCGTGCCAAATGTACAAAATAATATCAGTATCAATTATGCTACTGGAGCGGTAACGGCGATTGATGGATAAATAACTATTACTAAGCTATAAAGAGGCTCTTCCTGATATTCAGGAGGGGCCTTTTTTAGTTAATCACTCTATTGATAATTCAAAATATTTTAATGGTTACTTGCAAAATTAATGTAAATAACCGAAAATAAAGGAAGTTAATATTGTTTAGAAAAGGACTATGCTAATGACAGATTCAGATCTAAAAAAGATTCATATTGTTTTTAATGGTCAAGACACGCCACCATTAAAAATTAGCCAGCTTTTTGATGCAAATAAGTTTAATCGTATGACAGCGGTAACGGGTAATATTACAGCTGATTTTATTAATCAGTACTTAAGTCGATTTATTAAAGTTGAAGTTGCCCTCAGTACTCCTGAAAATCATGAAGTCAAGACTGGCGAAGACGTAATTACAAAAGTTGCTTTAACTGATGCATTGCTTGTGGCAGCAAATAAAAAGCCAGCAAAAATATTTGAAGCACTTACCAGCGATAATCAGGTAAATGTATTGAATAACCTTTTTCAGGTTGCTATTGCACCAACTCAGGCCATTCATTCGCGTTTTTACCTTTTGAGTAATTCTGAAACCCATGATACGCGGGTAATTCTGGGAAGTCTTAACCTAGATAATGATTCATTTGATAGTCAACGTAACCAATATGAAGAAATTCTGGTTTTTGATAACGATATCCGGCTATTTCAGAACTTAGACAGCCACTATAAAAATGATATTAAGCCAGTGTTGCGACCATTTTTTACAGAAAACCTCTTAAAGGCCGCACAGAATCAAATTGATGAGAGTCTTAAAGATAATAAAGGCGCTACAAATGCAGTTGTAATTCTTGATAATGAAGTAACCGACCAAATTGCCGCTGCTGATATGACTGACTTAATTAGTCATGATATTCAAAAACAAATCGATGAAAATAAGATTCCCGCTATGATTACAAAGGCTATGCGGGATATTACTACTAATCGATCCCAAGACAAAGAAGAAGCAGAACGACAAATTCAACAGCATGACACTATTTATACCTTACAGAAGACAGCAGTGTCACCACGTGCTGCTAAACCAAAATTAAAATCACGGGAAAAGATTTTTAAACAGGTTCAGGATGCGCTGATTAGTGGCATGACACCACAACAACGATCTGCAGAAAAGAAATATACAACCTTCTTGTATGACCGGCCAATGGAAAGAAACCTAGTTAACAATAATAGCGGACTTTATGTACCAAATGATACTGGTACTCACCCGATTCCATTTGGCAAGGTCGCAACTATTAGTCAAATTCGTGATGGATTAAAGAGCATCGACGCGATTATGAAAGGCTACCAGCAATATGTTGTCGATTATAATGATGACTACGGCAAGCGGTTTTATGAGGCTATTTTATATAGTTTTACGGCGCCATTCTTATGGGAAATTCGGGCTAAAGCTAGTCTAAATCCCGAAGATGGTAACGATATCCCTAATTTCCTGATTCTAGGTGCAACTGCCGGTTCTGGAAAGTCAACCTTATTGCGGATCATTAATCAGTTAACGTGGAATACCGACCGTTCATTAATAGACTTTGGAACTATCTATCCAACTGAAACACCTCAGAAAAAGGCAAAGACAGTTGATGCAATTGAACATTACATGAAACTAGGCAGTTCATATCCGGTTTTAATGGACGAAATTGAACCATATTTCTTCCAGCAGGACCAATATAGTCGGCACTTGGTCGTTGATACGATGAATGAATTAGTTAATAATCCTCATGCAATTGCACCATTAATCGGAACAACTAACTACGATTCAGGCTTTACCATGCTTCGTGAAACCGCTCGGCGAACTTATTACCTACAAATCGACAAGGTTATCGATGAACAGCAGAAGGGTGAGGCTAATAAATATATCTATAACGTACGTCAAACCTTAAATAATACATTGTTTAAGGATTTTGTAATGCGGATGGCAAGTTTATTAGAAGATGACGAAACCCCATGGCGGGCCTTTGATGAAAAGACTGGTAAACTAGATTTCTTAGCAAATACGCGAAAGCTATTCCGTGACTACTACCAAATGGCTGATATGGAAATTCCGCCATATTTTGCTGATGAAATTTGTGATGATTTTAAGGAGAGTTCACGAAACCGTTGGGCAAAACTCTATTTAACGCAAGAAGAAGATTTCAAATATCGTCAACAAGATCATAGTTTGTTATTTGATATTTCAAAGCTTAATACTTTTAATGGATTTACAGCTGATAGTATTGAAAAGTACCGAAATGCGCTTCCAATTGAACTTTGCGTTGATGGGATTAATGGGAAACGTGGTAAATTCGTTGAAATAAAAGCAAACGAATTCTTTAAGTGGATCGGTGAGCGTAATCCATATGCTGACGAAAAAGATATGGATAATAATGAAACAATAACCGCAAAGCCAGCTAAAAAATCTTCAGAATCCCTTGCAAGAGAACCAAAGAGAGGATTCTGGGCACGTCTATTTGGTTAATATTAAAAAGAAGGTCTAGGACGCAATTAAGCATTCAAGACCTTTTTATTATTTACTATTAACTTTAGCGGCTGCTCGTTTAGGCTGCCGTTTTAAGTTTTCAAGTCGATTTACCAATGGTTTCGCATATTTTACGTAAAGCGAATTGCTAAGGAGCCAGTTATGAAAACGCGGCGATACCTTAGTAATACACCATATTGTCAGAAGGAAAAAGGGCACTTGAGGAATTATCGGAAGTAAGACCCCAATTATCCCGCCAACAAATGAAATACTGCCTAATACGATCCACAGAAGTTTCATTCCTAGTTTTAAGAGCATTAATAATTCCTCCTTCTTTCGATGTTAAAGTTATTATTATTCTATCATGCTAACACAGAAAAAGGTTGGGCAGTGTTTTAAGTTTTTATTATATTTAGATTAAGGAGAGAAAAATGACATTTTATACAATTAGTTATTTATCAAATCATCAACACATGAATCAACTGTTTAATTACATTGCAATCCTCATTTTTGCGATTTTAATTGGAGTAATGGTGCTCTTATATTTACGTCACCGGCTTATTACCCGCTATCGTGATTTAGGGATAATTTTCTTTTTATTATTGCTGCTCTTCATTGGTTTTCAGGTTACCGATATGGAAAAGAGTACGACCCAGCAATCGCAGACAACCCAAATGATTCCATTTATTAAAGCAGTTGCCCGTGATCATAATGTTTCACCACAAAAAGTAGTTGTTAATTCGACAACGTTAACAGATGGTATCCTTGTTCGGATAGAGGACCGCGATTACCGGGTTAACTTAAGTCAAACAGGAGACAACTATACTCTTACGCGGGCACACGTTGTTAATCACAAGGTCAATTTAATGAAGTAGGAGGGCAGCATGGATAACTATTCATTAATTATTATAAAGTTTGTCCTTGGTATGTTATGTTTGATTCTTCAGATTAATTTGTTGGGGAAGGGAAATCTTGCACCTACTTCAGCTATTGACCAAGTACAAAATTATGTTCTAGGTGGTATCATTGGTGGAATCATTTATAACAGTGATATTTCAGTTCTCGAGTTTATAATGGTTCTTTTAATCTGGACTTTAATTGTCTTTGCTGTAAAGTTTGCTAAAGACCATAATGTTTGGATAAGGCGCCTAATCGATGGCCGACCACAAATATTGATCCAAAATGGCAAGGTATTAGTAGAAAACTGTATGCGGGCAGGAATTAGTGCAAATGACCTCATGTTCCGTCTTCGTGGCCATGGGATATATGAAGTTGCAAAAGTAAAAAGCGGGATTTTAGAACAAAATGGCCAGTTAGTAATTATTGAAAACGATGAAGCAAATGTTCGCTTTACTTTGATTAACGATGGACAAATTAATATCGATGTGATGGAACTAATTCACCATGATGAGCAATGGGTATTTGAACAAATCCATAAAGCAGGTTACGGTAGCGTTGACGACATATATCTTGGAGAATATATTAATGGTAAGTTAACCTTAATTCCATATCCTAAAGTTTAAAAATCTCCCTTTATAATTTTCAAACGTATAATAGGATATAAATCGATATGATAAGAGATGATTTGATGAAAAAGTCGCTAAAAATCGTCGGAATTAGTTTAGGAAGTCTTATTCTTCTTGCTTTTGGCATTCAGGGATTCTTATTACAAGGAACTCCTGGTCAACGCTTGTCACCACGAAATTATCAAAGCAAAATAGAGTATTCTTCTATCCCCACTATCCTTATTCCAGGATGGGGCGGAAATACGACCACTTATAATAAAATGATCAAATATTATCAACAAAAAAATATTGCTCAAAAGGTATTGACTATCTGGGTTGCACCAAATGGGCAGATTTGGACTGAAGGTAATTTTAATGGTCAAAAGAATGCATTGATTCAGGTTTTATTTACCTGGAATTATAATGTTACTTATCATCCGCAAGTTAAGCAATTGACGCTTGTTCTTAAATATCTCCAACAGCACTATCATATTCAAAAGATGAATGTGGTTGCTCATTCGTATGGAGGAACTGAATTTATTCACGCCTACATGGGATCAAAATATCTCCAACACCACATTCGCTTAAATAAACTGGTTTTCCTTGGTGTTCCAGTAGAAGAAAGCTTAAATGACCAGCTGAGATATCGGTATCATTTAATTAGTAAGTCAACAGATAAGAATTTCCAAGAATTGTTTTTGCAAATGAAAAAATGGCAATTAAATTATCCGATTAAAATTTATAATTTAATGGGAAGTGAAGAAGAGGATAAGAAAACTGATGGATCAGTTCCTCATATTCAATCGGAAATGCTAAAGTCATTAATTAAGACCCATTCGTCAATTGAATATCATCAAAAAATCTATCCTAAAACTACACACTTTCAATTACATCACCGGACAGTGATCATAAAACAAATCGCTAATATTTTATGGGGGAAGGGTTCGAATGAATAAAGAACATGGGCAAGTAACTGGTTTGATCTGGCGTGGTACATCTGAATTAACGACATACCAGCAATTAAAGGCATATGCAGAAAAGAACGGTCTTACAGTTTCAATAGCTGCTAAAAAGCTGATCCAGCAGGCATTGATGAAAAAATAGTTGCTTAGTGTTGACAGTAATTAATTAATATTATATTATGATGACAATAAAATTAATAATTAATTAGAGAAAGATGAGTAATGCTTTGATGCTATTATAGAGAGTCAGGGTTGGTGAAAACTGATATAGCAGAGATTCATGAAGATGGTCTTGGGATTCTAATAGTATTGTGAGCTTATTAAGTGAGCAAACTACGCCTGACACCCGATAAAGTGTCTAAGTTTACCCTGACAAGGGTGTACTTATTGAGGGTAGTTGTGTAAGCAGCTACTAAATTTAAGGGTGGTAACACGTTAATGAACGTCCCTAGGAGCTAGTACAGTTCCTAGGGATTTTTTTATTACTTATTTTTACTGAGAAAGGAATTGATTGGTTATGACAGAACAGATTACAGCACCTTACCGCTACGATATTGTTGGTAGTTTTCTCCGTCCTAGTAAATTAAAAAATGCTCGTGCAAAGTTCAAAGCGGGAGAAATTGATTATGGCGCCCTAACAAAAGTGGAAGATCAATGTATCGCAGATTTAATTGCCAAGGAAAAGCAAGTCGGCCTTCATGCGGTTACTGATGGTGAATTTCGTCGTAGTTGGTGGCACCTTGATTTCCTGTGGGGACTTAATGGGGTAACAAAATATGATTATCAACAAAGCTATAAGTTTCAAGGAGCAAAAACACGAACAGATAACGCTGAACTAGGGGGCAAAGTCTCGTATAATCCTAATCATCCGTTTTTTGAAGCTTTTAAATTCACACAAGAGCAAGCTGATGATGATGTTATTGTTAAACAAACAATTCCCTCGCCAACAATGCTTTTCCGTGACAATCGTTCTGATAATTGGGCTGAATATTATGACCGATGGGAAAATTATTTAACAGATTTAGCAACAACGTATAATAAAACAATTCAACACTTTTATGACTTAGGTTGTCGTTATCTTCAAATCGATGATACAACATGGGCATTTTTGATAAGCAAACTCAATGCAAGCAAAGACAATCCTCAGGAACATCAAAAATACATTAAGTTAGCTCAGGATGCGGTAACAGTAATAAATAAAGCTTTGGCAGGGTTGCCAGCCGATTTAACTGTTACTACTCATATCTGCCGTGGGAATTTTAAATCAACCTTCCTATTTTCTGGAGGATATGAACCAATAGCTGAATATTTAGCGCAACTGAATTATGACGGTTTCTTTCTTGAATATGATAATAATCGTTCGGGAGATTTTGCACCATTAGCTACTATTTGGAATAATCGTCCTAATGTTCGTATTGTCTTGGGCCTCGTCACTTCTAAAAGCGGTCAGCTGGAAGATAAAGAGTCAATTATTGCACGAATTAACGAAGCAACTAAGTACGTTCCCTTAACGAATTTAGCAATCAGTCCGCAATGTGGGTTTGCTTCAACAGAGGAGGGAAATATCTTAACTGAAGAGCAGGAATGGCAAAAAATCCGATTAATCAAAGAAATTGCTGAAGAGGTTTGGAGATAGCATCGGAAGAAGGGATTATAGATGAATATTGTGCATTACCTAGATACAAATTTACTTATCTTAAAAAAGCAGCAATCTGCTTCTAAACTAAATAGTAATTGGTTAATCCATCTATTTCATGATAGAATTTAAATGAACAAAAATTAAAGGGGAGTTCATTTAATGACAAATCAAAAGAGTAAGACTGTATATTTTTGCGCAGGATGGTTTACTGATAAGCAGAATAAGGCTTATGAGGACGCAATGAATGCAATCAAAACAAACCCAACAGTAGATGTTGAGAATTCATATGTGCCATTACAACACCAGTACAAAGGATTACGGGTCGACGAGCATCCTGAACTTTTACAAGATCGTGAATGGAGCACGGCAACCTATAATGGTGATCGAGTAGGAGTTTCAACTTCTGATATGCTATTGGCGGTATATATTCCAGAAGAAGAGGATGTCGGAATGGGCGTTGAATTAGGAATGGCACGCGCGCTTGGTAAGTATATTATGGTTGTTATCCCTGATGAAGATTTTGGTAAACCAATCAACTTAATGAGTTGGGGGATTGCCGATAACTTTATTAAAATGTCCGAACTTCCCCAATACGACTTCAATAAGCCATCCTATAATTTCTACGACGGCGGAGTATATTGATGAAAAAAGACCGGAGAATAATTCTCCGGTCTTTTTCTCAAACAACTAGTTTACATAATATTTCTAATGCTGTTGACTTAAAAATAACTGTTCAATTTCAGTTAATAAGCCATTATGATTATTATCATTAACAGTAACTTTATCAGCGACTTTAAGTAAATCACTAGTCGCATTCTTCATTGCAATCCCACAACCAGCCTCTGTCAACATCTCGATATCATTTGATGTATCACCAAATGCGACAACTTGTGCTAGCGTTCCATTTAAGTATCTTTCAACTAATTCTTTTAGTCCGCGTGCTTTATTAACACCTGCAGGTAAGATATCAATTCCATATGCACCGCTATAGGTAGCTTGAATGGCACTACAGAAGCGATTTAGTTGTTGGACGTAATCTTGAATTACCTCTTGTGATATTTTCTGTTTAGCCCAACCAATGTTCAAATTGTAAATGGGTTCATTAATTTCTTCTAGGCTAGTGAAATAAGTATGATGCGGATAATAAGGAACTGAAACATCTCGATATTGGTTTGCAATAATTGTCTGTGATCCTCCAGATAGCGATAAAATATCAGGTTTTGGCAATTTTTCTTTAATAAAAAATAGTACCTGCTGTAACGTCTTTTTAGAGTGAGTTTGATTATATATCGACTTTTGATCTATTACTATTCGACCACCATTTTCAGCAACAAATTCTTTTACAAGAGGGCAAGGGCGGAAAATAGTTGTCAATGCGTCATAACTGTTTCCGCTGGCAATAATAAAATGGTATCCTGCTTGCTGGAGAAGGGCGACATCCTTATTAAATCGTTTAATATCAAAATGATCATTATCATCTAGGAGAGTGCCGTCTATATCAACCGCAATAAAACCGTATTTCTTCATCAACATTCCTTTCTATTTTACAGGTGAAGCGGCTTTTTGACTGTTTTGCTGTTTAATCTGTTGCTTCAATTGTGAATTTTCTTTTTGAAGTTGATTTATCTTCTTTTGATACCTTTTTAGTTCATCTTTACTAATTCGTGATGATTGTAATTCTTTTAGTTCCTTAGTAGTTTTTAAATGACTAGAGAATGATAATAAGTAAATAGTCATTGCTCCAATTAACAAACAGATAAAGATTAGTAATACTAATGGTGTTTTCACTCGTGCTCCAAAAAGGTTAACTACCACCGTTGCTGTATTAAGCAAGGCAAAAATAGCAATAATAATCAAAATAATGATTGAAGCAATAGTTGTTGATTGCTTTTTCAACTGAAGTTCCTCCTTATGCTTTTACCGTAATACATTCATTATATTAATTTAGGAACTAATGGTAAAGAAAGATAAGGGAAGGAGAGGCATTTAATGAGTATTAGATAGAATGTTACTAGGACTTTGTTATCTTCATCGGTGAGCATGTTCCCCAAATGTTCCCCAAAATTACAAATTTATACATTTTTATACAATTTCAGCAAAACAAAAGCTCTACCAAAATGCCGTTATATCAACGTTTTGATAGAGCTTTTGTTTTATACGGTTTTTCAAAAATGCGTCCCCCGAGAGTCGAACTCGGATCATGAGGACCGAAATCTCATGTGCTATCCATTACACTAAGGACGCTTTACATTTTTTATTTTAGCGCATTTATTAAAAAAATAAAGAGTTTTTGTCAATTTTCCTTAAAAATATAATACTTAATGATATATAAAATGTCATGATGTTAATGAATCAATTAACTGAAACCGCTTTTAATATTGGCGCTAACAAAACTTTGGTAAATAATTATCCATTCAGTCATCGTCAGCAAAACTTAAATTAACCGGATTACAAAAATCGTTGTTACTTAAGAACTTATTTCCATGTAACATCAAAAATAAAGGGCGCATTTTTATTAAAATAAAAACTAATTTGAACGTAATTCTTTTATATATAAAGGAAGTCAAAAATTGCTAATTTGAGGGGCTTTTTTGTTTCTGTAGCATTAAAACTATAATTTTAATGACAGGTTAATTTTGAATTAAATCATGCCCTCTTTGCAATCTTTACTAGTAACTTTGCCATTTTTATGGTTAGATTTAAATGATACCTATTTTTTAAGGAGCAATTATTATGGAAATTAAATACTGGGCTGATATTGCTTGCCCATATTGTTATATTGGTATTACTCAATTACAACGGGCACTTGAAGAGCTAAAAATAGCTGATCAGACGCCACTAGAATTTATGTCGTTTCAATTAGATCCGACATTACCAACAACAACGAATAAGTCGATGACTGAGTACTATGCACAAACGCATAAGCTAACTACTCAGGAAGCTTTATCTCAGCTTGAGCAAATTGATAAAATGGCTGCTAACATTAATTTACCCATTAAAATGGAAGCGGCAATTCCCGTTAATACATTAGCGGCCCATCGATTAATCAAATATGTCGAAAGCTTAAATAATCAAGCATTATTAAATAAAACCGTTAAACGTCTTTATCAGGTATATTTTAATGATAATAAGTCAATTGCTGACAATAAGGTTTTAACTAATGCAATGTCAGCAATTGGATTACCCACTGATGACGTAAAAAGCGTCCTTGAATCTGGAAAATTTGAGACTGAAGTACGAAAAAACGAGCGACGCGCCTTTATGATTGGTATGCCAAGTGCGCCTTTATTCGTCATCAATAACAAATATTCTATTACTGGCGCTCAACCCTATGAGGTGTTTTTAGAAGCATTGAAAAAAGTAATTAATAAAAATGCTTAATTAGCTATAAGTTTGTATCTCCCTCCTTACTCATTGTTAATTCTTTATAATAATTTATGTAACGAGTAAAATGGTTGTGAGGAGGTCTTTTATAATGAAAGTGACTAAGATAGTCGTAGGAATTATTATGATTGTACTCGCTATTATTATATTTGTTCAATCAATTGTAGAAGGATTTGGTAACCCAATTTCAGCAATTCGAGTTTACGCTGGTACGGCAGAGCTTATTGTAGCACTTTTATATCTTGCTTCTGGAATTGTTTATATTGCTACCTGTGGAATCGATGGACTGGGCGGCGATATTGCAGGACTATCAATGATGTTAATAAGCTGGATTCTTGGCTTATTAACTTTTAAGATATACTTACCGCTACAACTATGGGCATGGTTAGCATTAATTGTTGGTGTAGGATTTTTTGTTTGGCATATCATATTAAATCGTGAATAAGCATTACTTTTAAATGTAAAAAAGCCGCTGTTAAGAAAACATTTCTCAACAGCGGCTTAAATAATTGGGCTAGCTGGATTCGAACCAGCGCATGACGGTACCAAAAACCGTTGCCTTACCGCTTGGCTATAGCCCAATCATATGTGAATCTAAGTAGATAATTCTACTTAATGGAGGATACAGGGCTCGAACCTGTGACCCCCTGCTTGTAAGGCAGATGCTCTCCCAACTGAGCTAATCCTCCAAAAATGACCCGTGCGGGATTTGAACCCACGATACCAGCGTGAAAGGCTGGTGTCTTAACCACTTGACTAACGGGCCATATTAACATAACTAAAAGCGGGTAACGAGAATCGAACTCGCGACAACAGCTTGGAAGGCTGTGGTTTTACCACTAAACTATACCCGCATCTCAGCGACGAATATAATAATATCAAGTAATGTTATAAAAAGCAATACTTTTTATAAAAAAATATTTTATTTTCTGTTAAATATTTGCACGTTAAGCATTCACCACATCTAATAACTGTTACTCGTAGTCTTCCCCTTAGTTAATATGTAAAAAAAGCACTTAAGAAGTTTCTAACTTCTTAAGTGCTTTAGCCAGATCGGGAAAACAGGATTCGAACCTGCGACCCCCTGGTCCCAAACCAGGTGCTCTACCAAGCTGAGCTATTTCCCGAAAAAGTGCCGAGGACCGGGATCGAACCGGTACGGTTATCACTAACCGCAGGATTTTAAGTCCTGTGCGTCTGCCAATTCCGCCACCCCGGCATAATGAACTGGCTAAGCGGAAGACGGGATTCGAACCCGCGACCCCCACCATGGCAAGGTGATGTTCTACCACTGAACTACTTCCGCAAAAAATGACCCGTGCGGGATTTGAACCCACGATACCAGCGTGAAAGGCTGGTGTCTTAACCACTTGACTAACGGGTCATATTAATATAACAAACAATTCCAACTTAAATTGTTAACTAGTCTTTCACAACGTTATTAATAATAACAAGTGATCTATAAAATAGCAAGAACTTTTTTAGATTTTTTCGATTAAAATTACCCACTAACCATATAAATGTTATTTCCATACGTCTAGGCATTATTTAGAAGCCTCATTTAACAAAATCATTTGCTAAAAGCTTAAAGAAAATTCCTACATCATAGTTAGAAATTGATTATCTTAACAGCTATTTTGACCGCCATTTGCGATTGAACTTGCTAATTATATTATTAGCATTACATGACTACCTAAAGGAAGATTAATTAATTCTACAATTAAAATAAAACCAACTAAATATAACTTTACTATTTTCTTTAGAATTGATAAAATATAATCTGTTCTGTTGTTAACGGGAAATAGCTCAGCTTGGTAGAGCACCTGGTTTGGGACCAGGGGGTCGCAGGTTCGAATCCTGTTTTCCCGATAGATTTTTGGTCGTTGAAAGTTATTCTTTCATGCGACTTTTTTTATTATTCATAGCTAGTACAAACTTTATAGGAGAATCAATAACATGGAAGCTGATAAATATTTGAATTTGATTCAGGAGGAATTAAAAAATCTTCCCGAATACGTTAATGAATATTATTTAGGAACTAATCATGCGGTTACAACAACGTATCAATATTTAACGGAAATTCGACGCTTCTTTGACTGGCTTAGATCAAGCGGGCTTGTTTCTGTTAACTCTAATAAAAATTTACCGATTAATACACTAGCTACTCTGCGAAGAAATGATGTTATGCTTTATATTGATTATTTACAGCATACGACCAACGCGCAGGGACGGTTAAACTCCCCTACCTCAATTAACCGATCAATTAACGCTTTAAGGTCGCTATATAAATTTTTAACTGTTACGGCTGATAATAATAACGGCGAGTCTTACTTTGATCGAAATGTCATGTTAAAAATTGATTCGCTTAATGATACAAAAACACTAAATTACCGTGCTCATACTCTTGCATCGCATATGTATCGCGGAGAAATGAAGTTTGATTTTATTAATTTTATCGAAAAAGAGTATCCCAACAAATGCGATAAGAGAGCTCTTCCTTCTTATAAAATGAATAAAGAACGTGATATTGCAATTATTGCGCTTATTCTTGGAACCGGAGTACGTGTTTCAGAAGCTGCCAATGTAAACCTTGCCGACCTAAATTTGAAGCAATCTCTGCTTGATGTTACCCGAAAAGGAGGGCAGCGAGATTCTGTTCCAATTGCTCCATGGGCGGTTTCGTATATTCAATCTTACCAATCAATTCGTGCACAACGGTATCACGCATTAAAAAAGGATACAGCCTTCTTTTTAACTCTTTACCATCAGCAAACCCGTCGGATGACAGCTAATGCAATTGAGAAAATGGTTAAAAAGTATTCAACTGCATTTGGTCATCCACTTACTCCACATAAATTGCGCCATACGCTTGCGTCGGAAATGTATGAAGTAACAAAGGATCAGGTGTTAGTTGCGCAACAGCTTGGTCAAAAAGGTACTTCTGCTACCGATTTATATACTCATGTTGACCAAAAACAACAACGAGATGCACTTAAACAAATAAGTAAAACTTCTGATCAAAACAAATAATTGCTTTTGATTAATGGCTATCTTCGGTATAATAGATGCTGGTGTATAATTTTTGATGGAGGAGAAAATTTTGGGCTTTATTACATCATTGTTTGGAAAAAGACAATATGTTTGTCCGTTTTGCCACGAGCACTATACATTCTCAGCATTCCATGCTCGCCGGCTTGCTGACAAAGATGGACAAATTCATTGCTATTATTGCCGCAAAGTCTTACAACAATTGCATTAGCCAATAATAGATATATTGTTTTTACAAAATAAAAATTTTAAAACAAAAAATCGCTAAAGCTTAATTTAAAGCTTAGCGATTTTTTGTTTCTATTAATAGTAACGACGCTTGTTAACACCAGCAAGGCCAAACATACCAAGTAAGGTTGCTACACCTAATCCCATTACAGCTTTATTTGAATCGCTACCGGTTTGTGGTAAACGACCATTCTTGGTTTCTGGTTGTTTAGGATTTTCAGGTGTAACTGGAGTTTGCGGTGTTGAAGGAACTTCAGGAGTGGTTGGGGTCTCCGGCGTCTTAGGTGTAGACGGTGTTTCTGGTGTTGCTGGATCATGTGGCTTTAATCCATAACCTCCAATTAAATCCCAATCAATCGGCTTACCCATTTCTCCAGGTAAAGCTGATGTTTGTAACGTTCCAAGCATATTATTATTTTCACTGTTATCGTTCCATACCCAGTTACCTTGGTTAGTAGCTTGAGCTAAGACAATAGTAGTATTATCTGGATTTACTTGAACAATAAAGCTAGGTGCCCAAGTTGAATTCATTCCTTTACCTGCTACTTCCCCACGGTTAGTCATGTATGAAGTAATTAACAACTGATTTGCTTTACCTTTTACAGGTACTGCATAGTAAGAATAGGTTGCAGTTCGCCAATTTGCTGGAACGGATGCAGTTAAAACAACTCCAGAATCATTCAATGGCTTATATGGGCCAGTAAGACTATCTGAAACATAACCAATCATTGCTACGTTATCTCCAACAGTCTTATTAGCTTCATTAAGAATATCAATATTTGTACCCCGGCTCAAACGAGTAGCAGAGAAAAGGTAATATTTATCACCAAGTTTAACTACATTAGGGCGTTCAAGCTCATCGCTTACCATATTTGATGTAATTAATGGAGAATAAACTTCTTCTACTTGTGGATTCTTTTCATCGTTATTTAACTTAAGAATACCTAAAGCGCCGTTTGCAAAGATAGCCTTTTTATAATCAATATTTGTAGTATTGGTAAGGTGGAATAAACTTTGAATATTGAATAAATCGTTTCCACCATAGTTTGACCAATTATAAAGTTGATTTTCACCTTGGTAATTTTCCGTTCCAGTGTTTCCCTCAAATACTAAATAACGATCACCATTTGGCATTTGTATAACATGAGCATCACGAAGAGTGTAGTTATCATCAAAGCTATTTACTTGTTTCCATTGGTCATATGTTTGATAGTGATAACCATCACCAGCAAAGACCACATGATTGTTATCTACTTTTTCAATGTGAACACCATTTTCATCAGCAGTTAAGTACATAGTTGCACTTGCCAGCTTCTGATGATTAATTGCATTATTTGTATCATTAATTGTATAGAAAAGTTGAATGGAATTATCTGAATTAACAATAGCAGATCCAGACCATTCTTGAGTTAATGAATTCTCATTATATCCAAAAATTGATCCTGCATTACGCCAATGTGAAAAGTCGTTATCTCCGTACTTGTTGTAAAGCAAGTAAATATGATTATCTTCATGGTGTGGTCGTCCCATCATCGCAATAACAAGTTGATATCCATTCCAGTTAGAAACGTAACCAGTGACAGGATCTTGTACTGGCCATGAATCCCAAATATCTAAATCAGCATACTCACCTGTTTCTGCATCTCGTGTATATGCTGCATCCATATTTCTAATTTGACTGGCATTAAAATATGGAATAGCATACCGAGGATCTTGTTTTACCAAGGCATCACCAATCTTTTTAAGATCACTGTAAGTCATCTGTGCGCCAGCTTTGGCATTCTTAGAAAAGTTCACCTTATTCAATGCCTTAACTTGATCTTGAGTTAAGCTAGCTGGGTCAATTCCAGCATTCTTTACAACGTTTTCTGCATCTTTATTTAGTTTAGAATTATTTTCTTTTTGTGGTGTGGTTTTTTCTGCATCTGTAGTTGAAGAATCCTTAGTATTTACAGGCGTTTCCGCATTATTTTCAGTATCTTTAACAGCTGGTGCAGCTTTTTGCTCATCATTATCTGTTACTTGTGCAGAATTAGCTACTTTGTTATCTGCACTACTTGAAGAAGCTGATGAACTTGTAGATGAATTAGTAAAATCAGCTTCTTTGCTATTAGCCTTTTGTGCATTAGCAACAGAAGAATTACTACTTTCGCTAGTTGTTTCTTTAGCTGTGGCTGCACTAGTTGCAGTAGTTTGACCACTACCTAATACAACGCTTTTAACAGCAACATTATTATCGTCAGTTGTAACTTTTACTGTGGACGATACATCAGTGCTTTCTGTATCAGTATTTGCAGATGCATTTACAGCTGTTGCTCCCAAAACTAAAGCAGCTGTTGAAAGTGTAACTACTGCCCAGTTTTTACCGCTCTTATACATTTTCTTATGTTCTTTACGTTCTAACATAGAAATAAACCCCGTTTCTTTCAAATTGTTTAACGTTTATCATTTTACTTTGTATTATTTTAGTATGCTTTATATAAATTATCAATAATATTTTCACAAAACTTTCATATTTAAAGCCGCATTTTATATTTGTTTTCCATTTCCTTCTGAGACGAATCATAATGAACTACTACCCATCAATTTGAATTTCATTACGTCTCAGAAGGAATTTTGCTTTTTAGCCCTATTTTAGCTTTATCTTTAAATAAGTAAGACTCTTTTGATAAAAGAGTCTTACTTTAATGTCCTAGAAAGACTGCTATAATAGGCTTTTAAAAAGCTATATTTTAATGTAAGACTGTTGTATAATTTTATTTAAAAAGTGTCTTACTTAAATTTAACCTATTTTTTGAGAAAAAAGGAGAATTTTCATCTTATGTTATATAACGCAGCATTGGTTTTAGAAGGCGGCGCATTCCGAGGACAATATACTGCCGGGATTGTTGACACCTTTCTTGCCCACCATATTGAATTCCGTAGTGTAATTGGCGTTTCAGCAGGCTCTCTTTGTGGAGTTAACTTTGTATCCAAACAATATGGTCGAGCAGCAAATATTAACATTAATCACCGTCATGACCGTAAATATATTTCTATGGCCCGCGTATTTAAGAAACAGATAATTAATCTTGATTACCTATTTGAAGATCATGGTTATTCCTGGCAAAACTTTAATGAAGCCGCATATCGCAGATCAGCTTCGCATTTTACAGCTGTTGCTACTTCAGTTAAAACTGGAAAGACAGTTCTATTTACCGACCCGGTAGGTGACGAGCTTACAAACGCACTAAAGGCTTCATCATCGATGCCATTTCTTTCGGATCCTCAAGAAACATCAAAGGGGCCTTGCCTTGATGGCGGTATTACAGACTCTATTCCTTTTGATATTGCTCAGCAACAGGGCTATGACAAAATAGTAGTCGTCCGTACAAGAGATGTTAAATATCGAAAAAAGCCTTCTAGCTCAGCGGTAAAGAAGTTATATGACATGGTTTATAAAGACTATCCCGCCTTTGCGAAAGCTGGTATTAATCGGCCGCTTCTTTATAATCAGCAAATTGCCGAAATAGACCGGTTAGTTAATGAAGGAAAATTATTTAACATCGCCCCCTCTAAGCCAATTAAAATTAAACGAATTGAAGGAAATATCAAAAAAATTCGAGCATTATACGAAACTGGTCGTAAAGAAGGAGAAGAAATAATACCATCATTGGTTGAGTATCTGACAAATTAACAAAGGAAAAAATATTATGTCAACTAAAAAGCGGATTTATATTCCCAAAAATAAAACTAACGGTCAAATTAAAGGAAAACGTAAAATCTGGGTAGAAAATGTTAAATTTTTAACCCTTGAAGAATACGATCAGTTAAGAGAAACAATCAAATTATCCTCCCGCCCCGAATTGGTTAATCGTAACTTACTATTAATCGCCATTGCTCTGAATAATGGCTTGCGAGCCTCTGATGTTGTCACACTCAGAGTTGGGCACGTCCTTAATAAAACCAAAACACGGGTTATTGAACAAAAAACTGGTAAAGCAAAAACCCTCTTTTGGAATAACTGCTTAGCTGAAATTATTGATTATCTTAATGATCTTGAGTACCACGATGAAAATGACTACCTCTTTCCTGGAAAACAAGATGGTCATTTTTCAGTTCACGGTTTTTACGAAATGCTGCAACGAATGGCACGAAAAACTGGTAATGATAAAATCATATCAAAAATTGGCACACACTCTTTTCGGAAAACCTTCGGACGCCAATTATATAAAAAAGGGGTTAATGTTGAAATTATTTCTCAACTATTTAACCACTCATCTGAGCGCAATACTCGGCACTATCTTGGAATCGAACAAGAAGACCTTGATAAGGTTGTTCAAAATTTCAAATTCGAGTAATTACTATTTCAAATATTATGTAAACTAAAATATTTAGTCACTTTTCCTAATGGTTTTAATATTATAATTCGTTATGATTAAACCATTATCAAGTATTGGATGTGTCTAAATGAATGTAAAAAATGTTCCAAAAAAACAACTCTGGGGTGTCGAATTAAACTTAATCTCTCTCCTATTCAGCAGTATCAGTCCGGTTCTCAATAAGTTTTCGCTTGTTGCTTTAAGTCCGGTTGTTGGTGGCATTTTTACTAGTATGTTTGCCGCAATTTTTGTCTTTGCAACGCTCCTTATTACCCGCCAGCGTGTTTCGCTAGGTAATCTAAAGAGTCCCTGGTTATGGGTTTTAGGTGGAACAAATGCGATCGGTATTATTCTTCAATATATTGCCTTATCCACTCTGAGTCCAATTACCGTTACCCTTATTGCGCGGATGTACCTCGTTTATGTTTTCTTTTTATCTTATGTCTTCTTAAAAGAAAAAATTACAAAGTGGGATTATCTAGCAATTATTCTCTGTATTTTAGGGTCCTTTTTTATCTCCGGTAGCCGTCTTCAATTTAGTGATAATATCCTTGGCCTGGCTTGTGCATTTATCTACCCGCTAATGTATGCGGCTAATAATATTGTTGCTAAATACTTGGTTAGTGATGCTGAGCCTAGTAATATCCTTTTTTATAATCACCTCACCTCAGCATTATTGCTTTTCTGCTATGCACTCATAACGAGGACTGCATTTAACAATCTTTCTGGTCAAGCAATTGCTTTTAATTTTGGTGGTGCATTCTTCAATGGATTCTTATCCCTGCTCCTCTTCTATACTAGTCTGAGATTTATTACGGCTGGTAAAGCAAATATTGTACGGGCACTCGGATCAGTAATTGTTATTATTTACTCTTCCTTCTTCTTCCCGGTTCAAGTAACTCCTTCTTTAGTATTAGGAGCTATTCTTGTAATATCAGCAAGTACAATTGTCACTTTTACAAAGACAAAATCATATTAAAAAGATCCAGGTATGCGAAATAATTCGGATATCTGGATCTTTCTGTGTTTTAATATGCTTTTACTCGTCGACGATAAACAATGTAACGACGGAAAATATATTGCCATGGTAAGGTTAAAGCATGAACTAATCGTGTATATGGGAAATATCCGAAAATTGCAAGACCACATAAAATATGAATCTTGTAAATTAGCGGAACTGACATCATTAACTGCCACTGCGGATTTAGAACAAATAGACTTCTTACCCATGGACTAATCGTTGTTCGGTAGTTGTAGTCAATAAATGCGCCGGTAATGGTACATGTAAGTCCTAAAGCAATTGTAATTAACAATGCCCAGTCAACGACGATATCATTAATATCACTTGTCTTATATACCCGTGAAACTGTCATGCGCCGATAAGTTAAAATAGCAATTCCAATAAATGCTAAGAGGCCAGCAGGAATACCCATCATTAGCGAACCAAAAAGATGGTACATGTGTTCAGTAATTCCAAAATATGCAGTCCAGCTGGCAGGAATAAACATCCCTAAACAATGACCAAAGAAAGCCAAGATAATTCCAATGTGGAAAGTAACGCTTCCTATCATTAACCATTTCTTTTCAAAAAGTTCACTAGATTTCGCAGTTATTGAAAAGTGGAAGTATTTAAACCTTACAAAAGTTCCGATGAAAAATGACGCCAACATTATATACGGGTAAATTACCCATAGAAAAATCGACCAACCATCACTATGCATCTTCTTGCACCTCCATTTTAATACATGAACCGATTAGCGAACGTGTGAGCCTAATTAGCTGAATATATGGATTATCACTATCAGATACCGCATTCTTTAACAATGTATATGTTCCATCTTCAATAATACTTAACGCTAATTGAATATCCTGTCGCCGCGGATCATTAGTGTAGTCGCCATATGCTAAAAATTCCAATAAAAGAGGTAGGTAGTCAGAAAGCTCACTCGTTGCCTCTGATACGCCAAACATTTCATAAAGCATTTTTAGTCGTGCTAGAATTGTCCCCCGCTCACGTGAATCTGTCATTTTATAGTATGACATGTAAAGGGTATAACGACGATTCATCTCAAAAAGATGAGCATACATTTCCTGTAATTCAATTGATGGCATAGTCCCCAGCTCGTCAAATAAGCTTAAGAGTTCGCCACGCGTTGCTGTGGACAAAGCACCATCGTTTAGTAAAAGTTGACGAAACTCTGATGAAAAAGTATCAGTAACAGGATAATCAATCAATCGTGAGAGAATTGCAAAAGTATCTTTTAATTCGGTTAGTCGTTTAAAATCAATCACGCCAAATCCCTCCGTAAAAGCTATCAGCATAAATCTGATTAGTCGATTTCCCAGCTTCTGCTTTTTTAAACATACTCTTGTGTTGCGGAGCTAATGCACACCCTTCACATTCATCATAGCCTAAACTTCCTTGTTCGGTTTGAGCATCATCTAGTTCTGCCTTTTGACTGCTTGGAATTACAAAGCGGTCTTCATACTTAGCAATGGCTAATAAACGGTAGAGTGAAGTTGCTCGTGCTTCTGTTAGGCCGACTCGCTCTAACTTGCTTAAATCAAAGTCATGACCACTAGTCTTGGCCCGCATATATAGCCTCATCATTGCTAACTTATATAATGCTTGCTTAATAACAGGTACATTTCCAGCTGTTAAAAGGCTTGCTAAGTATTGAACCGGTACCCGCATTTGGTCAATACCAGGGAAGATCATTTCAGGATTCTTAATAGAATCACGACCTTCAAAGTAACTCATAACTGGAGATAGCGGTGGAATATACCACACCATCGGCATTGTTCGATATTCGGGATGAAGGGGAAAAGCAATCTTTTCTTTTACCGCCATCTTATAGATTGGTGATTTTTGAGCTGCTTCAATCATCTCTTCGGAAATGCCATCTTGACGAGCTTGTTTAACTATTTCTGGGTCATTCGGGTCTAAAAATAGCCCAAGTTGTGCTTCATACAGCTTGCTTTCATCAGGTGTTGAAGCAGCCTCCTCAACTCGGTCAGCATCATATAAAATAGCGCCAATATACCTAATCCGTCCAACACAAGTTTCAGCGCAGACAGTGGGTTGCCCTTCTTCAATTCGGGGATAACAGAAAGTACATTTTTCGGCCTTATGAGTTTTCCAGTTAAAGTAGACTTTTTTATAAGGACAGCCAGTCATGCAGAATCGCCAGCCACGACATCTTTCTTGATCAACTAAGACGATCCCATCTTCATCTCTTTTGTACATCGCACCCGATGGACAGGAAGCCACACACGGTGCATTTAAGCAGTGTTCACATAATCGAGGAAGGTACATCATGAATGCCTGCTCAAAGTTGTTTTTAATATCCCCTTCGATTCTTTGCATATTAGGGTCTTGCGCTACATATTCAGTTGAACCAGCTAAATCATCATCCCAGTTTGGCCCCGTTGTCAGTTCCATTCCTTCGCCAGTGATCTGTGATTTAGGCCGTGCAACAGGTTGATGTTTTTGTTCAGGACCAAATAGGGTCTTATAGTCGTAAGTCCATGGCTCATAATAATTATCCAGCTCTGGCATGTCATTATTGTAAAAAATCTTACCAAGAGCAATTTTATTTAGTTTATTTCCTGCGCGTAATTTAAGTTTACCTTTTGAATCAAGGGTCCAACCACCATGGTATTGATCTTCGTCTTCCCAGCGTTTTGGATAGCCGACACCTGGTTTCGTTTCAACATTATTAAACCACATGTATTCGGCACCAGGTCGATTAGTCCAAGTGTTTTTACAAGTTACTGAACAGGTATGACAACCAATACACTTATCGAGGTTTAAGACCATACTGATTTGTGCTTTAATCTTCACTCCAGTTCACCTTCTTAAGTTTTCTTACATTTGCATAAAGGTCCCGTTGATTTCCTGTTGGTCCATAATAATTCCAACCATAACTCAATTGTCCATAACCACCAACCATGTGCGTCGGTTTAACATGAATTTGTGTTGGTGCATTATG
This sequence comes from Limosilactobacillus caviae, assembly GCF_014635905.1. Taxonomy (GTDB): domain Bacteria; phylum Bacillota; class Bacilli; order Lactobacillales; family Lactobacillaceae; genus Limosilactobacillus; species Limosilactobacillus caviae. The sequence goes on from NZ_BMDS01000002.1 coordinate 392,363, forward strand.
CGATCCACCACGATTACCAGTAATTGATGAGAGCGGTTCATAGATTTCGTTATCTTGAGCATGGTACATATACATTGAACCTTCTGGCATTCTTACAGATACGACAGCCCGCGCGGTAACAACCCCGTTTCGGTTATAAACTTCAATCCAGTCATTATCTTTTACTTTAATTTTTTCAGCATCGACTGGACTAAGCCAGATTGTTGGACCACCACGGAATAAGGTCAGCATCTCAAGGTTATCATAGTACATAGTATGGATGTTCCATTTACCATGAGGCGTCATATATTTAAGCGTTATTTCGTCTTCCGCCGGTGAAACATCAACATCCCCGGGAGCCATAACTATTGGTGGTAAGGAAGGCTTGTAGGTTGCTAATCCTTCACCAAATTCACGGAAAATCTCATGATCAATATAGTAATGTTGCCGACCAGTCAAGGTTCTTGTTGGCACATTTCGTTCGGTCATTAAGGAGAATGGGGTATACCTTGCACCACCATGCTTAGCAGAAGTGCCCAGCGGGGTTGGATATGCTTCTTGCGGTTGCGCGGTAATTTGCTTAAATGACATTGAATCATCAGCATGGCCTCGGCCAATATCCGTTAATTTTTCACCGGTTCTAGCCTGTTTCTTTTGCCAAGCGAGATCGGCAAGTTTTCCATTTGAAGCAGTCGACATCCGCAGAATAGCATCACAGACTTTCTCATCTTCATCAAGCAATGGACAGCCTGCACCAATTCCGTCGCTTGCTACCCCATTCATCCCCTTTAAGTATTCATACTGATCTTTAACATCGTAAGGATAATTATTAACAATATTGGGACCAAGTGTAATGAATTTATCATAAATTGTGGTGTAGTCCCGTGGGATAAGCTTAAGGGACGGCATTGTCTTTCCAGGAATTGGCTCTGTTTCGCCTTTCTTCCAATCCTTGATTTCACCATATGGTTGAGCAATCTCACCTGACGTATCGTGACCAAGAGGCGCGCTCTTTAGGTCATAATGAGTACCTGGCATATATTTCTTTGCCATTTCAGCAACTGCCTTAGCAAGAAGCTTGAACTGTTGCCAATCAGACTTTGATTCCCACATTGGACTAACAGCAGCATTAAACGGGTGAATATAAGGGTGCATATCGGTTGATGAAAGATCCTTTTTCTCATACCATGTTGCGGCTGGTAATACAACATCTGAATACATTGGTGTCGAAACCATTCGGAAATCCATATCAACAACGAGGTCTAACTTTCCAACAGCAGCTTTATCATGCCAAACCATATCTTGCGGCTTAGCACGATCATTAGGTCTAGCTAGTAATCCATTTTCTGCCCCGAGCAAGTGCTTCATAAAGTATTCGGAGCCCTTTCCAGAAGAGGCAAAGAGGTTTGAACGCCATAAGAAGAAAGCTTTAGGCTGATTTTCTTTTGCATCAGGATCTTCTGCAGCAAAATGAAGCGAACCCTTCTTTAGTTCTTCAACGACCTTCTTTGAAATCTCGTTGATATCTGTTGTGTTGTAATCTTTCGCAAAGGAAAGTGGATTGCGGTTAAATTGCGGATAAGATGGTAACCAGCCTAATCGAATTGCCATCTGATTGTAATCGGCATTATGCATGTAAGAATGCTTACTCTTCCATACAGGCGATTTTTGCGCTTGATTATCAATTTCTTCGTAACGCCATTGGTCAGTAGCAAAGTAGTACCAAGTAGTTCCTTGCATTTGCCGGGCACCGCCTTTTTCCCAGTCGTTGGCAAAGGTTATATTAGCCCAGCCTTCTTGTGGTCGAAGTTTCTCTTGACCAACATAGTGAGCCCATCCACCACCAGTCATTCCGACACAACCACAAAGCATTAACATATTAATAATGTTTCGATAGTTCATGTCAGCATTAAACCAGTGGTTAACGCCTCCACCCATGATAACCATACTGCGTCCTTCATTTTCAGCTGCATTTTGAGCAAATTCACGCGCAATTTGGATAACTTGTTTTGCTTTCACTCCTGAACGACTTTCCTGCCAGGCAGGCGTGAAGTAGCTATCAGCATCCATGGCATCTTTTGCAGCTAAATCGTCATTACCGGTTCTGTTAATTCCCATTTGAGCCATCATTAAGTCATAAACATTAGTGACTAAGTGTTCCTGCCCATCGGTAAATTTAATCTTCTTCACTGGCAAATGACGTTGAACAACGCTATTTCCTTTATTGCTGAATGCAGGGAAGTCGGCAATAACTTGTTCTGTTTCACCTGCTTGTTCATTAATTGAAAGAACTGGATCAATTTTATTGCCATCTTGGTCGACAAGGTCTAGATTCCATTTTTCCTGTTTGTCATATTCCTGTCCCATCGTCCCGTTTGGAACAACAATCCGCTGGTTATTTCGATCATAAACAACCGTCTTCCATGCTGGATTAACAATTGTATCGTCTTCAACTAGGTCATTGATTCGAACAAAGCGACCAGCGGTATAATGTCCTGCATTGGCCGTACTTTCTTCTAATTCAACTAAGAATGGAAGGTCTGTAAAGCGTTTTGAATAATCTATAAACCGTTTAACCGGATGCTTCTGATAAAACTCATCTAAGATTACATAAGTCATTGCTTGGGCAACTGCTGAATCACTACCAGGATGTGGCGCTAACCAATCATCGGCAAATTTTACATTTTCAGCATAGTCAGGACTAACTGCAACGATCTTAGCCCCCTTATACCGGACTTCTGTCATAAAGTGAGCGTCCGGTGTCCGAGTTAGCGGTACATTTGAGCCCCACATTATAATGTAAGAACTGTTATACCATTCAGCAGATTCAGGGACATCAGTTTGTTCACCCCATACTTGCGGGGATGCAGGTGGTAAGTCGGCATACCAGTCATAGAAACTCATTTGTTCACCACCAAGCAGTGCAATGAAACGCGCACCCGCACTGAAACTCATCATTGACATTGCAGGGATTGGGGTAAATCCACCGATTCTATCGGGACCGTATTTTTTAATTGTATATAGGCACGCGGCAGCAATCATTTCTAACGCTTCATAACGGTGTACCCGAATTAATCCGCCATGACCACGAACACTTTTATACTTTTTAGCCTTCTCTGGGTCTTCAACAATACTTCCCCAGGCTTCCAATGGATTTTGGTGTTCTTTTTTCGCTGCTGTCCAAAGTTCCCATAGCTTACCACGGATATAAGGATATTTTATCCGCACGGGGCTATATTCGTACCATGAAAAGCTTGCTCCCCGTGGGCATCCCCGCGGTTCGTATCCTGGAATATTAGGTCCGCATGACGGGTAGTCAGTAGCTTGATGTTCCCAAGTAATAATTCCTTGTTTAACATAGACGTTCCATGAACATGAACCCGTACAGTTAACACCATGAGTTGTTCGTACGACTTTATCATGTGCCCATCGCTGGCGGTAAAGTTTTTCCCAACGACGATTATTTTCTTCAAGTTGTGTAAAGGTTCCATTAAACTTATCAACTTTATTAAAGAACCGTGACTTCATCGTTGATTGACCTCCTTTATTGGATGGCTTACCAATATTAAAAACAAAGTAAGTCTTTTCCCTAATGTAAAGACTATCATCATTCCTGCTATACTACGACTAGGGAAATACCTATATTTTTTACTAGATGAGGTGCTAATAGACATGAACCGTTATGATCGTCAAGAAAGGGTCCGCCAGATTGGGCATGCTGGTCAGCAAAAAATAAGTCAGTCTGCAATAATGATTGTTGGTGTTGGAGCACTAGGAAGTTATGCGGCTGAACAGCTTGTCCGTGCTGGGATCAAAAAAATCATTTTAGTTGATCCTGACACCGTTGATATTACTAATCTTCAGCGGCAATCACTTTTTACCGAAGCTGATGCACAACAAAAACGGCTAAAAGTTGAAGCAGTAAAAGAGCACTTATCGAAAATTAATTCTAAGTGTCAAATTATTGCGAGCCCGGCGCCCCTTTCCGCCGACCTTATTGAAGAACACCAATTTAACCTTTGCCTTGATTGCTTAGATAACTATCAAGCACGTGATCTTTTGAATAAGTTGGCAATTTCAGGAAGGTTTGATTACCTATTTGCCAGTTGTGCCGGAACATATGGTAATGTAATGGCAATTTCGCCGATCAATCACCCTTGTTTAAATTGTCTTTTCCCTAATCTTGAGGAGCTAAAACAAAATGATTGCGACCTAATTGGGGTAAATACCGCCTTAATTCCGGTTGTAGCTGGTTTGCAAGTGTCATTAGCACTTCATTATCTTGTTGATAAGACCCAGGTTAATTTTAATGAGCTGATTACTATTGATAACTGGTCAATGCAGTTTACCAAATTCAAAATTTCTAAGAACCACCAATGCCCTACTTGCACATCCCCTTATCATTTTGAATTTAATGAGCCTGAGCAAGAATTACATATGCTATGTGGCGAGGATGCATTTTATACGGTAAAAAAGGAAACGGTTGATTTTAAGGCAATCCAAAAAATATTAGCGCGAAAGAAACTGTTGGTAAGTGCTAATCAAATGTTCTTACATTTTAAATGGTACGATCGTCCTGTTAGTATCTTTAAGAATGGTAAGATTGTAATGTATAATTTGCCAAATTTGACCATTGCCCGGCAACAATTACAATCACTAAATGTTTTAATGAAAGAAGATGCAAAATGAAAAAAGTTGCAATTTTAACGGTAAGCGATAGCCGAACCATTGATGATGACACCTCGGGAAAGCTAATTGCAGAAATAATGACAAATAATGGCTTATCATTGTCGACCCGCGTTGTTGTTAATGATGATATTGTTAATATCCAGGCGGCTTATCTTCAATTAGAGCAAGCAAATCCTGATATCATTATTACTAATGGCGGAACTGGGATTGCTCAACGAGACGTTACAATTCCAGCTATTAGGCCCTTACTTACAAAAATTATCCCTGGATTTGGTGAAGCCTTTCGCCAAATTTCCTTCGCAGAGATTGGGACCCGGGCATTAGCGTCGCAAGCCCTTGCTGGTTTTAATCACCGCAATCAACTTACCTATTGTTTACCAGGATCTAAGAATGCTTGTCAAACTGCATTAGACAAATTAATTCTGCCTGAGTACGACCATTTATTATTTGAAAGCAGCGCTCAACGAAAGGAAGTCCATCATCATGCTCACTAGGAGAACCCCTATTTCTGTTGCAGATGCACAGAAGAAAATCAATGCGATTCCATTAAAAACTGAAACAGAAGTTGTCGCCCTTACCTCCGCAAATCATCGGATTTTAGCCGAAGATGTTCATGCACCTTATGACTATCCCCACTTTCGCCGTGCCGGTATGGATGGATATGCAATCTTAGCGAGTGATGATCATGATTATCCTCGTGAGTTTACTGTTCGCGGAGAAATTCAAGCGGGTGCAACATGGGATACACCTTTGCATTCGGGGGATGCCGTCCGAATTATGACCGGAGCATATGTTCCCGAAGACGCCGGTAAAGTAATTCGGATTGAAAAAACACGGCCCGCTGATGATCAGGCAAAGGTGCAAATTATTACTACTGAAGAAAAAAGTAATATTACTGAAGCTGGGACAGACGTTAAAGACGGAGATGTTATCTTACCTAAAAACCAAGAAATCAATCCGGGAGGTCTTGCGGTATTAACTGCATTTGGCGTGCAGACAGTTAAGGTTTATAAGAAACCGCGAATTGCAATTATTGCTACGGGTACTGAGTTACTTGCAGCCAATGACCAGATTGAACCTGGAAAAATCTTCAATAGTAATGGAATCATGCTAAAAAATTTAGTGGAAGAAACTGGCGGCGTTGTTGACTTTGAAACCCAGTTGCCAGATGATGCGGCACTCATTAAACAAACCCTTGAAGAACAAATGGCTACTCATGAAATCGTAATTACTGACGGCGGCGTTTCGGTGGGTGATTTCGATTATATTGGTGATGAGGCACGAAAAGCAGATCAATTACTATTTAATAAAATTAAGCAGCGGCCTGGAAGCGTGACAACTGCCTTTGTCCAGAATAATACGTTAGTAATGGCCTTATCTGGTAACCCTGGTGCATGTTTTACCGGTTTCTACCTATATATGGAGCCGTTAATCCGTCGTTATCAACACCAGGCCAGCCGTATTAAACACGTTCGAGCCGTCTTAGCTGCCCCATATAACAAGACTAATGGATTTGACCGGTATCTCCGTTGTACTTATGAGTTCAAGAATAATCAATTTTATGTTTACCCAAACGGAATAAATCGGTCTGGATCATTAGCAAACCTGCAAACAACAACCTGCTTAGCCCTAATCCCTCATAGCACTACGCCAATGAAAGTCGGCACGGAGACAGACGCATGGCTATTACCTTTCAAATAATCGGTCATAAAAAAAGCGGCAAAACACTCATCACTACTTCTCTAATTAAAAAGCTAACCTTAGCCGGGTATAGTGTGGCAGCAATTAAACACGATGCCCATCATGCCGCAATGGATATTCCTGGGACTGATAGCGATCGAATGAGCAGTGCCGGCGCATCACAGGTTATCCTCCAATCAGAGACTGGCTTGTTTTTTCATCAAGAAGGTCATGTCCCCTCCTTGCCAGCAATGGTTGATTTTCTCGGCAGAACTGCAGACTTTGTTTTAATTGAAGGGCATAAGGAAGCAATTCTTTATCCCCAGCTTCTCCTACTTAAGCCGCACGAAAGCCCTAATGAAATCTTGACTACCCAGCCTGTTAAAACCGGGACGCTTTTTGATAATCAATACGCGGAATTAGTGGGTCAAAATGAAATTACTGCTTGGTGTTTTAATTACCTAAAGCAGGTTAAGGAGAAAAAATAATGATCGGAATAGTTTATGCAGGAGGAAACTCTAAGCGGTTTGGTCAGGATAAAGCAACTTATCAGGTCCTTGGATTGCCAGCTTCTAACGTTCAATTAGCTGTTACCAAGTTGAAGCTATTTTGTAGTCAGGTGCTGGTATGTGCAAATAGCCATAACCAATCGCAAATAAAGCAACTACTTGGTAATGACGCGCTTGTAAAAGTTATTTGTGATGTTCATCCTTTTGATCATCATGGTCCCCTTTCCGCTATTTTTGCTGCTACTGCTCAGTTTTCTAATAGCCAAGATTACCTTTCCGTAGCAGTCGATTATCCTTATATAAAAAGGACAACGCTTGATTGCTTGGCTCACGCTCCTCAATCATATATTGCTACCAGTAAACATAATCATTATTCGTTAGCTCACTTTAGGATTACTAATTACCAGGTTAAACAATGGCTAAAAAATGATAATTGGCGATTACGCACCTTTATCACTGATAAATGCGGGTGTCAGCCACTTATTTATGAATCAACTAATGAATTTTCTAACCTAAATTATCAAGGGGTCAATCAACAATATGAAAAATAAAGATACAATGACAAATCCAGACTTTCAAAAACTTATCGCCCTCGTCCTAAATGATTTAGCAATTAGACGGACGATGCTCGAAAATCGGGAACAAGAAGTAAGCCAACAAATGAGTTCACTTGAAAGGGATGCTGAACTAGAACAATTAGATGATCAGATTCAACAAGTACAAGCTGACTTTGATCATTATCATGAGTTTCAAGATCCCCAATTTAACTTTAACGCTACTAAGTATTTTCAAGGGCCTTCAATGGGCTTACCACGCCGTCCCTAAGTAAGATTACTATGCTGCTATTATTACCAAAGAGGTTGAGAGCACTTCTCGATCTCTTTTTGTATATGGTCGCTTTCATTGCAACAATTTAGGGAAAGCGTTATTATATAAAATAGGAATATTTTATTAGGTGTTGGAAAATTTGCTTGGGGAGGCAACTAATCATGCTTGAGATAGCTAACTGGATACAAACGTATTTTAATCAGTCACCAGATGCAATTTTTTTATTTAAAAATGATGACCTCCTTGTAAGCAATCAACCAGCACAAAGATTAGTGTCAGTGTTAAAACTAGACACTAATTATCTTCTTCAGCTTGGTAAAAACGCTTGGTCGCAGCTTAGCAACGATGACTGTGCATCATGTTTAATAAAGAAAAGATTAAAAGGTGCAACCATTCCATTAACTTTTCATCAAGCAACAGGCCATCCCCTACATTTTTCAATGATTTACCGACCTCTTGACGAAAAAGAATCCGTTTATGCCCTCACGTTAGAAAATCGTGAGCAGCAACAACGGCTATCGCAGATTGAAGAACAGCGGCTTCTCAATAAGTACGTTACTGAAGCGCATGAAAAAGAAAGACAGAAAATCTCGCAAGACCTTCATGATAGTGTTGCTCAGGGAATTTATGCAGCAATAATGGGTATTCAACGATTAGCATCGGTTCCAAATGACAATCGGCAACAAGTGCAAAACATCAGTACGGCAATTGAGAAACAATTATATGCCACCCTTAAGGAAATTAAGGGATTAGCACTAGATATTCGGCCTTCCGTTCTTGATAACTTTGGGTTAGTTGCGGCAATTAAGGGATTAGCGCAACGACTACAAGCAAGTACAGGTATTACGATCAACGTTATTGCATTAACAGCTGCTGATAAATTAGCAACTAGTATCCAAAACGTTCTTTACCGAATAACGCAAGAAGCGATTAATAATGCAATTAAACACGCCCATTCAACAGAAATTAATATAATTATTACCAATCATAATAACTATCTTCAATTAGAAGTCTTAGATAATGGACACGGCTTTGACGTTCGCCAGCAGAATGGGTTCAACGGCCACTCGCTTGGGTTAATGAACATGAATGAACGTGTTAAAGCGTATAATGGTGCTTTTACAATTAAATCAAAAATTAATAAGGGAACGGCTGTTACAGTAAAATTTCCTTATAATAACATAGGCAAGGATATGGTGAGAGAAAATGTATAACGTTTTAGTGGCTGACGATCATGCAATTGTGCGCTCTGGAATTTCATATTTGGTTGACCTGCAATCTAATTTTACCGTTGTTGATGGAACAGCAAGCGGTACCGATACATATATCCGTGTTGAACAAGGCGGAATTGACGTTCTAATCATGGATCTCAGTATGCCTCCTGGGGAAAACGGCTTGATTACAACCCGCCGAATCCATGATAAATTTCCTAAGGTCCGAATTATCATTCTCTCCATGCATGAAGAACAAGAGTATATTAATAAGGCGATGGCAAACGGTGCGATGGCGTATATTCTCAAAAGCTCACCTGATACTGAAATTATTAAAGCCTTGCAACACGTCATCAATGGTGAAAAATATTTAGATGCCAATATTATTGTTAGTAAAAAGGATATTAAAGAAATTAACGCTTCAGGAAACACCTTAAATTTAAAGGGATACAATAGCCTCTCAAAAAGGGAAAAAGAAGTATTTCCCTTAATTGCTCTGGGATACTCAAATAAGGAAATTTCAGAAAAGATGTTTATTTCAACTAAAACCGTTGAAGCTCATAAAGCTAATATTTCGCGAAAACTTCACCTCCATAGCCGTGTCGATTTAGTCCAATACGCTATTCATCACCATCTAATTGACTTTTAATAACGGGGATCCTGAAATAAGAGGAATCCCCGATTTTATTTGTAGAAAAGATTTTTTACAATAAAGAAAATACTACGTGAAGGAGAGTGTTTTTATGGCCACCAACTTAAGTCACGATGATGAACTACGAGGACTTCTTAGCGATATTGCTCGAAAGCGTTTTACTAACAGTCGCCAAGTAAATCCGGTTTCAAATCTTTTCCTTACAGCAAAAGATGCCATCGAACACCAATACATTTCTGGAGCAGTTATTGATGAGACATTTAGCAGTACGTTGGCAGAAATGAATTTAAAAAATGCCGTCTTAACTGAACGTGGTCGCAATAAGCTTGCCGAACTCTTAGACCATGCCACAAAGGAGTCTTAATATGGATATTCAAGCTAAATTGAAACGGGACTATGAAAATAAGTCAATTTATACAGCCGGCTTTTATGCTGATCCAGATAATGATTTAGAAAACCATAAAAAGTTATTCGATGCATTAAAATCATTGACCGAAAATCAGGAACCCACAACACCATTTGCCCTCCAAATGATGTTAACTAATAGTGAAATTAATGTTATGCCTTTGGGATTAGTGGATTTAGATGAACTAAAAGAGTTTGAAAATGAACAGCGATCAATTCATGGCCTCCATGATCATACTGAATCGCTCCCGCTTGTAATTCAATACTCCCCCCATACCGACAAAGCAAAAGTAATTAAAAAAAGAGTGGGAACTGTTCAAGAACTGTTTTCTAACTTTAACCAGCAGATTGAAAAGATTTGGCAAGTTATTAAAGAATTCATGCAGGCTAACTTTACAATCCTTACTACTATTGAAAATGATCTTATTGCCGACAGCTACAATGTTAAGCAAGAATACTTAACTACTTTTTCAAAAATGACAGAAGCTGAACGAGAAGAGAAACTAGGCTTTAGTGTTCCTGAAACGGAAATTAACCAGTTCTGTTCTTATATGAGTGATATGCATGAAGTCCAAGCAGTTGTTTTATCAGCGGGATCATTTGCCAATCACGAACTATTAGGTAAGAATACTTTTACTGAAATGCTAAGTGACAATATTCGCCGAAGCACACTCTTTTGGGTACTTGATAACACCTTTTATGAAATTTACTATTACTTCTACATGAGCAACGAAAACGATAAGCTTCATAAAAGACTCAAGCATCAGCGAGGAACATTGATTGTTAATATGCGGAATGATGCTTTTCATCGTGCACAAGAGCTTACTGCAAAACAGGTTAAGAAATTCGACTTCAATGAATACCTTACTGATATTTTCATCCCAGTTGCCGAACAAATTATCGCGGAAGTAAATAAGTTTAAGGACTGATATTGTGAATATAACCCCTGATGAACGGCTAACAGATGCCCTAGCAACGATCATTAATCAATTTCCGCCAATGGTTCAGGAAATGATTACTTTACCAGTTGAGGAGAAAGAACGCAATTTAAGGCTGCTAGTTTTTGAATATTTTAGTTATCTTAGTCCAAAAGATCTCACAATTGACCAAATTACCGCTGCCCAATTGCCAGAATTAATATCATTAGCCCTCAAGTCCAATCCCCCATCTTTTCAACCAGATAATTTAACACCAGCCGAACTTGCTACTCAGAAAGCATCTTCTTATATTGCTAACTATTTAATGAGCCGATATGTTCATATGTTACAGACAGTTGGCAATCCGCCACAGGTTATTAATGAATTAACGACCGATGCTGGTGACATAATGTTAGCTCAAATTCAACGATTGCAGTTTAACTATAATCAACAATTCAAGGTTGCCGATTATCTGGCTGATATAAAAGCACGAAACGGACTCCTGACGGCAATGACCGCAAAACAAAGCGCTACCCTTAGTGGGGCTAGTCCAGATATAGTATCACTTGCCAGCCAGATTGGACAGGCAATCGGAACCGTTAGCTACATTAAGCACGAAATGGATCAGCTTGATTATGATAAGGAATCTTTCACTAAGACAATTCTTGCAGGGCAGTATCCGTTAGCTTTATTATTCGCCCGACAAAAAGACCCGCAGTGGTTTGATAACTTTTTTGCACAAGCTCATCGTCCTTCACCAGAAATGTTTGAGGATGCCTATCAATTGACGCTCAAGCAATCCAGTCAGGTTAAACAGCTAACAGATGATATCTTTTCGCAATTAATTCTTGATATTAAGGTTCTTCCACGTGGTCGTTCGCAAGAAGCACTGCTTAATTTAGTTAACATGATGAATAAATAACTACAAGAACTAAAAAACACGGCTAGGAAATTTTTCCTAGTCGTGTTTTTATACAAGTCTTATTTAACAATATGCACATCGCCGTGAATATAATGCTTCCATAAGGCAAACCAGCAAATTATACCTGTCAATGCGAGTAGTGCAATTCCGAGTTCATAACTGCCAGTCCACTGATAAATGTAACCGATAATCAGCGGTGGGAAGAACCCTCCCAATCCACCAACGGCACCGACAAATCCTGTTACTGCACCGGTATTACCTTTTGAAACGTAAGGTACCATTTTGAAAACAACACCATTACCAATTCCTGCTGAAAGACCTACTAATACGATGCCGGCAATAAACATGAACTGGTTATGGAAACTAAGCATAATCCAAATTGCAAAGATAATAATTGCTATAAAGACCCATTGTAACAAAGTCATCGGCCGCTTCTTATCAGCCATGTAGCCACCTACTGGCCGAACCAGGGTACAAACAAAAGCAAACAGGGCCGAATAAAGTCCGGCGGTTACCGGTGTATAATGAAACATCCCTGTTAAGAACGTTGGGGTTAGGTTCGTGAAGGCAACGAATAAACCAAATGTAAGGAAGTAGAATAATGAAAGATACCATGTTCCGCTATCTTTGGCAACTGATAATGCCCCGCTAATAGTCTTGCTCTTATCTACTGGCATTTCCTTACAAAAAATGGCAAAAAGAACACCAAAGATAACCGTAAGAAGAATTAAGAAGTAGTAGACACTATCAAAACCAGCAGCTTTCGAAATATATGGTAAAGTCATTGCAGCCACTGCGTTTCCCATATTCCCCATCGAAACAATTCCCAGAGCTAATCCTTGTTGTTCTGGCGGAAACCATACTGAGGCATAAGATACTCCAACGGCAAATGATGTTCCTGACATCCCGACAAGCAACGCTGCAAATAATAGCATACCGAATGAATGAACATGCGGAATCATAATCAACGGAATCAAGATAAAAGCCATTAGAATTAAATAAACCTTTTTCCCGCCATAACGGTCACTTAAAATCCCCACTGGAATTCGCATAATTGAACCCAAGAGAACAGGCGTTGCTAACAGCAATGTCCGCTGGGATACATCTAAATGGAACATCTCAGCAACTTGGGATGCAAGCGGGGCAAAGTTTGACCACGACATAAAACAAACAATCATTGCAAGTGTAGAAAGGATTAACGCTGTATATGCGTTACGCCTACTACCATGAGCAACATCTTTAACACTCGACATAATCAAGTCCTCCTATGAAAAAATAATTATCCCTCAAAAGGTACTAGCCACCACTGACAGGCGGGATGATTGCAATCTCATCATTTACTTTGAGTATAACTTCCTCATCGTTGATAAATTCTTGATTAACTGCTAATCGTGAATTCGCTAAAGTTGATGATAGTTGGGGAGCCTGTTGACTTATTTGGTTAAGAAGGCTTTTTATGCGGACAGGATTAGTGACCTCAACAGTAATCGATGGTCCTAATTGATCTTGTAAAAATGCAAAAAGTCTAATTTTAACTTCCATTAGTTTCCCCACCTTATCTTGTCTGTATCATATTCTTTTTTCCAGATTGGTACTTCATGTTTAAGGGTATCGATGACATACTGACACCATTTAAACGCTTCTGCGCGGTGTGGAGCTGCTACCCCAACAAACACGGCAATATCCGAAAGAACTAATTGACCAGTGCGATGTGCAACAACAACTCGGCCGCCCTGCTGTTCAATTGGTGCCGCAATTTTTTCTAATTGTTTTTCTGCCATCGAATGATAGGCTGAATATTCAATCTTAGTAGTTTCGATTTTACCAGTCCACTGACGAACAGTTCCAACAAACATATCAATTCCACCATACTCTGGAGCAACTAACTGTTGATACATCTCACCAACATCAATGGGGGCATCGCTTATCCGTAAATAATGCAACTATAATCACCCGCCTTTATCATTGCCTATTATTACAAAGATATTGAGATTTTAGAATTAGTCAAATCCCTAATAATCGGATTTTAATGGAGTTGTTATACTAAAATTTAAAGAAAGGATGATTCCTTAATGAATACTTTAATTCTGTACGATACAGTTTACGGGCATAATTTTGAATTAGGAGAATACATTCATCAAAACCTGCTTCCTGATTCATCACTACTTTCTTTCAAAGAATCACTTACAGTAAAACTGGACAATATAGATTTACTAATTTTATGTCCTTGTACCTCTGGAGAAGGACAGCTCACCGTAAATGAAGAAAAGTTTTATAATTATCTGAGTGAGTTTTCCTTAAAATCGCTGACATATTATATAGCTGGTATCGGAGATCAAAACTTTGGCCGTGAGAACTTTGCTAATGCAGTAAATATTTTCGACCAGCGATTGCAGTATCAGCACGCCAGGCAGCTTGGTCCGTCACTAAAAATTGATTATGAAGATATTGATAACGGCCAACAAATAATTACTAAGAAAATCTCAAAATATTTAAAGACAAGGAAGTGATTTTAATTACTAATCATCGTTACCAAATAACATTATGGAGTGCCCTTTTACTGGTTTTTGTTTCTGTCATAATTGCCCTATCCTGTGGTCGAATATATTATTCACCAGTAGAAATCGGCCAAACTATGCTGGCACCCCAAAGTAACCCCGTAGCAGCAAATATTATTTTTAACTTACGACTGCCGCGAATCCTTGGTGCACTTTTAATCGGGGCAGCCTTGGCAATGGCTGGTTGTGCATTTCAAAGTGTCTTTCATAACCCGCTTGTATCACCGGATATTCTCGGCGTATCATATGGTTCTGCAGCTGGGGCAGCCACGGCTATTCTTTTAGGGTCCGGAATTTGGCTTACACAAACATTAGCCTTCTTAGGCGGCGTTCTTGCTGTTGTCCTAACTTTACTAATCGCCCGAATACTTAACCAACGCGGCACCTTGATTCTAGTTTTAGCGGGGATCGTTATTTCCGGCTTCATGCAAGCATTGGTCGGCCTGTTAAAATACATTGCAGATCCCGACTCACAATTACAAAGTATCGTTTATTGGCAACTGGGGAGTTTAGCTAAAATAGATTTCCCTAGTATTGCTGCTGTTATTCCATTTCTTCTTTGCGGAACGATTATCCTTTTTATTCTCCGCTGGCATATGACCATCTTATCCCTTGGTGACCAACAAGCACGTCTTGAAGGAATTAATGTTGAGATTGAGCAGCTATTAATAATTGCCGCTAGTACTTTTCTCACGGCGGCAACGGTTTGCCTTAGTGGTAATATTGGTTGGATTGGGCTAGTAATTCCTCATATTGCACGCCTTATCATTGGTGCTAATACTAAACGCGCCTTACCATTAGCAGCCATTCTTGGCGGTCTATTTTTGTTAATTGTCGATACACTAGCACGTTCCCTATCCGGCGGTGAAATTCCCCTAAGTATTCTTACTGGATTTATTGGTGCGCCTCTATTTGTATATATCCTGATGAAAAAGAAGGTCCGCTTAAATTGATTGTCCTCGATGTTCATAATCTTAGTTTTTCTTATCCTAAAAGACAATTTGTTTTTCACCACGTTAATTTTTCGCTTAAGACGGGTGAAATTTTTACAATTCTTGGTCCTAATGGGGTTGGTAAATCAACTCTTCTACATTGCTTAACAGGTCTTTTATCACCACAGCAGGGAACTATAACAGTCTTTGGCAATGAAATAACAGCCCTAAACGGCAAGAATCTTGCCCAACAAATTGCCTATGTTCCGCAAGATTACCATATTAATTCAAACTTAACTGTCATTGATTATTTGTTGACCGGTCGTGCTCCGTACCTTTCATTTTTTCAGACACCAAAGAAAAAAGACTTCAAAATGGCCGAGAAATATTTACAAGATTTTCAACTGTTTCAGTTTCGGGATCACCCATTTGCTGCTCTGAGTGGCGGGCAGCAGCAATTAATTACCATTATCCGCGCTCTTCTTCAGCAGCCTAAGTTATTAATTCTAGATGAACCAATGGCTGCATTAGATTTAAGCCGGCAATATGAAATCTTAAAATTAGTAAAAAGACTTGCCCACCAAGAGAAAATTACAATCATTCTTACAACACACTTACCAGATCACGCTTTAATGCTACCAACAAAGATTGGCCTATTAGATTCAAATGGTACTTTAACGGTTGGCAGTCGTGATCAATTAATGACGACTGAACGATTGACTGAGGTTTACCAAGTCCCGCTGACCTTAGCCTATGTCCCAGCACTTCAACGTTATACTTGTCAAATTAAACTATAACCACACCCCCTTAAATAGATCTAGTTATCTAGATTAGGGGATGTGGTTATTTCATTACCCTTTTTAATTCTCACTGGCTAAAATCCGCTGAGCCTGATTAGTCGTTAAATGATAGTGATAGTATTTTTGATAAAAATGCTGTACTTCAGATACCATGTTGATATTCTTCATTTCTTGCGGGTGCAGTATCTTAGCAGCCCACAAAACTTGTAAGGCCTCTTCTGCACTATAACGATCCCATGGGAAAGTACCCTGTGGATTTCCGTAGACTTTCTTTTCACGGACTGCCTTTAGTTGTCGCAATTGCTTATTGGCCTGTAATACTTTTCGTGCATGGGCAGTAGTTGAACTCCCAACAATGATTACATCTGGATTAGCCTTAATTAATTCTTCTGGAGTAACAGAGATCTGATTGCCATTTTCAGTAATTGCATTTCTTCCTCCAGCAATTTTAATCCATTCGTTAACAATTGTTTTTTGACCATCAACTTTAGTTAAATCCGCTGAGTTAACAATATGAAGAACAGTAGGTGTTGACTTGCGGTCCTTCACTTGCCGTTCAACCAAGTTAATGTTCTGGGTTAGTTCTCTATTGTATTGCCGACCAATTTTAGGGGCATCCCCGCCTAAAATCGTTGCAGTCAACATAACCGATTTTTTAAGTCCTGCAAAATCAGTATACATCGCATTAACGGTTGGTAATTTGGCCTGCTTTGCTGTTTTTGCCTGTGCAGGATCAGCGGTAATTACTACATCAGGATGGGTTTTGATTAATTCTTCAACTTGAATTTGGCTTCCGGCTAATGGGGCAGTAACTTTAGTAATTTTAGGATACACTATTGTAAACCAATATTGTTTTTTTACAAGCGGGGTTGTGGCCACTAATTTCTTTTGTCCCCCTAAGAGCAAAACGACCTGATTATTGGCATGCCAAAGATCAGCTACCCTTTTTACACTTTTGGGAATTTTAACTTTCTGTCCGGTCATATCTGTAACTGTTCTTGTTGAACTAGCTAATGCTGAACTAGTAATAACACTACTAAATAATAGAAACACCACTAAAACTTTTAATAATTTTTTCATTACGATCTCCTTTCCCACTCTTTGATTAATATTATAAGTAATTGGTAAAAATTAACATTAGTGATTTCATCTAATTCCCTAATATTTTCCTGCAGATTTTCATAATAAAATAAAAATGATGGAGGAATATTATGAAGAAAAATCTCAAATCAGCTGTTTACCAACATCTTAAGCTTACAAATGACTTTCAAAACTTTTTCGATTTCCCTGATTTCCGTGAAATGCGGCCAATTATTCGTGAAGCGGTTCAGCAAATTGCGCAAGCAGGCTTTTCTACTCCTGTCCTTCCTGTTAAAGTCGAACATCAAGCCCTGATTATTGAACAGCAGTTGGAACGGGAAACCCGAAAATATCAACAGCAGGGCGGATTCTTCCCCAACCAACAATCCGAATTACATAATCTAATTCGTTTATATACCAATCTTTTACAGACAATTAGCCAACGTAAAATTATTGACCAGGAAATTGAGGATATCATTTATGCCGGCAATCAAACGCGTCAGAGCCTACGAAACCTAAAAAAGCTTGCTGGGACTGGTCCCTTGTACCAGAACACAAAAGATAAGGAACTAATTCCGGGGACTTTTTACGATGTTATTACTCGCCAGCTTATCCGACCTTACCTTATCGATCCCCAAGGCCAAATGGTGCCGGAAAATGTTACTCATAATGGCCGGCAAATAGTTATTCAAATGATTATTTATTGCTATCGTGACTGGGATTCATACCTTACTCACCAATACGATGAACAGTATAATATAAAAAATGAACGCGGACTTACCAGTAGTGAGTATTATGATAAATTAGAAGCAAACGAGCTTAAATATGCCGATCATGCCTATGCTGAAGTAATTGCCGATACATTTAACGAATTTGAAAAAATACTGGTTCCTGATTACTGTAACACTCTTGATATTATGTCAACTAATATTGAGCAAATCCTCATGAATCATCCTCGTCTGCGAATCCAGCTTAATCAGGTTATTATTCGTAATTTTAAACTAGATGCACACGGTATTATGCATGTAATGGATATTCCTATTAAGGATATTAAAAATAAATATAATTATTATCGACAAAATTTTAGTTAGGAGAATAATGCTATGCACCCTAAAATTACTCCAGAAATGAAACTGGGGATGAAAGAATTTGAAAAGACGATGTTCATGTTAAACGTGGCCCCTAATAGGAACAACCTCGATCAATTTGCCTTACAAGGTGATTTAACCCCCGCACCGCTTGATGAACTTGCTTGGTTTTTACCCGCTTACCTTTCAAATGATTTTAATCTCTTCTTTATTTTTGCCCCTAATATTGATAACCATTGGGCAATCAGCTGTTCCCAGGTTCAAATTAAGGACGGGAACCAAATTACGGCGATGAGTGAAACGGTTTCTACCGGTATTGGGTTAAATGCCATTAATGAACTAAGCCCAAGTTCAGCAATTGAGCTTATTGCTTATTTGAAAACACTTGAGGTTAATGGACTTGGGTATTTTGATGAGCACATTGGTAAAGACCAAAAATAAGTACTTTACATAATTATTAAAAGCAGGACTGTGAAATAAAATTTTCTCGGTCCTGCTTTTATCAGTTGTTTTATAGTTTTTCAATTTGCTTGCGGAGTTGATTAATCTTGTCAATTGGCAAATCACTATCTTCAATGTAGTAAATTAGTTCACGCCGATCGATCTTTCCTTGTTGAATTGCACTAATCGCGTCACTAGATAATACAGGATAATCATGATTGAATAACCCGGCAATACCAGGAACATCCAGTATCTCACGACTTGACCAGCCCCGATTCCACGGACGACGAATATCAGTTCCAATTAAGAGCAACAGCTTAATCAACGCCTCATTATCATTGTTTCGGGTAATGTTAAGATTAACAGTATTATTCAGCATTTGAATAGCACGGTCGATTGCATCATTCATTGAGGAAAGATTCTGTGCATCATACATCCCTAACTTCATGCAGAAGATACAAATAAATGCTGCCCCCACCATGCTGCTACCTGATAATTCATAATGTGTTATAAAAAGTTCATCCAGTTGTTCACGTAAATTATAAATATCAAAGTAATCATCATACTTATATCGCAACAATTCAGCCTTGTCAGGAACATAATATTGAAGTCCTAGCTGGTGGTTATAAAGCTGAACAAGCCGAATACTATCACTTAACAATGTAGGATATACAATAAAGAGATCATCTTCAAATACAGCATCCAGGTTAATTTCATCAGCTATTTTATTAAGGTCTAGAACAACATACCGCAATTCATATTCCCCAACCCGGTCTTCTATATATTGCTGAAATTTTTCTTCATCAATAGTTAGCTGAGGATTTTGTGCCTGGATAATTTGCAATGCATGATGAACCGGGATCAATCCATACAGGCTTGCAAATGATGCTAAGTAATCATCAAGTAATTGGTCTGTTTTCGCATCAAAGATCGTTGGTAAGTCTTTATTGGTATCATTAATTAGGGGATCAACTGAAGTAAAAAAATCGCCATCATCCTCATTGTAAAAATCATCATCACTGCCGAATTCATCCATCAATGCGCTATCTTCTTCCATAAAAACAAGATAGTCTTCATATTGGTCATCGTCAATAATGCCATTACGTTTCAGATATCTTAGTAACTGTTTTAACGCCGCCTTAATATTTCTTACTTCTGTTTCTGATGATCCATGGTATAAAAGTTCATTAATGCTAGCATTTTCAAGGTTTGCAATTGTGCTTAGCCTATAAGCTGCCCACTCATTCAAATAAAACTGGAGGTTATTTTTATAGCGGCGGATGGTTTTATCACTATAATCTTGTTGAATATCACTAAGGAATAAGTCTAAAAGTTGATTATTTTGATCTTGAATCTTTTGAATTGCCTGATCAGTTTGTTCAAGTGATAAAGTATCAAAACTAAGCTGACTCATTTGCTGCAGCTTATTGAAAATTCCCTTTAACGCACCTTTATTATCGGGGGATGTTTTTTTAGTTTCCTGTTTGATATTAAAGGGTTGACTTGCCTTAATTATTGCAACTGTATCACTAGCACTAATATAATTTTTCCCTTGCCGTTTAAGATAATTCGTTAAACGTTTCGATAAGTCACCCTCAGTCTGTGTATTAGCAAGCGGTTCTGCTACCTCGCGACAAAGTAAAGTTAACGATCCCATACTAGACCGATTAATTGTCTTATTGATTTGCCACTCCTTACTCGTTGCCAGGTATTCCGCATATGACTTTGCAGAGAGACCCAGGCTAAGCCAGACTGTTTTTAACTGTGTTTCAAAGCGTTCCTTAATATCCCGCTTATTCTTCGCGTTTACGTTATATAAAATAACTGCTAAAGTCGTCGCATCATTTAGAAAGACAAGGTTCTTTTTATGGTTAGTAGTAAAGTACGTTACATGCCATGAAAAAAGCGGGTTGGCTAATGCAGCAGATTTAGTTGCTTCATCATTAGACTGGTGATAATTGTTAAATAAATTTTGAGCTTTTACCGCTACATTAATATACACTATTTTTCTCCTTCAATTCTTGTAATCATAACGTTACCATCTTCCGGGTTTCCATATATTTCATAAGCACCGTCAAGCTTAATCTCACGGTAATCGTTTCCTGCATAATTTCCTTTAATCGTATATTTACCATTTACCAACTTGCCTACTGGTTGAAACAATGCTGGGATCGGTTTCTTATCAGTGACGATAATTTCAAATTCGCCATCAATTCCGCCATTACTAAATGTTAAAATTTTACCGGTTGTATCATCGATAATGGCCACTTCGGCTTTATTTGTTGTCTGCCGTAATTCTTCTTGCATTTTAAATTCTCCTGTTTTTATATTCACTAGTGTCATTTTACAATTATCAGCTTCATTTGCCAATTATCTTTATTGATGTTAATAAAAATTAAATTGCGGTATACTATTAATAAATAAACTTATTGCATTAGGGGTGCCCATCATGCTGGGCTGAGATATGCAGTGACGCATGGACCCTAGAACCTGTAAGTCAACACTTGCGTAGGAAAATGCATAACCGCTTAATACTCAAAGTAGGTTCATTCTTCCTGCCTTGAGTATTTTTTAGTTAAGGAGTTAACGTATATGGAAGAACATCAAATCAATTGGTCCCTTATTAATCGCGTTCGTACTAAGAATCCAATTGTCCTTACCCTCGCTAATTTAGTAACAATTGATAAAGTTGCAGATTCAATAAGTGCTGTTGGTGCCTCCCCGATCATGTCAATAGAACCAGCTGAGGCAAATGAAATAGCTAATTTAGCAAATGCGATTACTATTAACTTAGGGACAGTTAACCAACAACAGATTGACCAAATGCAGACTATTCTTCAGATGGTTCCTCCGCTAAAGCCGCTTGTACTAGATCCGGTAGCCGTCAGTGCAGTACCATCAAGGTTGAAACTCGCTCAATCATTATTAAGTAAATTTCATTTTGATGTTATCCGCGGAAACGCTAGCGAAATCGCTGCCTTAGTTGATGCCGATAATACTAGTCATGGAATTGATGCTGGAAAAGTTGACCGCCCTATTCAGGTTGCTGAATTATGTGCACGGCGCTTTAAGTCTATCGTGATTTTGACCGGTGAAACTGATTTGATAACTGATGGTCAAATTATTTACGAAAACCCCTTCTCTGCCGAAATGTTAACGATGAATGTAGGAAGCGGCGATATGCTTTCTAGTATTGTAGCTGCTTACCTTGGAGTAACATCTAACACTTGGGATGCTTGCATTGTAGCGACAGTCTTAGTATCTGCGGCAGGTGTTTTAGCCAATCGCTATTCGGTTGGTCTCGGCTCATGGCAAGTGCAGTTTTTTGACCAGCTCTCAATTATGGATACGAAAGCTCTTTTGGAATTTTTAGAAGAAAGTGAGGAAGATTATCTTGATTAACGATTATCCCCAAGCCCTAACAATTGCAGGAACCGATAGTGGCGGTGGTGCTGGAATTCCCGCCGACGTAAAAACAATGCAAATGCGAGGCGTCTATTCTGCAATGGTAGTTGTTGCCGTTACTGCCCAAAATACCCTTGGCGTACAGGACACGTTCCCCATGCCTGAGAAATTGATTGATGAACAGTTTGCATCGATTGCAAGCGACCTTAAAATTCGTGCATGTAAAACGGGAATGTTAGCTGATTCAATCCGGGTAAAAGCAGTTGTCCGAAATTTGAAGAAATATAATTTAGGGCCATTAATTATTGATCCGGTAATGGTTGCTAAGGGTGGCGCAAAGTTACTTAGCGATGATGCGATTGCTATTGTACGCGACAAATTACTACCGCTTGCTACCCTCATTACCCCTAACATTCCAGAAGCTTGTGAGTTGACTGGAATTAATATTAAGGATAAAACTGATATTAAGAGGGCCGCACATGAACTACAAAAACGTGGTGCAAAAAATATCCTCTTAAAGGGTGGTCATGCTGAAAACTCTCAAAAGGCTAACGATTACATTTTATTTGAAGACGGTAATGATATGTGGTTGACGGCACCAAGAATTAATACCAAAAATACTCATGGGACTGGTGACACAATTTCAGCATGTATCACTGCAGAAATTGCCAAGGGTCGCTCAATGGAACAAGCCATCATGATTGGTAAAACATATGTGGAACAGACAATTAAAGAGGGTATTCATGTTGGTCACGGCCATGGTCCATTAAATCACTGGGTTAAGGTTAAAGGAGACGAGATAGATGATATTTGATCCAAAAATGTTGCAAGTATATTTAGTTGGCGGAACACAAGATGTCCATAATGACATTTACGCATTCCTTGAAAAAGTAGAATTAGCAATGAAAAGCGGAATTACTGCTTTTCAATACCGCGAAAAAGGTAATTCAAAACTTCTCCCCAATGAACGTGTTGACCTTGGATTAGAGTTGCGGACCTTATGTACACGATATGGGATTCCATTGATTGTTGACGACGATTATCGTTTAGCTCAGCAAATTAATGCTGACGGTGTTCATGTTGGGCAAAGCGATACAAAAATTGATCAAATATCGGTATCAGTTGGTCATCAAATGTTTATTGGTTATTCATGCAATACCCCTGCTGAAATTGAACGAGCCAATTTAATGGATTTCGTTGACTATATTGGATGCGGACCCGTTTTCCCTACAAAGTCAAAAGCAGATGCTGATCCGGCAATTGGCATCGATAAGTTAGAACGGTTCAATATGCTTAGCCAGCGCCCAGTCGTTGGGATTGGTGGTATTAACGAAAAGAACATGCAATTAGTTCACGATACAGGGGTAGCTGGAATTGCTGTCATTTCCCTTGTATTTGATAGTAGTGATCTTGCCGCCACAGTAAAGAAACTAAAGGAACTTTATAAGTAAAAAAGATAAACTCCAAAAATCAGAAAATCTTTAGAGTTTATCTTTTGATTAGCTACCAGACTGCTAAATTTTATTCAAAAATAGTAAAGGGATTGGAAGTTTATTTCCGATTCCTTTTTTATGCCGTTTTAACCTGCATCCATTTAGAAATACCAATTGAAATTGCCACTCCTATCCCTAATGGAAGAAAGGCAGTAAAATTAAGGTGACACACCTCAAATAACATAAATAGGGCCATTAGCGGCGCTTGTTGAGAAGCAGCTAAAAATAATGAGGCGCCAATTACGGCACATTGCGCGAAAGTTACAAATGGAAAAAGCTGAATATATGGTATTCCGAGAAAAACGCCAATTACGGCACCCGCAGCAATGGATGGCGTCAGTGTTCCTCCGTATCCCCCACATTTAATTGTAAATAAAGTAATTATTACTTTCGCAAATAGTCCAAATAGTAGAGCAGCAATGACTTGTTTATTAATAACTGTTGTATTCATCGCCAGCTGAGCCAATCCCCGTCCATTTCCCATAATCTGGGGGTAAAACGCCGCCACTGCTCCTGCTGAAAGTGATAAAAGAGGCAGTTCCCACAATAGATTCTTATTTGTTACCCGTTTATTAGAAGCAAGTTTAACGCCACGTTTAAACCATGTTCCGACGACCCCTAAAATTAAGCCGAGGACAAGTGCGAATGGAACTGTCAGCAATGAAAAATTACGTGTTCCAACGATGTAGTACGGGTCAAATCCTTTTAAGATTGAGCCAATCATCGTTGCAATTACCGACATAATTAGGCTTACTGAAACAGACCGCGCGTTAATTCGGCGATATAAAATTTCAAGGCAAAAGACTGTTCCGGTGATTGGTGCAATATAGACACCAGCAAATCCGGCGCCTGCAGCTGCCGCAATTAATAATCGTTTATCCTCAGCATTCAAATGAAGCCACCGATAACGGTCAAATGTCCTTTCCCATTTCTGGGCAATTGCTGCCCCTGCTTCTCGTGGTGCTAATTCACGACCGATAGAATTACCGGTTCCAACGAAGAAAATCTGGGTAATAACATGAATCAAAGTCTTAGAAAGAGGCATCTTTTTCCCGTTTAAAGCGCCTTTAATACTAACAGGCCGGTAATGTCGCTGAAGCAAGTACCAAACGATGGCCGCGATTATCCCCCCAATAAAAACCGAAATAAACCGATGAGTAGGAAAAATATTAATATTAACCGGGACCCTATTAGTCTCATTAAAGTTCAAAAAATAATGCTCAGTAATATCAAGAATGGCACTTAATATTAGTGAGCTAAAGCCGACAACAGTTCCAAGAACAACCGTTGCGATTGCTAATGAAATATTTTCTTGGTTCTCTTTCATACTATCTCTATCGCTCCTACATAATTATCAATTTTTAGTTTATCATGAATACTACTAAAAAGATAATAACGCTTCTGAAACTTTATATTGAATATTATGTAAACTAAGATTATCTAAAAACAGGTTGGACAAAAATAAGCCTCAGTACACGGTAAAGCCGAATTCTGAGACCTGATATTAAACTATTTTTGAATATATTCTTGTGCTTCTTGGTCGTATACAAAAGTAAGCTTTCGATCATTCAACTCAACAAAAATCTTATAGTAATTCTTGTTATAGCCATTATGAGTCATTTTTATTGTGACATTATCCCCATCAGCGTTAATTTGGTAAAGATTATATTTGCCATCTTGGTAATTAAAATCAAGACCATTATCCTGATAATGAGTATACGTGCCATTTTTTCCATACACGCGGAACGTCATTGTCTTATCAGGTTCATCACTAATATGACTTACTTCTGCACCCCATGGAATAATTGTATCCTTTTTAACAAATAGCGGGAGTTTATCTAATGGTGCATTTACTAGAATTGATCGTTTACCTGCATATTCAACACCATTCCAAAAATCAATCCAGTTTCCAGCTGGAAGATAGACAGCCCGTGTATTCTGACCTTCTTGTACAACTGGTGCTACTAAGAGTTGATCCCCAACCATGTATTCGTCATTAATCGTTCGGGTTTCTGGATCGTCATCATAATTTAAGACTAATGGACGCATAATTCCAAGCCCGGTCTTTGTTTCGCAATAGCAAAGATCATATAAGAAAGGAATAAAACGATAACGTAATTTAAGATACTTGCGGTAAATAGTAAGCGTTGGTTCGCCGAATACCCACGGTTCTTGTGAGCGAGTTCCCATTGAAGCGTGATTACGATATAGCGGGCTAAATAATGCACCTTCTATCCAACGTGTCAACATTTCGGCAGTTGCGTCAGCGCCAAAACCACCAATATCGGTTCCTGCAAAAGTAAAACCACTCATACCTAAGTTACATAGCTGCGGAATCATCATTTGTAAATGGGGCCAAAGACTTTGATTATCACCAGTCCAAACTGTTGAATACTTTTGCGTTCCCGCATAGGCAGCCCGTGTAATCACATATGGACGTTTGTGGCTGTATTTCTTAAGGCCTTCATAGGTTGCTTTAGCCATATTATGCCCATAAACATTGTGCAGTTTCTTATGAGTAGATGGACGATCACCGTCACTAAAAACGATATCATCAGGAATATCGCCTTCAAATGAAGCAGGTTCATTCATATCGTCCCAGATTCCACCGGTTCCAACATCAACAAGATATTTGCAATTATCAGCCCACCATTGTTGTACTTCTTGTCGACCAAAGTCAGGAAAGACAGAATCACCAGGCCATACTTTATTAACATAGACCGTCCCATCAGGATTCTTGGCAAAATATCCTTTCTTAAGTCCTTCTTTATAAATCTTATATTTTTTATCTTTTTTCACTCCAGGATCAATGATTGGCATGACCCGAAAACCTTGGTCGCGTAATTTCTTAACAAACCCTTTCGGATCAGCGAATTTTTCTTTATTCCAGGTAAATACACGGTAACCGTCCATATAGTCAATATCAAAATGAATGACATCGCATGGCAAGTCGTTTTCACGTAGCTTAGTAGTAATCTCCTCTACTTTTTCGGGGCTAACACTATATCCCCATCGTGACTGCTGATACCCTAACACCCATTTCTGTGGCAAAGGAACTCGTCCAGTTAAATAAGTATAGTTAGTTACGATGTCCTTAAGACTGTGACCACCGATGATATAGTAATCAAGATTCCCAGCTACTGCGGAATAAAAATAGTAATTAGAATTTTCCTTACCAAGGTCAAAATGACTTCGATAAATGTTATCAAAAAATAGGCCGTATGGATGACCATTTTTTAAACCAAGCATAAAGGGAATTGATTTATAAAGCCGGGTAAAACTTTCTACTTGGGGAGACGGATTATCAGTGTTCCAATTATCATATTCATAGCCGCGCTTATTTAAGTAACCGGTCTTATCTCCTAGACCATATATTTGTTCATCAACGGCTAAAGATTTAATTACTTCAAAGTAAGTTTTATCTTTGTCACTGCCACCAGCAATATCATGACCCTCAGCAGCAACCAATTTTGCATGAGCTTCATCTAATCCGCGGTCAATTGGTGTACGTTTTCCACGATAGTCAATAACTAAGGGATTTCCCTTTTCATCATACACATCAATTTTTTCATTATTGTAAATTTTAACGTTCAAAGCTGATGTTGACAGTTCGAAATGGTCACCATGATCCAATACTGTAAAATTAGTTTTGATTGTTTTATCATTTTCAATCGCATATGACGATCCCTTTTCACCATGATCTTGAAAGATGCGAATTATTTCAGGTGTAATTACTGATAAAGTGATCGAACCATTATCATAATTAACCGTAACATTTTGATCAACAGACGCATATCCGCGCAATTGGTTATTCATTTGTTGTCACCCTTCCTACATTTACTTAATTTAATTGTATCGCTATTATCAAAAATGTAAACGTTTTCCTAGCCGATTTTTTAAGTTTTGTTGTAAATTGATATATAATTAAAGATAAAATTTATATAGTAAATGAGGCATAAAGTCATGCATAAAAGAATGAAAATATGGCTAGGAGTTCTTTGCTGGATTTTATTTGGAATCCTGCTTTTCAATGTTCTACATAAGACTTCTATTATTTATTCAATAGATTCAGTTGGTTTTTGCCTTGTTAAACCAGTTCTGCAACTCAAAACAAATCTTTTAACCGAATTAACTTTTTTAGGAGATCCAGTAACTGTTGGAATTTTAACAATTGGACTGATGCTATTATTGTGGCGGCATAGACGGATAGCAGATAGCGTCTGGTATGGAATGCTTCAATTTATTGGTTATTGTTTAGTAATCTTACTTAAATATAGTGTTATTCGTCCACGACCAACTGGCAGATTAGTTGCTGTTGGCGGATACAGTTTCCCTAGTGGTCATACATTTTCAACTATTATTCTTACCTTTACTTTATTAGCAATTTTAGTTCCAAAATGTAAGAAGCAATATCAAAAAATATTAGTAATTCTATGCGGAATTTTATGGATCACTATTATCATGTATTCCCGTGTATATTTACACGCCCATTATCTAACCGATGTTATTGGAGCATTTTTACTTGCTTGTGGTTGGTGGTTATTGGCAAATAGTCAACGTAAAACATTTTTTAACTGGCTTCAAAAACCTATAAAAAAGTAGCAATTATTGTTACTCACTCACATAACAGGGTAAACAATCAATAACGTTATATATTGAAAAATGACTACTTACTTTTGATCACTTACCGAACCGCAAGAACGCAGAACTTGAGGTTTATTTACCATAGTCAAAAGAAGTTCAAGCAGAATGCCATAAATAATGACAGGGTCATGAATTACCATATCGGTAGCTCATGACCCCATATTTCAATACGTACTGTTATTGACTGCTTACTTTTTGTTTCGTGTGTTCGTTTCGCTTATGCACTTAACTGAATCAAGAAAGCACTAAAAGAGGGTTACATACCAAAAGCGATATGTAACCCTCTTTTATTATTAGCGTGGCAACGTCCTATCCTCGCAGGGAGCGATCCCCCAACTACTTTCGGCGTGTTGAAGCTTAACTTCTGTGTTCGGCA